>NZ_KB731324.1:1265891-1889549 GCF_000353285.1 Leptolyngbya boryana PCC 6306
CGTGTAGCCTAACGCGAAGATCGCATACACGCTCCCAATCGACAAACCATTCAACAGATTTTGCAGCAGGATAGTGAAAGACACGAGTTTAAGGTTTAGAAGGTGAATTAAGAGCCGTTTGCCGATTACTTGAGAAACTCAAATCGTCCAGTCTTGCCATCGGGTGACATTTTCACTTGAGCCACATAGAACGCTTGCTGAAAAATTTCGCCTTCAGGATTAAAAGAAATTTGTCCGATCGGCGTGTCATAGTTTCCTTTCAACAGTGTTTGATTGAGTTGAGTGCGAACCTCATTTAACGATTTTTTCGTATCCACTTGCTTCAACGCTTCTACAAAGACCTGAACGGCTGTAAATGCTTGCGCCGAAAATTGGGGTGGTTCTTTCTTAAACTGAGCTTGATAGGCTGAGCGAAACGCTTTATTCACTGCACCTGGATGTTCAGGACTATAAGCTTGAGCAATCAGAATGCCATCACACAGCGCCTGACAAACCGGAAACACATTCGATGTATTCAACCCGTTTCCGCCAATGATCAATCCTTTGTAGCCGAGTTGGCGCAACTGTTTAACTAAGTTCCCACCATCTGCTGCGAGTCCCGAAATAATCACCAAATCTGGTTTAGCATTAATTCCAGCCGTGGCTTGCGTCTGAAAATCTGTATCTGTGGTTTGAAACTTCTGCACCGTTACGAGTTCTAAGCCTTTATCTTTCACGGTTTGCTGAAAGATCTCTGTTTCTGACTTACTAAACGCATCATTCTGAGCAAAGAAGACTGCGACTCGTTTGATATTGGGATTTTGCTTCAGCGCGGCTTGCACAGAGTTAGGCGCAACGACCGCCACTGGGGCAGACACTCGCGCCACAAAATCGCCAATTTGTGGAATTCCCTTGGCAGTATTTGAGGGGCCGAGAACTGGCACTTTCGCATTATTCGCGATCGGACTTGCAGCAAACGCCTGTTGCGATAAAGTCGGCCCGACAATTCCGACGACGCGATCGCGATTAATCAACGTCTGAAACGCATTGATCGCCCCTTGTTCATCCCCTGCTGTATCTTGCAGAACGATTTTGATCGGCGTACCATTCACACCACCATTGTCATTAAAATATTTTTCTGCAATCTTCACGCCTGCCACTTGTTCTTGTCCAAGTAAGGCAACGTTGCTCGTCTGCGCGATGCCAACTCCGATCGGAATCGCTCCAGAAATCGCTCCCCCACCAGAATTCGACCCTCCAGAACTACAAGCCGAAACTGCGATCGTGAGGGCAAACAATACGATCGAACGACGGGAAACAATAGATTTCATAGCACACGTGTAATTTTGAATTGCAGACAAAATTCGTCCTTAGAGTTGATTTACCACGTTTTGATTACCCTAAGTAAGCTTGTTTTACACGATCGTCACCCAATAATGCTGAAGCGTTTCCAGAAAGCGTAATACATCCCGCTTCTAAGACATAAGCGCGATCGCTAATTTGTAACGCTAAATTTGCATTCTGCTCCACCAGAAGAATCGTTACGCCTGTCGTTTTCAACTGGGCAAGAATCGAAAAGATTTCACGCACGATCGTCGGCGCTAAGCCTAAACTGGGTTCGTCGAGTAACAACAATTGAGGACGACTCATCAAAGCGCGCGCGATCGCCAACATTTGTTGCTCACCCCCACTGAGCGTCCCGGCAAGTTGATTGCGCCGTTCTGCGAGTCGAGGAAAGAGTTGAAACTGCCGCTCCATATCAGCTTTGATTCCAAACCGATCTGAGCGAATATAAGCCCCGAGTTCTAAATTATCCAGCACCGTTTGTCGGGCTAAAACTCTTCTGCCTTCTGGACTATGAGCGATGCCTAACTTGACGACTTCACTCGCCCGACGCTGCGTGATGTCTTGTCCAGCATAAATAATTTTGCCGCTGCGGACTCCCACAATTCGAGAAATCGCTCGCAGCGTCGTGCTTTTACCTGCGCCATTGGCTCCGACTAGGGTGACGACTTCACCGGGATTGATCTGAATGTCGATCGCTTGTAATGCCTGAATACCACCATAATTGACGCTGAGATTGATCAGTTCGAGCAAAGGAGACATAGGACAGCTAGAAAAGCAAAGTGACTGTATTGTCGCCTATTCGCCGCCTAAATAAGCTTCAATGACCGCTCGATCATTGCGAACCTGAGCCGGATCGCCCATTGCAATCAGTTGTCCAAAATCCAAAACGGCAATGCGATCGCACAATCCCATAACCAAGGGAACGTGATGTTCGATCAATAAAATGGTCAGGTTGAAGCGATCGCGGATTTGACGGATAAATTCACTCAGTTGATGTTTCTCGTTCAAATTCATCCCCGCAGCAGGCTCATCGAGCAATAACACCTGCGGCTGAAGCGCTAAAGCTCTGGCAATTTCTAAGCGGCGTTGTTCACCATAGGGCAAATTGCGCGATTTCTCTTCCGCGCGATCGCTCAGTCCTACCAATTCCAACAGTTCTAAAGCCGCTTGCCGAGTCGTCTGTTCTTCCTGAGCGGCGGCTCCGATCACCCCTTGAAGTAATCCACTACTTGTTTGCAGATGTCGAGCAATCATCACATTTTCCAAAACGGATAAGTTGCTAAACAATCGAATATTTTGAAACGTCCGAGCAATCCCTTTCGCGGCAATCTGATGCGGACGGAGCTTAGAAATTTCCGTTCCGTTGTACAGCATTTGCCCGCTCGAAGGGGGAATCATCCCCGTCACGAGATTAAACAAAGTGGTTTTCCCGGCTCCATTCGGCCCGATCAACCCAAAAATTTCTCCGGGATTGACTGAGAAACAAACCGCATTCACTGCGACTAATCCACCAAAGCGACGAGTCAGTGATTTTGCTTCGAGTACCGGAGAAGAAACCATCTTCATTTCACCCTTTGGAATTGATTGCCGCGAAGTTATAGATTGCCTTATGAGCAGCGCTAAGCCTGAGCAAGGATTGTCCAAGCCCCAAAGCGATCGCCATAATACGCCAAGATTTTTTCAACCTGGGCACGCGCTTCGGAATGAGCGGTTTCTGAGAATTGAATTTCTAAACTTCCCACTTGGCTCAGCGTGTAATCAAACTGCTTCGAGGTTTGTGGAGTGAGTTCCGTTTGAACCCCCTCTACCTGAGATAAATGAGCAGCGACCTCACGATACACTGCTAACGGCAATTTGGGATTTTGAACCGAATAACTCATACCGCTCCGTTATAAGGGGGCAAGGGACAACAATTGACATCATCTAGGCAAACCTTGCCCCACTGCAATGCCCAGCGCACTAAGGCGACCCGGTTTTCCGTTTCGGTCTTCGTGAGAATGTTACTGATGTGGTTATCGACAGTTCGCTTACTGATTTCTAGTTTTTCGGCAATGTCTTGGTTCGTCAAGCCAGCAGCGACCAATTCAATGACCTGCAATTCGCGCTCTGAAAGAGGCGCTTGTGCCTGAGATTCGCCCTCTGCCATATCGATAGCCCTGCGCTGTGTATATGTACTTATCCATCTATTCTAGGTGGAATTGCTCAATCCGCAAATGGAATCTCCTGATAGCAAGGATTAAAGGAATTAGAGGAATCCCAATGCTCAAGATGAAAATCGTTAGACTAGACAAAGTGATTTTCTGAGGCTGGATCATGCAGCATCCAAAAACGAATGGGGTTCACGATCGCAAAACGTTGAATACACAAGAAGCCTTTCCTTGCCCAATTTGTCGGCATGGGCAGATCGAAGCGTTGACCTTGATGGATGCATTTGCCTGTAATTTCTGTCGCCATATTTTCACAACGAATCTCAAAGAGCAAACGGTACATGTGGAGGACAGTTCGCAACCGATGACCTGGCGCTGGAATGGGCGGAAATGGCAGACGGTCAATCAGACAGATCTGGACTTGTCGATCATTATTTGGATGGTCGGACTTGCGCTGGTCGTTTTGCCCCCTAGCTTGATCTGGCTACCCTCGAAGATTTTTGTGCCATTGGATGGGGATTCAGGAGCCTGGTTTCCGACGTTCTGGATCGCGTTGACGTTTGGGCTGCATTTCACGTTTGTGGCTTGGCTGATGGCGGAGCATTATCAATTGCCGTTTTATGTCGCAGGAAAGGTGAGAATCCGGCGCTGGTTAGAGCGGTTTTCAGCTTGAGTTAAACTTGCAGGAAGACAAATAAATCAGTACAGTTGATCGAGTAAATTTGCAGATTGCTGTATGCGGCGCGATCCAATTTTTTATCAAATGTTCCAGCGTTCTCCTCAACTGCTGTTTGATTTGATCGGTGATCGTCCTCACAATGCAGCAAGTTATCAATTCGATTCTGTTGCCGTCAAAGAGCCAAAGTTTGAAATTGATGGGGTCTTTCTCCCACCTGAATCTGAACCTGGGATCGTTTTCTTTTCTGAAGTGCAGTTCCAAAAAGATCAAACGCTTTATGAGCGGTTGTTTAGCGAATCCTCGCTGTATTTTTATCGCAATCGATCGCGTTTTTCTGACTGGCAGGCTGTGATTATTTATCCTTCACGCTCAACTGAGCAAGATGATATTCATCCGCATCGGTCTTTGCTCAATGGCGAACAGGTGCATCGAGTTTACTTGAACGAGTTAGGTGAGATTCGCTCATTACCAATTCCAATCGCTGTTGTCGTCTTAACGATCGTCAAAGAAGAGCAGGCCGCAGATGAAGCGCGATATTTGCTGACTCGTACACAGCAAGAGGGCTTCCCTAATCAAGAGCGCCAGAACATAATAGATGTTGTGACCTCGATTATGCTGTACAAATTTTCCAGTTTAAGCCAAACGGAGATTAGAGCAATGTTGGGACTAGATTTGACTGAGGAACCAAGAGCGATTCGGGAAGCAAAGGAAGAAGGAGAACGATCGCTGATTTTCCGACTATTGAGCAAGAAAGTGGGGCAGCTTGACGAAGCGATGCGAAGCCAGGTTGCGACTCTATCCTCTGAACAGCTTGAGCAGTTGGGTGAAGCGCTATTAGATTTCGCAACAGTTCAAGATTTAGAAATTTGGCTCTCTGAGCAAGGTTGAACTTTGCACAAAAAAATCCTCAGGTGTCTTTGACGACCTGAGGACTGTTTTCAAATTCTAAAATTAGACACCGACGGGTTGACGTTGTTCTGTCCAGCGTCCGAGGGGTTTACCGACGATCGCTAAATCGCGCATCAGTTGATCAAACGCATCTGGAGTCAACGATTGCGGCCCATCAGAGAGCGCTTTCTTCGGATTCGGGTGAACTTCGATCATCAGCGAATCGGTTCCAGCCGCGATCGAGGCCATTGCCATTGAAGGAACGTATTCTGCGCGTCCGGTTCCATGACTCGGATCAATCATGATCGGCAGGTGAGTCAATGTTCTCAGCACTGGAATCGCAGAGAGATCGAGTGTGTTACGAGCATATTGGCGATCGAAGGTACGAATTCCACGCTCACATAGGATCACGTTCGGATTTCCCGCAGCAAGAATATATTCTGCTGCCATCAGCCAATCTTCGATCGTTGCGGCCATACCCCGCTTGAGCAGAATCGGCTTGTCTTGTGCGCCTACTTTCTTCAACAGCGAGAAGTTCTGCATGTTGCGCGCGCCGATTTGAATCACGTCTGCAATTTCTGCCAACGGTTCGAGATCAGAAGCATCCATCAATTCGGTGATGATCCCCAATCCGGTTGCTTCACGGGCAGCAGCCAATAATCCTAATGCGCTTTCACCATGACCTTGGAATGCATAAGGAGACGTTCTCGGCTTAAATGCACCGCCTCGGAGGAATTGAGCACCAGCCGCTTTGACGCGCCGTGCCGTTTCGATGATCATTTCCTCATTCTCAACCGAGCAAGGCCCTGCAACTGTGACGATCGGGTGATGCTCTCCGATATAAACCACACCATTGGGAGTCGGGATGGCAACTTCACTCGCTTCACCATTGCGGTACTCGCGGCTTGCGCGTTTGAAAGGTTGCTCAACTCTTAAAACTTGTTCAATCCAAGCGCTAGCTTCTTGAATTTGCAGCGGATCCATTGCGACAGTTTCGCCAACTAGCCCGATCACAACTTTGTGCTTACCGACGATCTTTTCCGGGCTGAGTCCCCAACTGACGAATTCCTCAGTGAGGCGAGCAATTTCGGCTTCTGGGGAGCCAACCTTCATAACCACAATCATGTTAAAAATCCTGCTGAGTGTATTGATTCTGTAGCGTGCTGATTGAGCTAGAATCCGCCCTGATCAGCAGTGCATTTTTCATCGTAGCCTGATCGATTGCCTAATTCTCGCTGCGCGGTTGCTTTTGTCGCGCCCGTGCTTCTTTCCAGGCTCCTGCTAAGCGACCTACATTCGTTGTAAATTCGCTCGCTCCAACGAGTCCGCCGACTCGATCTTCATCCCAAGAGGCGGATAGCACACCGTAGGACAATCCAATCACCCCTAACCCAAAAAAGAGCATACTCACCAGTACCACGGCAACATTCGGCAGTTTGTAAATGCCTTGCGTGACGATGAAGTAGCTGACCACAAATGTAGCGATACCCAGCGTGGTTGGAATGCCGCAAAAAAACGCCATCCGTCGCGCCATTCGTTGAGTCACAACTTCCGGGATGGGGGCTGGGGCTGGGGCAGCAGGTCGAGCGGCTGGCTTCTTCACCGAGGTTGGTCGTTTCTCGATTAAGCCAGATTTGCCCGACGACTTCGTGCTGGCTTTCTTTTCGGGTTCGGGCGCAGGTTTGGCAGGCTTCGCTGCTTTCTTGCGTCCTGGCTCGAAAGGTAGGCGCTCTGGTTGGGGATCAGGGGTATTGGATTCGGAAGCCATTGATGATTAACCCCGGATGCCGAGGCGCGCAATGAGTTCGCGGTAGTGTGCAGCGTCACCTTTTTGGATGTAGGCGAGCAGACGCTTGCGCTGACCGATCATTTTCAAAAGTCCGGTGCGGGATGCGTGGTCTTTTTTGTTGCTGCGGAGGTGAAGGCTGAGTTTGTTGATCCGCTCGGTGAGGATGGCAACTTGGACATCCGCCGATCCGGTGTCGGTTTCGTGAACTTGATATTGGGTGATGATTTCTTGTTTGCGCTCTTGTACCAGTGCCATTACGTTGTCCTGAATTGCGATGAATACGGCAGTTTACAATATTATCACAGCAATTCGGGAGCCGGATCATTGGAGCAAAATTTTGGCGCTGAAACTGGGAAGATCGATCGCACTAGGGTCAACCTCTTGCCCATCGCTCCAATCTTTCCAAGTTCCATCAGCGGGAAAATGGTCGATCGCATAATTCTCAAAATCTTGATCTGAGAAATTGGCAACAACGACCATTCTTTCTCCTGCCTCATTCCACCGCACATAGGCTAAAACTTTGCCGTTCTCATGGAAAAATTCAAGATTGTCGCTGCGTAAGGATGATTTTTCATGCCGCAGTGCGATCAGGCGTTTGTAAAAGTCAAAAAGAGGCTGATTTTTCTGAAGCAGTGACCAATCAAGTGGGTTAGGTTCAGTTGTCGTTTCGGTTTTGTACGTGTCTTGTCCGAATTCGTCCCCCATCCAGAGCATAGGAATTCCAAGGGCAGTGAATTGAATCATTGCGCCGAGTTTGATGCGATCGAGATCATCAATGCCAGCGTCTTGCAGTTCGACGATGAGATGTTCGCGATCGTGGGTTGCGAGATAGTTAATCACAGAAGTCGCCTCTGCATATCCTTGCGGCTGAGCAGCGATCGCAGATTTGAATTCGTTGAAGTCGATGTCTTTGCCAATCAGGAGATCTGTGAGAAAGTAGCGAAAGCTTTCATGCCAGCAGGCATCAAAGACTCCTTGAGGTTTGCAGATTTCGCTAGAGTCGGGAATGTGTTCTGCAATGTGAAAGAACGGCTTAGGAACTTTAACCTGCTCAAATAACCAGCCAAAGAATTCATCGTTAGCAATTTGGCGAACGGCATCATAGCGGATGCCATCAATGTGATACTCATGAGTCCAGAATTGCACGATGGCATTGACGTAGTTCCAAGTTGGGCGGATGTCGCGATCAGGGTCGTAGTTTTCGTAGCTGAGTTCAGGCCCCCAGTAGTTCGCATCGTCTTCAGGGTAATGTCGATCGTGGTAGTACCAATAATCTCGATCGATTAACAATAACGGGCTTTCTTCATGCGTATGATTGAAAATACAGTCGATGAAAACGCGAATTCCACGCGCATGACATTCATCGACAAAAGATTTGAAATCCGCAGGTTTGCCATAGCTACTTTCTAGGGCAAAAAAGTGTTGAGGCATATATCCCCAACGGTAATCGCCAGCATATTCAGTAATCGGCATTAGCGCGATCGCATTAATGCCTAATTCGCTGAGATAATCGAGCTTTTCTAAAGCTTGTTTGAATTTCGTCGGATCAGAAGGATCGGCATTACAGAAATCAGCAATGTGCATTTCGTAGAGAACTAGATCGCGATTATCGGGGAGAAAACTGTCGTCATGTTGCCAAATAAAGGTATCTAAGATGCGTTGACCTTCTTTAATATGAACGATGCCATTTTGAGTTTTACGATCCATTTCTGTCATGTACGGATCGTTGGTTTCAATCCATTTATCTTGATGTTTAATGCGAAATTTATATTGATAATCACCATCTTTTAGCTCAAGCTGAACTCGGAAAAAGCCTGTTTCATCTTTCTCCATCGGAACGCCTTGCCAATCCGAAAAAGAACCAATAAGCTCCACCGCTTCGTTGCGAGGCGCGAAGAGATTAAACTCGATTGTCATATTTTTGAGGAGAGCATACTTTCTGGAGTATTGCTTGACTAATCAAGCTCCTGCATCTCACCTGTGAGTGATTTAAAAGACTTCAATTCGAGAGATGGACAATTTTGCTCAACTGCGATGGCTCCAGCAAAATCATCTTGAATCGATAGCTGCTGAAGATGCCATTTTCGCGATCGCGCTTCCACTGGAATCGTCTTTAACTGTGCATTCTCAATCTCTAATTCTTTCAGTTTTGAAATTCCGGTTCCAATCGCTTTTAGAAACGCTTCTTTGCAAGTCCAGTACTGAAAAAATAAAGCATTATCGGCTCGAATTGCTTTGTACTCCGAAGGTAAAAAGAATCGCTGCACCAGAGACTCTAAATCATCCATCGGTCGAATTGCTTCAACATCAATCCCCACCAGTCGATCGTAAGTCACTGCATACAGAGCTAAATGCTGCGAATGCGCTAGATTGAATTGAATTCGTGATCGCTTGAGCGCAGGTTTTCCGTGCGAACTATATTCAAATTCCAAGGCCATCGGATCGGCTTGACAATAGCGAGAAAGCAGCGATCGCAAAAACGATCGCCCTGCAATAAATCGTTTGCGATGCTGCTCAAATTTAAATCGATCGGCTCTGACTTGTTCATCTGCTGATAAGAGATGGAGTTGCACCTCGTCTAAGTTCACTTGCCAAATGTGGACTTCAGAATCGCCTAACTTCATACTGCAACTTGCTCAGATGGAACAGGAGTCGATTGCTCGATCGTGGGTGGACGCAATGCCAAATAAATCAACGCTCCAAAGAACGGGAAGAATGACAGAATCTTGAACACTTGTGAATCAGTTAAACCACGTCGTTTCATATCGTCTTGCAACAGAATCGGAAACAATGCACATAATAGACAAAAATCTAAACTCATTACATGAATAAATCGACTAGTCTGCCACTGTTGCACAAAGTTACTCCAATCGCCATTCATCACTCCGTAAAGAAATAGACCAATTCCGCTGAGTGCGATCGCGCTACCTGTGATTCGAGAATCTAAAATCTTGAGGAGCCAATTTTTCTGTCCCTGAAAGGTCGGACTCGGCTGACGGAAAATCAAATACGGCAATAACGCAAATGCACCAGTACCAAATGATGCAAGCGTAAACAGCCAAGCCGGAATTTTTTGCGATCGACCATCCAAGAATGTGATGCAACTATACGCCATCGGCAGAACGCCCATGATATTAAAGAGCGCCACAATCAAAGGATTCACCCCTGCGATCTTTCCGGTTGAGAGATTGATAATTAAATCAAACGTGTCAGGCTGCTGAGGAGGAGCAAGCGTGAAAGCATAGCTTACAAAACCGATCCATACTAAAGTCAACAGGATTTTTTTGCTCATGGCAATTACACTGAAAGTCGCTAGGGTTCATTTTTAAGCTTATGACACAATCAGAGTTCGGAGTGATTTTAGTAACCGCAGGCTCAAAGGCTCAGGCGGAAATGCTAGCGCGATCGCTGGTTGCTGCGAAATTAGCAGCCTGCGTAACACTCCTACCCGTACAGTCCGTCTACACTTGGCGAGAGGAGATTCACCAAGAAGAAGAATGGCAATTGGTCATTAAGTCAAAACTCGATCGCTTTGCTGAACTCGAAGCGAAAATCCGTGAACTTCATTCTTACGAAGTTCCTGAAATTATTGCCCTCCCGATTGTTCAAGGATCACACCCTTATTTGCAATGGATTTCTCAGCAGGTTACGCCGCAATGATTCGAGATGCTGTTGAAGCTGATTTACCCGCCATTGTTGAAATCTATAATCACGCAGTTGCGGCAAAAACCATTACGGCTGATGTTGAACCTGTATCAGTCGAAAGTCGATTAGATTGGTTTCGATCGCATTCTCCCGATCGCTATCCTTTATGGGTTTTAGAACGAGACAATCAGATTGCAGGATGGTTTGCGTTTCGGATGTATTACGGTCGAGAAGCATATCGATCGACGGCTGAAATTAGCTTATATGTTGCACCGAAATTTCATCGACAAGGCGTTGGGCAGACTTTGCTCAAACATGCGATCGCACAATCTCCAAACCTCGGCATTAGAACGTTGCTCGGCATTGCCTTTGCTGAAAATATGCCCAGTGTTGAATTGCTGAAAAAATTCGGCTTTGCCCAATGGGGATATTTGCCCGAAGTTGCTCAATCCTGGCAGTGCGATCGCGATGTGATTATTTTGGGACGAAAGATTTAAGTTCGCAATAAATTCCGTAATGCCACCGATTGTTCAACTGTGTCATCTTGGACGAATTCCGCCATAATGAACAAGCTGTTCTCAGACATATCGATGGTTCGTCATTTCCCACTGATTAAGTTTCCGACCGCTTGGACATTAGTTCTAGTGATTACGATCGCGCTACTATTCAATACACCGATCGCGCGCACAACAAAGCCGCTGCATGAATTAAAAATTGTGCTGCAACTGTCAGAAACAACTTCAAATGGTCGATCACGCCGCTGGCTCACATTACCCTTCCTAGGATCGTAAAATCAAGCAAGTCTTTGGCAATCGTTATGCCTCACTTGCTGTTTTATAAACCTTACAATGTGCTGAGTCAGTTTACCGATGACTCACCGAATCCTCGATCGACGCTAAAAGATTTCATTCCTGTGCCGAATGTTTACGCGGTCGGTCGGCTCGATCAAGACAGCGAAGGCTTGATGCTGTTGACGGATAACGGTCAGCTTCAGCACCGACTCAGCGATCCAAAATTTGAACATTCCAAAACCTATTGGGTACAAGTTGAAAACATTCCAACAGACGAAGCGATCGCTCAATTGCGAAAAGGCGTGAAAATCAAGGATTATCTGACTCGTCCGGCGATCGTCGATCGCCTACCTGAGCCAGATTTACCCGATCGCGATCCCCCAATTCGATTTCGCAAAAACATTCCGACCGCTTGGCTCGAAATCACGTTAACTGAGGGACGAAATCGGCAAGTTCGTCGCATGACTGCAGCCGTCGGTTTTCCGACGTTGAGACTGGTTCGAGTCGCGATCGGAAAGCTTCGCCTCACAGGACTATCTCCCGGAGAATGGCGAGAATTAACCCCCGATGAACTTAGCTACCTTCGTCAAACTCAACGTTCTCGATCTGCAATTTGAGTAAGCGATTTTCATAGCGACGATTGCGGCGACGACCTTTAGCAGGTGTGGCACGTTTATGAGATCGCTTATCGTTGACTAAATGCTCGATATCCTGAGCATCGTCCCAATTTTGTAAATCATCTGGAGAAGTTCGTCTCGTCATCGGTCTTGCTTCACACAACTACACATTTTACGAATTGTGAGAAATTTGAGCAATCCAGCGACTCGCGATCGGCATTCTCCACCCGGTTCCAAAAGCTCGATCGGTAACTTTCAATCCAGGCGGTGCTTGCTTCCGTTTGAACTCCGCAATCCGAACTAATTTCGCCACTCGTTCGACGATCGCAGCGTCATGTCCGGCTGCAACGATTTCTGCTAAAGGTTGATGCTGGTGAAGATAGCGATCGAGAATATCGTCCAGCACGTCATACTCTGGCAACGAGTCTTGATCTTTTTGATCTGGCTTCAGTTCTGCACTCGGAGGCTTGCTCAGAACATTGTTCGGAATGATTTCAGTAGAACGATTTAACCATTCGCACAGTTTGTAGACTTGAGTTTTCGGAACATCTGCGATCGCAGCAAGCCCCCCATTCATATCGCCATACAACGTACAGTAACCGACAGCGACCTCAGATTTATTCCCCGTCGAAACGAGTAGATGCCCGAATTTGTTCGATACTGCCATCAGCAACGTGCCACGAATTCGAGACTGTAAGTTCTCTTCTGCCAGTCCAAAGGGCGTTCCAGCAAACAATGGATCGAGCGTGTGGTCAAAACATTCCATTAAGGTTCCAATTGGAAATGTTTGAGTCTGAATTCCCAAATTCTCAGCGAGTGCTAGAGCATCTTGAATCGAGTGATCTGAACTATAAGGCGAAGGCATTAAAATACCGAGAACGTTATCTTTGCCCACTGCTTCAGATGCGATCGCAGCAATCAAAGAGGAATCAATCCCACCACTCAAACCCAACACAATCTTAGAAAAGCCACATTTGCGGGCGTAATCTCGCACCCCTAGCACCAATGCTGACCAAAGTTCGGCTTCTTTACATTCTGGGGCAGAGGCGATCGCGCTTTTCTCGAAGTCTTGCTTTTCTGAATCGTACTCAAGCACAACCCAATCTTCTTCAAAGCTCACAGCACGTGCAATCAGTTCGCCTTTTCTGTCGATCGCAAGACTCGCTCCATCAAAAATCAAATCATCATTGCCACCCACCTGATTCGCATAGATCAACGGTTGATTGAACCTTACTGCTCCATGCTTCAACATTGCTTCTCGAAGCTTTTGCTTTCCAACCGTGTAAGGCGATGCAGAAAGGTTAATCGTAAAATCGACTCCTGCTTGAGCTAAATCCGCGATCGGGTTCAAGTTATACGTGCGTTTTCCCCAGAATTCCTCATCGTTCCAGAGATCTTCACAGATTGTGACTCCAATCCGAATGCCATCTAGCTCGAACTGATTCGGCTCATTTCCCGGTTCAAAGTAACGATCCTCATCAAAGACATCGTAGGTTGGTAGTAACCGCTTATGAAAGATTTTGAGAATGTTGCTTTTCTCAATCAGAGCGACACTGTTGAACAGAAGTTTGCCACCTGTAGAAACCGCTTCCGCATTCGGCTCAACTGTTCCGACTAGCACTGCTACACCTTCAGGCAAATTCGATGCGAGTTGAGAAAGCTGCTGTGCCATTGTTTCAACAAAGCTTGGATGCAGCAGTAAATCGCGAGGAGGATAGCCGCAAAGTGAAAGTTCTGGAGTGAGTAACAAACGAACACCTTCGGATGCTGCACGGTGAGCTGCTTTGAGAATTTTGTCCGCGTTACCTTGGAGATCTCCGATCGTCGGATTGAGTTGTGCGATCGCAATTTTCATGATGGTATGGAATTCAAAGTTTGCAGAATTTCTAGAATTTTCGGCTTGAGGCTAGGTAATTCAATTTCGATAATTTCCCAAACAATTGCCAGGTCAACTCTTAGATAGTCATGAACAAGTACATCTCGAAATCCAGCCATTCTTCGCCATGGAACATCTGGATGAGCTTGTCTAAGTTCTGGAGAAATGTTTTTAGTTGCATCGCCAATTACTTGAAAGTTCCGAATGACGGCATCTTGAATTAAAGTTGATGCTGCAAATGCGTCTTGTCCAGCAGTAGTATATTCTTCAATTCGGGCAACACATTCTGCAATGCAAGTCATATTTAAGCCATCGTCAATCATAAGACAATTGCCTCTTTCAAGACACGATCGCGAATCCGCTCATGCAGCATTTTCTCAGTTGCAACATCCACTTCTCGCCCTAGTAGATCTTCAAGATCTTGAATTAATCCAACAGGAAACCAGGAGCTATGTTTTTCACCCATATCTACTAAGAAATCAATATCGCTCTTACTATTTGCTTCATGACGAGCAACAGAGCCAAAAACTCTGATGTTGTAAGCTCCGTGTTTTAGCGCGATCGCTAAAATCTCTTCTCGCTTATCAGCTAGTAATTCTTCAATCCCAAGCCCTGTCTTTTTCATCATGATGGGTTCAATTCTTGAAAAATAGCAGTAATGTTCGTTTTCAAGCCTGGTAGATTTTGCTCTACAACTCGCCAAACTTCTTCAGGATCAACGCGGACATAATCATGAATTAAAACATCTCGTAATCCTGCAATTCTCTTCCAAGGAACATCAGGATAGCTTTCTTTTAAAGAGGGCGGCAATTGTTTGGTTGCTTCGCCAATCACTTCAAGATTACGAGCAACAGCATCTTGAATTATCCGACCTTGGAGAAAAGCTTCGCGTCCCTCAATCGTGTATGATTCAATCCGCTCAATGCACTCTAGAATATCACTCAGTAAAAGACGAGCTTCTCTCATAAAGGAACTGCCTCTTGCAAAACACGATCGCGGATCAACTGATGCAAATTTTGTGGCAATGCGACATCCACTTTTCGCCCCAATAAATCCTGAAGATCTTGAATCAACGCGATGCGATCGAGCAAACTATGGTTTGACATCTCAACTAAAAAATCAACATCACTCTCTGAACTTGCTTCTCCTCGCGAGACAGAGCCAAAAATCCGGATATTAGAAGCGTTGTGCTTGTGCGCGATCGCTAAAATCTCTTCTCGCTTATCAGCTAGTAATTCTTCAATCCCAAGTCCCATAATTTCAACACTCAAATAAACACTAAAGGCTTATCTTTTAGTGGCGCAAATGCCTCAGCATCAAAGCGATATAGACTTGCCGGTCGCCCCGCTCCTCTGGAAACTTTTACCCCAGTATCTGAGAGAAACCCAAGCTTGAGTAAGCGCGATCGAAAATTAGAATAATCTGAAAAGTTTTCTCCCAACACAGTCGTATAAAGCTGAAATAAATCACTCAACGTAAACAGTTCAGGCAACACATCAAACGCAACCGGACTGTACTCTAATTTGTTTCTTAAGCGGCGATGACCATACTCCAAAATCTTGTTGTGATCAAAAGCAAGTTCAGGTAATTGATCCACAGGATACCAAGCAATTCCGCTCACCCCATCTGCAATCAGTTCAGCTTCCGCAAATCGAACTAATGCAAAATAGCTCACCGATAGATACCGCACGTCATAACTATCCTTTGCCTCACGCGGATCGCGATCGGGACCGCCAAACGTATAAAGCTGCTCTAGATAGAGATTACGCGCCCGAATCTTCTCTGACAGAATTCGATACGCCGCATCTTCTAGCGATTCCCCTTGGCGAACCAGTGTCCCAGGCAAACTCCACTGACCCAAAAACGGCTCCTCATGACGCATCACGAGCAAAACCAGTAACCGATTTTGCGCCGTATCGACTGAGAAAATCGCGTTATCGACTCCCACTCTGAAATCTGCAAGTTTCTCTCCTATTAATGAACTGGTTGTTTTTCGATGTGTGCGTGGCATGGATACAATTGCTCCCGATCGATATAAGCCTGAATTGAAGCGGTCACCCCAGATAAGTCACAGCCTTCGCGATATGCAGTCGAAGAAACATCTGGAACACTTGCCGGGGCAATCTCAGTCTTCGCGCCCAGGGTCTTTAACTGCTCCAAATCTTCTTGAGTAAATGAATAGCGCGATCGCGGAATCACCAAAACTTGAACGCGCTGCAACAATTCTTGAGCACGATACCATTTCGATAATTGCCTCGCGACATCAAATCCGACAACCAAGGTTAATTCTGCATTCGGATAGCGTTGCTGAATGCGATCAACCGTAATCAGAGTTCTCGGATGGCTCAATTCTGGATGCACTTCCACATTGGCACAAGCTAATTCATCCACTAAAACTTTCAGCATCTCGGTTCGATACCTCAACTCAGTTTGCTGAGATTTAAACGGATTGTCGGCAGCCCAAACTGCAACGTGATCAAATCGCTGCGAGAGCCAGCGTAAAATCTCTAGATGTCCCGTCGTAGGCGGATCGGCACTTGTTCCAAATAACGCGATTCTCATGCGTGACGGCTCCGGGTACGATCGGTTAACTCAGATAACGCTTGGGATAGTTCGACTGGAATCGATACCGGGTTTTCAAGACATCGAACCGCTTTTGGCAATCGCGCAACATTGACCGTTGCCCGATCGCGAATTTCAGCAATCGTCTCCGGTTCATTGACTCGCTCTCCCTGCTTCAAGACTAATTGTAATAAGGGAATTTCACCATTCGCAGCTTCTGTGATTAAACCTAAGCGATCGCCGTTTTCACCTCGAAAAATTTGCTTGCGCCCCGGATAAGTCATCTTTCCAGTCGCTTCCTTCATCACAGGAATGCCATCAATTTCGACCAATTTATAAACGCCATTCACAGGCGACCCTGTGACAAGTTGCGTTCCCAAGCCATATCCCTCAATACAAGCACCCTGAGCTTTCAGTTCAGCAATCCGATATTCATCTAAATCGCCACTGGCAAAAATTGGAACGCCAGGCAGCAGCGATCGTACTTTTTTCGAGAGATCAACCAAGTCACCTGAATCAAGCCGCACACCCGAAAGCTGAATTTCTCCGGCTTGAAGCTGTTTAGAAAGCATTTCCGCCGCCGCGATCGTGTCATACGTATCAATCAACAATGGCGCACCTGGAAAGTAGCGATGAAAAGCTTGAAACGCTTGAGATTCAGTACCTTCGATCGCACCCAGCGCCATCACCAACGAATGCGCCATCGTTCCAGCAGGTTTACGATCTAGCTTCAACGCTGCCAAGACATTTGAGGTTGCATCAAGTCCTCCGGCTAATGCCGCTCGGGCTGCCCAGACGGAGGCTTGTGGACTAAACGCGCGCCGAGTTCCAAACTCTAGCAAGGTCGCATCTTTGCCTGCAATATCTCGCAGCCGCGCCGCACGAGTTGCGACCAAAGTTTGATAATTAATCACATTCAGCAAATAAGTTTCCACCAATTGCGCTTGCCACAGCGAAGCTTCAACTCTCAAAAATGGCTCATTGGCAAAAATTGCTGTCCCTTCTGGAACCGCCCACACATCTCCTTCAAAGCATGCTGTTTCTAGCACCGTCCAAAATTCAGCGGGCGCATCGTCAAAAATCCCGGTGGCTTGCAGTGCTGAAATTTGATCTAAGCTAAATCGAAAACTTTCTAAATAATCTAACGCTTGTGCGAGACCCATCGCGATCGCGTAACCAAAACCTTTGGGCAAGCGTCGCGCTGAAAGCTCAAAACTGGCACGTCGTTGATCCAAACCCTCGCCCACATAACAAGCTGACATTGTTAACTGATATAAATCAGTGAGCAGACTGTAATCTTCAGGTTGAATTGTCAGTTTAAGGTCTTCCACCCAAATCCTCCTTAGATGCAAAAGGGTTGTGAGAGTTAGGGGGCAGTTGAAAGCGCTTCTTCATCTAAATTATAGTTAATTTAACCAAAAGTCAAGCGACCCTTTCTGATTTTTCTAGCGAATTTATGTGTGATGCGCGGTGCATTATAGTGAATTCGACAAAAATCAGCCTCTCGATTTGTAAAGAAATTGTCGCGATCGCGCCTGTTCTCCCTCTCCATTTGTGTTGCTATTTGAAACAAGAATACAAAGCTTTAAGAAACACCGAAAAAAGCCTGTTCTTTCTAACAAATTGATGCGATCGCTAGTCATTTTTTCTTGAAATCCTGATAATTGACTCAGTAAGAGATCATTCACCCATTGAATTGGTTGACCTAGAAACTTCAGAGGTGATTTCATGAGCGTTCCAAAAGTTGTAGTAGACGTAGTAGACTATTTCTCCGGCGCATTTGGTCGAATCTTCGGTTTAAGAGATGATCAGTATCCAGAGTCAGGAGTACAGCCATTTAGTGGAGATGTTTACGATCGGAAACACGCCAAAAAAGATTTTGAGCGTTAAATTAACTTCTAAATTTGTCTTGAAAAAATCGGCGCAAGTTTCAATTGCGCCGATTTTTTGATCTGTGAACACAATCAATCCCAAAATGGTATAAGAACAGAATCAAAACTGTATCTGCTCTAAGCGAATGACTGAACTCGATTTTGTCTTACTGACGACTTATTTTTTGTGCGTCACTTACGTCCTCTACCAAATCGTAAATTCATTCAACGACGAAGTGATGGTCTGGCTAGACGATGACGACTTAAAGCAGCAGCTCGCTGACCAAAATCTGACCGATGCCATTGGCATTAGCTTTAAGTTCAATAGTCGCTATGAATATCACAACCTGGAAAAGCTACAAATCCGAATCAATAACAAAACGAAAGATCGAGCACTTTATGTAGATTGGGACTATTGTGCCTTAACCGAGCAGTACGATAAGCGATCGCGTCGTGTCACCCGCTCGGTTCCTGGCGAACCGACTGATCTATTTCAACGTCAAGTTTTCAGCGTCATTGCTCCCGGAAAAACCCTCTTCGAGGACATCTTTGCCGAAGATATGATGGCTCGCAAAGATGGAACAATCAAAGCAAGCAAAACTTTACTAGACTTTTCAGAACCCAATAAAAAAGCACCTGAAGCCAAGAAAAAACTCTACAAAAACTTCGTCAATAGCAAAGAACCGTTCCAGTTCGACCTCGATCTCGTCTTGCGCTTCATCGGTTTCGGCACATCTCCAACCGGCGATCGCATTCGCCTCGTCTGCCGCTTCAACGTCCGCAAACTCGACTGGACAGCCGGACTTCCCTGGAATCCTAAGATGCCGTAGGAGCTAGGGAAAATAACGAAGCCCAAAATCATGATTCTTCTACCCCACTCCCCCACTCCACTCCCCCTCAATCAGCTAGACTAAACAACAGAGAAGAGTCAGCGCGGCGGTTGCGGATTTAGTTTTTCTAAATCTGAGGAAAGTCCGGACTCCCCAAAACCCAGACTTGCTGGATAACGCCCAGTGCGCGTGAGCGTGAGGATAGTGCCACAGAAAGATACCGCCAACTCCGTTGGTAAGGGTGCAAAGGTGCGGTAAGAGCGCACCAGCAATATCGAGAGGTATTGGCTCGGTAAACCCCGGTTGGGAGCAAGGTCAGACGAAACAAAGGTTGGGTTTTTTCCTGTTTCGGCGAATTGTTTGCGGACATGTCTGCGGACGATTGTGAACCGCTTGAGGTTGAAGGTAACTTCAATCCCAGATAGATAACTGCCCTCTCTATATCTTTGATATGAAGAGAACAGAATCCGGCTTATGTCTAACTCTTCTCGACCCGCTTCTAAACTCGTGGAAAACACGGACTTTTCCCTCGATCGCGCGCCCGATACTGAGAATCACTCCCTTGAGAAATTGTGATCCGCGCTTTTCTTCTTGAACTTACTTTAAACAGTGGGAACCAATATGTAGATTCAGCAAAGTCCATGAAAGTTAAGCAATGAGTTGGGGTTGCCTGGTCTACTATAAATGTGCTAAACGTCCGCGTCTGAGCCGTTCGTCAGTCAATCGCCCACTTGCACCCCCGTAGGGTAAGTCTGTGAAAAGTCAAGCTTCTACACTCGAACTCCCGAAGCATTCCGAGGTATGCCCGTCCTCAGAATCCCTGCTCGCAATTAGCGAACATAAAAAGAGCGGTTTAATCCTCTGTAAGCAATATCACGCAGAGTTTGCCGGACCCGGTGCAGCAGTGAATTGCGGCGTCGAACCGATTTATCGCGCTGTGATTGCGATCGGGTCTCCTGAATTAATTCCGACTCAAACCTTTGACGAACGTCGGCGAGCCTATGGACGAAGAATTCAGTGGGGACGATGGCTTCAGAAAATCGTCGAACATCCTGACCCGATGATGCGGGCGGAAAAATTATTAGCCGGATTTGAAGAATTTTTTGGGCGGCAAGTCGTGATTGGCTTACCCAGCGAAGTGTTAGCGCTTTTAGCGGGTGTCTTTCCGGGCACGATCGAGCAAGTTAGAGTCCAACACTGGCGGGGCAGCAGAACTGGAACGATGTCATTTCTCCCCGGTTCAGATCAGCTAAAAGTCACCACGATTTCGATGAATCGGCATGAAACGCCGGAAGTGCCCTTACTGACAAGCGCAACCGTTAGCGAAATCGAGCGCACCTATGCCGTTTTGAAATCCGCTTAAATTTGTCGGAGTGTCCTTTCACCCCTACGATGGGAACAGCCTGATTTTTTACTGATCCCATGTCTCTTGCCTACCCGCGCCGTCAGCAGGAACTCCACGCACTGGCTCAACGATTAGGGCTATCAAAGCTCGACGCGATCGACTGGAATTTAATGGATCTCGCGCTGATTCACATTACCTTCTCAGCCGAACGAAACTACGAACAGCTTGAATTCGTAGGCGATGCAGTGGTTAAATTAGCAGCTGCCGAATTTCTGCTCAAGACTTATCCGGATTTGAAAGTCGGAGAATTTACTGCAATTCGATCTGTTCTAGTGAGCGATCGTATTCTTGCCAAAATTGCAGATTCCTTTGGCTTCGATCGTTATCTTCTCGTCGCATCGAGTGCCAAATCTGATCCGGCTGGACGTGATTCTCGGCTTGCCGATTCTCTCGAAGCCGTTCTTGCAGCACTTTACCTAAGCACTCATAACCTCAGTTTGATTCATCCTTGGCTCGATGAGCAATTTCACCCCCTTGCTGAAGAAATTCTCGCTGATCCGGCTCGGCAAAACTACAAAGCTGCTTTGCAGAACTGGACACAAGGGCATCAGAAAACGCTCCCTGAATATCGCACTCAGGAAATGGGGAACACTCACAATGATCCGAACCGCTTTGTTTCAGAAGTCTGGATTCAAGGACGCTGTATGGGACAAGGAACAGGTCGATCGCGCAAAGCTGCCGAACAAGCAGCCGCGCAAGAGGCGTTTTTGGTGCTGAGCGGTCAGGAGACTTAACCAGCCCAAGATTTTAAGAGGTTGGTTATGTCAGAGCAAACAGCGATCGCACTGCTTGGCGTTGGACGTTGGGGAGCGCATCTCCTGCGTAATTTTCTTCACAATCCCAGAGCGCGAGTGGTGGCAGTCGTCGATCCCTGCCTTGAGCAATTAGAAGCGATCGCGAAACGGTTTGAATTAGACGTTTTCTGCACAACGCAGTGGCAAGACGTTTTAGAAATGAATGGATTAGATGCAGTTGCAATTACTACTCCCGCCACGACTCACAATTCTCTAATCACAGCCGCCCTGAAACAAGATCTGCACGTCCTCGCAGCGAAGCCGCTGACGTTAAGTTTTGCAGAATCAGTCCAACTTTGCCGTTTAGCTGAGCAACAACAGCGTCAACTCGTTATCGATCACACTTATTTATTTCATCCTGCGGTGTTGCGGGGTCGAGAACTCGTCCAATCTGGCAAACTTGGGCCGTTGCGATATGGGTATTCAACGCGATCGCATCTCAGCCCCGTTCGCTCTGATGTCGATGCAATGTGGGATTTAGCGATTCACGATATTGCCATCCTAAATTTTTGGCTCGGTGAAACGCCTTGCCAAGTTGAAGCAAAAGGATCGACTTGGTTACAAGCAGGGTTAGCCGATACCGTTTGGGCAACTTTGACGTATCCTTCTGGCTTTGAAGCAAGACTGCATTTAAGCTGGCTGAATCCAGACAAACAGCGGCGATCGTGTCTTGTTGGCGAGAATGGCAGTTTGATTTTTGACGAACTCGCTCAAGATCAATTAACTGTACAGTGGGGAAAATTTGACGAGAAATTTAGACCGATCGCACAAAGTCGCGAAATTCTTGACCTCCAAAATCAAGAACCGCTTCAACAAGTCTGCAATCATTTCTTAGACTGCGTTCAGCACAATCGAACTTCAGCAATTTCTTCAGGTTGGCTCGGTGCGGGGTTAGTCCAAACTTTAGTCGCACTTTCTGAATCGATGCAGGCAAATGGCAAAGCGATCGATATTCTAAAAATTTAGCCCTCTCAAATCACAGCACGATACTCTGAGAACAATTCGTTTTCAGTTTGTTATCGTGACTCCGACTTTTGTTCGACGCATTCCGCCTCAATCCTCACCAGATTATATTCTCTCGCTCACGGCTGAAGAGAGAACGCGATCGCGCTTTCTCTTCCAATCTGATGACGGGCAAGAAGTGTATCTCAATCTTCCCAGAGGCACAACGCTCAAAGATGGCGACTGGCTGGAATCTGATCAGGGAAAATTCGCCAAAATTCAAGCGAAGCCTGAACCTGTTCTAACCATCACAACCTCGCAGTCACTCGATCTGCTCCAAGCTGCCTATCACTTAGGCAATCGCCACGTTCCGCTAGAAATTAGTAGCGCGTATTTGAGACTTTCACCTGACCCCGTGCTGCAAGACTTGTTAGAACATCGCGGACTCCAAGTGAAATCTGAAATCGTTCCCTTTCAACCCGAATCCGGTGCGTATGGACACTCTCACTAAGCTTTTGCAATTGGCAAGTCCTGCTTTGCCTGTTGGCGCATATAGCTATTCAGAAGGATTAGAAACTCTCGTACATAGCGGTGTGATTCACGATGTCGATGCGCTCGAACATTGGATCATTCAAGAATTAAACTATGGTGCAGTTCGGCTCGAAGCAGCCATGATGCTGCGATCGTATCGCGCCACACTGAATCAAGAGTTCGATCGCGTGCTGGAGTGGAATCAATGGTTTACCGCCGCTCGCGAAACCGAAGAACTGCGATCGCAAAGTCTACAAATGGGCGGTTCACTTTTACGATTATTCCGCGCGCTCTATCCCGAACCAATTCCAAATTTTCCAGATGGGTGCAATTTCGCTATCGCGTTCGGACTCGTCGCGGCACTCTGGGAAATTGAAGAATCCTCGGCGCTTCTTGCATATCTGCACAGTTGGGCAACGAATCTCGTCAGCGCAGGCGTGAAATTAATTCCATTGGGACAAACTTCTGGGCAAAAGTTGCTGCTGAAGTTGGGCGAAGAGATGGGGAAAAGTACGATCGCGGATCTAAGCGATGATGAACTTGAAACGTGTGGATGGGGATTCGCGATCGCCAGCATGTCTCATGAAACGCTCTACAGTCGATTATTTCGGAGTTAGTCAAAATTCTACAGCGTCTTGAAAAATCTCAAAACATGAGTTGAGTCCATCCTTGCTCACTCAGATTTGCGCTTCAATTTCTTCGCAGTGTCATAGACAACAAACGATCGCACAATAGGAAAAATTGCTTAATCATCTGTAACCCTTCAATGATAAGCTAACTCTTGGCGAATCCGCGCAACCCGTGTATTCACACGGTCTATTCACAAATAGTAGAACCACAACTTGTAGGGCGTTCTTCATGGTCACCACCGCAGAGAAAACAAACATCGGTTACATCACACAAATCATCGGTCCCGTATTGGACGTTCGATTTCCCGGTGGCAAAATGCCCCGAATCTACAACGCACTCTCCATTTCGGGTCAAACCGAATCAGGTCAACACGTTTCAGTGACCTGCGAAGTGCAACAACTTTTGGGCGATAACCAAGTTCGTGCGGTGGCAATGAGTTCCACCGATGGTTTAGTTCGCGGCATGGAAGTTGCAGACTTGGGCGCACCGATCAGCGTCCCCGTTGGAACCGCAACTTTAGGACGAATCTTTAACGTATTGGGCGAACCTGTGGACAACCAAGGTCCGGTCAATAACACTGAAACTTCTCCGATTCACCGCCCCGCTCCGAAACTGACCGAACTCGAAACGAAGCCGTCAGTCTTTGAAACTGGAATTAAGGTGATCGACTTGCTCACGCCCTACCGTCGTGGTGGAAAAATTGGTCTGTTCGGTGGTGCGGGTGTCGGCAAAACCGTCATCATGATGGAACTGATCAACAACATCGCAACGAATCACGGTGGAGTATCCGTATTCGCAGGTGTAGGTGAGCGGACTCGTGAAGGAAATGACCTTTACAACGAAATGATCGAGTCTGGCGTAATCAAAAAAGACAACCTGAACGAATCGAAAATCGCTCTGGTGTACGGTCAAATGAACGAACCGCCGGGAGCACGGATGCGCGTCGGTCTGTCAGGATTGACGATGGCAGAATACTTCCGCGACGTGAACAAGCAAGACGTATTGCTGTTCGTTGACAACATCTTCCGGTTTGTGCAAGCCGGTTCTGAAGTATCCGCACTCTTGGGTCGGATGCCGTCTGCGGTAGGATATCAGCCGACTTTGGGTACAGACGTAGGGGACTTGCAAGAGCGGATCACCTCGACGACCGAAGGTTCGATCACTTCGATTCAAGCAGTTTACGTACCTGCGGATGACTTGACTGACCCCGCACCTGCAACCACCTTCGCTCACTTGGATGGAACCACCGTTCTTTCCCGTGGTTTGGCTGCAAAAGGAATTTATCCAGCGGTAGATCCATTGGATTCGACTTCGACCATGTTGCAACCCAGCATCGTTGGAAACGACCACTACGATACGGCTCGTGCAGTTCAATCGACACTGCAACGCTACAAAGAATTGCAAGATATTATCGCGATTCTTGGTTTGGACGAATTGTCGGAAGACGATCGTTTGACCGTTGCTCGTGCACGTAAGATTGAGCGCTTCTTGTCTCAGCCGTTCTTCGTGGCAGAAGTCTTCACCGGATCTCCTGGTAAGTATGTAACCCTGGAGAAAACCATCGCAGGCTTCAAGAAGATCTTGGCTGGTGAATTGGATGATCTGCCAGAGCAAGCATTCTACTTGGTTGGCGACATCGATGAAGCGATCGCGAAAGCAGAAAAAATGAAGGCGGGCTAATTGCCAGGAAAATCTGAATTGTGAAGGGTGAACTCTCATCCTTCACCGCTTCTCATTTCACCCTTTACCTTCATTTTTTACTATGGCTTTAACTGTTCGTGTAATTGCACCAGACAAAACCGTCTGGGATTCTTCGGCTGAGGAAGTGATTCTTCCTAGCACTACAGGGCAGCTGGGCATTCTTACAGGTCACGCTCCCTTACTTACGGCTTTAGAAACGGGCGTTCTGCGCGTTCGGGCTGAGAAAAATTGGGTTCCGATCGCAGTGATGGGCGGTTTTGCGGAAGTCGAGAAGAATGAAGTCACGATTCTAGTCAATGGGGCAGAACGTGGTGAAGATATCGATCGGACTGCTGCTCAAACTGCTTACGCGGACGCACAAACCAAATTTGCTCAAGCAGAACAAGGTGGATCTAAAGAAGACCAATTGAAAGCAACTCAAGCATTGAAGCGTGCGCGCGCTAGATTGCAGGCTGCTGGTGGTCAGGTTTAACTTTAAATTTGAAGTCTTCAATCAACGTTGAGAGGGTGCGATCGTACCCTCTTTTTCTGCTTTAAAGCAGCGTTATCAAGTGCTAGATAGAGAAGACAATTAAAAAATTGGGTGGTTTCGAGAGAGTGTTTGTATGAGTTCTTCTATGTTCTTGGAATGACAGGTTACGATACAGTTGAACCATCGGGTTGAATCATAGAATCCGTGATCGCACCTGTCATTAAAGCACTACTCATTTCAGCGCGTGTAAAATTCGCACGAGTCAGATTTGCCTGACGCAAATCAGCACGTCCCAAATAAGCGGCGACTAAAACGGCATCCATTAAAATTGCATTCTGCAAATCCGCACGACTTAAATCTGCTTGATTCATTTGAGCGCGCGTCAGATTCGCACGATCGAGCTTCGCTTTATGTAATTTTGCATGGTTTAAGGTCACTTCTGAGAGATTCGCTTGGCTGAGGATTGCTTGATTGAGAATCGATCGATTCATCTTTGCGTCTCTGAGGCTCGCTTGAGTCAGATTTGCTTCGCTCAGGTTCGCATCGGTCAGAAAAGCACCGCGTAAAATTGCCTCACTCAAATTCGCTTGCGCCAAGTTAGCCTCTCTCAAACTCGCTTCGCTGAGATTTGCACCTGCGAGATTGGCGCGACTTAAATCCGCTCCACTCAGATTTGCGCCGCGTAAATCCGCCCCACGTAAATCGGCTCCGCGTAGCGTTGCGCCTTCATAAGCGCGTTTCTCCTCTCTAAAATTTGCGCCGCGTAAATCCGCCCCGCGCAAGTCGGCTCCGCTAAAATTTGCATTTCGCAAATCCGCTCCACTAAAATTTGCATCTAATGCGATCGCGAGTGAAAGGTCAGCCCCACGCAAATCCGCTCCACAGAGAATTGCGCCGTGTAAATCTGCATCCCGTAAATTCGCATTGAGTAAATCGGCTTGACTGAGATTTGCACCGCTCAGGCTCGCTTGCAACAAGTTTGCCTGGCTCAGATTTGCGCGATTGAGAAAAGCCAGAATTAAAACTGCATGATTGAGATCCGCCTGAGCCAAATTTGCGCCAATTAAATCCGCCCCTATCAAATTAATTCTGCTTAAATTTTGACTTGAAAAGTTGAGTTTTCCGGCATCATACTGTCGCATCAATTCTTGAGCATTCATCGTCATGCAGCCCTACAAAGATCTTGATGTTCAGTTTTCCCAACTTCTAGGAAAATGCGCGAGTCGATCGTGCAATCGTTGTATCTGCAAGACTACTCACGCTAGAGACTTGTTGCAATTTTTGCCGGAGATCGTTGTAATCCTTTTTCAGAGATCTGATTAGCACAGGCACAATCTCTAGATAAGTATCTGGATCTCGCAGTTGGCTCGCTTTACTATTTAAAAGCTGCTGGAGTTCCTCGATCGTTGCCGATTGAATCACAACGGTTCGCAGTAATCCATCTAAGCTATAAAGTTTGAGATTCGACCAATCTTGCTCACAAAACTCGAACAAATAGTAAACGGATGAAAACAGTAAAACCTTGGTCTGTAGAGGGTTTACAGATTTGAGAATCGCACACCGAACATCAAATAAGTCAATCGGATCACACAGCGCTAAATTGTCTGCTGGTTGATCATTGCCATACAGGGGTTCTACTTCACGAATAATGATCTCTGCAATCAATGCATACTCAACCGATTTATTCAAAGTCTTCACCATTTTATTCAACCCCGATCGCAGTTCTGCAGTGGTGGGATACTGTTTAATCAAAGTATCAATCAGGTCCGGAAGAGCGGTTTGTTCAATGATGTAAGAATTCGCTTCCCAATATTTTTTACAAGTGTAGATAAGAAGCTTCTTGATGCGATGAATGTTGATATCTTGTTCTAATTTCGTGGATCGCCGTGACGCGCTAACCATCGTGACCGCACCTTCGGCATAAAGTCCCTCTAGAACAGAAAGAATGATTTGTCCAATTGCGGCATATTCTTTGGATTTATTCAGCGTTCCGATTTGATGAGTCAGACGAGAGCGCAATTGGTCGAGTGTCGGATACGCGATTCTGACTTCTTCGATCAGTGATCTCCACTGGCTAGCATCGAAAAGGGACATCTCACTCTCCCAATGATTTCGACACACGTAAACTAGTAACTTTTGAATCCGAATTGCACTCGGATCTTGGTCAAACTGATTCACGATTGGAGCAATCGGATCGTTCATCTCTTTCTGGGTCAAAGCTCATCATTGGTTAGAATGCCCGAATCAGTGCTGGTCTTAACGAGAGTAAAATGCGATCGCATTGCTGCTGCCGTTTTCCTGAAATCAGTACTATTGCTGTTCCTTTTGCCTGATCCACCCGTCAATATCAACTCAAAATTATTTATCCCCGCAGTTGGATCATTTGACGTGAAGAGAGCACGATAGATCACTCTTAGAAATATCTGAAAATATGGCACGAGTAGCGATCCTACTAGTAGAAACCTCGTGATCGACAAAGACGCACTTTTCAGGTCTTACAGCAGCATCTCACTTGGCTATTAAATTCCGACCGAGAAGAGGTTAAGGGGCTATTAACTGAGGATAAATTTAGAATGGTCAGCAAAAACTTTTGCGCTGGCAGGATCGCCACTCGTGATGGATAATAATGATCCTCCAGACATCATTGTTTATGGCTACTTATACTGTCGAAATTTCACATCAAGGTCAGATCTACACGATCGAAGTGCCCGACGATCGCACGATTCTCAGTGTTGCGAATGACGATAAAGGTTTGAATCTCCCTGTATCTTGTACAGCGGGTGTTTGTACGACCTGTGCTGCGTTGATTACAGAAGGCACAGTCGATCAAACAGACGGGATGGGTGTAAGCCCCGATTTACAAGCGCAAGGATATGCGCTGCTTTGTGTCTCGTATCCGCGATCGAATATCAAACTCGAAACCGAAAAAGAAGAAACCGTTTACAAAAAGCAATTCGGACAGCAAGGATGATCACGGATTTTATTACGATCGAACTTTCTTTAGCTCCCGTTCGAGAGTTACATCCACTTATCGAACAAAAACTGCGTCAATTCGGTGAGCCTCTGCGGTGGGCAATTACTCGAATTGATGCAAATACAGTTGAAATCGAAGCGGTCGTGACTCGTGAATAAACCATCATTTACGGTTGGGCTGATTGTTCCAACTGGGATTGGAGCTGCAATCGGCGGATATGCAGGGGATGCAATGCCTGTCGCGCGCGCGATCTCGGAAGTTGCAGATTGTTTGATCACGCACCCCAATGTTCTCAACGGCGCACAACTCTACTGGAATCTACCGAATGCACTTTATGTAGAAGGCTATGGGTTAGATCAGTTCGCTGCTGGACATTGGGGACTGTTACCCACTACCTCGAATCGGATTGGCTTGATTTTGGATCAAGCTATCGAACCTGATCTGAAACTAAGGCATTTACAAGTTGCGGATGCTGCAAGAGCCACATTAGGACTAAATATTTTGGACTATGTGGTCACAGATCAGCCTTTGAATGTTGAACTAAGAACGGCAAAGTCTGGCGCGACCTGGGGCACGATCGAGCATCCTGATAGCTTATTGAGAGCAGCTGAGAAACTCATTCAGGCTGGAGCCGATGCGATCGCAGTTGTCGCTCGATTTCCTGACGATACAGGTAGTGAAGCATTGCAGAACTATCGACATGGGCAAGGTGTAGATCCGCTATCTGGAGCAGAAGCGGTGATCAGTCATCTCATTGTGCGCACATTTCATGTACCTTGTGCACACGCGCCTGCTTTGTCTGCGTTACCCCTTGATCCCGATCTCTCTCCGCGATCGGCAGCGGAAGAATTAGGACATACTTTCTTACCTTGTGTCTTAGTCGGTTTGAGTCGTGCGCCACGATTTACAGAATTTCCTAAGGCTCATGCAATTTGGGCGGATCAAATGAATGCTTTAGTGATTCCTGCTTCTGCCTGCGGAGGGAGTGCAATCTTGCATCTCAGTCAGACACGCACGCGAATTATTGCCGTGCAAGAGAACCAGACAAAGCTTAATGTTTCCGCAGAAGCTTTGGGAATTCGCGCAACAATCGTCAAATCTTATTTAGAAGCGATCGGGATTTTGATCTGCGATCGTGCAGGGATCAACCCGACAGCGTTAAGTCCAGAAATCGCTGCTCTCAAACGGTTCGATCAATCGATTCGGGGATCGCAACTTACAGGAATTTAGCCTCTAGTTTCCTTTCGAGCGCTTGAGTTATACTGTGAGCCTTAAATCAAGCACCTTAAATTTACTGTGGCACAACAAATTCCTGATACGCCGGAAATGCAGCCGCTAACTCGTACCCAAGTTCTCATTGCAATGGGGGTAACCGCGGTTGTTCTATTAGTTGTTTCTAAAATTTGGCTTCATTTTAGCCAGTTATCAATGTTGCCCGTTCGCTTCTCAGTTCAAGCCTTGCTTGAAGGACTAGCATTAGGCGTTGGCATCTCGATTGCTAGTGCGATCGTCTACCGGATTTGGGGAGAGTATCGCAGAAGTGCGGATCAATATCTCACGATGGTGATCAAACCCCTGCTCGTTCCTGATCTGCTTTGGCTTGGGTTACTTCCCGGGTTAAGTGAAGAACTCTTATTTCGAGGGGTCATGCTGCCAGAGTTTGGCTTAGATGAGCTTGGCGTTCTGTTATCAAGCCTCTGTTTTGGAGTCCTGCATATGAGCAATCTTAAACAATGGTCGTATGTCGTATGGGCATCCTTAGTCGGCATAGCATTAGGTCTGAGTGCCGTTTGGACAGGAAATCTCTTAGTCCCGATTGTGGCGCACATTCTGACGAATCTCGTTTCTGGCGCAACTTGGAAATTGAGCAACCGCGACTAATCTACTGTCAATCTTTGCATTAACACGCCCTGAGTGTACTTTAGGGCGTGTTTTTTTGGGTTATCCCATTCAAAAGTGTCAATCTTCGACTTTTGTCTTTAACTCTTCAAATTAGTGCGCTATTTTTTGTAGTCTAAGTTACTCTACAAAGACACTAATTTCAAAATTCAAATTGAATCGATCCAGGTTTCTTTGATTCCTCCGCAATATTTCGGAGAAACATCACAATTTCAAATTTCTTCAAAAAACCACTGCAATTCCCCGGATCTAATTCTTAAAATGAGTTAGTGTAACTGTACAACTCAGTGAAAGTTCTGGACAGTTACTTAAGCAAAAACCGATTACTATACCGCCTTTCCACCGTGTTGTTTCTTCCGTATAGCTACTGAAATTCGGCGAAAAAACGGACTCATTTCAATTCATAAACTAAGCCTTGATAAAGTGCATAAAAAACAATCAAAAAAGCGTTATTTTACTGAACCAAACTCAAACATTTCGATTACAGTAGGTTGCAGTTGAAGATGACTTTCCGAAAAAATTAAAGACCCAGCGTAACCTGACAATGGCAACTAAATTACCCACTGACTCCTTTCCGGTTGACTCAGTTGTAACTGAGGGCGATATCGATCTTTCCGAACTCGAGTCTCTCGAAAATGAAGATCTTTCACCCGAAGCTTTGGCGAAATCGCTGCGTGGTAAAACCAGCGAATATTTAGGTCTATCAGATGACTCGGTTGGAATGTTCCTGAGAGAGATGGCACGCTACCCCCTTTTAACTCAGGCACAAGAGATTGAGCTCGCTAGAGAAATTTCAAAAGGTGGAGTCATAGGAGAGCGAGCAAAGCGGAAGTTAGTCCGGGCAAATTTGCGCTTAGTTGTTTCGATCGCGAAAAAGTACCTGAATCGGGGCGTACCTTTCTTAGATCTAATTCAAGAAGGGGCGATGGGTCTGATGAGGGCTGCTGAAAAGTTCGATTACGAACGGGGTTATAAGTTCTCAACCTATGCCTACTGGTGGATTCGTCAAGGGATCACCCGTGCTATTGCGTCTCAATCGAGAACAGTGCGCTTACCCGTACACATGGTTGAAAAGCTCAATCAGGTTCGTAAAGTTCGGCAAATGCTTTCTCAAGAACTCGGTCGCAAGCCGACCAAGCAAGAGTTAGCAGGTGCGCTGGATATGGAGGAAGATAAGTTAGAGCAGGTTCTAGACGTGAGCCAGCGTACTTTATCGCTTCATGCTTGGGTGGGACGCGATGAAGATACTGAATTAATGCAACTGATCGAAGATGCAGATAATGTTGCACCCAACGATAATCTGGATCACAAATTATTAGTCGATCGCCTCAACTCCGTGTTGGATCATTTGAGCGATCGTGAGCGTGAAATTATTAAGTTGCGATTTGGTTTAACGGATGGTCAGCACTACACCCTGAGCGAAATCGGTCAGATCTATGATTTATCCCGCGAGCGTGTGCGCCAAATTCAAGCGAAAGCGATGAGAAAGCTACGTCACCCTCGTCGTCAAGCCTTATTGAAAGATTGGATGTAAGTTTTCAAGTCTGTCGGTTGCTATCAGCGATGCTTCTTCTAAATGCTTGATTTAGTAAAAGGATCGCTGATTTTTTTTGCTTCTCCTCGCTCTTCTCCAAAATGGCTGACTAGATTAATCCTTGCGGTAGAGGTTTTCAGAGTGTTCGTCTCGCTACACTCTCCTGTAACACTCGAATTATCGGTCGGTTGTCCCATGCTGTCTAGTGAGTGCAAAGTGTTGCGTGTTTTAATTGTCGATGATCATGAACTAACCCGATTTAGCTTGAAGTTAGCAATGCAGCGTCAAGCGGGAATCGAGTTAGTAGGTTTAGCGAGCAATGGGCGAGAAGCTGTGGAAATGGCGGATCGGCATTGCCCCGATGTGATCGTTCTGGATCTACAAATGCCTATCATGGATGGGCTGAGTGCTTCAACTCAGATTAAGAGCGTGCATCCCCAGATTAAGATTTTGGCGTATTCGTCGTTAGAAGATCCTCAGACTGAGGTGATGCTGCAGACGGCAAAAGTGGATGCGTTTTGTAATAAAGAGACGGCAGTGCAGGATTTGATTGCGATAGTCAATCAATTGGGGCAAGAAGCGGAACACAAGAAAAGTCACTCTTAATTAGAATGCCGATCCTGTTAGAAGGAGCGGCACTCTTGTTGATTTGAAGTGATCGTGTTTGAGAGCAGATATGTTCGTATCGAGCGGCTCATTTGTCTGCTCTATTGCGGAGAAATAGACAATGTATAAGGATTTCGCGCCCGTCCTCTGTCTCCTACAAAGACTGAATAATTGTCTTTTGTCCATCGCCCTGGAATTTCCACCTTGCCGTTAGAAAGACGATCAGCTTGGACACAAAAATTTTGTCCTTGTGTACCGATGATCAATAGTGTCGGTTCGCCGCTGCCTTGAAGTGTAAATTTGAGATTACGATCGGCAGTGACTTGAACGGTATGATTTGGACGATCGCCAATGAAGCCAGCACAGCTTGAATCTTTTTTGTCACCTCCGGATATGCCATTGAGAGTAATGGGCGACGTATTAGAGGAGATCGAGACCACTTGTTGACTTGCAGCGAGATTAGACATTGCGAAAACAGCCATGATCGCAGTCGGAAAAATTGACCAGCGTAGAGAAGCTTGCATGATGGGTTCACTCCTGGGGACTCTCACAGTTTCAGTATGACTAGTCACAAAATCGATTTTGGTGCAAGATGTTCCTGTTCCCGAAGTGGCACTAAAGCTTGCGGAATAGAAGATACAGAGTTTGCAGCCGCGCAAGGGTTGATGTGGGATAGAAACAGATCGATCTGTAGCTAATGCCGAAATCGAGGACGGAAAAAGAACGAATCAAAGCGATTGTCGTAAATTGAGATGCGCCCAAATCCTAGAAATTGTCCATAGGCTGGATCGCCTGTGGGAAAGGCAGTGACTCCAAACAGGTAGACTCCTCCGTAAGCTGGGTTGCGCTCTGGTGCAAGTGCGATCGTCACTCGTTTTCCAGCCGGAATTGGTGGATTGAAGTTAACAGTTACGGCTTTGGTTTTCTCGTCAAGCGTAACTTCACCGAGTCCAAGTTTAGTGCGCGATCGCCGATCGCCGTCGAAGGCTTCTGTTTCCTTTAGATTGAACCGAACCCGATCAACTCCATCGTCTTGAGCGATCGTCACTCGTTGCAGGGGTTCGCCCGAATTGTCTGGAATCTCTAACGTAAAGTAGTAGGTTGCGCTCCAAGCATAGACATGATTCTGAGTGGTGGATGCACCGACTAGCCGAGGTGGGGAGACAAAGTAAGTTGTGCCTCGAACTTGTACGGCTTGAGCGGGAAGCGTCAAGCTCAAAAGACTGAAGACAATTGCAGCGAATTGGCTTTTCATAAAGCGATGTAGAGCAATACTTTCAGTCTAAACGATCGTACTTTAAACCGGAGTTTAAGAGAAGATTAACTTATATTAACTTCGATTTTTAACTATTAAACTCGCTCGTCAATTTTGGAGAGAAATGCTAATTTAAATGCAGACACAGAGAGATGTTTCTCCTCAATCTCCATACCACCGCTTTGAGTTCTGTGTCTCCGCCTCAAAGCCCCTGCAACTGGATATCTTGCTGTTTTCAGAAGATACGTAGCCAATTGAGTTTGTACTGTTATCAATTAAGGAGGATATTGCATCTCTCAAGATGGAAGTTGCAGGATTCTGATCAGTTTCGATTTATATTTTAATGTTCGATTACCTGAATAGAGGATCTAGTTTTTATCGCTAGATCCTCTATTTTTGATCTAAATTTCTTTGCTAAGTTTCTTGTCTCAAATCCATTGTCTAAAGTGGGATTTGTTAGGCTGAATTTAGAGTAATTCGAGCATAGGTCTGCGTTATGACTGTCGCTTCAAAAGTCAGTTCCAATTTTGTAAATTGGCGAAAGATTTTGATCCTCACCTTGGCATTTTGGATCAGCAGTAGTGTGTTGCTTGATTTGGTAGTTCTGCCAAGTCTATTTGCAGCTGGAATGATGTCGCAGCCTGATTTTGCAACGGCTGGATATGGAATTTTCTGGATATTTAATCGCTTAGAATTGCTTTGTGCTGCTTCGGTTTTGACGAGTGTTTTAGTCCAGCAGCAGTCTGAGAAGACTTTAACTTCGATCGTATTAGCTGGAGTGTTGTTTGCGATCGCGATAACTTGCACTTATTTGCTGTCGCCTCAGATGAGTGCGCTCGGCTTGAATCTGAATCTCTTTGCGCCTGCGCAAGTTCCAACGGGAATGGATCAGCTTCACATCGGCTATTGGATGCTTGAATCGTGCAAGCTACTTGCAGGGGGATGGCTGCTGAAACGTGAATTTTAGACAAGTTTGGAATGGTGAATTCCAATTCGTGCGGTGAACTCCATTGAAAAGCCTCCAAATGCTGGAGGCTTTTTCTCTAATTTTTTCTAAATTGTAGAATTGCAATGGGGTTACGCTTCTTCTTCGCAGTTGCTAAACCAAAGGAGTCGTACGGCTAGGATCAAAAACCCGATCGCTGCAATAATTTTTGTCCATTTTGTCGGCAAAAGCTGTGCGGTTCCTTCTCCAAGAATCACACCAATAAAACTGGCTAAAACTAACGCCGCTACAGTTCCAAGAAAAATTGCTTTGGGAGAGTTATTGCTGTTGCTGCTGAGCGCGATCGCGGCAAGCTGACTTTTATCGCCTAGCTCTGCTAAAAAGACAGTGACAAAACTAATGCCCATTAATTGCCAGTCCATAATTTACATCCCCATGACATCGACAACTAACAGCGCTGCAACTAATAAGAGAATTCCACCGGTTGCTTTTTCCAAGGTTTTTGGAGAAACGTTTTGACAGAGCCAACGCCCGACCAGAACGCCGACTAAGCTGGTTGCCACGAGCGCAGTCGCAGCGCCCGCAAACACGATCCAAGGATGATGAGATTGAGCGCTCATCAGCAAGGTTGCCAGTTGGGTCTTATCGCCTAACTCGGCTAAGAAGATCGTGATGAAAGTGGAACCGAAGGCGCTCAGAAAATTCGCCTTCAGGCTAGGCTGGGTCTTTTCAAGAATGATGACTTCTTGTGTTTCAAGGGTGGGGAGGTCAGGAGAAGGCATGAAACTACTTTCATTTTCTTTTCATTATTCTGACACTATACCCGCAAATGCTTTCTTTTGCTAGAGTCCAATTTCTCGCTCAAATTTCAACGACTCCAAACTGCGATCGCCATAAACGGCTTCGATCTGTTCGCGACAGCAGTCGATCGCGAACTCGTTTAATTCTTCTGGCTCAATGCCAAACATCTCCTGAAAGGTTTCCGGCGTGACGCGGCAAAAGCTCGGTCGAGTGTCATAAATTTCGCATTCGCGAGTCGTTTGGTTGAAATTCACACACCAGCCGTCTTCACCGACCATGCTGAGATACAGATGGAGTTGTTCGGGATTGAGATAGGTTTCTAACTCTGGTCGATCGCTCGGATCGAGGTTGCAGCAAGCTCCACAATATTTTACGCACCGCCAAGTTGCCATGATTTCGGCTCGAATAAGAACCTCTCTATCTTCTCTTTTTAAATTGGGTATTGCAACTTTTGGGAACTTGGGGTTATACTAGTTGAGTTGCCAAGCGAAAGCACACAGCGACGCGGGGTAGAGCAGTCTGGTAGCTCGTCGGGCTCATAACCCGAAGGTCCATGGTTCAAATCCATGCCCCGCCACCAAATCTAAAGCGGTAGATTCAGAAGAGTCTACCGCTTTAGTCGTTTAAACAGATTTTAATTTTAAATCTATTGCAAAGTAGTAGGTCGAATTAGCTGACAAAGAGTTTTATTATTGCGCGCTCCGCCCGGAGGTTTAGCTTTGGGCAGAATGAAAATTGCAGTGCAAGAAACTTCAGACGTTTTGTCAGTCAATCGGCTCCTAGGAGGGTAGATGATGTACATCCCTGCAATCTTTTTTGGCTCTTCCAAAGAGGTGCGAGATCGCTGTAAGGGTTTGGTCAAACAGTTTCTCAAAGGGACATCCTGGCAAGAAATTATGAACGCTCAGGAATTAATCAGCACACAAGACCATCCAGGCTTAATTGTCCTTCATGGGCCAGATCGCATGATGGATAGCTATGGCTCACATTTTCACTGTTACAGACTTTGGGAGCAACTCAAGGAACAGCAGTATAAAGGCAATGTAACTTGGGATATGGAAGATGAGATATTTAATACGTCCCTTCAAGCTGATTGGGGCTTACTTGGACTATTGGCGTTGAGAAATGAGCCTTGGGTTTGGTATCGAGAAAATCTTTATTCAGTTGAAGACTGGACAACAAGGCGTTGTATTCCTATCATTTCTGCTTGTTTAAGATATTGGAACGGTATATACGCAGAAGGAAATCGGTTTTCAAATGGTTCTGCGACAGCAAACAATTTGTGGGCATTGCCTAATAGCCTTAAATACGTGCTAGCAAATTTAGGCGTTCCATTACCAGTTTTACAATCTCCTCTTCCAGAAGGTGGGCTACAAGCCATTTTGCCACCGGAACTGTTGGCGTAAAGCAATCAACTTTGTTTCTGTGCCATGTCCATAAAAGTTTGCTGCGAACTCTGCTCAGCTTGATCCGCTTGGGGTTTGCGCTGGACATATTTACCATCCGACTGCAAATCCCAGGCGTGACGGTTATCTGCCAGCATAATGCCTAAAATTTCTTGCAAATCTTGAGCCAGACTCGGTTCTTCGACAGGGACAACCGCTTCTACTCGGCGATCGAGATTTCTCGGCATCCAGTCGGCACTGCCAATAAAGACCTCTGGCTCACCATTGTTGTTGAAATAGAAAATGCGCGCATGTTCGAGAAAGCGTCCCACAATGCTGATGACGCGGATATTCTCACTAATCTCGGGCAATCCGGGGCGCAGACAGCAAATTCCCCGCACAATCAAATCAATTTGAACCCCCGCTTGCGAAGCCTCATACAATGCCATAATCAAGCGCGGATCAACCAAAGCATTCATCTTGGCAACAATTCGACCTTGACCGCCGTTCTGTTGATGCTCAATTTCACGCTCGATATATGCCAACATACGATCGCGCAAATTCACAGGCGCAACCAATAATCTGCGATAAGACTGCTGCCGTGAATATCCGGTCAAATAGTTAAAGAGATCCGTTAAATCAGCGCCTAGCTCCTCTCGACAACTAAAAACCCCTAAATCGGTATAAAGGCGAGCTGTCTTCGGATTATAGTTACCTGTGCCAATATGCACATATCTTTTAATTCGGTCTTCTTCACGTCGAACGACTAAGACAAGCTTCGTATGAGTTTTTAGCCCGACTAACCCATAAACAACGTGAACCCCGGCGCTTTCTAACTTTTTCGCCCAGTTGATGTTATTTTCTTCGTCAAATCGAGCTTTGAGTTCAACTAAAGCGGCAACTTGAACGCCATTCTCTGCGGCTGCAATTAATGCTTGAACGATCGGAGAATCCCCTGAAGTTCGATATAGGGTCATCTTGATTGCCAGCACATTCGGATCGTGGGCTGCTTCTTCAATAAATCGCTGCACACTGCGAGAAAAGGAATGATACGGGTGATGTACCAGTAAATCCTGCTTTCGCATGACTGAAAAGAAGTTCTCATCATGCGTTAAAGCTTCTTGCACAGGGACTTCATTAACTCTTTTGAGCTTCGGATGTGTAATCGGACTCCAGGGGGGATCTTTTAGCTCTGGAAGCGGTAATCCTCCAAACATAAACAGATCGCGCAGACAGAGTAGACCCTCGATTTCGTAAACATCTTCTGAAGAAATCTCCATCTCTTCGATCAGCATCGATCGCAATTGTTCGGGCATCGATGGATTGACTTCAAGGCGCACGGCAGAACCACCGAATCGCCGCTTTCTCAATTCTTCTTCGATCGCGGACATCAAATCATCGGCTTCATCTTCTTCGACTTCTAAATCGGCATTGCGCGTGATTCGGAAGGGATGATATTCCTGAATGTTCATGCCAGGAAATAATGCCTCTAGATTGTGAGCAATGACTTGCTCGAGCGGCACACCTGCCCAGACGGTTGCCCGACTTTTTGCGATCGACGTTGGCAGATCTTGCGTCTCGATCGGCAAAGGAATAAATCGTGGCAAAACTTTCGGAACTTTTACCCGTGCATACAGTTCCTCGTCGTCTACCGGGTCTTTGATCACAACCGCTAAGTTGAGACTGAGATTGGAAATGTAAGGAAAAGGATGTCCAGGATCGATCGCTAACGGAGTCAGAACTGGAAAAACTTTTTCCTCAAAGTATTGATGTAAGTATGCTCGTTGTTCTTGGTTAAGATCGATATAGTCCAGTAGATAAACGCCTTGTGCTGAAAGCTGCGGGCGCAGTGCTTCTTCAAAATGACGATGCTGTTTTGCAACAAGGGGACGTAAGCGATCGTTGATTAAATTTAACTGTTCTTGAGGCGTGCGACCATCTGGACTCAGCTTTCTTACCTGAGCTTCAATTTGCTCTTTGAGTGCTCCGATGCGTACCATGAAATACTCATCTAAGTTCGAGCTAAAAATCGCTAAAAACTTTAAGCGCTCAAGTAAAGGCGTGCGTGGATCAAATGCTTCATGAAGAACTCGGCTATTAAACTCAATCCAACTCAACTCTCGATTCAGATAGTACTGCGGATCATTGAGATTAATTTCCACCGTCGCTTGCTTACGCCGTCGCATTAGAACACCTCATCTTCGATTCCAACCCACCATTCGCCCAAATTCATCACATCCTGATGAATATCGGTCACTCGCTGTTCATATTCTTCTAAGGATAGCTGCGATCGTTGTTCTTTCAGCTTCATGAGTCTAAGCTGAGCGAGCAACCAGGGTTTTGTCACATTTCCAGTTTGCTCAAGATACCGGGCAAATTCGGTGCTGTTTAATTCGTTGCTGCTCATGAACACTTGGAGTTAAGGATACTTTTATTGTTGCGTTATTTTTAGCGATGCGACGCGATCTCATCGACCAATTTGGGCAAAATCAGCGTTTAGTTCTGTCTTTGCCAAAACTGTAGTTTCGCAGGATCGGTCGTATGATCCCAGCCGTATTGTTAAACTAAGTGTCAAAATCTAAAGAACTGTGTGCTTTCCCACCAGTTTGGAAATGCTTTGCGTAAGATTGAAAGTAATAAAGGTATTGAACTCTTACGAGACTTCCCGACTGGCTTAATTAGGTTGGGTTATAAAAAACGGAGCCTAGATCGTCCTCGGTCTAGGCTCTATTTTACGCGAAGAAATTGAAGGCTTTGGAAACACTTCAAGGTTTCAGTTTCTTAGCTACCACCCCCAAGATCCCATATCACCCTTAAATGGGCCTACGATATCTTTTGTAATCCAGCCTCCATAAAACTGTCCTGGCTGCGGAATCACCTTTTCTCCATTCACATAGCATCCATCCATCGGAGCTGCATAGAACGCGACATAGTTCTGAATCGCTGCAAAGTTTGGAGTCGGATTGCTGTAGTACCAAGCGACATCGATCGCGCTTTTTTCTCCCACTTTGACACTGTAATAACTGCCTGCCCCTTTCCATTCGCAGAATGTGGTGCGAGCCGAGGGCAGTAAGTACTGTTGCTGAATGTCTTCTGGTGGAATGTAGTAAGTCGGAGGATGGCTTGTCTCTAACACTCGCATCGCGTGATGCGTATCGACGATCGTCACGCCATTAAAAATAATCTGAATCTGTTTCTCAACAGGCTCTAATCTCGGTGGGCGCGGATAATCCCAGACAGATTCCTGTCCAGGTTCGGGTGGTATTGGAGTCGGTCGCATCATAGTCGGTAAGCAGTTACAAATCGTTCAATTCCAGCGAGATCTTTGTGAATCTCAATGCGATCGTAACTTCCCTGTGCCGAAAGCAGTTGTGCGATCGCGTTTCCTTGTCCCATCATCATCTCAACCATCCAAACGCCTCCCGAAATTAGATAGTCCGGGGCACGATTCACCAATTCTCGAATACTCTCTAACCCATCTGCTCCGCCATCTAAAGCCAGATGCGGTTCGTGTAATCTCACTTCAGGCTGCAATTCAGCAACACTCTCAGTCGGAATATAAGGCGGATTAGACACCACTCCGCTGAGTTGACCTTTCAAATGAGGGATCGCGTCAAACCAGTTGCCCTGATAGAACTGAACAGGTGCATTCAAGGTTTTTGCATTGAGTGATGCGATCGCTAAAGCTTCTGCACTGCGATCAACGGCATGAATGGTCGCATTCGGTAGGGCAAAAGCGAGTCCGATCGCGATTGCCCCGCTTCCGGTTCCTAAATCTACCCAATGCCCCGATTTGAGGGTTAAATCTTGCGCGAGTGCCAAATCAATCAGCAATTCCGTTTCAGGTCGCGGGATCAAGACTCCCGGAGCGACGTGCAATTCAAATTCACGCCAAGGCGTAACGCCCGCTAAATACTGAACGGGAACGAATTCCTGCACTCTGCGCTGCCAAAGTCGATCGAGTTCTTGTAAAGACACCTTCAACTCAAGCTCGGATTCTGGCTGCAAACGCAGGAAAAGCCGACTCACTCCTGCTAGTTCTTGCAAGAGCCAATCGACTTCGTTCGGGGGAAGACCGTGGGCGATCGCGCTATTTTTTGCGTGCGATCGCCACTGCCAAAGTTGGACACCGGGAACTGAAAATCCCATTCAAATTAACGTCTTTGCGGTTGTGGAGCGGGTCTTTGCTGTTGACCTTGCTGCGGTCTTTGCTGTTGACCCTGCTGCGGTTGCTGCGATCGCACAAACTCGATCGTCTCTCTCGGCGGAATCAGCACAATCTTATCGAGTTGCGGGTCTTTTTCCTTTTTCATCGCTTCCATTACGCCTTCAAGCGGGAAGACCTGAATATCCACTGTGGCTGCTAAATCAGGCTTTTGTTGCTTAAAGCGATCGACCAACGGCTGTAAATCTTCTTTGTTAAAGAACATTGGGATCACAGACTGGTTGCCTTCTTGAATCGTCAAAAATCCCTTTTCTTTTCCAGCTCGTGCGACGAATAGCGGTGTGCCATTAAACTGGCTGACTTGCTGACCCCCTTGCTTCAGAATCGCGACAGCAGAATCAACCTGCTGCTTCGTAGGAACATACGCGAAATCTAACTTATCAGGCTTGCCTTGTGCTCCCTGGTTGAGTTGATAGACTTCAGCGAGCGAGACCGGAACGACTCTGACATCCTTTGCCAGGGCTGGATTTTTTGCTTTCAAATTCTCTAAAAATGCTGCTGCATCTTTCTGGCTAATAAATACCCCTGCAACCGGATTTCCCTTTTGACCGTTGGGAGGCTGGGCGACGAGTGGCGCACCTTGGTTATTGGCGATCGTGAAAACTGGAACAGCCCGTAACTTTTGACTAATTTGTTCTGGTGTTAGGGCAAGTGCCTGCAGCCCGCCGACTAGCGTCCCCATCAAGGTTCCGCCAACTAACGCAGCGGTTGTACTCCAACGAACCAATGACTTCATGATTGCTCCTGGCTTCAAAAACGATACATCGACTGAAATCCGAGGCGTTTACTGTCCCTATCGATCATCTGCAAACGGCGGATTTTCATCGCAGGCTCGTTGCATCAGATCGGAGTTGTGATTCGGCTCAATCATCCTGTTCAGTTTGACCGAGGCGAAACGAATTAAGTTTCCGATCGCGATCAAATGACAATTGTTCATGAATATGAACAATTTGCGAAACAATTCTTGGCAATAGTAGCATCGATTCGCTTGGTTATGACACTCAAAGTGCGATCGCCTGTCTTAAAGCAAGATTGAGGACTCTCTATAAATATTGACCTTCAGAGTATTCAATTGGTAAAATTGTACTAATTTAGACTTTCAGGAGTACGCTGATGCGAAGTCCGATTGCAGGTACGCTTTACCGACATGGTGATGTTTTACTGAGACAAATTGATCGTCTTCCCAATAACGTGAGAAAACGCGAGAGTGTAACCTTAGCCGAAGGTGAAGTAACAGGACATCGGCATCGAATTCAGCAAGCTCAAGCGGTGCAACTTTGGGAGCAAGGTGAGAATCTATTTTTAGAAGTTAAAGCATTCAGTGCCACCTTAGTTCACGAGGAACATCATGCGATCGAGCTTCCGCAGGGATTGTATCGAGTTTGGAAACAGCGCGAATATCGTCCTGGTCACTATGTTGAGGTGTCTGATTAATGCGGAGCTTAATGGCAAATGGGCGAATTCCCAAAAAGTCGATTCGTCCTCTTCCTGAAACTCATGAACCGATTTCGGGCGATCGTGCTCGGAAGTTGATTCTTGAACGTCGCGCTTGGGACGGGATGCGCGTTTTGGGTCATTTGAATCTAAGTCGCGCGTCAGCCCTTTACACGCTGCCCGAAAATCTCACGTGTGAAAGCTTGGATATTAGTGATTGTCCAAATCTCACGTTCCTGCCGAAAGGGTTGCATGTGACGCACTGGATTGAAATTGCAGACAGCGGAATTATGCACCTTCCGAAAGGGCATGGATTTGTGTTGCGCTGGCGGGGCGTGCGGGTCAGCGATGCGATCGCGTTTGAAACCCATACGGGACAAGATATTCTCAATGTCGAAAATGTTGAACTGCGCCGGGTGCTGATTGAGCGATTGGGATATGACACCTTTTTGCAGCAGGTCGGGGGTGTCGTGCGCGATCGTGATACCGATGCGGGTGGAGAACGTCAACTGATCTGTATTGCTTTTGAAGATGACGAGCCGCTGATGCTTCTAAAAGTGACTTGTCCTTCAACGGGACATCTGCATATTTTGCGAGTTCCGCCTTATCTACGAACTTGTCATCAGGCAGCCGCCTGGATAGCTGGATTTGACAATCCAGACGACTATCAGCCTGTGATCGAAGCTTAGATTGAGTTAACTTGCGATTGCAGCTTGGACGAACCGCTTGATCTCGCCGCAAGCAATGTAAGACTTACCATCAGGAGCCGTTTTCACCGCTTCGACGACATAGAGCATTCCTTCTTCGCGAATCGATCGCGGAAAGCGCATGTTCCAGTCCGGTTCGTACCCGTCTGCAACGACTCGCGCTCTCAACTTGCTACCGTCTTTCACACACTGCACTAAGATGCCATCTCCAACTGTATCTGTGGTTGGCAAAGCTGCGGCTGTTGCGGGTGCTTTTGATGCGGTGGATGCAGTTCTCGATCGCGATCGACCAAAACTTGCAAATACATCTACTTCCCCTGGCTTCACAAATCGCTGGATCTGACCTTGCACTCGGTAGAAAGATTGGTCTGCGGAAAGCTCAATTCCTTCCACGACATAACGCGCTCCTTCTGCTCGAATCGCACGTGGAAACTGTACATTCTTGGTCGAATCATAGCCATCGGAAACGACCTTGACTCGCAGTTTTCCGCCTTCTCGCACGCAGATTAATTCAATTCCAGAGCCAACTTCTTGCACCGTTGCCATGGCTGCAATTTCTTCGCCAGCCGTCACACCCCGACCTGCTAGATCGCTCCGATTGCGAGTCAAGCTTTGGAAACTTTGATCTCTTAGTTCTTTGCGTCCTGCATTTCCGAGTGCTCCTTGTGCAATCCGATTTGCAAAGTAATCAAGCTGCTCGATCTCTTCTGCAATTTCAAAGGTTTCGTCTAAGCCTTTACTGCGAAGATTTTGAATCAGCGATCGCAGAGCAAATTCTGCTTCTTGATGCTTGCCCTGTTCTGCTAGATTCAGCGCAGTTTCCTTTGTTTTCGCGATCGTCAGTTGGCTGAGTTCTAGAAGGATATGACTAGATGCAGCGCTGGCAGATTCCTCGATCGTGCCAATCTTTGCCACAATCTCAGATGTTCCTGCAACGGATTGAATTGCTCCGTCTTGAATCACATCTGCGCTGTAATGCACTCTCATAATCGGCAAATCGCCAACTGATGCAGAGGGAAGTGACAAGCTCAAGCCTAGTAACTTGTCTTCGCGCTCATATAAATCGCCTAAGCCAATAACAGTTGAGCCTTGAGCAGTTTGTGTCACCTCAGCCAGACTCAATGTATCGAGTAGTTCAACACCGGGAGCAAGCTCGATCGTCACTGAGAGATTTTGTCCCACGACTGCCCGTAAGCTATCGAGTTCGATGCTAAACACTTCGCTCGCTTCATCAATGCTCTGAATGAAGTAGAAGTTCCCTTTCGAGGCTCTTGCCATGCCAATCAGCATATCTTCATTAAAGCCTTGAGCAAACCCTAAGGTCGTGGTCGCAATGCCTTCTTCTGCTTTTTGTCCTGAAGTTGTAGTTAGGACTCGCGGATCTTGAATCCCCATGTTTGCATGACCATCCGTCAGGAGCAGCACCCGGTTGACCTTTTGTGGATCAAGATGCGCTTTGACAAACTCGCATCCTTTGAGCCAGCCACCCGAAAGATTCGTAAGCCCACCTGCTTGAACTCGACGAATCGCAGATTTGAGTGCAGATTTGTCACTCACAGCTTGAGGAGCAACCGGAACATCTACGACATCATCGTAAACCACGACTGAAAGCGTATCGGTTGCTTCGAGTTGATCGACAACAGATTCAGCAGCTTTCAAAGCATGATGTAGCGGCGCACCTGCCATTGATCCAGAGCGATCGATGACGAGAGATAAGTTCAAATCGCGGCGCGGAGATTCAGGAAGATCAGCTCGAAATCGTAGCAATAAATTGGTTTGAAGGGGGGTACCAGTCGGAAGAATTGCCTGTTCAAAATCGTACTTAGTTTCGATCATTTACAGCCCCTCTACTAGGTTCATCATGTAGCCAGAGTGCCCAAATCGAGAGCGAGGGATGGTCAGTGATTGCCGATCATCCCTCGCTCTATTATAGTACATTTGAACCAAAATAGATTAAGTAGTCGTCCTTGAAAAACACTATGCGAAATCGTAGAACCTAAGCAGGTTCTACCTCTAGAACCATCACAGCGCGAAACAATTTGCGAAGATTGAACCCGCACCCTGCGAGTAAAGCATTGAGACTATCGCCAAGCTGCCCTTTGAGATAGTTGCGCCCTAAACAGTGGTCGCTTTTGCTATGTCCAATCACAGGCTCAATGGCACTCCGCCGTTTGAACAATCGTCGCGCCTTCCCGGTGCGTTTGCGGGTGTCACAGACGAGAACTTCGACATCCTGCGGGTGATGGTCTTTGCCCCGAAATCCCTGATCCACGGTGGCATGGTTGGGACGAATGTCTGTGAGTCGCTCGACTTGCTCAATGGCGGGAGTGAGAGTGGAGCCATCATACGGGTTGCCATGCTGGGCAGCAATGCCCACAATCCAATTGCTGGCGTTCGTGGTCGTCAGCACGACTTTGCAGCCAAACTCGTAGGGTTTGTGCGCTTTGCCTTTGGCGATGCACTCGACTTCTGGAGCGTGAATGCTGTAGCACTTGCCTTTGTCCTGCTTCTGCTGTTGATAGATTCGCTTGGCAGATTTGAGCAAGACCGCAACGGCTTCGGGCATCGGCTTCAGTTTGCGTTCTAAATCTCGAATCACTCGTCCCAAGTAGGTGCGTAAGATGCGGGTTTGCTTCTGAGCGCGTCGTCCTTGTCGAGCAGCGGCATAGCGACTTTGTTTGAGCAGTACTTGTTTGCCCACCCGCACGTAAGTTTGTCGCAACTTCACCTGATGTTTTCGGGCCATCCGCACCAGCGTTCGTCTGGCTTTGTCGTACAACCGCGCATCGGTAGGAAACGCGATGGCTTTCTCTTGCACGGTCGTATCGACAATCACTTGCTTCACATCCTGGGGTGACAATGCCTCGCATTGCATGGCGGTCTTGATCACTTGTGACAGCAGTTTTTCCAGTCCATCGACTCCGACTCGTCGTCGCCAGTTCCCTAAACTCGATGGATGACAAGGCAACTGATGCTGAAAGGTCTCTTCTCCGCAAAAGTACTGCCAGTATGGGTTTTCCACCCATTTTGCCACGACTGATTCATCGCTCTCGTTGTACAACGCCTTCAGGTAATGCAGTCCCACCATCAACCGTACAGGCAATGGCGGTCGCCCTCCGTCGGTGGTCATCGTTGTGCCAAAGTCTTGCTCCAAACTCTCCCAGTCCAGCAGATTTGCCAGTTTGAACAACGCATGCTGCGCGTTCAGTTGGGCTTTCAGTTTTGGAGCTTCTGAGCTTGATTTTCCGGATGGTGTTTTCGAGAATCCGGTCATGGGTTTTGCAAGATTTTGAACAGTTTGAGTGATTTTCTTGCAATATTATCATTGTTGCTCATTGCTTAGAAGCCTCATCCCGATTACGCTTCTAGGTTTTTCAAGGACGACTAAGTAGAGGAATTCAATTGGTCGATCGTCGTCATTGAGCAAGTTCCTTCAACAAGAAACCGGAGTCGAAATTGCTCGACTCCGGAGACGCTGATCCTTAGAGAGATAGATCAAAAACTAACGTTTACCGTTGCTGTGCCCAGTCGTGACGAGAACTCTTTCGGCTAGCTTATCGGGGACTTCTTGCAGATGATCGAATTCACACTGGAAGAATCCGACTCCCATCGTTTGCGATCGCAGTTCTACAATTAAGTCATGCATTTCTGCTTGGGGCAGGAGCACAACGACATCATCCCAACCTGTCCAACCCTCTTTCGCGTCGTAGCCTAGTACTTGACCGCGACGACCACTCGACAGCCGTAGCACCTTTGAAGTGAAATCCGTTGGAACAGAAATCACAGCTTTGACGATCGGTTCTAGTAACACAGGCTCACACTTCGCCATGCCTTCCTGCATTGCAATCCGAGCGGCTTGCTTGAAAGCTTGCTCCGAACTATCAACACTGTGATAGGAACCATTCGTTAAAGTCACAGCAATATCGACAACTGGGAACCCTAGTGGTCCCGTTGTGAGATACTCCCGTACACCCATTTCTACTCCTGGAATGTACTGTTTCGGAACGACTCCACCCACAATTTTTTCACCAAACCGGAAGCCATCCCCGCGTGCAACAGGCTGAATGTCGAGATAGACATCTCCAAATTGTCCATGTCCGCCTGTTTGGTGCTTGTAGCGACCATGAGAGTTTGTGGATTTGCGAACGGTTTCTTTGTAGGGAACTTGCGGCAGATGCGTCACCATTGGGAGATTGTACTTGCGGCGTAAGCGATCGAGTGCAACTTGCAAGTGAATTTCACCCTGTCCCCAGAGAATGATTTCATGGGTATCGCCATGCTGTTCCCAACGGAGCCCAGCATCTTCTTCTAAGAGTTTTGCAAGTGTTCCAGTTAGCTTCACTTCATCATTGCGCTTCTCGGCTTGAATTGCCATGGCAAAGACAGGTTTGATCTGCTCAGGCTGACGCAGTGCTGGAACTTCTGCTGGCGAAAGGGTATCGCCTGTTTTAATGCCTTCCATTCGGGCAAGTGCAACAATCTCACCTGCATGAGCTTCATTGATACTTTGCTGTTGTTGCCCCATCAGGCGATACATTCCACCGATGCGTACTCCATTTAAGGTCATGCCGTCTGTGATGGTGCCTTGCCAAACGCGAATCAGAGAGAGCTTGCCTCCTTGTTGAGTGTTGTAAGTTTTGAGCACTTGAGCGATTTCTGCATCAGATTTGATGTTGCGGCGTTCTGCGATCGCAGTTGGCTCTGATGTTTCTTGTAGTAATGCTTCGAGTAAAGGACGCACACCATAATCGCGATCGGCGCATCCAAAGAACACAGGCACAATCAAGTCAGCACCCAGTTCCATTTTCAGATCGTTCAAAATCTCTTCTTCGGGTGGCTCAATTTCTTCTAAAAGTTCTTCTAGCAGGTGATCATCCCAATTTGCGAGCGTTTCCAGCATTTCCATACGGGCAAGCTGCTCTTCTTCTTTGAGTTCATTGGGGAAAGGAACTGGGTCAGCAGGTGCGCCCGGATGATAGTGGTAGGCTTGCTCGTTGACGAGATTGATAAAGCCTAAAATCGATTCGCCCCGGCCAATCGGATATTGATGCGGAATCAGTGGACGGCTTGAAACAGCTTTGAGCGCGTGTAGAACTTCCATGAAATCTACATCAGCGCGATCCATTTTGTTCAAAAATACGAAGTGCGGAATTTCCCAATCGTCTAGGAATTTGAACAAGGGCGATAGAGTCATCACTCGATCGACGACAGGTTCGCAGACGACAACCACTGCATCTACGCCGATCAGGGCGTTCAAGGTTTCCTGAGCAAATTCTACCGATCCGGGACAGTCAAGGAAGGTAAACCGCACGTCTTCATAGACGGTGTGTGCTGCGTTGACTTCAACGGTCATTTGGCGATCGCGGGCTTCTTGGCTGCTGTCTCCGACAGTGTTTTTGTCTTGAACCGTTCCTTTGCGAGACACTGCTTTGGTGACCCAAAGTAGGCTTTCGAGTAAGGTGGTTTTGCCGCTCAGGTAAGGACCTACGATCGCCACACTTCGGATGCCGATAGAATTACCTTTCATATCTGACCTCTTGAATTAAGTGAAATGCAGAACATACCTCGATCGCATTTCTGTAAATGTAATCTCTAAATTTCTGCATTGAAGAGTGCAAAAATCAGACATTAAATTTACAGCGCGATCGAAGCTTGAATTGAGATAGAAAATCGGGAATTTCTGAATCTGAAATTATTCAGTCTATGGATTATCAAATTGATTGCATCCAATCGATTGAAATCTCAGATTGTCTTAACAAAAATGGGGCGCGTTGAGCACCCCATCTTGTCTTATGAAATTAGCGAGCTGGCAGTCTCAGTCGCGTGTTTACCATTCCCATTTTGGTGAGTGTGTCCGTTGCCGTTGCGCGGTTGAATGACACCGTATCCCCCGTGATTCCGTTCATAAGCGACGTTGATTTCACCCGTCTCGATATTGCGGAACATATAGAAGTCATGTCCGACAAGTTCTAGCTGCTCGATCGCTTGATCAACGGTCATCGGTGGCATTGAGAAATACTTCGTCCGAACCACTTGGGCAGGCAGTTCCGGTTCTCGGTCGAGCCGCAACTCTTCTACCACAGGCTGTCCTTCTAGAAGTTCAGTCGTTTTTTCATGACGATGATTTGCACGTTTTTCTTTGTATTTTCGGAGTCTCCGACTAATTTTATCTGCGACTAAATCAATACTGGCGTAAAGATTTTCGCTGGCTTCTTCGGCGCGAACGACAGTTCCGTTCGCATAGATCGTGACCTCTGCAATTTGTTTTGCAACGCGAGGGTTTCGGGCGACAGAGAGATGAACATCGACTTCGGTTGTTAATGCCTGGTAGTGGTTCACCGCTTTTTCAATTTTTTGGTGAACGTACTCTCGAATCGCATCTGTGATTTCAATGTTCTTTCCCTGAATCACAAGCTTCATATAAGCTGCTCCTCCCCTGGAATGGTGGGTGATTAACTTCACACTAGCACTTTGGTATTGCAGTAAACAGTTCGGTTAAAAATGTTTTGCATCTGTTGACAATTCTTGATTCAAAAAGGGCGGTGATCTCCCCTGTTTCTCGCTTGATCTTTCTGCAATTTTGAGCGAATCTTATTAATCGGGGATTCACCAAGCTCTATGCGATCGTGTTTTTTGTACTCTCAAGGGTTAGTGCCTTATCAAACTGCCTGGAAATGGCAGCGATCGCTGGTGAATGAGCGCAAAGAGAATGCGGCTCTCGATGATATTTTAATTTTGCTAGAACATCCTCCTGTTTACACACTTGGACAGGGTTCGGATATCGGATTTCTCAAGTTTGCTCCGGGTGAGTATGAATTGCATCGAATTGAGCGCGGTGGAGAAGTAACCTATCACTGCCCTGGGCAACTGGTGGGCTATCCGATTTTGAATTTGCAGTACTATCGCAAGGATTTGCATTGGTATCTGCGACAGTTGGAAGAAGTGATCATCCGAGTTCTAGCAATGTATGAATTAGAAGGAATTCGGATTCCAGGATTGACTGGGGTTTGGGTTGAGGGACGAAAGTTAGCAGCGATTGGGATAAAAGTCAGTCGTTGGATTACGATGCATGGGTTTGCGTTGAATGTCTGCCCTGATTTGACTGGATTTGAGCGAATTGTGCCGTGTGGGATTGCAGATAAGCCGGTCGGAAGTTTGGCGCAGTTTGTTCCAGGCATTACGGTCGAAGAGGTCAAAGAAAGAATTGCGATCGCGTTTGCTGAAGTCTTTGAAGTCACTCTCCATGAACACACTTTCTCGTCGGGGCAAGCATAAGATTTTCATCGGCATGTCGCCTGGTGTTGGGAAGACGGTCAAGATGCTTGAAGAAGCGCGCGGCTTGAAACAAGAAGGTGTCGATGTTGTCATCGGGCTACTCGAAACGCATAACCGAGAGGAAACCGCGCAAAAAGCGATCGGGCTAGAACAAGTCCCCCGCCAACAACTGCTGGTTTCGGGAGTTGTCCTCACTGAAATGGATACAGCAGCAGTGATGGCTCGCCAGCCTCAGCTTGCGTTGATTGATGAGCTAGCGCATACGAATGTGCCAGGTTCAAAGTACGAGAAGCGATATCAAGATGTCGAAGAAATTTTGGCAGCGGGAATTGATGTGTTCTCGACCGTCAACATTCAGCATCTAGAAAGCTTGAATGATCTGGTAGCTCGAATTACGGGCGTTGTTGTCCGAGAGAGAATCCCCGATCGCGTTTTAGAACAAGCCGATGAGATTGTCGTAGTTGATGTGACTCCTGAAACGTTGGAGGAGCGGCTCAAAGATGGCAAAATCTATGCGCCTGAGAAGATTGATCAAGCTTTGCAAAACTTTTTTCAGCGTCGGAATTTGATTGCACTTAGAGAGCTAGCGCTGCGAGAGATTGCAGATAATGTTGAAGAGAAGGAAATTGAAAGTGAGAATGCTTCCTTCTGTAACATTCATGAGCGCATCTTAGTCTGCATTTCGACTTATCCCAATTCGATTCAGTTACTTCGGCGCGGAGCTAGAATTGCAGGATATATGCACGGGCTACTTTACTGCCTGTTTGTCAACGCGCCGGATCGATTTTTAACGAAAGCAGAAACCTTACATATTGAGACTTGTGAGCAGATCTGTCAGGAGTTTGGCGGTCAATTTATTCGCGTGACAGAACCCGATCGAGCAAAAGCGATCGCACAAGTTGCTCAAGAGTACCGAATTACGCAAATTGTGATTGGGGAAAGTCGTCGATCGTACTGGAGCACTTTGATTCGCGGCTCTCTGACTCAGCGATTGCTAAAATCCTTGCGCAACATTGATGTGCATATTATTGCAACAGAGCCACGAGGAAATTAACGCACGCGCACAAATCCTGCTTTCGCGATCGCCTCCTGTGCTGGAGTACTCAAAAGCAGATTCGCATATGCTTCACCTGCTTGTTGTTCTCTGCTATTGTTTTGTTTCACAATTACCGAAAGATTGCGGGTCAGCGGATAAGTGCCATCCTGAAAGGCTTTTGTATTTAATCGATTCCGAGTTGGACAAGTTGCAAGCGATCCTTCGTAAGCTGCAACAAACTGATTCGTCGTTCCCAACGGCATTGTTTTCACAGTACACTGCGGCACAACTTCAGGCGCTGAAGCAAAGTAGATTCCCCCAGGAGTTGAGCCTACTTTTTGTAATCCCTCTGTTGTGGTGCCAACAATCTGAGTCGTTGCAGGTAAAGGCTGTCCTTTGAGTACTTGCTCAGAGAAGATATTGCCATCGAGATCCCGACGTGAAAAAACGACGATCGCTAAATCCTGCCCGCCGACTTGTTGCCAATTGGTAATCCGCCCTAAGTAAATCTCGCGGAGTTGATCGAGGGTTAATCCCGGCGCAGATTGAGAGGGGTGAACTGCGATCGCAATGCCATCGATCGCGATGGGAATTTCTTTCAAGCTCAAGCCTTTTTGCTGTGCGTCTTGCTGCTCTTGTGGCGTGATAGGTCGTGAAGATTGAGCAAACTGAATTTGACCATTCAACAACATCTGAATGCCGACTGCTGAGCTAGGCGCGCTGCCAACTGGATTCACATAACGCAGTCGAAATTCGGGACGAGCAGCTTGTAGTGCTGCATCCACACTCAAACGAATCGGTGCCCAAGACGTACTGCCACCATAATTAAAAATTCCAGGTGGGACATTCTGCACCTCTGTCCAATCGGCTGAGGGCTTTGAATTGGGCAAAGCAGTCGTAGAGGGCTTCGGCTCAAAATTACCAACCGGAATGCCTGATTTCTCAGCTAGCCACCAAACGCCAGCAGCAATCAAGCTACCTGTAATCAACAACGAAAAAAGTAAAGCAGGGGCTTCGTTTTTCTGAGTCATAAGAGTCGAGAAACTAGGTTGAATATTAAACGAAATACAAGTCCGATCGCGAGTGCAACCAACGCCGTTAAGCCTGCAAAAATTAAAACATTCAGTGCCGGATGACCTGCCCGAACAAATTCACCTGCCTCATTTAGCTGCCTGACAAATCCAACCGTCAACAGTGAAACGCCTGCCAAAATCACGAGATCAATCTTTTCAATGAATCGCCAGTACTGTGCCAAGAGCAGAATTCCAACCAACATCAGCCAGAAGGTCGCACTGATGAGGGTTGTTCCGAGCAGGCTCACCATTGCGATCGCTAAAATGCCTGCCTCAAATCCAGTGAAGATTGATCCGCCGATCCATTCTAGGGTTGAGAAGCGGGAAATAATCGGCGATCGCTGAGGAGTCGGAGTGGGGAGTGGGGGAGTGGGAGGTGGGGGAGTGGGTTTTGGAGCGAGGGCGGCGAGCACTTCAGTTGCAGATTGAAAGCGCTCTGCTGGAGCATGACGCAGCATACGATCGAGGACATCTGCAAATTGCGAACTGACTTGAGCCTGCTTTCGCCAATTCCACTGGTTGTTATAGCTATCAAATAAATCTTGCGGCGATTTTCCAGTGAGTAACATCACACAAGTGGCTGCTAGAGCGTACAAGTCACTTGCAGGAAAAACCTGGCTGCCTGAAATCTGTTCGGGCGGAGCAAATCCTGCGGAGTAAATCCCGGTTGAACTTTGAATATTTCCAACCGCCTTTGTGACAAATTTGACTGCTCCGAAATCGAGCAAGTAGAAGCGCCCATTCTGATGACGCATGATATTAGAAGGCTTAATATCCCGATGAATTGAGCCATTCTCATGCACAAACTCTAAAATCTTCAGGGTTTGCTCTAGAGCGTTGCGCATGTCTGACTCAGAAAATCTTCCGTTTTGAACTAGCTCTGCTTCTAAGGTTTGCCCTTCAATATATTCCTGAACTAAGTAAAAGAATTTGGCGTTTTTCGGAGAATTCGGATCAGTGACTTCAAAAAACGCGAACAAATCGGGAATCTGCGGATGTTCTCGTCCGAGTTGCTCGAGCACTTCGGCTTCTCGTTCAAACAGATCTTGAGCAACTTTGAGCTGAGCAGGCTTGAGATTGCCAGAAGGTTGAAACTGCTTGACCACACACGATCTCATGCCTGGCGTATAGCGATCGCGCGCCAGAAATGCTGTGCCAAATCCGCCTTGTCCCAATAATTTTGTCGGCAAATACCGTCCCACCAATATCAATGGCATGCCACAATGCATACAAAATTTCTGGGGAACAGATTTTAAGATGTTGGGGTCGTCTAGGTCTGCGAAATGATTCACAGGACGGGCACAACCAGGACGAGTGCAGTGTAGCTGCATAGAGACTCACGAATTCGGTGCGTTTACCTACTAAAGTAACCTAGTGTGTCAAGCCTGGCACTATTTCTTAGTATTTTTCTATTTTCCTAATTTTGCAAGCACTGATTTTGTGGCAACGATGTGGCGATCGAGTCCCAACTCCGAAGGCGAAATCCCGATCGCCAATCCTACCAACTGTGGCAAATGCAAAATTGGTAAGCCTAATTTCTCTCCAATGACTTGTTCAACTTCTGGCTGTCGCGAGTCTAAATTCAAATGGCACAGCGGACATGGCGTGACCATACAATCGGCTCCAGCTTGAATCGCCGCTTTGATATGCTTCCCTGCCATCTGAAACGACTGCTCAGTTGCATAACTCGAGAGCGGCCATCCACAACATTGAGTCCGACCGCGATACTGAATCGGTGTTGCGCCCACTGCCTCAAATAAGTTCTCCATTGACGTGGGATTGAATGGATCATCTAAAGGACGATCCTGCCCGCGCAAGAGATAACAGCCATAAAATGCTGCACATTTAAGACCTGAGAGCTTGCGAGTGACTTTTGCCGCGATCGCATCGAGTCCATAATCACTCACCAAAGCCCAGAGTAAATGTTTGACCTCAGTGCTTCCCTGATAAGGCGAACATCCTTCCCGGTTCAAAAACCCATTCACTTGATTCAAATACTCTGAATCTGCTGATTTCAACCGTTCATCCACATGCCCGATTACGCCCTGACAGGTGCTGCAATGCGTCAAGAGCGGCAAGTTTAATTCTTCAGCTAAAGCAATATTTCTAGCATTGACCGTATCTTCGAGCAGTTGAGAATCTTCTTTAAACGTTCCCGAACCGCAACAAGCAGCTTTTTTCAATTCGATCAATTCGATTCCGAGCGATCGCGACACAGCTTTGGTCGATTGATCCAACTCCCGACACGCTCCTTGCGCGACACAACCAGGGAAATAAGCGTATTTCAGAACCATAGAATTTGCCCGACTCATCCGACTTTGATAGTAGCGCCCACCGCCTCGAAAACACCGATCTTAAGAAAAACTGAGGAATTTGGTCAGCGATCGTGGCAAAATGTTCACCGCACCCGAATCTGATATGAGATGACTTCATTCAGATAAGATGAAGAGATGCTCAAAATGAATGAGCATTTCTGTGTTTAGTGTGATTCGTTGCGGCTGCAACTCAAGAGGAATTTTATGAGCGAGACCGAAATTTTTGATAAAGTCCAGAAGATCGTGGCAGAACAGTTAGGTGTCGATGCCGCTAAAGTTGTTCCTGCTGCTAGTTTTGCAAACGACTTAGGTGCAGATTCACTCGACACCGTTGAATTGGTGATGGCACTCGAAGAAGAATTCGACATCGAAATCCCCGATGAAGCGGCAGAAGAAATTGCAACGGTTCAATCTGCAGTTGATTACATCAGTGGCAAAGTTGCAGCCTCGGCTTAGTCAAATCTCCGAAGAATGGGGGATAAGACTGTGACTTGTCCCTCATCCTTTATCCCCACATCCTTTTTTCATTGGACATCATGACAAATACGGTAAATAAGCGCGTTGTTGTCACAGGGCTTGGTGCAATTACGCCGATCGGCAATACGCTTTCTGAGTATTGGGACGGGCTAATGGCGGGACGTAATGGCATTGCCCCCATTACTTTATTCGATGCGTCTCGGCATGATTGTCGTTTTGCCGCTGAGGTAAAAGGCTTTGATCCGATTCAATATATGGATCGCAAAGAAGCAAAACGGATGGATCGCTTTTGTCAATTTGCGGTTGCAGCCAGTAAACAAGCTTTGGCAGATGCAAATTTCGAGATCAATGATCTGAATGCAGAACAAGTCGGAGTTTTGATCGGAACGGGCATTGGCGGCTTGAAAGTTCTCGAAGATCAGCAAGAAATTAACCTGACCAAAGGACCCGATCGCTGTAGTCCGTTCATGATTCCCATGATGATTGCGAATATGGCGGCAGGTCTTACGGCGATTCACATTGGTGCAAAAGGTCCAAACTCTTGTTCAGTGACCGCTTGCGCGGCTGGCTCGAATGCGATCGGCGATGCGTTTCAATGGGTGCGACGCGGCTATGCTCAAGCCATGATTTGCGGTGGTACTGAAGCGGCAGTCACTTCGCTTGCAGTAGCAGGATTTGCAGCGTGTAAAGCCCTCTCATTAAGAAATGATGACCCTACTCACGCGAGCCGCCCGTTTGATAAAGATCGCGACGGTTTCGTCTTAGGTGAAGGATCTGGAATTCTTCTGCTCGAAGAAATGGAACACGCGCTGGCTCGTGGCGCAAAGATTTACGCTGAAATCGTCGGCTATGGCGTAACTTGCGATGCTTATCACATCACAGGACAAACTCCAGGCGGAAAAGATGCCGCAAGAGCGATTCAGTTCTGTCTAAAAGATGGCGGACTCACTCCGGATCAGGTGGATTACGTCAATGCTCACGGAACCAGTACGCCCGTCAATGATCCAAATGAGACGATGGCGATTAAAACTGCTCTGGGCGATCGCGCAAAACAAATTCTCGTCAGCTCCACGAAATCGATGACGGGTCACTTGCTCGGCGGTTCTGGCGGAATTGAAGCCGTTGCAACCGTGATGGCAATCCACAACGATCGCGTTCCTCCAACGATTAATTTGGTCGAACCCGATCCAGCTTGTGATCTCGATTACGTTGCCAATGAAAGCCGCGAACATGTCGTGAACGTTGCGCTGTCCAACTCTTTTGGGTTTGGCGGACACAATGTGACGATCGCATTTAAAAAGTTTGAGCCATAAACTTGAACTGGCTACCGTTATCTAGGATTATTAGGAGGCTGTTATCAATTGACAGCCTTTGATAGCTTTTTCTGATTAGGTATTTGTGCCTACTTTTCTTCATAATGGAATCAAGTATTCGGATTTGATCGAATTCTTCCGTTATTGCCCACTCGTCGTTCATTCTTAACAGAAATCATGGTCGTTGCAGCCCAGTCACTCGAAGAACTTTGCATTAATTCGATTCGCTTTTTAGCGATCGATGGCGTTGAGAAAGCAAAATCCGGACACCCAGGATTGCCGATGGGTGCGGCTCCGATGTCCTTCGTGCTATGGGACAAGTTCATGCGGTTTAATCCCAAAAATCCGCAGTGGTTCAACCGCGATCGCTTCGTGCTGTCCGCAGGTCACGGCTCAATGCTGCAATATGCATTGCTCTATTTAGCGGGCTATGACAGTGTGACGATCGACGATATCAAACAGTTCCGCCAACTCGGATCGCGCACGCCTGGACACCCAGAAAATTTTGAAACTGCAGGTGTTGAAGTCACAACTGGGCCTTTGGGTCAAGGGATTTGTAATGGGGTTGGTTTGGCAATCGCTGAAGCGCACCTGGCTGCAAAATTCAACAAGCCCGATGCAACGATTGTTGATCACTATACCTATGTGATCATGGGTGATGGCTGCAACATGGAAGGCGTTTCGGGTGAAGCGTGCTCACTGGCTGGACACCTGGGTTTGGGTAAACTGATTGCCCTCTATGATGACAACCATATCTCGATCGATGGAGACACTGAGGTTTCCTTTACTGAAGATGTGGGTAAACGCTACGAAGCGTATGGTTGGCAAGTTCTCACTGTGCCCGATGGCGATACCAATACTGCTGCAATCGAAGCCGCGATCGCAGAAGCGAAGAAAGAAACGACCAAGCCGACCTTGATCAAAATCCGCACAACGATCGGATTCGGTTCACCCAACAAGCAAGGAACCGCAGGCGTTCACGGTGCTGCTTTGGGTGGTGACGAAGTGGCTGCAACCCGCAAGCAGTTAGGTTGGGATTACGAACCTTTCGTGGTTCCCGAAGATGCTTTGAATCACTGGCGCAAAGCGATCGAGCGCGGTGCGAAGCTCGAATCTGATTGGAATGCAGCGTTTGCAGACTACAAAGCAAAATATCCTGAAGATGCAGCAACCTTTGAGCGCCTGCTGAGCGGCAAGCTTCCAGACGGTTGGGAAAAGTGCCTGCCGGTCTACACGCCTGAAGATAAAGGCTTAGCGACTCGTCAAACGTCTGAGAAGACTTTGAATGCGATCGCGCCTGTTGTTCCCGAACTGATCGGTGGTTCGGCTGACTTGACTCACTCGAACTTGACCTTGCTGAAAGGGTTCGGTGACTTCCAGAAAGGCTCTTACCAAAACCGCAACCTCCGCTTTGGAGTCCGCGAACATGCAATGGGCGCAATCTGTAATGGAATTGCATTGCACAATTCGGGCTTGATTCCTTACTGTGCAACCTTCTTGGTGTTTGTAGACTACATGCGGGCAGCGATTCGCCTTTCTGCACTGTCTGAAGCAGGCGTGATTTATGTCATGACTCATGACTCAGTTGCATTGGGTGAAGATGGCCCTACTCACCAACCGATTGAGACGCTTGCATCGCTGCGTGCGATTCCGAACCTGTTGGTCTTCCGTCCTGCGGATGGAAATGAAACCTCTGGTGCATACAAAATTGCAATGGAGCGTCGTAAGCAGCCTTCGCTGTTGGCAATGACTCGTCAAGCATTGCCGAACTTGGATGGTAGCTCGATCGATGCAGTCGCTCGTGGTGCATACATTCTTTCCGGTAGCGACGACCTTCCCGATATCATCTTGGTGGGAACGGGAAGTGAAGTGAGCCTTTGTGTAACTGCTGCCGAAAAACTTCGTGCAGAAGGTCACAAAGTCCGCGTGGTATCGATGCCTTGTTGGGAATTGTTCGAGGAGCAAGATGAAGCGTACAAGAACACCATCTTCCCGAAAGCAGATCAAAAACGCCTCGTGGTTGAAGCTGCTTCTAGCTTCGGTTGGCAGAAGTACATGGGAAGCGAAGGCGACATAATCAGCATTGAGCGCTTTGGTATCTCGGCTCCAGGTAACGTTGCTATGGAGAAATTCGGCTACACCGTCGATAACGTTGTGGCTCGTGCGAAAGCAGTGATCGGCAAATAAGCACAAAAGTTGCTTTGAGTGATAGATTGCAAGCCCCCAGAATTTCTGGGGGCTTTTTTGTTGAAATCGGCATCGCTAACTCAATTGCTTTCATCTACTCGGAACCTGGTGAAAGCAATTCCTCATGGGTTGCTACAAGAATTACGAAGGTTGATCTAATCGTTCGATCGATCAGCGCTGCTATTAGATATGCGTGGGCAGTTCTAGATGCGATCGCAGCTTCAAGCAACCCATCTCAGTATTTTCTCTGAGTGATAAGATTCACTGATTCTTTACTTTAGCTGTACGGAAACCATCGCCTCGCCGACGAAAGTATAAACAAGAACACAAGCTGCAATGCTTACTGAACATCTACTCTAGCGAGGTCTGCGATGCTTTACACTCAAACCAATTCCACCTGCTCTGATGGTGCTGTTAGCTCGGTGCTTGACCGAATTCTCGCCACAGGTCAAATTGCTCAAAGTGATGCTCATCGAGTCCTGCAAGCTGCAATGACGTTAGACAGTCCGCTCAGTGCTGAAGAACAAACAAAAATTAGAGTCATTGCTCATCGTTTAGGACTAGGCATGTTGAAGGTTGTCTACTAGGAAATGGCTTGCGTTTGATTGCTACAATCTTGCGGCAAAAACTTATCCAACCGTAAAACCCTGAATTAAAGCAGAATTTGATGAACAATAGAGGAGGCGAGTTATTCAAAACAGAATGGGACAGTACGATCGCTTAATTCTCATGGCAGAAGATGAACTGACACAGTACAGTACCGATGCCCGTAAAATTGAAAAGCTCCGACAGAAAATTGGTTTATCGGTTTCTGCCAATGAGCAAAAGCAAGTCAAAGAGCAACTTTTAGCAGAAATGCCAACTGATCCAATTCGCAAAATCATTGAAGATCAGCGTCAAACGGTTGCACTACCATTTTGGGGAATTGCTGGATTGGGTTTATTGTTTGGCATTTCCATGTCGCAACCGTTAGATTTTGTTGCCACCATCGCTGGAGGCGCGATCGCCTTCCAAATTCAAAAACTCGGCTGGCGACTCCAAGCAAAACGACTAGTACTCAAAACCTTGGAAGATATCGAAGAACGAGTTCGCAAGCCTGATTAACAATATTTGCATAGTTGCGAGTGGGCAGAGCTATCTAGCAACTGCAATTAAACCGCAATAGCCTGCATCGATTGGCAAGCCTCAATCAGACCTTCAACTCCTTGAACGATCGTAATTTTCGTTGCCAATCGATGCTCCAAATCTGCCACAGTCATGTCATCTAAAAATACGGCTGCATCTTGTTTCAGCATCAAAGACGGCAAAAGAATTCCGTCTCCGAGCGCTCTCCCTTGCAGTGCTGCCAAAATGTCTTGCCCAGTCAGTAGCCCTGTGACAGTCATGCTCTGACCCCAGTACTGGCTATTCAGAGCAACCATTTTGACCGTCAAACCTTGAACTTGGTTTAAGCGATCGAGAATCGGCAAAAATGCTCTCTCAACTGCATTTCCCACGACCCAAGTATACTCACGCGCAGGAGCAATCTTCTGCGGAAGTCGTTGTGCTGCTGTTTCAAACTCTTTTAGGAACAATCGAATCGAACCTACACCATTACCAATTTGTGGATAGTCTTCATAGTGCGATTCTGGGGGTAAATCGGCTCCAGCGATTAAGAACCACTCATCTGCTAACCAAACAATCGTACTGCCCTGCTCTTTTCGGAATTTAGCTTGCAGTGCTTGTACTTGGGCAATTACTTCTCTCGCTTTCTCAGGTGAAACGGGAATCAATTCATCTTCATCGGGTCGAAATCGGGTCAGTCCAACGGGAACCACCGCGATCGACGCAACTGCTGGAATCTCTCCTGTGTGAAACTGCGCTAGATCCTCGATCGTCCGAGTTAAGTGCTCACCATCATTGATACCAGGACAGAGAACCACTTGAGCATGGATCTGTAGCTGTCGTTCTTGGAACCATCGCATCTGGTCGAGAATTTGACCTGCTCTTGAATTTTTCAGCAACCGAGTTCTGACATCTGCTTCAGTTGCATGAACTGAAACATAAAGTGGGGAAAGCCTCATCTGTTCAATCCGGTTCCACTCGCGCTGAGTCAAATTCGTCAGCGTCAAATAGCTCCCATAAAGAAAACTCAGCCGATAGTCATCATCTTTGAGGTAAAGACTATCTCGCTTGCCCGGAGGCTGTTGATCAATAAAGCAAAATGGACAGCGATTCGTACATTGGATCAACCCATCAAACAGAGCCGTTTCAAACTCCAAACCCAGATCCTCATCATAATCTTTCTCAATTTCGATCTGATGGGTTTTTCCTTTGCGATCGATCACGTCGAGTTCTAAAAATTCGTCCGCACACAAAAACTGATAGTCGATCAGATCGCGAGGCTTTTCGCCGTTGATCGATACAATGCGATCGCCCACCTCAAATCCAATCTCTTGCGCGATTGAACCCGACAACACCCCAGTAATTAACGCCGGACGAATAGAAATCTCGCTCATGACTCGAACTTTGACAGCTTCTCTAGTTTAAGCCTTTAGAACTTGTGTGGCGATTGCGGCTAATAATGTGATGCCTAACGCCAAGCGATACCAGACAAAGACCCAAGTACTCTGACGCTGCAAAAACTTCAGCAGCCAAGCGATCGATAAATACGAAAACACAAACGCTGAAATGATGCCAAACAGCAAAGGCATTCCCATTGAACCATCTTGTAACACGTCTTTCGTTTGCACTAAGGTGGCAATCGCCAAAGTCGGCAGACCGAGCAGAAAGGAAAATCGAGCCGCTGTTTCTCTGCGTAATCCTAAAAACAAGCCAGTCGTCAAAGTCGAACCTGAGCGCGAGGCTCCAGGCAGCAACGCAATCATTTGCCCAAGTCCAACCAAAATCCCATCTTTCACCTCAAGCTCATCAAACCCCCGTTTCCGAGAACCGACTTTCTCGGCAAGTGCCAACAAAAGCGACATCACGATCGACATCACAGCAATTAGTGTCGCACTCTCTAACTTTACGCCCAACTCTTTGAGCATCAAGCCACCCGCTAAGGCTGGAACTGTTCCGAAGACAATGCCGATAAAGATCTTCCAGTCTTCGCGATACCACTCCTTGCGCACAAATGCCCCCAAAGCTCCTGAGAGAATATTCCGAATATCCTTCCAAAAGTACATCAGCACCGCGATGACACTGCCGAACTGAATCGCATCGATCGCTTCTTTTTTCCATTGGTTCTGCCAGCCAAACACATCTGTAAAAATAATCAAATGCGCCGTACTGCTGATCGGCAGAAACTCTGTAATTCCTTGCACTAAACCCAAGACAACACCTTGGAAAAGAGCAAACAGACTATTGCTCTCACTAGCAACGACTAAAAGTGGGGTCATGCGCTTCTCAACCTTCAAAAACTAGGAGCAGAACTCTCGCTGTGCAGTGTACTGCCATTTCAGCGATTTCTGAATTCGTTCTCCTAAATTTATTCGCAATTTCAAGATAGTTCCGCTATTCTGAAATATGCCTAGGGGGGGCATTCTCCTTAAGAATGATTTACAAATTGAGGCTCCCGTCCCTAGAAAATCCTATGGTAATGTTAAGTTAAGTAAATAAAATGAACAGGATTAAATTTTCCTTTGATTTCCTATTCGCCCACCCCCACCCCATCCCAAGAGGCTGAAGTGATCGCGGTTTCTAAATCTTCTCTCACTGAATCTTCTCTGATAGAGCGGCAACTCCCGTCGCGCAATCGTCTCATTTTCGGTGCATCGGTCTTTTTGGTGTCGGTTCCTGTGTTCTTTGAAGCGCCCTTAGTCCGATCGATTCCGCTGCTCTGCCTTTTACTCACTTCAGTATGGGTTTGGGTCTCGATCGCGCTTTCTGCGAAATCAAAAACACAACACTGGGGTGAGTTAATCACAGGATTCACTTGGACATGGCTTGCTGGCTCGCTTTACTGGGGGTGGATGCGTTGGGAACCCACGTTACATTTACCGATCGAAGCGATTGGGCTGCCGATCGCGATCTGGGGATTGCGGCAGAATTGGTGCAAACTTGGAAACTTTTTCTACTTAGGCTCCCTCTTTGGAACTGCAATCACTGATTTATATTTCTACGTGAGTGACTTGATTCCGTATTGGCGGCGATTAATGCAGGTAGAACCAGATGCAGTGCAGCCGATCTTTCAAGAAGCTCTTATGCAAATGTACACACCTCATGGCATTTTCTGGGTGATTTCACTAGCTACGCTACTCCTTGTAATCGGTGTTCTCTCGCTGCGGGTGAAAACGCCGCATTGGGTAGCATTTGGTGGTGCTGTTCTCAGTACCATTCTAGTTGACAGTCTTTTCTGGATTGCAGCAACCCTGGCATAAACTCGTAGATAGCGCGATTGCACGCAATTTCTCTCAGTTGAATACTGCGGAAAATACAGTAAAAAATAATTCACTTCACCTTTATATTACAAGCGCTACTACTGACACATTTCCATCGCAAGCGTTGCATCATAAGGAAAGAATGACCTTATTTTCCTTGTTGAGCCTGTGGTAACTCTCCAACCTATTCCTCATCTCATCCTACATAGCGATCTCAATCGTCAGCGCTTGCCTTTAGTGGGTAATAGCTGCTGGACAATTGGACGGAGCGAGGATAACACATTTGTGATTGGCGATCGCTGGATTTCACGTAACCATGCCATGCTGCAATGGATGGAAACGGGAGAATATTATTTGATCGATCTCGGCAGTCGCAACGGCACTTTTGTGAATGGGCGGCGGGTGAGCATTCCGGTGACATTGCAGAATGGCGATCGTCTCACGTTTGGACAGACTGAACTAGATTTCTTCTGCCCTATGAATCGTCCTGCTCCGTCGAGCGATCTCGACTCTAAAGATTTCACGGCAACCGCAGCGCTCTCAGTGCGCTGTTTAATCTCGGTTTTGGTTGTTGATATTCGCGATTTTACGATTCTGACGCGTCAGCTAGACGAAAGCATTCTTTCTGAGATGATCGGGACTTGGTTTCGCCAAGCAGGTGAGATTATTCGAGAGTATGGCAGTTGGGTCGATAAATATATTGGCGATGCGGTGATGGCGGTCTGGACGCATGGAGCGCATGGAGTCGAGCGGGATGAGTCACTACGAATCTGTCAGGCGATTAATGCGCTTCATAAGATGACGAGTGATTTGTATCGAGACTATCCCTTGCCATTTCCGATTCGGATCGGGGCAGGTGTGAATACGGGATTTGCGATGGTCGGTAACACAGGTAGCGGCGATCGACCCGATTACACAGCATTGGGTGATACCGTGAATGCGGCATTTCGATTAGAAACAGCAACGAAACAAATCGGACTCGATATTGCGATGGGTGAAACGACGTATCGGCATCTGGCAAGTCATGTAGGTGAGTTGGCGTTCTTTGAGCGATATAACGTTGATCTCAAAGGTTACGATACGCCAACTCCGACTCATGCTTGCTCGTTTGCGGATCTCGATCGCTTTTTGAAGAGTAATTTCGATACCTTTTACTAAAGATCCAAGAAAGAGAGTCAAGAAAGATATTTTTGAACCACTTCCCACCCGGTGATCGAGACCCAAATTAGCCCTAAGCATAAGAGAAAATTCACGCCAATGTGAACAGAACGTGCCCAAGGCTGAGTGGGAATCTGTACAGCACTCCAGGCAGAAAGAAATACCAATTCAACGACAGCCAGCCCCGACCATAAATGATTGGAATGACCTAAACTGCCGTAATGCCCTAGGGTTCCGACAATGCCAATTCCCAGTAAGACCAAGACTAAAATCGCGATCGCAATTCCTACGCCAATATGCAGCGATCTCACCCATTTGATGCCAAATAATAATCCTGATCCCGTTGCTGCTTGAAGCAAATACGCCACGATCGTCAAACCCATTGCCCAAGCAGCAATTCGCCATAACCAAAGAAAGGACGGTAAATCCAAAACGTTCTACCTAACTCGCCTTCTCATTGTGCAAAAAACAACCGCGATCAAAATGCGATCGCGGTTGTTTCTTAACGAATCCCCACACCTTTTACTAAGCAAATCGATAGACGAAGCGGTTTTTCTTATAAAAATTGCAGAAAAAATTTAGGATTCCGCTGGAGTTGCCAGAATTGACCTCAGCTCTTGGCGAAAGGAGGCATCCTCGTCTCCCTCCGTCACAATCAGAGTTGAACAAGGAATTGTATCTGACAAAATCGCACTTGCCATCATGCCAGTATGAATTTCCAAATGAGCTGTCACGATTGCTTCAAAGATCAATCGCTGACCTGGAAAAACGACTCGTTCAAAGTACCAATTTGGCACATCTGTAATCCGAGCAATTTGAATTTGACTTGTAGCATTTACATAACAACAAAGGACGGGATCAGATCCATTAGAAGGAACGGGATCAAGAATTTGAGGCATGGCGATTGAAACCCCTTAGATAAGTAGCGAAGTACCTTGACACTAACATTGCCGGATTTCTAACAACTGTAAAGGTGATTACCAACGGTTTCTTTTCAAGACGATTTATGCTTTGAGATTGAGAACTTGTAAGTCTTCAACGCAAAAAATTAAATTTAGTTCATACCTGAATACTTTGTGCAGTAAAAATACAGAGTTCTCAAAAAAGATTAAGGCTGTTTTGCGATCGCGTGGATGCTTCTTGAGGACAATCCATGCAGAGAACGAGAGTCAGTGATATCGTAAAGTTATGTGAAAATTACTCAGGATCCATTGATCCGATGAATCAACGCTGATGGATTCCTCACCCATGAAGGCTATGGAAACTCGCATTCTCTACGTCCGGTTGCCTTGTAATCCGATTTTTCCGATTGGAGCCGTGTATCTTGCCGATCACGTTCACAAGCAGTTTCCTGACATCATCCAAAAAATCTTAGATTTGGGCACAGTCCCGCCTTTGGATTACGCCTCAGCGCTGGATGATTGCATTGATCAGTTCAAGCCAACGCTGTTGGTCTATTCTTGGCGCGACATTCAGATTTACGCACCTGTGGGGGGCCGCGGGGGAAATCCACTGCAATACACCTTTGAGTACTACTACGCTTTAAATCCGTTCTTGAAGGCGAGAGGCGCGCTTGGCTTACTGCGAATCGCTTCAGGCTATTACGGCGAATTGTGGCGCAATGCCAATCTGATCAAACGGGGCTTCAAACGCGCTCGCAAATATCATCCAGATGCCAAATTGGTTGTGGGTGGGGGCGCAGTGAGCGTGTTTTATGAGCAAGTTGCGAGAAGTTTGCCGAAAGGCACGATCGTATCGGTGGGCGAAGGGGAAACGCTGCTCGAAAAACTGCTGCGGGGTGAAGATTTCTTAGATGAGCGGTGTTATATCGTCGGCGAGACGAAACCGCGCGATCGCATGATTCACGAATTTCCCAACCCGATCGAGAAAGCTGCTTGCGATTACGATTACATTGCGTCGATCTGGGACGAATTTGAATACTATTTTCAATCTCAAGACTTTTATATTGGAGTCCAGACCAAGCGCGGCTGTCCCCACAACTGCTGCTACTGCGTCTATACAGTGATTGAAGGTAAACAGGTTCGGATCAATCCAGCTGATGAAGTCGTCAAAGAAATGCAGCAGCTTTACAAAAAAGGCGTTCGCAACTTCTGGTTCACAGATGCTCAATTTATTCCAGCCAGGAAGTATATTGATGATGCGATCGAGCTTCTGCAAAAGATCGTGGATGCGGGCATGACCGATATTCACTGGGCAGCTTACATTCGTGCGGATAATCTCACGCCGAAGCTTGCCGAATTGATGGTGAAGACTGGCATGAATTACTTTGAGATTGGCATTACCAGCGGCTCTCAGGAACTCGTGCGCAAAATGAGAATGGGGTACAATCTCCGAACCGTCTTAGAAAACTGCCGAGATTTGAAAGCGGCAGGATTCAACGATCTTGTTTCGGTGAATTATTCATTTAACGTGATTGATGAGCGACCGGAAACGATTCGACAAACGATCGCGTATCATCGCGAATTAGAAAAAATCTTCGGAGCCGACAAAGTTGAGCCTGCGATTTTCTTTATCGGGCTGCAACCTCATACGCATCTAGAAGAATATGCGCTCAAGAATGACATTCTGAAGCCGGGATACGATCCGATGAATGTGAAACCTTGGACAGTTCGCAAACTGTTATGGAATCCAGAACCTTTGGGATCATTCTTTGGTGAAGTTTGTCTGCAAGCTTGGCAGCGCAATCCCAATGATTTCGGACGGGAAGTCATGGATATTTTAGAAGAACGTCTCGGACGTGCTGATCTAGAAGAAGCCTTAACTGCTCCGATCGAGAAATCCAATCCTCAACTTGTTACTGCTCCCTAATTTCCGCTCATGTTAGAAGGCTCAATTCTCAAAGATTTAAAAGTAGCGCACCAGTCCGGCGAGGTCGGTAAACGCCCGCTCAATTTCGGTGTGTATTACAAAAATACGCTGGTTTCACTCTGTCATGCTCTGGAAGACTGCATTCTCACCTGTCAGAGTGCACCTCTCGTGATTACTGCTTTCCAGCGGGGAAAATGGTATCTCGTTGAAGCCGATCGCTATGGCGATATCGCGAATCGAGCCGACCAAATTGTGATCATGGCGACGGCAGATGCCGGATTTGCAGAACATCCCACCAGTCAGCGATCGAATGTCACTTTAGTCGATTTAGATCCCACTGATCCGGTTGCTCAAGAATGGCACTTGATGATTTTGGCTCCGTCTTATACCGCCATGGTGCTCTGTCAGGAACTCTCGCCTGAAGACTATGGGACTCAAGGTGTGCCAGAAGAAGACTTAGAGCGGAAGTTTTACGGCTTTTGGACATTTGAGCAGGGCTTAGTCGAAGAGACGGTGAATATTGCGATCGCTCATATCGATCGCTACAACCCGGATTTAGCCAATCAACTTCGGGCAAAAGTCGCAGAAATTTCTGCTCAGAGTAGCGACCAAGACGAAATCTATCAAGCGGTTTCGATGGTCGTGAACTATTTACAAGACGGTCACTCGAAACACAAGCACGAAGCGTTAGATAACAATCTCGTTTCCAATGAGCTACAAGCCTTTCTCCGTCTGGCTCAATTGATTGATCAAACCGATGTGAGCAATCCAAATGCTGCGGCTGAAGTGGCTTCACTATCGGTCGCGATGGCACAGTTGCTTGATCTTCCGGCTTGGCAGGTGAATCGGTTACGGCTCTCTGCCTTGCTGCATCGACTCGCATTCTTACAGCGAGCAGATAGTGTACTCAGTCCAGGAAGCTTTGGACGGGTGACTGAGCCTGATCCCGATGCCGCGCCGAGTTGTCCGATCGTTCCAGGCGCTCAGCTTTTAAGAAATATGGGCAGATTGAATGCGATCGCAACGATCATTACGCATGAATCTGAACACTGGAATGGAAAAGGACAACCTGCTGGACTCGCAGGCGACGAAATTCCTTTAGAATCAAGAATCCTTGGCTTACTCTCTGAGTTTCAACAGCGCGTGACTCAAAGCAATTTAACCGATGCGCTCGCTCAGTGCCAAGCGGAAGCGGGAGAGCGGTGGGATACAAAGCTCGTCGAAGCTTTAACGCTTCTTGTCAGCGCGATTCAGCAAGGGTTAAGCCTACCGATTCAAATGCCGAAAATCGCGGCTGGAATGTGGTTGTTAGATTCTCATTCTGACGAAGAATTGCTGAATCTATCTGAGAAAGTGACGGAGCGAGGGTAAATGGATATTCAGGCGATTCGATCGGGAAAAGTAGCGCAACTCGCGGGCGTAGATTTGCAGGATGAAGATCTGTCTAAAGCAGATTTGGGCGGCGTGATTTTGGCGGGAGCAAAACTGGCGGGGGCAGATTTCACAGGCGCAAAGCTGGCGGGAGCCATTTTAGACGGTGCGAATTTAGTCGGATGCCAGCTGATTGGGGCGGATTTGCGCGCGTCGATGACGGGTGCAAATTTGATGCAGGCAGATTTGACTGAGGCAGATTTGCGCGGCAGTAATTTGCGCGGGGCAAATCTCATGCGATCGCGCCTAACTCGTGCGGCTTTATCCGGTGCATTTCTCAGCGGCACAAACTTGATGGGCGTGAATTTGCAAGGCGTTGATTTACGAGGTGCAGATTTACGAGGTGCAAATTTAAGTGGAGTCAATCTGCTGGGTGCAAACTTGACTCAAGCAGATTTGCAGGGCGCACAGCTCAGCGAAGCGAATCTTGAAGAAGCAGATTTGCAAGGTGCGAATTTAGCAGGCGCGAACCTCTCAGGTGCGAATCTGCTTTGTGCAGAACTCCAGGATGCAAACCTAACAGGCGCAAATCTGATCGGAGCTTGTGTGATTGGAACTCTCTTAGCGGAAGCATCGAAAGGCGAACTTGAGAGCAAATGAATTGGTAAGAGACACGATCGCAGTTAGCCAAGCCAACAAAGGCAAACTCTCAATGCTGAACGATGCGATCGCATTTTTTGTTTACAGAAACAACCGAGGCGGAGTTAGCCAGAATAGTTGGCTATTGGAGAGCGCACTTCCGCTCTCGGGAAGCTCTAAGCCGATCACACCCGCTTTTTTTAGAATGAAGCGATCGCGCACTTCTCCCCAAATCAGTAACTCTGCCCAACTGCTGAGATCCGGCTCGTGTCCAACCAGCGCTAATGCTTTGTCGGGCGATCGCCAACTCTCAACCCAAGCGTGCCAATTCTGAATATCGCCTCCTGGGGCAAGGTAGCCAGCAGTTTCTAATGCATCGCTCAACCCTGCTTTTTGCAAAATTTTAGCCGTTTGCTTGGCACGAGTCAGAGGACTGGTCAGAATCAGATCAAATTTTAAATCGAGCGATCGCATTCGCTTTGCAACCTGTTCTGTTTTACGCTCCCCTTCTGGAGTCAGAGGACGCTGATCATCATCAGGATAGTCGCCATGTTGTCCGGCTAAGCCATGTCGGATCAGATAAAGTTCCATATCTACAGAAGATTGAAGGACTACACGGATCATTACAGCACCCTTTGCCCCTCAATCCTCTACCTTGGGATTAATTCACGCCTTTTGGATAATTTTGATCCGGGTTGACTAGGCGCAATAGCTTTTGTTTGACCTGAGCATCAAAGACTGACCATTTTGTTTTGGCATAGTCGCTATTCTCTGTAAATCCAGATAAAAATCCCATGGGAATTTCAAATCCCCCCGCTTGCGATCGTCCTCCGCCAAAGAATCTGCCGTGAGCATCTTGTCCAAACGCTTCTTTAATAAATTCATCGGGATCAAGCGTAATTTTATTCGTTCGCAGCGATCCCACGACGAATTCGAGTTCTTCATCTTCGTCGTGAACAATCCCGTAAACGACCGCAGTATGGACATTCTCCTCAGTAACCAAGAAGTCCGCAGCTTGCGGAATCGCATCACGATCGTCGTATCGCAAATAACCCACTCCCGCGATCGAGAAATTATTCTGTACCATGCGATTTTTCAGCGATCGCTCAATCACTTCCATGACTTGCTTCGATCGCGAAGATTGCATCACTGCATTCAGCAGTTGCGCATCGTAAAATCGACTCAAATAAGCCGCAGCCAGAAAATCTTCTTCCTGCGCCTGCATCAGGCGATTCGTATCTGAGCGCAATCCGTGCATGAGCGCCGTTGCACACTTCACATGCTCAGGCGTACTCGTATCCAGCTTCAACATTCCCGATTGAATGTACTGGGTCAGAATCGTGGCAGTGGCACGGGTGTAGGTGCGGATATCGATAAATTCAGCTTTGAGGTCATCTTGCATACTGTGATGATCAATAATCACGGTAATTGGAATATTCGCCTGCTGAACGGACGTGAGAAGTTGGCTCGTCGTTCCCTGATTGTCGATCAGGACACATCCTTTATAAATTGAAAAATCTTTCGTTTTCGCAGTTTGAATCGGTAGACGTTGGAGCGGTAAATTTGTGAGCTTAACAAGGGCGATATTTTCCTGGTGCGAAAGCATTCCGGCATAGACAATCTCGCACTGAATTTCAAACTTTTGAGCGATTAATTTGTATGCCCAAGCTGAAGAGAGTGCGTCTGGGTCAGGGAAATCTTGAAGCAGAATAATTTGACGTTCGCCTCGATGTCGTTCGAGAACTTGGCGAAAAGCTTCAATTTTTTGTTCTTGCTCAGACGATCGAACCACTTCGTAAGGAAATCTTCCGCGCGATTCGGTCGTATAATTCGATCCGTTAGAAGTTTGAGGGGATGAAATAATTTGAACCTCAGTCGGATTCAGCCCAGAAATACCGGAGTCTGGTTCCATTGTTACAAATGAAGAGAGGGGCACAGTTGAATCAGATTGCATACGTTAAAGTTGTGCGAAAAATAGAACCAGCCTCAGTCGATCCCATCCTGTTTAGACATGATCGATCGTAGGCACTTCTTGATCTTCGCAAAAAACTTCAAAAAACGGCAGATCGGTTTGTTCGATTTCTCTCATAAGAGAGAGAATGCGATCGTAAACTACATCACTTCTGGCTGGAACTAATCTTCTCGCACTCCACCAATGACGTACTTCTGCCATTCCTGGTTCACGCCATTTTTGACATGCTTCGTCACCTCAAAATAAAGCCCACTGTGCGGTCGGTGTGGATTCGTGAATAAAGGCATCGATGCTTCCTTCGGCGTGCGATTGCCCTTCTTCACATTGCAGCGCACACAGGCAGTCACAATATTTTCCCAAGTATCTGCTCCGCCTCGAGATCGCGGGATCACATGATCCAGGGTCAAGTCATCGCCTGTATAGCCACAATACTGACAGGAGTGTGAATCTCGGTGCAAGAGATTCTTGCGGGTGAGGGGAATCTCTTTGTAAGGCACACGCACATAATGGCGCAGCCGAATCACCGTGGGGAGTGGGAACCCCGAATAAACGAACTTTCCGTTATGCTCGACTTGCTCAGCTTTGCCTTTGATTAGCAGGACAACTGCTCGCCGCCAACTGGTGATATTGAGCGGTTCATAGGAGGCATTGAGCACCAGAACCTTTCCCATTCGGATTTCTAAGACGTGCTTATTTGCACTGATGCTAACATATTCAATCCTGAGACGGCTGTGAAGCCTGGATTTAAGTTAAGAAATCTCTCTAGAAGCAGGTTTTGAATTTTGCGGAAATCCGACCATAGTTATAGTACAAACAGTTAGTGCTCGAATTAAATTGTGGTATTATGAATTTATGCAAATCCTTAGGGTTCTAAGGAAATAGATTTCTGCTTTACTGCTCCTCACATTTTGAGTGAATTATGAGTTCTGCATCTTTTGATGATCATGCTCCAGTTCAGGAAAACAAGTTAGTTAAACCTGCGCCGCAGCTCGATCAAGTGACTCCTAAAGTTGTTGCTCCTCCAGAGCAGCCTGTGGCGACTCGCCGCAAGAAGCCAATGAAGCTAATTTTGGCAGGCTTGGGTGTTGGTGCGATCGCAGCAAGTGGCTTTGGGTACAACTGGTGGCAATACGCTTCAACGCACCAGAGTACAGATAATGCAACGGTTACGGGTAATATTCACTCGATCGGTTCTCGCGTCTCAGGAACGGTCGATCAGGTGTTAGTTGATGATAACCAAGACGTGAAAGCGGGTCAGCCGTTGATTCGGCTAGACGATCGAGATTTTCAAATTAAATTACAACAGGCGCAAGCGGATTTAGCGGCGGCGCAACAGAAGGCGAATACTGCACAGGTGAATGTTGCGCTCTCCGGTCAAAATGCAACTGCATCGAATACAAAAGCTCAGGGTGGAATTGGTACGGCTCAAGCCGCGATCGCACAAGCTCAGGCACAAGTTGCTGAAGCCCAAGCTGGAGTGCCGAGAGCGCAAGCCGACTTAGCGCAAACGAATGCGAATTTAGCCAAGGCTCAAGCGGACTACAATCGGTTTAATCAGTTGTTCAGTTCGGGTGCAGTATCACGGCGGGAGCTGGATACGGCGCGGCAAGCGTATGAAGTGGCGCGCGCTCAGCGCGATTCTGCGAGTGAAGGCGTTAGACAAGCCCAGGCGAAGGTCGCACAAGCTGAACAAGGCGTTGCGACGGCACAAGCTGGCTTGGAATCTTCACAAGGGGAATTGCAGCAGGCACAGGCACAAAATGTTCAGACCCAGGTAAGTCAGAGTGATTATCAGACAGCGCAAGCTGCGATTAATCAGTCTCAAGTCGCGTTGAAGAATGCGAAGCAGCAGTTGGCATATGTGACGATTACGGCTCCGGTCAGTGGACGAGTGGGACGGAAGAATGTGCAGACTGGGCAACAGGTTCAGGCGGGCACTCCGCTTTTAGCGATCGTGGATGATCAATACTGGGTGACTGCGAATTTCAAGGAAACCCAACTTGAGAAGATGCATCCCGGACAAAAAGTTGAGATTAAATTAGATTCGTTCCCGCATCATGAGTTTACAGGACGGATTGAGAGTGTCTCTCCTGCTTCTGGGGCACAGTTTGCGCTCTTGCCGCCTGATAATGCGACTGGGAACTTTACCAAAGTCGTGCAGCGCATTCCGGTGAAAGTTGTGTTCGATCGAGAGTCGATTCGAGGATTTGAATCGGCAGTGACACCTGGAATGTCGGCTGAGGTGACAGTCGATTTGAACTCTTAGATTGTATGCAGATCAAATTGGAAGCGTAAAACGGGTAGAGACGGAATCATCCATACTCTACCCATTGTTTATTGGAACCGAAATTGAAATTACCCGAGCGTTCGGGTCAATAACACGGGGCAATTTGCATAGACTCGCACATAGTCAGACAACGATGTTCCTAATAAGCGATCGAGATCGGGCAATCCTTTCGCGATCGAAGGACGGCGATCGGGCGATCCCAAGATCAGCAGATCTGCCTTCGTCTCATCTGCAACCCGGCAGATTGCTTCACCTGCTTTTCCAGCGGTAACCACTGCTTTGTAGGCGACTCCCGCTTGTTTCGCTTGCGCGATCGCATCTGCGAACGCAGGATCTCTTTCTGCTTCTGCTCCCACTTTCTCAGCCCCTTTGGGATTAGAATCGATGTGAATCAGCGTTACTTGTCCGCCTTTAATATCGCGTGCCAAAAACAGCGCCATCTTCAAAGCTTGCTTCGACGACTCAGACTTATCAACGGCAACAGCAATGCGATTAATCGATCGCACAAAAATGTCATCTTTCACCAGCAGCATCGGGCGCGAGGAAAGCTGAAACACATACTGACTGACGGAATTCTCCAAAATTGAGACTAATCGCTTCAATCCGCGCGATCCCATAATAATCAGATCAGCGTTTACCTCATCCGCCGCTTTCAGGACTTGATCTTTCGGGTCACCTTCTCTTAGCATCGCCGAAACGTGGCTCTGATCAATCTTCAGCGATTGGACTGCAGTTGCTAAGGTTTTTCCACCTTCTTCCCATTTCTCCGTCATCGAATCTGAACTGGTTTGGGGTGGAACCACATGCAGCACCGTCACCATCGCGCGTTGAATGGAGGGAATCGCCAGCAGTGCATTCAGCATATCTTCAGAACGCCCAGTGCCAGAATCGGCTAATAAGATTTTTTCTATCATCGCTTCTGTCTCGTTTCTCAGTAGACTTTGAAAAGGGTGAGGCAATTGGGAAAGAAAATCCCACGTTGCGCCTGTTTCAAGTCTAGGGGCTGCTGTCCCCTGATAGTTCGTTTGTTATCGTTTGTGAAGTACGATCGTGTCAGAGTCTCCTCAACTTCCCACATCTAATCTTGTGCCATCCGTGATTCCGCCGGAATGGTTTATTTATCCGATTACTGTCTATTCGCACCATACGGATTACGCAGGTGTCGTATGGCATGGACGCTATATCCAATGGCTAGAAGAAGCCCGAATTGAGTTCTTGCAGGCACGGGGTATCGATTTCTCGAAGTTGGTCGCGATGGGGTGTAATCTTCCGGTGATCGATTTGGCAATTCGCTATCATCAACCGTTGCGAATGGGCATGAAAGCGATCGTCAAAACTCGCTTGACTGCACTCGAAGGGGTGCGGCTTCCGATCGAGTATGAGATTCGATCCACGGATGACACGGTTCTGTTTGTCAGCGGTCGAGTGATTTTAGTTGCTGTGGATATGGAGAAAGGCAAAATTTTAAGACGGTTGCCTTCCGATGTTCACAGTGCTTTAACGATCGTCAATTAGATGCAAGAGTTAACTGCACGATTACGATCGCATGTTGAAGTGATTGCCCGCGATCGCGATCCATATTTCGCGACGCAGGGTCATTTCTATGTTCAACACTATATTCGCGAACAGTTCTCACGCTGGGGAACGGTTGAATCTCATGCGTTTCAAGTCGGGCAAAAGACTCACTACAACTGGATTCTGAGCTTACCAGGGCAGAAGAACAAACCCCCGATTCTGATTGGCGCACATTATGATGCGGTTCCCAATTCACCGGGGGCTGACGACAATGCAACAGGAGTCGCGGTGTTGTTGGAAATGGCAAAAGCGTTTTCTGAAAAACCCGCTCGCTGCCCGATTCGGTTAGTTGCTTTTGATTTAGAAGAAATTTTTACACAATCGGATACATTTGGTAACACTGAATATGCAAAGTCGTTGAATGGCGAACCGTTAAGATTAATGATTGCTTTAGAGATGCTTGGGTATTGTAATCACGAACGCAATTCACAACGCTATCCAGCAGGTTTAGAGAGATTCTATCCGGATCAAGGAAATTTCATCGCGTTAATTGGCAATATTCCGACAATTCCAGATTTGATTCGATTGAGTCGATCGATTCGGCGTGTTCAAGTCGGCTGTGAATGGCTGCCTGCGGGAATGCGCGGTAAGATTCTGCCTGATACTCGGAGAAGCGATCATGCGGCATTTTGGGATCGGGGATATCGAGCCTTAATGGTGACGGATACAGCGAATCTGAGAAATCCTCACTATCATCGAGCGAGCGATCGCATTGAAACGCTCGATTTTGACTTTCTCACACGGGTGTGTCAGGGGCTGATTTACGCCATTCAATCTTTATAGGTTTGGGTATCATTTCTCTAATTACATCTCAATCTCTGCTCAATTATGATGCGACGCTTTATCCCGGTTTTGCTTGCAAGCGTTACTCTGACCAATTCCCAAGCACTTAGTCAGCCTTCTTTATCCCAGGCTTCAACCTGTCAGCGCTCGAATGCTCAAAATTTCTTGGTCTTTGGCGGTGGTGGTGGACCTTCTTATAACGAAATTGCGCTAGAGAAGAACATGCTGTACTTTCAGCGATCGCTCAAAGAGCTAGGATACAATCCGAGCGTTGCGCCGATTTACTTCGCAAATGGCAACACAGGTGAGAAAACCGTGCGATATCTCGATGAGCGAGGTCGGGAACAGTACAAAACTCATACAATTCCAAATGTACAAGGTGCTTCTAGCATTGCGAATCTGAGAACTTGGCTGACAGAAGCAGCAAAAGAGAAATCTTCAACTCCCTTATTTTTCTACTTTTCCGGACATGGCGGACATAATCGAGTGAACGAAGACAATTCGACGTTACTCATGTGGCGCGATCGCCAATTGAATGTGCAAAATTTTACGCAAATGCTCGATCGTCTGCCACAGAATAAGCCTTTCGTCACCATGATGTCTCAGTGCTATTCTGGCTCATTTGCGAATTTGATTTACCGAGGTGGTGATCCGAATAAAGGCGTTGCTTTGCAAACTCGCTGCGGGTTCTTTGCAACGATTAAATCCCGTCCTTCAGTCGGTTGCACTCCAGAAGTAAACGAAGCAGATTATCGGGACTATAGTTCGAGCTTTTTTGCAGGCTTGACAGGACGCGATCGGGTTGGACGAAAGGTTGCTTCTGCTGACTACAACAAAGACGGGCGCATTGCATACTCTGAAGCTCATGCTTATGCAAAAGTCGATAAGTTCACGACTGATTTGCCAATTTCTACTTCTGAAGCTTGGCTACAACGGCAAGTAAGCAACCCAACAATGCAAGAGCAGATTTTAGGACAACCGATCGCACCACTTGCTAAGATTGCGCGTCCTGAACAACGCTTTGTTATTGAGTCTTTGAGCAAACAATTCAAGTTCGATCCGGCTCGATCGTTTCGGGGTAATCTGCAAGCAATGAAACCCGACCTAGTGAAGACAGCCGAAGATGAAGCGTACTTAGTTCGTCTCTCGATGGAACTGACGAATGTTGCTATGGAGCGACGAGTGAAAACCTCGAAAGATGCGAAAGCGATCTCAACCTTAAATCGTCTACTACGTTGTGAAGCTGGCTCCTGGGGGAAACCTTGACGGATAATATCTTTGATTTAACAGGTCGAAAGCTCGATCGAGAACTATTTGAGTCGTTGTGTGAAACGGATCAAATCTCGATCGAGCGCATTATTTCAACCGGGCAAACCACCCCACCTGATCAGTGGTATGACCAATCGCGTGATGAATGGGTCATTCTGCTCCAAGGTGAAGCGCAATTGATGTTTGAGGATGAAAGTACGATCGATTTGAAAGCTGGAGATTACTTACTCATTCCAGCCCATCAAAAACATCGTGTGAGCTATACAAGCAGTGAACCTGTTTGTATTTGGTTAGCAATTCATGCAGCGTTAACTGAGAACGAGTGATGATTTCTTGCAGGGAGCATTGAGCATGACAGTACGACGAGCAGCAAATTTTTGGCAATCGCACTTCTCTTATTCGGGAACAGTGAGCATTTGAGGATTACTTTTGAAATAGCTCAGTGAGTAGCTCATCTCGGCTTAAACCCATATGATCAGCGACATCTCTTAGAATTGCAGAAAGGGTTCCAACTTTAAGCGGATTGTGAGCGGGGATTGTAATGTGATGTTCCCCATTGCGCTCTGTGGTTAAGCGCAAATGGCTTCCTGTTTGATGATCAATGTTGTAGCCGAATGCTTCAAGTAGCTTGGCGAGTTCTAAACCAGAGAGGTCACGGGGAAGTTTCACGAAGCAATGACCTCATCCCGGACAAAGTGTAGACGAATGAGTTTTGGGCGGGTTTGCTCGTTTGGGAAGTGACAGCGAACCGCATCGCGGATTTCTTCACGTAAGCGATCGAAATCGTCGGCTTCAGTGAAGATTGATTCGCCTAATGCACGAGCGCTGTAGCCTCCTTCGGGTGCATCTTCAATGAGAAATACGATTTCAGTCATAATTTGCAACTCACTTATCAGCTTTCTACACTGCACTTCTAGAAGTGATTGGATCTATACATCATAATTTAAGCAGTGGAGATGAGAGGCTTTATCCCGTTGCCATGCTGTGCTCGCAGCATATTCTCCAAAAAAATTGGTGTTTGGAACAGTAGAGAGTTACTTAGCTTTCCAATCTAGTCAGCAGCAGGATTGATGAACCCTTGCCGTACTGCATCCTGAATCAAGTTCTCTACAAACTCACCTAGCACCGGAGACCCGATCGCAACAGGCTCCATCCGTTTTCTCACCTTCTCAACCGTTACGCCTGCCTTTTTCCAAGTTCCACCCTGCGTATTGTAGTTATGCAATAAAGGCTGAAGCCGATCGAGGGCTGCTGCAAACTGAGCATCTAAAGATTCTCTCGCCTCAAATTCCTCCCAGAGAGATCGCAATTCTGCCCCAAGATTTTCCGGCAACATGCCAAACAATCGATCTGCCGCTTTCTGCTCTCGAATTTCTTGATCTTGCAGCGCGATCGCATCGTAACAGAACGTATCTCCTGCATCGATTTCTACCAAATCGTGAATCAGCACCATTTTGAGAACTCGCAGCAAATTCACCGCTGGATCAGCGTATTCAGAAAGCACGATCGCCATCATCGCCAGATGCCAAGAATGCTCCGCATCATTTTCTCGCCGTGACTGATCCATCAAAATCGTCTGTCGGAGCACATGCTTCAGTTTGTCAATTTCGACAATGAATTGAATCTGAGCTTGAAGTCGAGTGGTCGTAAGTTGCATGATCCAATCTAGAGTGTTAAACTTTCGGTCGAACGCTACAGATAGCGTACACTGGATTAACTCATTCCTATTTACAGCGTATTCCCCAAAGAATCTGCTAGAATAGGTGTACCAACGAAGAGCCGATCATGAACGTTCCTCGCCTGCATCCCGATACGATCGAGCAAGTCAAACAACGCGCTGATATTGTAGACGTTGTTTCGGAACATGTCGTCCTGAAAAAACAGGGTAAAGACTTCGTTGGCTTATGCCCATTTCACGACGACAAATCCCCTAGCTTCACAGTTAGTCCCAGTAAACAATTCTATTACTGCTTTAGCTGTGGTGCAGGCGGCAATACGATTAAGTTTTTAATGGAGTTAGGCAAACGCAACTTTAGCGAAGTTGTGCTCGATCTGGCACGCAAGTACCAAGTTCCTGTTCAAACTCTACAAGCGGAGGATCGCCAGGAACTTCAACGTCAATTGTCAGTTCGAGAACAGCTTTACGAAATTCTGGCAATTACCGCGAAATTTTACGAGCACGCCTTACAGCAGCCTCAAGGAGCCGATGCTCTAGCTTATTTACGCCGCGATCGCAAACTTTCTGTCGAAACGATTCAGCAATTCCAACTCGGTTACGCTCCGGCGGGTTGGGACATTCTTTGCAAATACTTAGTTGAACAAAAGAAATATCCGATCGTCTTACTCGAAAAAGCAGGTCTGCTCGTGCCTCGGAAAACTGGAGACGGCTATTACGATCGCTTTCGCAATCGCTTAATGGTTCCGATTCAAGATAGTCAGGGTCGGGTGATTGGCTTTGGAGGACGAACTCTGACAGATGAACAGCCAAAATACCTCAACTCTCCAGAAACCGAACTCTTTGATAAAGGTCGAACGCTGTTTGGGCTAGACAAAGCAAAAAGCGCGATCGCGAAACAAGATCAAGCGGTGGTTGTCGAAGGCTATTTCGATGTGATTGCGCTTCATGCTGCTGGAGTGACGAATGCGGTTGCGTCTCTCGGAACGGCGCTCAGCATTGCTCAAGTCAAGCAACTCCTTCGCTATACCGAATCGAAGCGCGTTGTATTCAACTTTGATGCAGATCGCGCAGGCGTTCAAGCCGCAGAACGCGCGATCGGAGAAGTTGCTACGCTTGCCTATCAAGGAGAAGTGCAACTTCGGGTTCTAAATCTCCCGGACGGAAAAGATCCCGATGATTTTCTTAAGAATCACTCTGCAAAAGCGTATCAAGATCTGCTCGATCACGCTCCTCTCTGGCTCGATTGGCAAATTAATCAAGCGATCTCGAATCAAGACCTGAAACAATCTGATCAATTCCAACAGGCAGTTATGGCGATCGTGGCACTTCTCGGAAACCTGCCCAATCCCTCCCTGCGAACGCACTACATTCATCATTGCTCAGAACTGCTGAGCCAAGGCAATAGCCGTCTCACTCAACAGATCGAAGAAAATCTGCGGCTTCAAGTTCGAGGACAACGCTGGCACGGTCGATCGCAGAAATGGCAAACTCCGGGCGATCGCAATTTACTTGAAGAATGCGAAGCGCAATTGTTGCGTCTCTACCTCCATGCTCCTGAATACCGGGTAGAACTTCGCAACGCAATTTCTGCTCAAGATCTAGAATTCAGTCTGTCTCATCACCGATTTCTCTGGCGACAAATCACAGACATTGAGCATGACAGTCTAGAGGTCGATTTGCTGGAACAATTGCGCGATCGCACACACAATTTCCCCCGCGAGATGTCTCAAGTCTATTCGCTGTTTGAACTCGATGAAAAAACACAGCGAGATATCTTGCGCGCGCCGCTTGTGATTCGGTCTGCTACCGCAGGCATTGAGCGGGTAATGTGTGAAAAACGCTATCGCCACTTCCTCGATCTTTGGCAGAAAACGGATCTCAGTACTACGCCTGATCTGGGACAGTTTTATCAGCAAAAAGCTTACGTTGAGAAACAACGTATCACAGAACTCGATCGCTTACGCCAGGTCAGTTTTGTCGATTTAGTTCAAGCTCCGATCGCAGTGGATTAAGTTTGCAATGCACAAAGATTAGTAAAGATTGTTTTCATCTATTTAGCAATTGACCGAGGTGGCTGATCAAGTCTGATTGCTTGTTCAATTGCTAATTTCTCTCGTGCTCGATCGACAAATGGCTGAAGTTGCGCTTCGGTTTGTTGCGTCAAAATCTTCAGATCTGCGATCGTAATTCCTCGAATTAAGAGATCAACACACCAAGTTTGATAGGCTTGTTCGATCCCTGGTTCATTCGGAATTCCCTCAGTCCAATCAGCCCAACGTTGCAGAATATCAGCTTCGGTAATGGGCTGATTCTCACTCGCTAGAAACATGGCAGGAAGCGCATCTTTACGAGTTTTGAGCCATTGAGTCAGCGGATTTTTCGTATGAGAACCGTAGCGTTTTTCTAATATCCATTGATTTAACGGAACTTGGCGCGTCGAAACTTGAATTTGCTTGACGTGGTAATCCGATCGCGTCAATTCAGTGAGTTCTCGCGCACTTAAGCCTGCACCGAATAAAACATAAGCGATCGCATAATCCTGAACACCTTGCTTTTTTGCGCGTTGCAAAATGAGATGAACCGTGTCCGCTGGCAAATCACGAACGTCTAAAGATTCAACCTGGGTCGGCTGAATCGCTCCTTGTAGAAATAAAGTTACAAGATTCGTTAAAAAATCGTCGCGACTCTGCCAAAGCTCGTGAAATTCGCTGGTGAATTCGATCACTGCATAGCCTAACAGCATGCCATTTAGAAGACTTGCAAGACTTTCAGACGATAAATTAGGCTGCATTTGGCGGCGATGAATCACGCGATCGAAATATTCCGCCACATAGCGATTGGCTTGGGTCAGACCCCGCCCTAAAGCCTCTCGATTTTCGGTCGGGTATTGTCCCGCTTCACCCACCACTGATCGCACCATTTCTGGAACCTGCTCCAGCGCTTCCAAACAGGCGATCGCATATTCTTTCAGCGCTTGGTCGATATAATCAGCTTGATCTGCCCGTTCTACCAGCGTTTGACCGAGTTGAGTAAAAACCGCCGCTTCTTCGATCGCAGCCAGTAACAGCCCATGTTTGTTGCCAAAATGCCGAAACAGAGTCACTTCATTTACGTCGGCTAATTCAGCGATTTGTTTGGTAGTAGTGTCGGTAATACCGTTCGCCGTGAATAACTCTAAGGCGGCTTGGATGAGGCGTTCCCGGGTCGAGTTGCGTGGGGTAGGCATGTCTTTAGAAATAAATATGCAAGTGGCACTTGCATTTAAATTCAGTCGTTGCTAGTCTAAAAATGTAAGTGTTACTTGCAATTGCGTTTCTCAACTTTAACGGATTTGTCGTAAGTTGGGTGATACGAATTCGGTCGTCCTCAATGTTGGTCGATCGAGAGTCAATGTTAGTAAGGGATTTTCATGACTTCTAATTCTGTTCAAGTCAACTCTGAACCAGCCCTGAAATTGGAGTGGACGAACGTTTTTTTCTTTGGGGCATTTCATGCTCTAGCGCTGCTGGCTCCGTTCTGTTTTTCCTGGAAAGCGCTAGGCGTGATGCTCTTGTTGCATTGGTTGTTTGGCAGTATTGGGATTTGTTTGGGCTATCACCGATTGCTGACGCATCGGAGCTTACAAGTTCCCAAGCCTTTGGAATACGTGTTGACTATTATTGGAACCTTGGCAATGCAAGGCGGCCCAATCTTCTGGGTTGCGGGACATCGGATGCACCATTTGCATACGGAAGATGTGGATAACGACCCGTATTCCGCACAACGCGGCTTCTGGTGGAGCCATATGCTCTGGGTGCTTTATCCCCGACAAAAGTTTTTTGATTACAACTCCTACAGAAAGTTTGCCCCCGATCTCGACAAAGAGCCCTTATATCGCTGGCTCGATCGCACGCCCAATTTCTTGATGCTGCAAATCCCAGTGGTGCTGTTTCTCTACTGGTTGGGGGGATGGTCATTTGTGATTTATGGATTTGTGCTGCGGGCAGTCTTGCTGTGGCATAGCACTTGGTTCATTAATTCCGTAACCCATGTGTTTGGGTACAAGACCTATGAGATTGAGGATAATTCGCGAAATCTCTGGTGGGCAGCGCTGCTGACCTATGGCGAAGGATGGCACAATAACCACCACGCTCAGCCGAATGTCGCGAAAGCTGGACGGAAATGGTGGGAGATTGATATGACCTGGTGGGCGATTCGAGCGTTGCAATCGCTTGGTTTGGCTCGTCGCGTGATCATGCCACCGCATTGAATCTACTGAGCGTCAAAACGCGAATGTGGAGGTTTGAATCGACTTTTGCGATCGCGTTTTGATCCCGACTTATTAATGCTTCTAAAACCTATCAGAATATTTAATAGCTATTTTTACCTAACAAACCTGGAAATTCGACGACTACAGAGGCAAAAATTGCCTTAAGATTATCGTAACAATTAAGTTTGTGAAAACAGACCTTGCTGAGATAACCAGGAGAATTCGATATGGCGCTTGTCCCGATGCGGCTGTTGCTGGATCACGCGGCTGAAAACGGTTACGGCATCCCTGCATTTAACGTCAACAACATGGAGCAGATCCAATCGATCATGTTTGCTGCCCATGAAACCGATAGCCCGGTCATTCTGCAAGCTTCGCGTGGTGCACGGAACTACGCTGGTGAAAATTTCCTCCGCCACTTGATTTTGGCGGCAGTTGAAACCTATCCTCATCTTCCGATCGCGATGCACCAAGATCATGGAAATGAGCCTGCAACTTGCTACACGGCGCTGAAGAATAACTTCACCAGCGTCATGATGGACGGTTCTTTGGAAGCAGATGCGAAGACTCCTTCGAGCTATGAATACAACGTGGCTGTGACTTCGGAAGTGGTGAAGGTCGCTCATGCGATCGGCGCTTCGGTCGAAGGTGAGTTGGGCTGTCTCGGATCGCTCGAAACCGGAAAAGGTGAAGCGGAAGATGGTCACGGGTTTGAAGGTGAATTGGATCACTCGATGCTGTTGACCGATCCCGATGAAGCGGTTGACTTCGTTGAGCGGACTCAAGTAGACGCTTTGGCAGTTGCAATTGGAACCAGCCACGGTGCTTACAAGTTCACTCGCAAGCCGACGGGTGAAATCTTGGCAATCAGCCGGATTGAAGAAATTCACCGTCGTTTGCCGAACACTCACTTGGTGATGCACGGATCTTCTTCGGTTCCTGAAGATTTGATCGCGTTGATCAACCAATATGGCGGTGCGATTCCTGAAACCTATGGTGTTCCTGTTGAAGAAATTCAAAAAGGCATCAAGTCGGGTGTTCGTAAAGTCAACATCGATACCGACAACCGTTTGGCAATCACTGCTGCGGTTCGTGAAGCTTTGGCATCAAACGCGAAAGAGTTTGACCCCCGCCACTTCTTGAAACCGTCGATCAAGTACATGCAAAAAGTTTGTGCTGACCGTTACAACCAATTTGGTGCAGCAGGTCAAGCGAGCAAAATCAAACAGCAACCGATGGAATTGTTTGCTGTTAAATACAAGAAAGGCGAATTGAATGCAGTAACGAACAAAACGGCTGCTGCGGTCTAATTCTTTTTCATGTGAATTGGGAGGGCTGGATGTCTAAGACATCCAGCTTTTTTTATGAAAATCTCTTATAAAAACGATTTTTTATTCTGTTTTCCTCGATCGAACGCATCAGAAATTTCAATCATATTCAACAAAAGACACAGATACCTGTAGACTTTTTGAGTTCGTTTCTTCTTTACCTGAATGAGTCTGAATTTTCAAGCGAAGAGCTTTTTTACCCGATTTTGTTTGCCTGAGATTACGAGTATTCTTGTTTTTGCGATCGCATCTCCACTTGTTACAAACTCGCCTGTTTATGCGGCAGATATTGTTGATTCATTTTCGACGTTCATCAGTTTAGAAATTAAACCTCAAACGCAGATTGCACCAGAGGTTATGCTGATCCGCCAAGCAATTATTGGGCAGGAAAGTGGTGCAAATTTCCAAGCGGTTAATCGACATTCTGGTGCGTTGGGATATGCTCAAGTCATGCCAGAAAATTTGCCGCAATGGTCGAAAGAAGCGTTGGGCTTTTCTGTGTCAAGAAAAGACTTTTTGGCAAGCCCTGAATTGCAAATCGCGATCGTGGATTTTAAGCTAAATCAGTACTGGCAGAAGTCAATTGTGGCAAGTCGTGGAAATGTTGCGATCGCGATTCAACGTGTTGCCGCTTGGTGGTACAGCGGGAAACCGGAGAAATATACCTCAACTAAGACGCAATATTATGCGGGGCATCGATATCCGAGTATTGCAGCTTATAGCCAGTCGATTTTGCGACGATATCAGCTCATTTTGAATGCACAAAATCCATCGCAGCCGCAACGAGGCGTTTAATCGGTCTGAAATCGATCGAGGATTTCGGCTAACCGTTCTCGTGAGAGTTCCGTTTAGTCTGAAATTAATATGCCTAAAGGAAAAGGCGGGAACCGTTAGAAGTGCGGTAAGCTTCACTACTACAGGCAAGATACAAAACGATAAGATCAACCTGTAAATCGAAAGCAATATAGGAGAAATCCAGGATGCAAACCACTTTTAATCCCGATAAGCGCCGCTTGTTATCCTGCCTCAGTCACGGCTCAATTTTCTTTAGTACCACTCTGTTTTCGTTTGGTGTACCGTTTGCGATCAATTTGCTTTCAGATGATCCAGTGGTGAAAGCCAACGCAAAAGAATCGATGAATTTTCACTTGAATGTTTGGTTCTGGGCGATCGTCATTGGTACACCGATCGCATTCCTCTCATTTATTACCTTCGGATTAGGTGGATTGCTGTTCTTTCCGGTGATTGCATTCGGATTCTTACTGCACTGGGGATTAACGATCGTGGCGTTGCTCCATTGCATTGCCAAGCCAGATGAAGCGTATCGCTACCCGTTTATTTTCCGATTGCTCTAAGTTGCTGAAATCAGTTGCTCAAAGATGAGAACCGGAACAGGTTTAAGCCGTTCCGGTTTTTTGTTTTTAAACGTTGACGGATGCGCGGGTCAGAGATTCGACTAACGAACGAACCACAGCGATCATTGCTAGTTCATCGTTGAGTTTGTGAATGGCACTGCCGACTCCGATTCCAGAAGCTCCAGCCGCGATCGCGAGAGGCGCAGTGACGCTAGAAAGACCCGATGCACAGAGAACGGGAACGCTTACGGCTCTAGAGATTTCGTAAGCCGCTGCCAAGGTTGGAGCAGCCTTCTCGATTAAGCCTAAGGCGCCCGCGTGTTCGGGACTCGAAGAAGTGCCGCCTTCGGTTTGGATCACGTCTGCGCCTGCTTTGACTAACTGTTCTGCCAGTTCAACTTGCTGGTCAAGCGGCAAGATGTGGGGAACCGTGACCGATAACATGATGTTCGGCAAGAGCGCGCGAGTCGCGTGAGTCAAGGCTAAAACTTCTTCAGCTTCAAAGCGGCGACCTTGAGCGTAGAAGCTATCGAAGTTACCGATTTCAATTAAATCTGCGCCTGCTTCGACTGCCATTGTGAAAGCTTCAGGTTCGACCGCAGAGACGCAGATTGGCAGATCGGTCAGTTGTTTTGCCATACGGATCAAGGTTGCATCGGCAGCGATATCAACGAAGGTCGCACCACCGAGATCGGCAGCTTTGATCACCGAGGCGACGTTATTGGCATCAAAGTTGTTTAAGCCACTGATGATTTTGAGTGCGTGGCGGTTGGTGAGCGCGGTTTGTAGCGTAGAAATCATGTTGCTTCATTCGAGTAAATGAGTACAGAACATTGTGCCAGAGTTAGAGAAGGATTTTGGATTTTGAAAGTTTGAATTTTGGATTTGCAGAGGGAGAGATTGAAAGATGCAGGATTCGATGCGGATGAGAGCGGTGCAGTCGCCAATTATTCCGATCGTAGGAGAGTTGATTCGGCAAACCCCCGGAACGATTTCCTTAGGGCAAGGTGTCGTAAATTATCCGCCTCCTGGTCAGGCGATCGCACAAATTACAAATTTTCTCGCTGACCCTGCAAATCACAAGTATCAAGCGGTAGAAGGAATTCCAGAATTGAAATCCGCGATCGCTCAGAAGTTAACTACAGAAAATCGAATTGATTTAAGCGATCGCGAAATTGTCGTGACTGCTGGCAGCAATATGGCGTTTTTGAATGTGGTTTTGGCGATCGCCGATCCAGGAGATGAGATCATTTTGCAAACGCCGTTTTACTTTAATCATGAAATGGCGATCGATCTGGCAAGCTGTCGAGCCGTTCTTGTACCGACGGATGACCATTATCAAATCCAACCTGATTTGATTCGGGCAGCAATGACGCAGCGAACGCGCGCAGTCGTGACGATTTCACCGAATAATCCGACTGGAGTAGTTTATCCTGAATCAGCCTTGCGAGAAGTGAATCAGATCTGTCGCCAACACAATTGCTTTCACATTACAGATGAGGCTTACGAATATTTCACTTATGGGGTTGAACATTTTTCAGCAGGCAGCATTGCTGAAAGTGCTAACCATACAATTTCGCTCTTCAGTCTGTCGAAGGCTTATGGATTTGCGAGTTGGCGGATTGGGTATATGGTGATTCCGAAATTTTTGTTGGAATCCGTGCAAAAAATTCAGGATACGAATGTGATTTGTCCGGCGGTGGTGTCTCAGTTTGCAGCGGTGGGAGCATTGCAAGCGGGGAGAACGTATTGTCAGGAAAAGTTAAGCGCGATCGCCCAAGTCCGAGAAATTGTTTTGGCAAAATTAGAAACCATTCCGCATCTGTGTACTGTGCCAAAAGCAGAGGGAGCATTCTACTTTTTGCTGAAAGTGCAGACTGATTTAGATGCGATGGAGTTAGTCCGGCAATTGATTCGAGATCATCAGGTCGCAGTCTTGCCAGGATTCACGTTTGGGCTGAAAGAGGGATGTTATCTCCGAGTTGGCTATGGAGCATTAGAGAAGGAAACCGCGATCGAAGGAATTCAACGATTGGTCACAGGCTTGCAAGCGATTTCCGCCTCTCAATCATCGATCGATGGTATGAAAAGTCCTTGAGATGATGACCAGTCAATTTGGGATGAAAGTGACAAGCTCGATCGATATCGGTACATGCTTTCAAGTTCGGCTCCCTCACAAAAAAACTCTCCGGATTGCTCTGGAGAGTCGAAGGTGTGAAGAAAAGAATAAAGATCTAGAAAGAGAACGTCGTTCTGACGACTCCCACATATTGCGTATCATTGTTCCGATTATGCTCAGGATTCAAGATCACAATTAAACCAGGTGTGATCGAAATCTTATCGGAGACTTGATAACGGTAAAGCGCTTCTAGATGCAGAGAAGTATCACGGTCTTCGCGAGTTGCGACATCATTACTCGTTGCTTTCGGTGGCATTCCCACAATGATGCCGCCTAAATTTCCTTTTTTGCCTAAGTCAGGAAATGCTAGAGCCACTGACCAATTGAAAATGTCTGCATCTGCACCTCGGTTCACCCCAGCCTTTGCTTCTGCATTGGTCAATCCAACCCAACCAGAGATATTAAACTGTGGGCTGACTCGAAAACTTGCGATCGCGCCATAAGAATTTGTCAGCGTTGCCGTATTGCCGAAGGGTCTTTGAGCAAAGGCGCTGCCTGTACTACCAGTTGTATCTACAGCTGTCCCCGAGTAGTAAGCGCGCGCGTAGGTTAAACCAACACTCAAGTTTCTGCTAGGACTCAAGATCAACTGGGCTAGAGCGCTATGATTGCCATCAAATAGTCCTGCTTTCTCTTCAGGAGAACTTGCATTTCGGGCACGATAAGCAAGCGAGAGCGTAGCGGTATTGCCAAATTTATGTTCTAAAGCAACACCGGGTCCATCTACGGCTCGATAGATGGGACTATAACGACCGAACCGCGATAAAGCACCACTGCCATCACTTTGCAAAAATGGATTCAATGGATTCGCGATATTTTCCGAGCCATAAGCATTCGCGATCAGCCAAACCCGAGTGTTATCTCCCAACGGGAAACGGTAGTACAAGTCATCAACTCCAACCTGTCCGCTACTATCTCCATCATAAGAAAGCCGCGTCATATTGGTTCCAGTCGCACTGCCGCTGAGAGGAATAACGTTGCGACCTTGTAATCTGACGCGCAGTTGATCTTTGCCTGTAAAGCTACTCTCAAAATTCAATCGTGCCCGATAAGAGAAGGTCGGATTATCGCTCAAAGCGCCGCCACCTGCTCTTTCATCCCCAAAAACACTCGCACCTGAGAAGATGACTTCTCCACGGAGCTTTGTCGTCGTGGAGAATTGCTGTTTTTCTAATGTCGTGGTTCGAGCTTCAAGTGAATCCACTCGACCTCGTAAGGTAGCAAGTTCTGCAGCAAACTCTTCTTGTAGCTTTTGCAATGCTGCTAGATCTTCTTTTTTAACGAGGTCTGCTGTTGCTGCTGCGATTAACTCATTGACACGATCGAGACAGGCATTTAATCCTGCTGCAAATTCATAGCGGGTTAGGGCGCGATTGCCGCGATAGGTTCGATCAGGATAGCCTGCGATACATCCGTATCGTTCTACTAGAGACTGAAGCGCCTGAAATGCCCAGTCAGTCGGACGCACATCGGATAATTGGGAAACGGAAGTAACCTGCTTTAATGTACTTTCTCCTAGTAAATTCTCATCTACTGATCGCACTTCGGAAGCAGCAGCCTCTCCTGTTTGCATTAAAAAAACAGACAGTGCCAAGCCTGAAAGCCCTGCCAAACCTCGAACAATATTAGACATCACTCAACTCACACTAGATAACTTGCTCCACTTTATTGGGAACTAAGGTCAATAGCGACCCTACCACTTACTAAGAATTAATATCAATACTGAGCCATAAAGAAATTGGTAAGTAAAAGATAAAACCTTTACCTCGACATTTTTTTGATTCCTATATTGTAAATAATTGCAAATATTTCTAATTAAGCTAGATAGCAATGAAGATCATCTCTCAATAATCGGTTGATGATGTGGAAAGTCACGAAGATAGGCTTCTGAGTTTTTCAAGGACGACCGAATTATTGCGGAGATGTCGTTCTTGAGGTGATTTTTGGGTACTAAGGAAACGTGCAGAGAGCTACCCGCGCATGAACCCCTTAATCCTCGAAAAAGTTGTCTCCCTTCTATTGCTCATCGGCATTGGCTATCTGCTCAAACCGAAATTTTCTGCACCGAATTCCACCGCAGTTTTACGCACATTCATCTTAAGTGCTGCGCTCCCTGCAACTATCTTTCTATCGACCATTGAGATCAACACGAGCCTAAATTTAGTTTTACTTCCTGCGTTTGCGCTCTGTGTTAACTTCTATCTCTTAATTCTCGGCATTCTGTTTACGCCGTTAGTACTAGACCGGAAGAATGCGGCGCAGGCGAGAGCTTTAATCCTGATGTTTCCATCGCTTGCGCCGGGTCTTACCGTTTATCCCTTTATTGAGCAGTTTGTCGGGCGACAAGGGCTTGCTTGGGCAGCGTTGGCAGATATGGGGAATAAGATTTTTGTGCTGATTGGCTTGTATATTCTGGCTTACTTATGGGTCGCTCGATCGCAACAGCAAAATAGCAAAATTCAATGGGTTGAACTAGGAAAATTTTTACTGACTGAACCTGTGAATATTGCGATCGTATTGGGGATGGTTTTGGCAACGTTGGGGCTAAATGCAGGAACACTTCCCAGTGTTTTAGTCGAGACAATTCAGAAAATTGCGCTTTGCTCAACTCCTCTCATTCTGATGTATGTGGGGATCTCGTTGAAATTGAAGTTACTAGAAGCAAGTAAAATCTTGGCGATTTTGCTTGGGCGAGCAGGCGTAGGATTTCTACTGAGTAGCTGCGCGATCGTGGTGCTGCAACCCACTTCGATCGAAGCAACAGCTTTGTATGTGGCACTTCCGCAAGCATCTTGTAGCCTCTGGGCATTGTTACATACCACCAAAATTAATGAACTATACCCGGCACAAGCTGAACAATTCTTTGACTTAGGCTTTGCAACAGCAATGCTGGCGATGTCAATGCCTTTTTCGGTGATCACGCTACTCTTTATCTTTTCGGCTGATCAGTTTTTCTATGCACCTGCTCACTTGAACTTAGCCGGGATGTTCTGTTTGGGAGTATTTCTGCTGTTTGTTGCTGCTCGAAAGTTCACGGTTGCCCTATTCGCTAAATAACCTGCCAGAGGAATCCTATGAAATCAATGACTCGTCGTAAAATCGTATCTTTACTACTACATGGTAGCTTTATCGCTGCTGTGGGAGTGACTGCGTTTACGAGCTATTGGATTGTGCGGGGTATTATTCTCAGCACACTCAAAGAAAATGCATTACTGAAAGTGCAATCTGCGGGATTAGAGATTGATTCTTGGCTGAATCGGCGCTTAGGCGAAGTCGAGTCAATGTCGAATAGCGTCGAAGTCCGATCGATGAATTGGGAGATTGCAGAGCCGTTCTTACAGCTAGAACAAGATCGGCTAGCTGACTTCTGGATGTTTATCTTAGTCAATACGGATGGCACGTATGCTACCACACGCGGTGGATTTGCAACTGGAAAGAACTTGAGAGATCGCGAATACTTCCAAAAATCCATCCAAGGGCAATCGAATGTCTCGGATCTGATTATTTCCCGTACTACAGGCAAACGGCAAATTAATATCGCTGTGCCAATTTGGTCAATTCCGCTCGTGAAAGAAACGGACAAAGATCGAGCAGAACTGCGATCGAAAAGCTTATCCTTTTACAATCTACCCGTAGACGAGCAGCCGAAAGTCATGGGCATTCTTGCCGGAAACATTCCTATTGCTGAAGTGACTAGAGCGATTTCGGCGACTCAGCTTGGGAAAGGGAGCTATGCGTTTGCGCTCGATGCTCAAGGCGTCGCGATCGCTCATCCTAACTCAGCGTTTACGGAAGGGTTAACGAGTCTGACCCAGAATGCTGATCCAACCCTTGCCGCGATCGCACGTTCGATGACTGCTCGCAAGCAAGGCGTTGAACTGGTTACACTCGATCAAAAGTCAGTTTATGTTGCTTATATGCCGATTCGGCGTGCGAATTGGTCAGTCGCATTAGTCATTCCACGCGAGAACCTAGAAGAGCAATTAAATGCGCTGAATACGCTAACGATCGTCATGGCAGGGCTGCTTGTGGTGGTCATGATCACGGCACTGACCCAGTTGAAGCATTGGGAAGAGATTCGCGATCGGGCTGAGCAAGAAACGGCACTAAACAATCAATTACAAGCAACCAGTCAGCAACTTCAATCGACTCTAGCCTATCTAGGAACCATTTTAGACAACTTAGCAGATGGATTACTCGTGAGTGATACCGAAGGCAGCATTACTTGCTACAATCCGGCACTGCTAAAGCTCTTTGGTTTAGAAGAACAATCTCTTAATGGCAAGTCAGTTCAAGCCCTGTTTAAGCAAGATTTAGTGAACCTGATCGAGCGATCGCAAAATCAAGAAACCCTGGTGACTGAAGTTGAAATTGCTCAAGGCAGTATTGGTAAAGCAGTTGCTACATCGATTCTGGATGGAACAGGCACTAAAATCGGAACAGTTGTTTTAGTTCATGATATTACGGCTGAGAAAGAAGTCGATCAGATGAAAACCGACTTTATTTCAACGGTTTCTCATGAACTGAGAACACCGCTGACTTCAGTTTTAGGCTTTGCCAAACTCATTAAGAAAAAGCTAGAGGAGGTTGTTTTCCCCTCACTGGATACGACGGATAAGAAAATGCAGCGAGCGGCACGTCAGGTCAATGACAATATCGACATCATCGTGTCTGAAGGGATGCGATTAACCGCGTTGATCAACGATGTGCTCGACATTGCCAAAATGGAAGCCGGTAAAGTGGACTGGAAATCTGAGCCACTTCAGATTACCGAAGTTGTAGAACGTGCGATCGCGGCAACGTCTGCCTTACTGCAAGCGAAGAATCTCACCTTAGTAGAACAATTTGATCCACATTTGCCGCAATTGGTTGGCGATCGCGATCGCTTAATCCAGGTTGTGATCAATCTGCTCTCGAACGCGATCAAATTTACCGACAGCGGCGATATTACGTGTAAAGTTGCTCGGCAAGGCGACACGATTGTGGTGAGTATTACAGATTCGGGCATTGGCATCAGTCCTGAAGATCAGCCTAAAGTCTTTGAGAAGTTTAAGCAAGTGGGGGATACGCTGACCGATAAGCCAACGGGAACCGGGTTAGGGTTGCCGATCTGTAAGCAAATTATCGAGCATCATGATGGACAGATCTGGGTCGAGAGTGAAATTGGCAAAGGCAGTACGTTCTCATTTAGCTTGCCGAGTTCTGCTTCTCCGACTCACATCAGAGAAATTGATTTCAGTGCATTGATTCAGCAATTACAGCAGGGTAGTGAGGTCAATGCAACGCAAAAACGGATTTTGATCGTGGATGATGAAGCTCCGATTCGTGCGCTGCTGCGCCAACAGTTAGAAACAGAAGGCTATCAGGTCGAAGAAGCTAGAGATGGCAAAGAAGCGATTCAGATGGCGAAGGAATCGCTTCCTCATTTGATCATTCTGGATGTGATGATGCCTGAAATGAACGGGTTTGATGTGGCTGCGGTCTTGCGACATCATCCTCAGACGATGGGAATTCCCTTGATTATTTTGTCGATCGTCGATGCGCCTGAACGCTGTCATTCGTTGGGAATCGATCGCCATCTCACGAAACCCATCAACTTAGAAGTGCTTTGCCAAGAAGTCGAATCGTTAATCGCTCAAGGGAGATCCCCGCGCAAAATTCTGGTAGTCGATGAGAATGAAACGACCTCGAAGATTCTTGTGGATATTCTTCGCTCGAAAGGCTTTACCGCAGTTGAAGCAACGAACGATGCAGAATTACTCAAGAAAGTTGCATCTACCCAACCGGATATGGTCATTGCCAGCGTCAAATTTTGGGAACACTCAGATAGGGCGCAGGATCTTTCACAAGCTGAAGGGTTACAAAACGCTGTGTTTTTATTAGTTGCAGAACATCATGGTTCCCATTCGCTTGAAACGACTCGTTGCTAAATCTGAGGTTAAGGAGATTCTGGCTCGTCTTCAAGCGCTCAGTGCAACTTCAGTTTCAATTCAAGATCGTGAAGGGCAGACAATTTGGGGCACGCCGACTGAATCATCGAAATATCCGATTCAGGTCGATGGAGAACTGATCGGCTATGTGATTGGTGAAGCAACTTTTGCATCGGTTCTGAGCTACATTGCTGCCCGAGAGATTGAGAAAAAAACGTTGGCTCAGGAAACGCTCGATCGCTATAAAGAAGTAACTCTGCTCCACAATCTTTCTGAAAAAATGACTGCAAATTTAGAAGTCGAAGCGGTTGCAGCTTTAGTGCTCAGTGAAGCGAAGCGATCGATTCAAAGTGATTGTGGGGCTGTGATGCTCCTGAAAGCGGCTGAGTTAGAGGTCATTACCGCGTTTGGAAATTCACCGACTCAATTGCAGGATGGAATCTTAGAAGCAGTTCTAGAACATCAAAAAAGCGATATCGTCAATGAGGTTTACTCAGATGCAAGGTGTAATCCAGAAGAATCGAAGCTCCATGCCTTGATTGCGGCTCCTTTGAAGGTGAGCGATCGCACGATCGGGGTGATGATGCTCGGCAGCGAACAAGCGATTACGTACACCGCAGCCGATTTAAAGTTACTTAATACGTTAGCGTCGCAAGCTGCATCCGCTCTAGAGAATGCGCTTTTGCACAAGCAACGATTGCATCAAGAACGAGTCAAAAGTAATCTTGAGCGCTATGTGCCCACGCAGCTTGTGCAAGCGATTCTCGATGCGAGTGGGAGCTTTTCGCTGGTTCCAGAGTATCGACAAATCAGCGTTTTATTCTCGGATATTCGCAATTTTACTCAGCAATGCGAACAGTTGCCGCCAACTGAGATGGTGGAATATCTCAACACTTACTTTACGCATATGGTGGATGAGATTTTTACTCACCAAGGCACGGTCAATAAATTTGTGGGCGACATGATTGTGGCGTTGTTTGGTGCGCCTTTTGAAGTGAGTCATCATGAGGCTTGTGCGATCAAAAGCGCGATCGCAATGCAGCAAAGAATTCGGACAATCCCGATTGATTGGATTCAGAAGCATTTTCTGACGGGGATTGGCATTAGTTCAGGGCGCGTGATTGTTGGCAATATTGGTTCTCCGCAGCATATGGACTATACGGCGATCGGCGATGAAGTGAATGTTGCCTCTCGCTTGCAGTCGGTTGCGAAGGGGGGACAGATTTTAGTCAATCGCAATGTCTATGAGGCAGCGAAAGATTGCTTTTCGTTTCGAGAGGTTGGGACATTGACTGTGAAAGGTAAAACCCAGACGGTTGATGTATTTGAAGTACTGTACTAGAGGATAAGATCATGAAAATTTTGATTGTTGACGATGAGCCTCATATTCGCTTGTTACTAGAGCAGACCTTAGAGGAGCTTGAGGATCAAGATGTTGAGCTTTTGACTGCGACGAATGGAAAAGAAGCGATCGAGGTGATCCAATCGGAACGTCCACAACTTGTGTTTTTGGATGTGATGATGCCCTTTATGAACGGGTTTGAAGTGTGTCAGACGGTCAAGCAGGAGATTGAAGATATCTATATCATTCTACTGACTGCCAAAGGTCAGGAATTTGACAAGCAAAAAGGAGCCGAAGTGGGAGCAAATCTCTATTTGACGAAGCCTTTTGATCCTGATGAAGTCATGGCAAAGGCTGTTGAAGTCTTGGGTTTGTAGAGCAATTCTGTTTGAAGTGTAAATACTAAAAAGAGTCGGAAGTTTTGATCTCTTAGGAAGAACTCCCCACTCTTTTTAGCATTGCTATATCTCAATGAAGAGTTTCCACGATTCAAGTTCGCTCAACACGTGATCGATCGCTAAGTTTTTTCACGGTTTGAGCGAGGTCGAAACTCAAGCAGGATATGTTCCGAACTCAGTTACTCACTTTCTCGACATTTCCAGCGCGCACCCATCCTTCTGTATTGTTAGCCAAACGGATTTTTTGCCAGCTTCCATCTGCGCTGGTTTCAATCACCGTCACTTGCTGATTAAAATCAACCCCACCGATAGAAACAGCGTCCAGCGAAGGTGCATCGCGGATCACTAGCCCGATCGATTGCGTTACCTTTGCCGGGAAAGCTCCATCTGGAAGCGGTTTTGCAGGAGTTTCGGCTTTTGCCGCTGCTGGTTTTGCCGTTGCCGCAGGCTTTGCTGCTGGTGGCTTCGTGGTGGGTGTATCGTTCGGAAACATCGGTTTTGAGGGCGGCACAGACAGCCGTGCAATCATCACCCGTGCTGCAACTAGCCCGCCAGCCGCCAAAATTGCGATCGCAAGCAGCACACCAAGGAAGAATTTCAGAACTGTAGACCAGCGCATAACGATCGACTCTAGGATATCGACCAGATTTTAACACCAGATTTTCCAAACTGACGCAGTTCTCGCTGATTTGCGAGATGACAGGCAAATCAGCGGAAAATTAGGTCTAAGCAGTTTGACTCGACTTACGACGGCGAGCAAATGCCATTGCTCCAGCGACTAAGCCCAATCCTGCAAGCGTTGCGGGTTCTGGTACAGATTTGGGTGGAGTGTCGGGTTTTTCTTTTACTTTCACTGCCCATTCTTCAAACCCACCTTCTGCACCGGAAAATTTCGAGTACAGATACACATACTCATTTGTGCTGACTGAAAATAGGCTGTTAGGGATGTATACCAAGAGATCCGCTCTGCCACTTCCGGCATTGGTATCCCGGAGGTTGACGACATTATCCTCATTGCTGTCTAAATCAAAGATCTTTACAGCATTGCCATCGAAGGTTGGATAGTTCAACAAGTCGCCTGCATTTCCCAAGAAAATTTGCAAGCTCTCAAGGTCAATCAGAGGTTTATCTTGGTCTTGCGGGGTTGCATTCGGCTCGTTGATGTCTAAGAGAAACCGACGATAGTCCACGCCGCCAATCGTAAAAATTGGAACATCGCTGAGTTTGAGCGATCGCGTAAATTGCGGGCTGTTATTCTCATCGAACTCCAGGGGGCGACCATCTGTGTTGTAGCCTTCTTCAACAGTGTTATTGCCAGGAGATTGTAGCCGCACGAAAGATTGCAAAACGCCTGTTCCGGCTGGATCATTTGGATCAATCTCTTGAAAGAGTGCTCCGTTCAAAGTTCCACTTTGCAAGATTGGATCTTTGAGATTTAGGGTTGCTGCGGTTGCTTGAGAATTGCCAAAAGTGCCCATTAACGCGGTACAAGCGATCGCAAACACGCTGCTTTTATTAATTTTTTTCATGATTCTCTAGTCTGAATCTAGGTGAATACTGGTATGTTTTAGACCTGCTGAACGCAGTCTAATTGCATAGATTTCGTCGTTTCTATGGGGCTTTCATGACTAAATCTTAGCGAACTGTCGAGAAATCACCTTGATCTCTAAAGCAATTAACTAAGTCTTTATTAAAATTGCCCGAATCGTGAAGCTAATACGTAAGTAGTAGTACTGTATATTCTCAACTCCACAAATCAGTGGTTTTACTAGTATTGCTCGTCTACAGTAACCGCAACTGCGTCTCTTCAACGCCTGCTTCTGTTTCGATGTAAAACTCTTCTTGAGCGAGCAAAGCTTTTGCTGCTTCTAGAATCGGTTCTGCTAAAAGCTTCAGGTCTTCTCGATTGGCTAAATAGGCCTGCAATGCATCTAAAGGCGCGATCGCGCTGCCAACGCCCAATTCTGGTAAGCGCGATCGCGACATTTGACTGATTAAGCCTGCCTGAATCGTGTAAGTATGAGCAACTTCTAGCGTTTCATGCAAAATTGCATCATCGATTAAGTCAATTTGCTCTGGGCGAACTTGATAAATGACGCGCACGACTGCATCGGTGATGTCTCTTTTTGCGATCGCGTTGAGTAAATCGGCTTGAGGCGTGTCGGATTCGGTTAAATCTACTTCAATTGTGCAGAACGATCGCACTGGCAAAGGACAAAACTCGATCGCTGTAGAGCCACGTTCTAGATCGACTAAAACAAAGCCTTTCTCTTCGTGTTCTTCACTAAAATCAACTCGTTCAATACTTCCTGGATACACGACGAACGGATCTTCTGACAAAATTTGATGTCGATGCACATGTCCCAATGCCACATAATCGAACGCGTCGCGAGTTAGAAACTCCAATGGAATTGTGAATCCTTTTCCAACCGCAAGAAACCGCTCTGCGCCATAGTGAGCAGCATCGACCATTAAATGTGCGAGGAGAACCGTTGGGATTTCTGGATCAAGCTTGCGAATTTCGCCTTCCATTGCAACTCTTAATCGATCGAGTAATAAATGCCCGACATCCGACATGGATAATCCTTCGGTTTCGGGTCGCGTTAATAACGTCGATCGCGTTAACCACGGCAAGGTAATGATTTGCACGTCTCCGCTGCGGGTTTGAAGGCGATACGTTTCTAAGCGATCGCCTACAATCACATTCGGAACGCACAAGGTTCGATAAATGCACAAACTTGCGCCTCCAACTCCTTGAGAATGTTGGTCATGATTGCCAACGAGTAGAACGGCTGGAATATCTGCATCCACTAAGCGACGAAATTGACGGGCAAAGGCTTGCTGAATGTAAGGTGGCGGAGTGGCATCTGGGAAGGCATCGCCACCAAATAACACTAGGTCAACTGATTCAGAAATCGCACGATCGATACAGCGCGCCAAGGTAGCGACAAAATCCTCCAGTCGAGTATTCAACCCAGTTTCAGGGTTAATCTTGCCGTGAGCAAACCCGCTTCCAAGATGAATGTCCGACAGGTGGAGAATTTTGACCATACCGATCAGTGAAAGTTACTGCGAATAATTGTACTAAAGATATGGCTGGGCAGGAGCTTTCTTAAGATCACCGCAGTCCATGCGCCCGGATCAGCCGGATATCGCAGCCTTCGAGACGGATCGGTTGCAGCTTTGTAAATCGTTTTGGCAACGACTTCGGGTGCAGGTGCTTTTTCTCCAGCTTGGTTCATCTTCGGAATGATCTTGTTGACGTACTCGTCGTAAACCTTGAGATCTGAAGTCGCAATCTCAGGAGAGCGATCGTAGAAATCCGTTTTAATCGGGCCAGGTTCGATCAGTTTGACGCGAATATTGAATTGCTCTAATTCGTACTGCAATCCTTCTGAAAAGCCTTCTACTGCCCATTTTGTCGAGTTATAGAGCGAGTAAGTTGGAAAAGACATTTTTCCACCGATCGAGGCAACGTTGATAATCACGCCCGATCGGGACTCCCGAAAATGCGGCAATAAGGCGCGTGTGACTTCCATTAAGCCGAATACATTCGTGTCAAACTGCCGTTGGATTTGAGCCGGGGAGCAATTCTCGAATGCGCCCATAAGACCATAGCCTGCATTGTTGACGAGAACATCAATTTTGCCGAATTCAAGAGATTTTGCGATCGCAGTATGAATCGAATCTGAATTTGTCACATCTAGCGGCAGAACGTGTATCTTGTCGGATGAGAAATTTGCCTTTTCTGGATTTCGCATGGTTGCAATTACGTTCCAGCCTTTTTCAGCAAACAAAATCGCAGTCGATCGACCAATTCCCGTCGATGCACCCGTAATGAGAACTGTTTTAGACATAAGATTTCAGTGAGTTGCGACGAGAATACAAATGAAACTAATTCTGTACAGTAAGCCAGGATGCCATCTCTGTGAAGGATTGCAAGAAAAACTTGAGCAGATTCACTCGCTCGCTTTTGATCTTGAGGTTCGAGATATCACCACTCGTGAGGATTGGTTTGCGGCTTATCAGTACGAAATTCCGGTTTTGTATCTCGACGATCGTGCTCTGCCCCGTCCTTCGCCAAGGTCGTCGATCTCACAATTGGAATCTATGTTACAGAATTACATGTCAGCAAACGATTAGAAACTGAAAAACTCAGGCAAGGAGAGAGCGATGCAACTCAGAAAACTTTTGGGAGAACTTTTGGCAACGTCGGGAGAACTCCCGAATCATCCTGCATTAGAAGCCGAAGTGAAGGGACTCACGACGAATTCCTTAGCAGTTCAGCCTGGAGATGTGTTTATCGGAATGCCGGGGACGCGGGTGGATGGTGGCGATTTTTGGCAAAGTGCGATCGCTGCTGGAGCGATCGCTGCCGTTGTTTCACCTCAAGCTGCTGAAAAAGCGAAAAGCGATCCTGCCTTTCAATCTGAGAATCCGCCTTTGGTGATTCCGTCTAGCGATATGGCTCAAACTTGCGCCCAACTGGCAACGACGTTCTATCACTCTCCTGCCCAAAAGCTCAAAATGATCGGAGTCACTGGCACCAATGGTAAAACGACGACGACGCATTTAATCGAATATCTGCTAGAGCGATCGGGCAAATCTTCTGCTTTATTAGGAACGCTGTACACGCGTTGGAAAGGCTTTCAACAAACGGCACTGCATACCACTCCCTTTCCAGTTGAATTACAACATCAATTGAAAAGCGCGATCGATGTGGGATGTGATTTTGCAGTCATGGAAGTGAGTTCTCATGCATTGGCACAGGGCAGAACCTTAGGTTGTGAATTCGAGGTGGCAGTCTTTACAAATTTGACGCAAGATCACCTCGATTTTCATCGCGATATGGATGACTACTTTGCGGCAAAAGCATTGTTGTTTGATTCGGGCTATTTGAAAGGAAAAGCGATCGTCAATCTGGATGATGCCTATGGTAAGAAATTGGTAGAAAAGCTAAATCCGAAATCAGTGTGGACATACAGCACTCAAGAGAAAGCCGACCTTTGCACCAGCAATTTGCAATATGAGTCCGATGGTGTGAGTGGAACCTTGCATACGCCAATGGGAGATGCAGCCTTCAAATCGCCTTTAATTGGGCAATTTAACCTGGCAAATTTACTCGCTGCAGTTGGAGCCGCATTGCATTCTGGATTGGAATTAAGTGCGATCGTCGAAGCGCTGCCTGGTTTCTCTGGTGTTCCAGGACGCATGGAGCAAGTGCAGATTAAACCAGATCAAGACATTAGCGTAATTGTGGATTATGCCCATACGCCTGATAGTTTGGAAAACATGCTGAAAGCCTCCCGTCCGTTTATTTCAGGACAGATGATTTGTGTGTTTGGCTGCGGGGGAGATCGCGATCGTACTAAACGTCCGAAGATGGGAAATATCGCTGCAACTTTGGCAGATCAAGTCATCGTAACTTCTGATAATCCGCGAACTGAAGATCCAGAGCAGATTTTGAAGGATGTCGTGGCAGGCATTCCAGATACAGTCAATCCGACAGTAATTGCAGATCGCGCAGTTGCCATCAAAACCGCAATCATGCAGGCAAAACCGGGAGATGGAGTTTTGATTGCAGGCAAGGGGCATGAAGATTATCAAATTTTAGGAACGGAGAAGATTCATTTTGACGATCGAGAACAGGCGCGGGCGGCGTTAAGCGATCGGTATTAATTTGAGTGATAGCTGTAGGGAGTGGGGAGTGGGGGAATGAGAAATTGCCTGACTCTCCTACTCGTTTACCACAATCAATCTGATAGAGGGATTAGAAAAAACCGGACTCAGAGTGCTCTCTAGTTCCCCACTCTGCAAAATTCATGCGGTTGACTACTCCCTACTCCCCACTCCCCACCATTTTCCCCTCCCACCCATGCCTCGATCCTCAATCTCCCTGATAGGATGGAAAAGCCGAAAACGAAGGGCTTAGATTATGACTCGCGCAATCATGGAAACCGACAAGGGCACAATCAATCTCGAATTGTTTGACAAAGATGCCCCAAACACCGTCAAGAATTTTGTCGATTTAGCAAACAAAGGCTTTTACGATGGGCTTGCATTCCATCGCGTCATTCCCAACTTTATGATCCAAGGTGGATGTCCGAACTCGCGGGAAGGCGCACCTGGAATGCCAGGAACCGGAGGCCCCGGCTACAAAATCAACTGCGAAATCAACCCGAACAAGCACGAAGCAGGCAGCCTATCGATGGCTCATGCTGGACGCAACACGGGCGGCAGCCAATTCTTCATCTGCCATTCTGCACAGCCTCACCTCGATGGCGTGCATACCGTCTTTGGCAAAACCGAAGATATGGATGTTGTGAATGCAATTCGTGGAAACGATCGCATTCTTTCCGTCAAGATCGAAGGCTAAACTCTGCCATATTTCGCGATCGCATTGGCTGATGAATCTGCTTGATTTGTCAGCCATGCCCAAATCTGATCTCCGTAAGAAAAGTGCCACCATTCGTTCCAGTGTTGCTTAAATCCGGCAGCGGTCATTGCGTTTGATAGAATTTTGCGATGCTGACCGTATTCTGAATCTGGTGGGAAATGATTTGGAAACGATCGCTCAGAAATCTCATCAATTTCTGATCCCATATCGATGACATTGCCATTGTCATCAATTAAAGTAATGTCGATCGCGGCTCCCGTACTATGAGGTGGAGGTGTCGCAGGATCTAGATTCGGCATTGCCCAAAATTGATAGACTTGTTGCTGAAATTCTTCTCTCTGCGTTTCTGAAAGTGTTTCTAATTGCAATCCATTTGCATTGACTAATTCTGTAAACGTGTAATCGACCATAAATTGCTGAACTGCAACTGGGCGATAGGCATCAAAGATTTGGATTTTCCAGCCGGGTCGAATTTTCTGCAATTCTGCATCGGCTTGAATTAAGCGATCGAGAATTCCTGCTCTGACAAAAAATGGCGACTTCTCTCCATAAGGTGCGCCTAATTTTGCATAAGGATGTGGGGTGACTCGATCGAACTGCTCTGAAATTTCGACCAGAGGTTCATGGCATTCGGCGATCGCAACTTTCTGATAAGGTTTCATCTTTTTTCGGTGGAACAGGATCATAACCGCCCGGATTGAGCGGATGACAGCGACAAATTCGACGCACCGAGAGCCAACTGCCCTTGAGTACGCCATGTGTTTCTAAAGCCTCGATCGCATATTGTGAACAGGTTGGATAAAACCGACAAGTCGGCGGAAACAACGGTGAAATTGCGATACGATAGCCTCTTACCAATCCGATCAGCAGAATTTTCATGTCTTCGATCGTAGTTCAAAACTCTATCCTATGTCTTACTTTCGCCCAAGTGTGGATGCAATGGCGGGCTATGTGCCAGGAGAACAGCCGAAACCTGGAACGCCCATCATTAAGCTAAATACGAATGAGAATCCCTATTTGCCTTCGCCGAATGCGATCGCAGTTCTGAAAAGTCTCGATCCCGAATGGCTTCGCCGCTACCCTGATCCCTATGCAAATGATTTCAGACAAGCGACAAGCGAAGCATTGAACATTCCCAAAGATTGGATCATGGTAGGAAATGGCAGCGATGACATGTTGAATGTTGTCGTGAGAGCCTGTGCAGAGCCGGGGCGTAAAGTCGTGTATCCGATGCCGACTTATGTCCTGTATCGGACTTTGACGGAAATTCAAGATGCCGATCGCTTAGAAATTCCTTATGGTGAAAACAATCAATTACCACTAAATGAACTGATTGCAGCTCAAGGGGCTGTAACTTTTATTGCTTCTCCGAATAGTCCTTCAGGGCATGTAGTTGCAATGTCCGATCTGCGTCAACTTGCCGCAAACTTGAACGGCGTACTTGTGATTGATGAGGCATATGTCGATTTTGCTGAAGAGACCGCTTTGCCTTTAGTAGAACAGTTTCAGAATGTGATCATTTTGAGAACGCTTTCAAAAGGCTACAGTTTAGCAGGATTGCGGCTTGGATTTGCGATCGCGCAACCTCACCTCATTCGAGGCTTATTCAAAGTTCGTGATAGCTATAGTGTCGATGCGATCGCAACTTTAGTTGGTGCTGCCGCAATGCGTGACCAGGACTATAAAAATGAATGTGCGGAAAAAGTGAAGAGATCGCGAGAAAAATTAGCGATCGAACTTAGACAGTTAGGCTTTGAGGTCTGGAATTCTCAAACAAATTTCCTCCTCACTCAACCTCCAGGCAATGCTGCAAAAATCTATGAGGCGCTTAAGCAGCAAAACATCCTAGTACGCTACTTCAACCAACCAAACCTTGATGACAAACTTCGGATCAGCGTTGGTACAGATGAACAGAATCGAATTCTTATCACCACTCTTTCATCTCAACTCTAGTCGGTCATAGATTAGCGTTCTCATTTATCATCCCCGAAGATAACAGCCATCACGTCAGCCGCTGTTCCTCGTTCTGCTGTGCCATTCCTGACAGCTTCCAGTGTCTTTTCTGCATTTTGAGCAATTTTCTGCCTCCGCTTCATCACCCGCCGTTTCTGAATCAAATCAAACAACTCATTCTGTTCATCCTCAGAGAGTGCTTCGACGTATTCAATAACCGTTTGAAAAGGCATCGCTTGAGTCATAGGGCATGTATTCACGAGTACTTCTCAAGTATATTCAGCCAAATTCTGGTCAGAATAACAAACTATTCAGCAGAGTAGCTAACTCAACTGGACAACTGCTTGATCTTCAACCAATGTTCGAGCCGTCAGTAAATCTTCCACCGTAATCCGCAAAAAACGATCGCGATCGACCATGAACTGCACCTTAATGCGATCGCTTCCCGGACTTCCCGGCGGATCGAGTTCAGCAATGCTCCGTGATCCATCTTTATCATTCAACGCCTGCACCTGCGTTTGTGAGCTTGAAACATTGCGAGTTACTAAGCGATCGCCATCAAAGTAAACCTCGGTCTGAACTGTTTCGGCTCCTAACTCACCTACAATCAGTTCAATACTTGGCTGGCTCTCTAACGACGCTCCTAGCACCAATTCGACAGGATTCTCCATCGGGTAAGGCTGTCCTGCTTTAATTAAAGGATGCCAATTATGGCGATTCTGCCGCCGATCCCAATAGCGAATTCCATAGCCGTGATAGAGAAAATCTTTTAGCTCAATGCCTTGGCTCAGTTGCAATGCCCCTTGAGCGATCGCTTCAAACGGCTTTTCACACCGAATCAAACGTTCATCAAAATATTGCTTCACCCAGTTCTGCACCGCTGGAATCTGAACCGTTCCACCGACCAGTAAAACCGCATCAATATCGCTCACGGCTAAGCCTTGTCTTCGGGCTTGTTGCAGCACTTGCTCCATCGATTCATCGAGCTTCGTAAAGAAACCGCGATCGCTCAAAATCTGCTCAAACTGCGATCGCGTTAAAGACAAGTCATAGCTTTCAAAACGCTCATCATCAAAGAAAACTTCCTGCGCTTCAGTGAAGAGCGAAAGCTGAATTTTCAATCGTTCTGCCAATCTCGAAATTAATGGCGTTGCTGTGAATCCTTGTGTATTCACAAAATGATCGACAAGCCAATTATCCAGATCCGATCCGCCTAAATTTTGTCCAGCTTTTGCAATCACTCTCGCTGTCTTTGCTTGTTGTCCTGACTGTTCCTTAAATGATTTCTGTCCCCATTTCAAAATAAATCCTGTCGGCTTTGCCGATTGATTCACATTCGTTTGAACAATCGACAAATCCAGTGTTCCCCCGCCAAAGTCAACCACGAGTAAAGTTTGTCGATCGACAAATCCATATCCCAATGCCGCTGCTGTTGGCTCATCAATCATCCGCACCTGATTAATATCCAAAGACTCACAAATCTGCCCGAGCCAAAGCCGATACGCTTCAAAACTATCCACTGGGACAGTAAAGACAATTGACTCTGCAATCTCTGGATCGGTCGTTTTCAACTGATTGATAATTTGGGTGAGATACCACTCGCCCACCTGCTCAAATCGAATCACCTGACCATCTAATTCGGGCAGAAATCCTTGCACCTCTGTTCCGATCCCGCGCTTGAAGTTGCGGAAAAATCGGGAGTCCTGACTGATATCTAAACCACGATCGCGTACCTCCTGCCCGATCGTAACTTTGCCCTGTGCTGCATTTTCGGCATACAACAAACTGGGGATCAGCGATGGATTCTGGGCGAGACGTTGAGAAATTCCTGGAATTGCTAAAGTTTCTGGCTGCTGAGTCACAGCATTCCAGCGCGTAATGACGGTGTTACTGGTTCCGAAATCGATCGCGTAGGGCATTGGAGATGAAGGTGAAACGAACAGATTCTTCTGACCTCACCAAATCACAACTCCTGCCTTTAGAGCAAGACTCCAAAAGTCAGAACTTCACTATGTATATCGGTGGACTTATGGCAAGCATAAATAATATTTTGTAACATAGAGGCACTTTGAACCTGTTGCACTCTCTCGGAACCCACATTATGTTTCGCAAACCTTCTGGCGAATCCGTCGCGTTTTTGGCGCGACTGCGCTCTAGTATCTGGATTCTCGGCATTTCATCCTGGCTCTTTGGCATCGCAGACCGATCGATCGCTGCTTTAATGGACGGCTACCTCTCAGCACTCGACATCGCACAACTGTTCACAGCCTCGTTCTTCTTCGTGAGTTGGCTCTTTCTCAAACCGACAAAACTCTTTTAGCTGGAATCAAATCTGGCAACTGAACCAGGGTTGCCAGCGATCGCACCTCGCTACAGAATGGGCTAGCAATCGAGCACACGATTTTTGGCGGTGGAAATTATACAAACTTGTGGCACGTTTTTAATCGGAATTTCAGAACTTGCCTCAAACCTGAGTAAAGATATTACAAAATGTTGCAGAGCGCCCAGGAAGGTTAACGCAATGCCGCACAATAATTTTCGGAAGGTGGCGAAGTCAAAGGCGGTGGCTCAACCCAATCGCGTGACTCCAAAACCACTTGGGGAACTCCCTTTTAAACAAATTCGGTTACATTTCTTTGGAGGAATCCATCAATGAGTATTGTCACGAAATCAATCGTGAATGCTGACGCTGAGGCACGTTACCTCAGCCCCGGCGAATTGGATCGGATCAAAGGCTTCGTCACCACTGGTGAAAAGCGTCTACGCATTGCTGAAACCTTGACGGGTGCTCGTGAGCGCATCGTGAAGCAAGCAGGCGACCAATTGTTCCAAAAGCGTCCTGACGTTGTTTCTCCTGGTGGAAACGCATACGGCGAAGAAATGACCGCAACCTGCTTGCGTGACTTGGATTACTACCTGCGCCTCGTAACCTACGGAATCGTAGCAGGCGACGTAACCCCGATCGAAGAAATCGGAGTCGTTGGTGTCAAAGAAATGTACAACTCTTTGGGAACCCCGATCCCCGCAGTTGCAGAAGGCGTTCGTGCTATGAAGAGCGTTGCAACCTCCTTGCTCTCAGCTGATGATGCAGCAGAAGCAGGTGCTTACTTCGACTACCTCGTCGGTGCAATGCAGTAATTGCTCGCCACGATCGATTCTTTTTTAATTTAAGACCACGCGACTTACGGAACTTGAAATCATGCAAGACGCAATTACCTCGGTAATCAACACTTCTGACGTTCAGGGTAAATACCTGGATAGCTCTGCGCTCGACAAACTCAAAGGCTACTTCGCAACTGGCGAACTGCGCGTTCGTGCAGCAACCACCATCTCTGCTAACGCAGCAGCGATCGTGAAAGAAGCAGTTGCTAAGTCCTTGTTGTACTCGGATGTAACCCGTCCCGGTGGCAACATGTACACGACTCGTCGTTATGCTGCTTGCATCCGCGACCTCGACTACTACCTCCGCTACTCCACCTATGCAATGTTGGCTGGAGATCCTTCGATCCTCGATGAGCGCGTTCTCAACGGATTGAAAGAAACCTACAACAGCTTGGGCGTGCCTGTTACTTCGACTGTACAAGCAATCCAAGCAATGAAAGAAGTCACCGCTAGCTTGGTTGGTGCAGACGCTGGTAAAGAAATGGGCGTTTACTTCGACTACATCTGCTCTGGCTTGAGCTAAGACTAAGTTACAGAACGAAATGCTGATCGCTTTTGTTCTTTAGCTTCTAAGTTTGGAAGTCTGGAGTGACGGTTAGGTTGTTGAGGCTCGTTTTGGCTTTTACGATTTAATCTTGACTCTTGGCTTCCAACCTTTTAAAAACAGCATTGTTCTGTGATGCGATTTCGTTTACGATTTGTTAAGGCGCTATCATCAATAGCTGAGTCTAAGCGATCGCACTATTTTTGAGATCTTTCTAAACGCGACTTCCCTTCATTCGTAGGGGCACTTCTTCCTACCTTTTTATCCCTTAGGAGAGACCGACTCATGAGAATGTTCAAGATTACGGCTTGCGTCCCCAGCCAGACCCGCATCCGGACTCAGCGAGAATTGCAAAATACGTTCTTCACGAAGCTTGTTCCTTACGAAAACTGGTTTAAAGAACAGCAACGCATCCAGAAAATGGGCGGCAAGATTGTCAAGGTTGAATTGGCAACTGGCAGACCTGGGATGAATACAGGTTTGGCTTAAGGCTGATGCCGTTTCTTAACGTTTGCTAACTCTGAGCACTCGTAGGAGGTTTTTTGAACCTCCTTTTTTATTGCTAAATGCTACCTGTGCTTTCCTCGGCTTAGATGCAAGTTGCTAGGCGATCGCTTCTGCTTCCTGGATTTGATAGAGAACAGTCTTGGATGCAGTTTTAAAGTTGGCATCGAGCCAAAGGAGTTCGGCTTGGGTGACGATGCCATCTTCGAGGGTGACGATCGAGAAATTCCGCAGTTTTTGTCCGTCTTGTTTGATGATTCTGGGCACGCTGGCAGCATTTAAGTAAACCGTTCCAGCAGTATCAACGTGAATGGCGCGACGGAGTTCGGTTTGAGTGTGGCGCAACGTGTGATGCATATGCCCAAACGTCACGAACGGAATCTTTTTTCCGAGTTGACGAGCTTGCGCGATCGCGTCTGCAAAATCTGGATCACCGTGATCGCCTCCGATCGGTTGCCAATCTTTGCCGCAAGGGTCTTCAGGTCGATCTCCTAGTCCTTTGGGTCCATTGTGTCCGATGAAGAGAATCGTATCACTCGCGGTTTGTTCCACGGCATTCATGATTAGATTCACCGATTCATCAAAGCTCTCGACTCCGAAGCGTTCATGATGAAATTGCTCATATTTCCACTTCGAGCCACCCCAGCTAAACGGGCGGCTCCCCACGACGCTGAGATTGAAGTTGGGAAAATCAAGCTTCCCATACCCGACATGAGCTTCACCGAGCAAATCTAACTGTTGCTGAACGCGATCTTCTTTGCGGTGATCGTAGGGGCTTTTTTGACGACCCCAATCGGTTGCACTATACCAAGCGTCGTGATTGCCCATGATCGCTGCTTTTGGTATTTGCACCTGAGAAATTAAGCGGACGATTTCAACCGATTCATTGCCAAAATCTCCGACAAACAGAGCTAAATCTACTCCTAAAGCTTTCAGCGCTGCTTCGTCTTCAGCCTCCCATCGATCGTGAACATCTCCGATCGCGGCTAATTTAATGGTTTGCTTTACCACTACGCGCCTCCCCTTGGTTTCCTTCTTTCTAGGATAGGCGGGGTGGGGAATTTTGGCATAGCTCGATTGATTGAGGATAGTTTATGTCCAGGTTGATTTCCAGGCATGTTGGGCTTCGAGAACGGCGTGTTCCCGCTGTTTTTTCTGATACTCACGCGCGATCGCTTGAAATTGTTTCTTGAGATCTCGGATCTTGTTTCGCAAGTTCATCAGCGGAATGTCATTGAATTCTAGTTCGTTCAGCTTGAGATTGACAGCAACGACATGGATGAGTGCATTCAGTGCTGCTGCCGCTGCTGCGGGAGTTCCATCTGTACCAGATTTTTCACTCGCGCTGACGAGCACATTGAGTAGGTTAGGAGAATTGGGATCGTTGCCTTCGGATTTGGATGCAGCATCAATTACCGCTTGGGGAATGCGCTTTTGCAGAATTTCAGCGTCTTGGAGATATTGATTGGCGCGATTCGAGGCAGTTTTTAGGGTCTTGTGAATGGAGCGATCGAGTTGTTCTTGCCAAATGGTCAATGCTTCGATCGGGGTCAAAGGGGTTTTAGGTTCGAGTTCTTCTTGATATTCGTCGTCCTCGTCATCGAGATCTTCGTCCGAGAGCAGGGCTGCGAGTTCGTCGGGGAGTTCGACTGGCTCGGGTTGGGTGTGCTCGATCGGTTGAAGCAGTTCTTGTAAATCGGTTGCAGTTTGATCGGCGAGCGCTTTGAGGTCGTCTTGGAGTTGTTGACGCTGACTGAGGGGGAGGGCTAAAAAGCGTTTGGGATAATTTTCAGTACAGATTTTGTAGCACGACAGAATGAGTTGCTGCCGCACGGTTTGACCGAGTTGCTGAAGATAGCTGCGATAGGTTTCGGTGAAGGTGTCGCCCATTGTCTCAATTTTCTGATCTAGGGCGGTAAGACGTTGAGCAATTTCTTGAATCGATCCAGCCATGTCTAATCTGTTATCCATGTTCTTTTTAAGGATAGCGATCGCTGCGGAATTTAGTACAGTATCGAACAAATCGCTGTGGGATTTGCGAGGTTGCGCCCCAGTGTAGATGCAGATAGGAAGCGTGTAATTTGGGTGTTTGCCAACCGTCGTATTGCATCGACGATCGAGAAAGGCCTGTCAATTCAAATAAAGGTTTCTCTGATTCAGTTGTAGGACTCGATCGATGAAATTCATGCCCGTGTAGTGTCTCGTCTTTTTTGACGATCGGGGTTGTTTGTAATGCGGTCGCTTTGCGATATCCCAAGGTTAAGCGCGATCGCATGACGGTTGTTGTTGGAATTGCTCCAACCATTGAAAAAGCTTGTTCTGAGAAATCGATAATTTTTTCACTGAGATACATCAGTCCACCGCATTCTGCGTAAGTTGGCATTCCCGATTGAATGGCTGCTCGAATTGCGTGTCGTGTTGCATGATTTTCGCTCAGCGTTTCTGCAAACATTTCAGGAAAGCCACCACCAAAATACAATCCATCTACATCATTGGGGAATGTATCTCTTAAAGGACTCCATTCGATGAGTTCCGCTCCTGCTTGCCTCAGCAGATCAAGATTGTCCTGATAGTAAAAATTAAACGCGGCATCTCTTGCGATCGCGATTTTGACAGATCTTGAAGATTCAGGAACTGAGACTTTTGGGGTTGTTGCTGTTTTCAAATAGGGCATCAATGCGTCCCAGTCGAAGCAAGATTCCCCTAATTCGGCTAAGCGATCGATTAACTCAGTCAATCCTGGCAGTTCATCGGTTGGAACTAATCCTAAATGGCGATCGGGAATCTCGATCGCGTCTTGTCGCCGTAAAACTCCCAAAATCGGCACATCTATTAAGGCAGATTTCAGCAGTTCTAAATGGCGATCGCTGCCGACTCGGTTTAAAACGACTCCCGCAAATTTCAATCGCGGATCAAGCGATCGATAGCCATGCACGATCGCAGCAACCGAGTAAGACAAGCTTCGACAGTCAACCACGAGCAAAATCGGCAGATCTAATAATCGAGCGATATGAGCAGTACTCGCAAAATCTTTGTGTCCGGCGGCTCCATCGAATAAGCCCATCACCCCTTCTACGATCGAATACTCGGAAGCCCGTTGAGCAAAACACTGCTGTACATAAGCTTCCGAAGTTAAAACCGGATCAAGGTTATAGCAAGCTTGCCCCGTCACATGACGATGAAACATCGGATCAATGTAATCCGGCCCAACTTTAAACGATCGCACTGTCAGATTGCGCCGTCTCAATGCAGCTAACAACGCGAGCGTGACCGTTGTTTTGCCTGCTCCACTCCGTTCTCCTGCTATTACAAACGCCATTAACTTGCCCGCAAACTATTTGCAATTGTAGTTGCTGCACCTAAAACGCGACTTCCCCCTTCGTTTGTGGCTGCAACTAAAACGAGCAAAACACTATTACTGGTCTGTCTTGCCACAATTACACCGCCAACCGGTTGAGTTGCACCTGCGATCGTCAAATTCCCTGTCCAATCGATCTGCACACCACCTGGGATTGATCGCACTTCACCTGTTTGAAATCCTTCCCCCTGGCGAAATGCATTCTGTGCAGCAGTCACTAATGCTTCATTTGGAATAATACTTCCAGCGACACCCAACTGAGATTGAGGCTGAGCAAGAACGCTATAAGCTAAATTTCCATCTGGAGATTCGATCAGAACCGTTCCAGCAAGCGGACTGACTTTGTAGTCTTTCAGGATTCCAACGATAAAACGTCCGTTGGGATCTTTATAGTCGCCACTGGTCGGCAGTGGATCTGCCGTGGGTGCAGCAGGTAGCGGCGCAGGCGCAGGAGTCGCAATTGGAATTGGCGCAGGGGATGCCCCAGGAGACGCAACCGGAGAAGTTGTAGGTGAAGGAGAAGCTGTCGGAATTGGCGGACGATTCGCAGGTAAAGACGGATCAACCGGAATCGGAGCAACCGGAACGCCTAAAGCTCCAGTTGGGGTAGGAGCAGGAGTTTGGGCAATGCTGGAGAGAGTTGTGAATAGGACAATTGCGAGAGCAAACCATCCAATAAGCCAATTGCGTTTCATGTTCTACCCTCTCAAAACCGATGGATTACCAAGATAAAAAACACCCGCCACACAACCAATCATCAAAGTTGCGAGAGTCGCAGCCCAAAGCGCTTTCCAGCCAACACTTGCGAGTTCTTTACGACGCGATGGAATCAAACTAGAAAATCCACCGACGAAAATTCCAACTGAAGGCAAATGCGCAAATCCGCAGAGACAATAGCTCGTAATCACTAAAGCTCGATCGCTAATTCTCCCCTGACTTGCTAATACTCCAAGCTGTTGATAAGCCGGCACTTCTGTTTCGAGCAATCTGCGTCCAATCAACACCGAAGTTTCCCAGATCTCGTTCCAGTTTGCAGAAACACCTGTGATTGCCGTTAGTGGAACAAACAGCGCACCGACGATATTTTGCAGCGTCACAATCTGGAAAATAATGCCAATGCGCCGAATCGTTAAATTGTTACTTTCGGCAAGTCCACCTAAGTTCGCAAAAAAGAGATTGACGATCGCCACTAAACCGAGCACAGCAACGAGCAAAGCCGCGATCGCGATCGCTAATTTCACACCGTCCAATGCGCCTGCAATCACGCTTTCCATCGCGCTCGACGTACTCTCTTCAGGTTCTTCTTCTTTGGGTAAAGCAGCGATCGTTTTAGGCGTTTCTGTTTCCGGCACCAAGAGTTTGGACACGACAAAACACGCTGGAATTGCCATGAACGAGGCTGAAACCAAATGCCCAGTAATATTCGGAAATGTTGGACGTAACAATCCCGCATAAAGTGCAAGAACAGTAGAAGCGATACTCCCGTAGCAGCAAGTCAAAATCGCGCAGAGTTCGCTACGAGTCATATTGGCGAGATACGGACGAATCACTAACGCCGATTCAATTCCGACAAAAATATTAGTTGCCCCACTGAGTGCTTCTGCACCACTGAGATTCAACAATCGGTGAAAGATTTTTGCAAAGAAATTTACAATCGGTTGAATGACGCGCAAATGATATAGCAAAGACATCAATGCCGAGAAAAAGATCACCGAGGGTAATGCTCGGAAGGCAAAGACGTAGCCTAAATTGAGATTGTCTGGACTTAAGCGATCGCCTGCAACTGGAACATAAGCTGGCGTAATCGCGCGGGCAATCCAGCGCCCCGCTAAAATTGGACCAGGTGTGCTGACATCTGGAACCAAGAGCGAGCCAAACAGAAACCTTGCTCCTGCTTCAGTGGCATCTAAGATTGCATTCACACTGTTGCTAATCACGGTCACAACCGCGCGGGTGACAGGAAACGAAAACACCAGCAATCCGAGAATTAATTGCAGTGCGATGCCCCAGAGAATCACTTTCCACGGAATCACACGGCGGTTTTCAGACCCGATCCAGGCAATTCCACACAGGATAAAGATTCCAGCAAACGATACTAAATTTAACCAAGACATTATTGATATCGACCTAGCTGATCATTAAATCGGATTTTGAGCAGATCCAGAAGCATTTTAATCGAGTCGCGTAACAGATGAACTTTCGACATTTTTTTCTGATGCTGTTTCGAGACGATCGCCGGAACTTCTCCGATCGTATATCCCCACTGTTTCGCTAAATAAATTAGCTCCACATCAAACGAAAATCCGGTTAAAATTTGGTAAAAAAATAATTGTTTCGCAGCCGATTTCCGAAATCCTTTTAGCCCTGCCTGCATATCGCTGTATTGCAAGTTCAAAATCCTACGGGATAAGAAGTTGAAAACTTTTTCGGTAATTTTGCGATCGAAGTTCTCGGGCTGGTGACGACCTCGTATCAGAGCGCGATTGCCGATAACGACATCGCAAGTCTGCAATTTTTCAATCAATTTATCTAGGTGGGCAAGTGAATAAGCCAAATCGCCATCAAGAAAGCAGATCAAATCACCATTTGCATATTCAACTCCTCGCCGAATCGCATACCCTTTGCCTGCTCGCGGTTTGTAAGACAGCAATTTAATCTGAGGCGTTTTTGCAATCCGAATTCCGGCGGTGATGATGTGTTTTGTGCGATCGCTCGATCCGTCATCTACAAAAATGAACGTAAAATTGGGATGCGTTTTGAGATAGTGCAAAACCGCTTCAAATGTTCGCTGAATGCAAGCTTGTTCGTTATAAACCGGAAGCACGATCGAGACTTGCTCAAGTGGATTCAACCGGGGCGAATGTGGAGCAGATTCATGTCCATGTTGGGGAGGACGCGGATTCGTCAGTTTTGCCCAAGCCTCGATCGGGTTCCAAGGTCTTTTCATGCTTTATTGTGCAAATTGCCGCTTCACTCAAGATACAGGATTTAGAAACGCTCAACCCTAGAAAAACTTAATTTTCCGAGAGGCGTAGAGGCACATTCGCAATAAAACTAATCCCTCACGAACATGCGCAATATTAGATGTGCCATAAGTTCGAGGTTGATACCGAACAGGCACATCGACTAAATGCAAGCCCAGTTTGGTTGCCCCAAAGAGTAAATCAAAGTCACCAAACGGGTCAAAATCCCCAAAATAGCTTCGTCCGGCTGCAATTTTTTCGTAATCATCTCGCCGCAAAACTTTTGTGCCGCATAGCGTATCTTTGATCGGTTGTCCGAGTAAGAAAGAAAATGCCAAGCTAAAAAACTTATTTGCCCAGTTATTTAACCAAGGCATTGCCTTGCCTGATCGCGGATAAACCAACCTTGAGCCATTGATAAATTCGCCGCGATCGCGAGCAATCACCTCAAAGAAATGGGGTAAATCCTCGGGTTGCACCGTCAAATCTGCATCCAAAATCATCAAAATATCGCCCGTTGCCTGTGCGAATCCAAGCCGCACCGCATCCCCTTTGCCTTTTCCTGTCTGCTGTAAAGCCTTTAAAGTAAAGTGCGGATGCCCTTGACTGACCACGTTTTGAATCTCGTTCCAAGTCTCGTCCTGAGAGTGTCCTTCGATAAAAATGACTTCGGTATGACTTCCTAATTGCGGTAAACGCGCGATCGCATCTCGAATATTGCCTGCCTCATTGCGAGCAGGCACAATGACTGAGCAAGAGTAATGGTGTGTATTTGCTCCAAACTGAGGCTTTGCCACAATGTAATTGGTGAGGCCTAAATGATTCAGAATCGGCAGATGCGCCAAAAATCGATTAAAAAAGGGTGCGATTACGGGAATCTGCTTGGGACACAAGAAACGCCTGCTCGATCGCAGCGGTAAGTAGCCTGTAATTTGAAGTAAATTTTGCACATCGGTCATCGATAACCAACTTTGAGCAGGCTGGGGACGACGCTGACCAATTTTCTCAGCGAAGTGCAACAAAGGCTGCCATAAGAAATTGTGAAAGGTTAGAAGCAATCGTGTTCGAGGATGGCAAAAAGGGTGCAGTCTTGTTAATACTTGCTGCACATCGCTTAAATGTCCTAATACTCCAGAAAGCACAATAAAATCAAACTGGAATTCTGCCGGATTGAGATCATCCGGACTGAGCGTTTCTGCATCTAAGCAATAGAACTGGAGATGAGGGTATTTTGCTTGAGCAATCTGAATCATGGGTTCAGAAAAGTCAATGCCGACTCCGATCGCAGGATCAAGTGCAGCGAGTAAATTTCCAGTTCCACAGCCAATTTCCAGGACTCGGCGACCCGGTGGAATGAAGAATTGATGCAAGCGATCGAGGTCTTGATAATAATATTGATTGCGCTGATTCCAGTGATCGATCTGCGCTGCAATGTGATCGAAATACGATCGCACCTCTGCTTTAAAAGCATTTTGATAGCCTGAATCGATCAATTTGCCTGACATCGTGAGCGTGACTTCTTCTTGCCGCTGCGAATTCTGCATTCCACACTGATTGATATTTTGAACGCCCCAATCTTCCCATATTCATCCAACCATTAATAAACTCTTAACAGCGGATCAAAACGATTAAATTCATCCTATGGTGATCAATACGCGAATCTAATGGTATGAATTGATATGAATTCGGACGTTCTCAGGTTCGATTCAGGGTTCGATTCAGAGCCGTTCGTATCCAGTTGCACTTGTCTTTATGGGCTGCAACGGTGTAAAAAAGTTTTTGCTCCCACAGGTAAAAAAGTATGGTGCATAAAAAATATTCCTCCGCAGTCGGCTTTGCACTTCTCTTGACCACCACCGTCGCAGAAGTACAACTGGTTCGAGCACAACAATTTCCCACCTTCCAACTTCCGGCTTCCGTGAAAGCGGGCACCAATGTCCGAATCGATGGCTCAACCAGCATGGCAGCGGTCAACGATGTTTTGAAGAAAGGATTCGAGCAGAGATTTCAAGGCACGAAAGTTAACGTTGCGGCTAACGGAGTTCCCGAAGGCATCAAAGCCGTTGTTGAAGGAAAAGTGGATCTCGCAGCGATCGGGCGACCGCTCAACGAGCAAGAAAAAGCGCAAGGCTTAACGGCTGTACCCGTGGGACGAGACAAAATTGCGATTTTGGTCGGTGCAGACAACCCCTTCGCAAAAAGCATCACGATTACCCAATTTGCCAAAATGTTTCGCGGCGAAATCAAAAATTGGTCAGAAGTGGGTGGATCTTCTGCCCCAGTGAAGTTTGTAGATCGACCGGATTCTAGCGACACCCGCGAAGCGTTCAAAAGCTATCCTGTCTTCAGACAAGGGAATTTTGCAACAGGCGCAACGGTTGAGAAACTGAACGAAGATACGACGAAAGCAGTTGTCTCTAGACTGGGCAACACTGGTATCGGCTACGTGACGGCGAATCAAACGAAAGGTTTGGCGGGCGCGAAGGCAATAGCCTTGGATAATGTCGCCCCAACTGATCCTCGCTATCCCTTCTCGCAAGCGCTTTACTACGTTTATAAAGGTGAACCGAACGATGCCGTGAAAGCCTTTTTAGGATTTGCGACGGCTCCAGTCGGACAAAAAACGCTCACCCAATCCGGAGTCGCGGATGCGATCGCGCTGAGTGCTGCCGCTCCAGCTTCAGGCAAGAAAGTAGAGGCTAAACCTGAGGCAAAAGCACCGACCAAAGCAGGTACAGACGATAAAAAAGCCCCAGTTGCAACTGAAAAGAACGCAGCAGGCACAGCGGGAACCACAGCTACCTCTCCAAGCGGCAATAACGCTCAAGATGGAACCTCGCAAACTGGAGACGGCAATCCTTTAGCATTCTTGTTCCCAAGTAGCGATACAGCCGGGGCGAATGGCGCAGGAGCAGGCACAGGGGGCTTACCGAACTGGCTCTGGTGGCTCCTCCCAATTGGTTCTGGTGCAACCCTGCTCTGGATGCTCGCTCGCAGTCGTCGCGGTCCAGTCGATGCAGGTGCAACAGGTAGCTTTAATGCTCCTGGCTATGCCGCCGGAGATTTACCAGAACGCGACGATACGTTCAGCGCCCCTTATGTAGAAGGTGGGTTTGATCCGCTCCACGGCGATCGCAATGGCTCCGCAGCGGTTGATGCCCCTGAATTCGGGACTGGGCTAGGTGTCGATGCCAATGCAGACGCAAATTTCGTCGGAGATGCGACTCGGGCAGGTCAAGATGGATTCGGGGATTGGGGCAATCTTGGAGGCGCTGCGATCGCGGGAGGAACTGCGATCGCGGGAGGAACTGCGATCGCGGGAGGCGCCGCCGCTTGGTCAACCTTTGGTAATCGGGGTCAGCAGAGCCGAGTCGTGCTCAAATCGCGTAGCCCTCAAGAAGTTGAGGCATTTTGGGATCTTCCGAGCGAGGAGCGTCAGGCAATGCGTCAGCAGGGGGGCGAGAAGCTAGCGCTCCGGCTGTACGATGTCACCGATATCGACTTGGAAAATCAGCCTGCTCACAGTGTTCAACAATTTGATTGTGATGAATTAACCCAACGTCAACGCTTGCCGATCGCACTCCCTGATCGCGATTATCTCGCTGAAATTGGCTATCTCACTCCAGAAGGTCAATGGTTGGGATTAGCTCGATCGACCCATGTACGCGTTCCGGCAACTTCGAGTTCTAATTTCCTGGGCAATATAGCGAACGCGGGTAGTACAGCAGTGGCAGGCGGAGCCGCAGCTGCAACAGGTGCAGTCGATTCTGCAAAATCTTTCTTGTCAGGCGATCGCGATGATGCGTCTACTGAATTGCCTGAAGCAGAACCTTCTAACTCGCCGAATTGGTTCCAACGAATTACGAATCGAGCCGGGGAGACTGCTAGCGATACTGCTCAAACGGGGGTGAATACTTTTGCAGGAGGCGCAGCAACTGCAGGAGCCGCAGCAGCCGGAGCAGGAGCCGCAGCTTGGTCATTCTTATCGGGTCAACGCAAAGACTCGCAAGACGCTGCTGTCACTGAACCGAATCAGTTTGTCACGGGCGAGACAGCGATCGATTCCTATGAATTTGATCCCGATCTCGTGGATACCAATGTGTTTGTCTCAGGTGAACCGAATTCATTCACGACAAGCATCAGTGAAGGGCGTTTGGTGTTGACTCCTCGAAATTCTCGATGGGCTTATGCGTCCTGGGATATTCCTCGATCGTTGCGTTCTCGACTGGATATCAGTTCTGGTGAGAATCTGGTCTTGCGGCTGTACGATGTGACAGATGCAGGAACGCAATTGCCTGCTCGCTATGAGGAACATGACATCGACGATATGGCATTGAGCTGTGATGTGCCGATTTCGCAAGGCGATCGCACTTATATGGCTGAGATTGGCTATGTGAATGCAAATCAGGAGTGGACGAGTCTGGTGCGATCGCTGCCAGCGTATGTTCCAGAAAATTAGGGAGATAGGGGGATAGAGAGATATCTCCACTCCCCCGCCTTCCAACTGATTCTGCAAAAACAGATGTAGCATGGAAAAGCGACTTCTTCCCAGGCTTCTCTAACGTATGCGTGACTTTCTGAAACACACCCTCGCCACTGTACTTGGTTTGTTTATTTTTCTAGGTATCAGCGTGGGTGGGCTTTTACTGCTACTCATCTCGATTTCGATGATGGCGGCTCGTGATTCGGCTCCGACGGTGCGAGACAAATCTGTCTTAGTGTTTGATCTTTCGCAGACAATTACGGATGCGCCTGCTAGTGCTAGTACTCGGGATGTTCTCAATGATGCGATCGCTGGAAATCGTCCCAATGTGATTGGGTTGCGATCGGTGTTAGATGCGATCCATGAGGCAGCAAAAGACGATCGGATTGTCGGGCTATATCTGAATGGGGGCAACAATCCGAATACGACAGGTTATGCAACGTTAAGAGAAGTCCGTTCCGCTCTAGAGCGCTTCAAACAGAGCGGCAAACGAATCTATGCGTATGATGTCGATTGGCAGGAACGCGAATATTATTTAGGCTCTACCGCAGATACGATCGCCATGAATCCGATCGGTGGGCTGGAAATGAATGGATTAAGTTCTGAGGGCGTGTTTTTTGCTCAGGCTCTCCAACGGTTTGGGGTGGGTGTGCAGGTGACGCGGGTCGGTAAATATAAATCGGCGGTTGAGCCATTTTTGCAGAATCGTCGCAGTCCGGCAGATCGCCAACAAACTCAGAAGCTATTAAGTGACATTTGGACTGAGATCTTAGGTACAACGAGCAAAGCTAGAAAGCTGACTCCTCGACAACTGCAAGCAATCACAAATCGCGCCGGGCTGTTAGACCCTCAAGAAGCCGTCAAACAGAAATTAGTCGATCGAGTCGCGTATTTCGATGAAGTGATTGCAGACCTGAAGAAGATTACGGGTCAAGACGATGATACCAAGTCGTTTCGACAAATTAGCGTAAGAAATTATGCACGAGTTGCAGAGAGCAACCGCAATGATCGATCCAGTCGCAATCAAATCGCCGTTGTTTATGCTGAAGGCGAAATTGTCAATGGGCAAGGTGCGACTGGGCAAATCGGAGGCGATCGCTTAGCGAGACAACTGCGAGAATTACGGTTAGATGACGATGTGAAAGCTGTCGTGCTGAGAGTCAATAGTCCAGGTGGCAGTGCGACCGCTTCAGAGATTATTCAGCGTGAGGCAATTTTGACCAATCAGGTCAAACCTGTGATTGTTTCGATGGGCAATGTTGCCGCATCGGGTGGATATTGGATTTCTACCTATGCGAGTGAGATTTTTGCAGAGCCAACGACGATTACAGGGTCGATTGGCGTTTTTGGCAGAATTCTCAATGTGCAGCAACTTGCGAATCGCAATGGAATTACTTGGGATGTCGTCAAAACGGGTCGATTTGCGGATGCTCAAACCGTTTCTCGTCCGAAAACCCCTCAAGAGCTAGCCCTGATTCAAAAGAGTGTCGATCGTATTTATGATCAGTTTCTCACCAAGGTTTCAGCTTCTCGCAAGTTGCAAAAGTCCAAGGTGGCAGAAATTGCTCAAGGTCGGGTTTGGTCAGGGATTCAGGCGAAGCAATTGGGCTTAGTTGATCAATTGGGTGGGTTGCAAGACGCAATTCGAGCCGCAGCCGAGCGAGCCAACCTTGGGGAAGATTGGCAAATTGAAGAATTTCCAAAACCGCGATCGTTTGAAGAGCGCTTGCTCGAAAGTTTGATGGGTTCGAGCATTGAAGAATCTACCGCGATCGATCCGCTCACCAGCGAGATGAAAAAGTTCCAAGCCGAGCTAGAAAGCCTGAAATCGATGAATGATCCTCAAAACGTTTACTTGCGATTACCCGTGGATTTATTCATCAAATAAATCTGAAATAAAAAAGTCAGAGCATTCGTGCTCTGACTACATTGAAGCGTTTATCGATGGAAGCCCAGTTAGAAAAACATTTGCCGAGAAGCGAACTTCTCAAAATCTGCTTGGGTTTGATGGAGTAACTGCTCCCGATGATCCGGAGTGTTGGTCAGTCGGGGAACGAGATTCCGAGCTTGTAACGCCATATGAAGTTGAAGATGAGCGACGTATTCACTGAAGTCCTCTTGAGCAGCGACTTGAGAGGGCAAGTGTGCCGATTGCTGAGTGCGCGAATCCAAAACGTATTCTCCCTATCAAACTCACGACAGATGTTTAGCTTACAAACTGATTATTCCAGCAAGTCCCCAAATTGCGCCATACTTCTTTAAAGTTGTTTACGTTTCACATTGGATTTGCGGATAAAAAATTAGGACTAGACAAGCCGAGAGAAGTTTGCTACTGTAAATAACTGCGGGCGATTAACTCAGTGGTAGAGTGCATCCTTGACAGGGATGAAGTCACTGGTTCGAATCCAGTATCGCCCATATCCCTTGAAAACACTGTGATTCAGACACCTCAGCACTTTGACGGTTGCTGATTTGTGTTTTTAGAGGATTTTCACTGCGGCAGTAGACGGCAGGAAATGGCACAAAACGGCATAAAATTACTGAAATTGAGTACGAATTGAGTACTGAAAAATGCCGCGAAATTCAAAGGGAACGGTTGCGATCGAGAAGATTGGAAATCGCTTTCGCCTGCGGTGGCGATGGGACGGCAAGCAAGAGACACTCGCGATCGGCCCTGCAACAAAATCGTATGAGATTTTGGCAAAGAAAGTCGCCCATCAGATTGAGCATGACATTTTTGTCGGAACTTACGATCGCACAAAAGCCCGCTACGGAAAAGAGCAGCCGAAGAAGTCGATTTTAGATGTTTGGGACGAATTCACCGCAGCTCGCCAGATGGCGCATGACGTGAAATACAAAAATGTGCGATCGCATTTGAGCCGATGGGAGCGAACTGTGGTCGAAGATGTTGATTCGCTGGACGCGAAGAATTTTTTAGACGAGATTGGAGGAAAAGCGTCAACGCGGCGATCGTATTTGAATCTACTGATTGCCTGTTGGGAGTGGCTTAACGTCGAGGAAAATCCTTGGAAAACAGTAAAGTTGCCGAAGGCAGAATCGCCCAGCCCTGACCCGTTCTCTCAAGAGGAGGTCGATAAGATTCTGAAGCAGTTCGAGGGCAGTTATTACCTGAATTTCGTCAAGGGATTGCTCGGCACGGGTACGCGCCCCAATGAACTGACTCCGGTGACTTGGGGCGATGTGAGATGGCAACAGAGACATCTCTGCATTGACAAATCTTGGGATAATCGCCGCCATCAAATCAAGACCACAAAGACGGGCAAAACTCGCACCGTGCCACTCTCTGAAGCGATGGTGAAATTCTTGCAGAAAATAAAACCCCAGAACACGATCGAGGATGATTTAATTTTTCCGGCTCCGATGGGCGGCTACATCGATACGGATAATTTTCGGGAGCGACACTGGAAACCTTCACTACTTGCCGCTGGCGTGCGATATCGCTCCACTTACAAAAATCGCCATTCAGTTTGGAGTCATGCGATCGCGCTCGGAATGCCGATCGCAGAAGCCGCGAAATACGCGGGCAATTCCCCGAAAACAATGGTTCAGCACTACCTTGGATCAGTGAGTAAGTCTCAGATGCCTGATTTGTTAGGGGGAGAGGATTTAGAATAGTTGGGCGATCGCGTTTAACTAATCACAGCAAAAGATGCAAAACTTTCCTAAACCCGGATCGGTTTGGTTCAACAACCGACAACAGAAAAACTATATCGTTCTTGGTGTTGTTTCTCCCTGTGCTGAAATCGATGATTGGGAAGTGCTATATCGAGATGAAGATTGGGCAGAAGGACAGTACAGACGCAGACCGCTTGACGAATGGCATGGAACAAATCGAGACGGGCTACCTAGATTTGTTGTCGTGACGCAGGCGCAATGATGTAGGAATAGCGATCGCATTTAGGAAAGTGGCGGGAAAATACAACCGCACAAATTAAGCTTTACAACAAGCGGAAGCTTTATAGGGTGGTAGTCTTGCAGGCGCACAAATTCTTTGTGTAACCAGTCTCCTTACATTGTGAGGAGTTATGTGAGGAGACACATGCTTAGGCAATTTCTTCAATGTCTGTCCTATCAAGTTTGGTGGATTCGGAATAATTGGGAGCTTGCGATCGTCCTGTTTATTCTGTACATTTACATCCTGTCTTAGTCACATGCACTGGAAACAAGCCAAGTTTGGAACAGCAGTAAAGATTAAGGGCGTAACTCATTACCGTGGTCATGTGTACCGATGCGGGATATTGAGACGTAAGGCACTGGTGAATGTGAATGGATGGTATGAATGGTTTCCACTATCCGACCTAGAGAAGCTGAATTAGCGATCGCACGGCTCTACCTCAGAGCAAGCCGGATCAGTCTTAGCTTCGTTAGCGTGTCCCGCGCACAGTCCAACCACACCCCATGGGTACATCGCCCAATATTCGATTTTGCGATCGCACCCGCAACGATCGCACTCATCTTCCCGTTCTAACCTCTCAGCCATCGCTTAACATCCTTGTTTTGCACTTCTGTTAGTCCGCGCGTTTCGATGTAGCGCTCAACTCGTTCTCTAATCCAAAGACGCGATCGATTACTTCCAGTAAAATGCGCGCCCTGGACTAACTCACCATCGGAGATGAGTTTTCGCAACTGTCGATCGCTGCATCGCAATAGCTCACAAACCTCGGCATCGCTGATGTACTGCGATGTAGAGCTAGCACCATCGATCAGCACGCCCAATCGCCTTGTAAGTGCAGCATCAACAATCCGTTCAATTTCGATTCGTTGTTCTGGGGTCATGGCTGTTCCTGAATCCAATCGCGAAATTCTGACCAAAGCCTGATATCGCAGTCCATTCCGATGCTGCTGTAGTCTCCACTCTTTTCAGCCTGTTTGAATGCGTAGTGGATATCCTTAGCGATATCCACGCGATCGTTCTCAGAGATAAACTGCCAGTGTCGCTTAGCGAATGCAACGATCGTAGATGGCATGTAGGTTTTGCGCCCCATGCAGTATCGCAGGGCACAGACAACCGTTGCGCCGAAGTCTGGATCAGAGCCAATCTCCTTCGGTGGGGTTGCTCCAAGTTTGCGAAAAGCTCTAATCAGCACGTCAATCATGAAGATTGCGGTTCGACAGCGATCTTGAGCCTCACGATCGGCTTGGATACACACTCTCGCGAGATACCACTTTGCTTTTTCTAGATCTTCGATCGCGCTTCCTTTCTGTCCGCATCGCCAGAGATACTTGACTGCATTACCCAGGTTAAACCCGAAGTTCAGTTGCTCGATCGCGTCGATACACTCACCTTCTAGCTGCTCAGGCGTTACCCCCAGAACCATTAATGTATTGCAGCACTGACGCGATGCACCTTGATAGTGCGGGGGATGATCAATTTTCTGCATTTGATTGCTCCATGCTATTGATACTGTTAACTAACTGCCACCAAGAAGTGCTACAAAGCTTCTCCCAACAGAGTTGACAGTGAAGACCGTCTAGACCGTCTGCGACTTCGCCGCATTCGCATTGTGTAGGGGGTAATGAATGATTAATCGTCTGCATTCGTTTTCTCCTCTGCTGGTAGTAGCTGACCGTGTAATGGACAGTCGGAGTTGAAAACGAAGAGTCCGGGCTGCATGAAATATCCCTTGCCGTGACTATTATCGAGCACGGGACATCGGCAGCCAAGATTTAGGGCTTCATTGCTTCCTGGATTGGGTGTAGGTCGATCGTTGCTCATTGCTACCTCTTTGTATGAACTAATGCTTGTCGAATCGTGAGGCTAACTCTGCCTGCTTTGTCGAGGTTGAGATCGATCGGGCGAGTATCAGGCAAAATTTTATGAACTTCGTGCCACGCTAGGCGCGATCGACCACTCATGATCAGCACATCGCCGCTTCTTAGCTCTAACTCGTGAGATCCTGAAACCTGCTTTTCGTCATTTAGTCGGAAGATTGCGCTATCCCCGATCGAGAAAGTTACGATCGGGCTTCCAACTGCGATCAGATCCGGATGCTCAGATTTGTCCTGATGCCAACCTAGACTGGAATCAGGCGGAAACCAGTTGACGATGCCCGTGTCAGGTTCGTAAGGGTGATAGCTGATTCGAGCATCTAGCAACGCTTTTCGCGTGATATCAATCACTTCTTGCGGTAAAGGTCGGTATGGCTCTTGTATGAAATAAAGATAGGGCTTCCAAGCATAGCCCAAGCAGGCTATTGGGTGCTTCATTGGTGTTCCGTTAGGCATTTCTGGGGTGTACCATCGCCCATCCGTTGCAACGCGAATCAGATTGAGCAGTGCATTTTGCTGAGGAATGGTGAGCCAGTTCGGGATATGCACGGTTCCTGGTAGAGGTGAAGTCACTTCACGCGGCATCAAATCAAGCTGATTCATTGATTTGCCTCCAAACACACCACATAGGCATTAAGAAGCGCGATCGCTAATTCTTGGTTGCGATACTCCAGATAGTTCTCGAAAGTCATATTGCTTAGTGCTGACGAAGGCACAACTTTTGCGCTCCATCCAGCCGCTGAGTTAAAGATTTTGCATCGCCAGTCTCGATTGTCGATCGATGCTTGCACCGCTCTTTGCAATGCGGCTGCATCGTAAGCACCAAGCTCGATTGAAACCGCGCTGAAGTTGATAATCCAAGGATTCAGAAATACGTTGAGCAGTTCAGCGCTGTTCGGGTAAATCTCGCACCGATCTGGCTCTAGTTCTGCCCACTTCCTGAGTAATTCAACAATCACTTTGTCACCTCCTCAATCCTTGAGAAACTCACAACCCATACCCACGGATTGCTAGACCACGGATGCTTTGCCCCGTTAATCGAATCCCAGAGCTTTTCAAATGCTGGAGCTGGGCGAAGGCTCCACCCATCGTTCCAATCGAATGGTGGAACACCTTCGGCTTTGGCATCCTCTTCAGATATGTCCTGTAATCGCTCGATTCGGATGTTGGTAATTTCGAGTGTGATACGTGACGCTGCACGAGGCATAAAGATAGACGCTCTCCACTTCAGTGGCTTTTCTAAAATGAAGTCACCAGAATCAGTTGTAGGATTACCAGCGCCAACACACTCACGAGACATTTTTGCCCATACAACCTCTGCATCATCTCCCCATACGTCAGAGGGGTTTATTTCTTTTACGTCATCACCTTCCTTGTATTGGATCATCATCCATTCAAAATCACTTCCCCAACTACGAGGTCGCCACGTCTCCCTCACCCAAAGACGATCGCCCTTAGAACCGTATGGGCAGTAATCAAAAATTTGATGTAGGCAGCTATCCGTAAGCGGAATAACTCTATCTTTCTTCGGCTCCCACACTAACTGTCCATTACCGATAGGTTGTCCATTACCCAGCAGCCCTAATCGCGGCTGCGGTTTAACAATCCGTCGCGTTTGTGTTTTCGAGCCGCTCAAAATTGCTCGAACCATTTCACCACTAAACAGAATGGGTCTTTCAAGTGCTGGCATCACTCCACCTCCTCAATCCAAATCCGAATCTCAGACGCGCAATCCAACTCATTTGCGTCGATTTGCCGCGAGACACATCGATAAACTATCTCGCCTTTGAGTCGAACAAAATCCCCAGCAACAGGAATTGCGAAGTACGGAAAGTAGAATTCTCCGATAAATCGATCTTCTGGTAATTGATTGACTGCGATCGCGACTTTTAGCAACTGATCAATGTGGCGTAATCCGCTATCCATTGAGGATGCGATGTGTTCACCATGTCTTAGAGTGCTCATTGTCTTACCTCTACAGGAATTCCGCATCTTTCAGAGATACCTGCTAACACTTGCAATCGATCGCCGCTCTTAAACTTCAGCCGATCCATTTCAGCAATCAGCTTCTCAACTTCTCGATCGAGCATCTCGCTTTGTTCTTCAGTGATAGTGACGGCAGGGATAAGATAGCGCTTAGTTTCGGTACTGCGGGCTATCGTGACTGCGAAGGGCTTGCTTTGAACAACACCTTTTGCAGGTGCTTTGAGCATTTTGACGAAGGCTAAGACTTCGGCTTCTAAATGCTTCGGAACTACGACTTTTGCGATTTCAGGAGTAGGTTTCGGTGCTTCTGGCAGGTCAAATAGTGCAAGCTGGTTAGTCATAGCGATCGCGCCTCCGTTGATCGTCTTTTTCCAATTCACGATCGACCGATAGAAGGAGTCGAGCGATCGCTATGATGCTGAGAATTACGAGAAACAGAATGATGAAGTTCACGATTGCGCCTCCCCTGAAACCCGAAATTTTGGGGCATAAGCCCAAACCGTGATAGGTAAGGAATAGTCGATTAGCTCTACATTTTTGCCTTGGTGTAACATCTGAGCGAAACCACTGTGAAAATCCTTATCCACTCTTAAAAGAACGGGAAGCAGACGACCGGGAGAAAAAGCAACAATGAAACTCCCTTGAGCTGGTGTTTCACTACCTAACTTCCACTCTTCGGTAAGCTCTAGGTTCATTGCGATTCGCCCTCCTCGGCATCAAAATCAACTGGTGTCCAGAGCGTTTCGACTCCGCGCATTTCTCGAAATTCCTGAATAATTGCGTCAATCATTGCGGGTTCTAGCTGCATTTCTTCCAGCAGAAAGCCGCACAGAAACGCCTCGGCTTCGACAGAGAACGCCATTTCGATGAGTTTTGCTCCGTGATGCTTCACGGTATCTGGTCGTAAGTGCTCACCTCCGATGCTAAGTGTCGTGCTCGGAAGCTTTGAGCTTTCGCGCTTTTGTCGAAACAGTCGCAGCAGTACCATCGCTTCTTCAATCGACCGACCGAGTTTTGTTGTTGCCCATTCAACAATCTGAGCATCGATCGTCGCGACAGTAGCGGCGCAAATAATTCCGACTGCATGAGCGATCGCTTCGTCTGGGGTGAGCTTTCCTGATTCTTTACCCCACCGCAACGTGACATAGGGAGAGCGATCTTGATGAGAAACGATCGACTCAATCAGTAGGTCATCGTTGCGCTGTTCTTTGCCGAATCCTTTTCCGCTCATGATTCTTCCTCGATCGCGATTAATGTTCCGTCGATGTCCCATCGAACATTCGGATAGTTTGAATGGCTGGTAAGTTTGCCGCGATAGGGACAATCAAAATCGCAGTCCTCTGAGCCTGCATAATTGCAACCAAATCCCGGAACAAAGCCGCAGTCGAATTCCTCTTCGCCTTCACCTGGCTCGAATTCGTCTTCCGGGCTTCCTACATCGGTTAGCATCGCCATCATTTTTGGATCGATCGTTGTAAACGAGCTAAACCATGCGCACTTGAGCGGCAAGCCTTCTCGGATGTAGACGATCGTTTCCTCAACTGATTCTGATTCAGGTTTCCATTGCTCGTAAAGCATCTCAGCCAATCCCTGAATCTGCTCGTCTGTGAGGAATTGAGCGTCCACCACGTAACAAAATGGCATTCCTTCTTCGCGTGGGATAATCGGAATCGGAGAGACGATCGGGACTTTGCGATCGGGGAACAGATGATTGAAGGGTGTTTTCGCGCTGAGTGTCGCCCAGGTCTTGAATTCTTGGGTCACGCTGCTACCTCCTGATGCAAAGTCAAAATCTGCTCGTATCCTGCTGCATTGCGCTTTGCGACTTCAATTTTTTGCTGCAATCCAGCGATTTCAAGTTCAAGCCGATCGACTTCTGCAATCCAGTGATTTCGATGCTCATGCAAGAACTCGATCGCGACTTCACTGCTGATTGGCTGTGTTTCTGGGGGATTCGATCGCAGTGCTTCGAGTTCTTCTTTCAGTTCCTTGTTCTGACGCTCTAGTACGGCGTTTGCGCGTTGCAGTGAGTTGATTTGCTGCTTCATTTTCCAAGCTTCTGGCTCTTCTGTTGTGACTGCTGCTTCTGGCTCCATTCCTTCCACTTCCTTTGGAATAACTTTCCCGCGAAACTTCCAGGCTTCTTGTTCTTCTGTCGTGACTGTTGCTTCTGGCTCCATCGCTTTCATCTCCTCTTTTGGAACGATTTTTCCGCGAAACTTTGCTCCGTCAAATCCGCTTTCTGAACTGGCTTGCTTGGCTCGATCGAGTAAGTCGGGTGTGCGGTATAGCAGGTTTTGATCAATACCTGAAACCTTGACGATCTGATTGACTGAGAACGGTTTATTGAGCGCGGTTAGTTCGTCGATCGCGCTTTCGAGAATTGAAGAATACTCAGACATCGCCTAACCTCCGCTTAATTGATTCGATTTGCTTGGTTAGCTTGTCGTGCTGCTTGCGATTTGCATATAGCGCTCTTGCTGCAAGGTGTTTGGGTGAATTTTCCTTGCCGATGTATTTCGTCTTGAGTTTTGCTGATGGATTCCGCTGACTCGCGAAAGTCGGAGTGCTAGCGACCCATTTCGCTTGTCGCCAGTTTCGTTTGTGGACTTTCTCGACTTCGATCCATGTGCCTGGTTCAGCGAGTCCAGCGCGGATTAAGCGATCGCATTCTTGCTCTAAAACTGCGAGCTGATCATGCAAATCAATCAAACGATTCACGGGCATCTGAGTGCTATGAGTGCGATCGTTCAACTTGTACTCGACCGTAACCGTTCCCGAAATGTGGCAGGGTGCGCGGTGAATTTCAGGTGTGCGATCTGCGATCGAGCTTGCAGCCACTTGTGTAGTGCCTTGCACAATCCGCCCGCAGATCTCCGAGCCGTTACTATGCTTGAATTTAACTGTCTTTCCCCCAGAACATTGTGAGCTATCCCCCAGAACGCGATCGAGGTCGAATTCAAGTGCTTCAAAGCTTGTTTGATGTTCTGAGGGAGAAGCTTTGAGGTCGTTTCGGGGCGGGGTGATTGTCGCTTGCATCGTCATGTCTAAGCACTCCATAACGTGTATTTGTGTGTGGATGGGCAATAGCTTGAAATCTTGGTTTGCTGCCCGTCTCGGATCAGTACATGAGCGATTCCCGTGTATTGATAGGTTCTGAAAGTTAATGCCTCTAACCAAACCAGATTTTCTGGCTCCAGGAATGCCGATCGACGACTGCCGTGATCAAACGCAATCACCGAGTGGATGATCGGTGGGTATTCCTGCTCTTCCTGGTAATCCAGGTAAATTGCGACTCCTTCTAACCATCCTTTGATTTCCACTGGAAGAACCGCTTTGAGCGTTCTTAGCCGAAGCTTTGCGGTATCGCCAGGCGAATCAATCATGCTTCGAGCAATGCTTGCCCTTAGCTCCTGCTGCAAGTCAAGTTCTGCCATGCTCTCTCTCCCATGTTTGCTCTAGTTGCTTTCGAGCTTTTTCTATTCCCTGCTGTTGGTAGTACTCCAGCACGTTGAACCCCACTGCCAGTGAGAGCGAGAAAACAGTAAGAAGAATCAAAATCTCAAACATTGCGCCTCCCAAGCATCAAAGATTTGCCGATAGAATTCGGCGATTTCGCGGGTTAGTCGATCGCTCTCTCGCTTCACCCACCTCGATCGAGCTTCAATCACGTCGAGGTAGGTCATGTTTGAATATCTCGGTATTTGTTGAGGGAGATTGCACCCGCTAAATCGCTCTTGCATCTGCTTGGCATGTCGAATCTTTGTCTCTAGCCAACGAACGGAAGCTGGTTTCGTTCGTTGATCGAGGATGTTTTCCGAACTCACTAAGATTTGCACCTGCGTGTGAGGTAAGGGATCTCGCACAATGCGATCGACCATCCAGCCGTTATTAAGCTTTGAAGAAACTGCCCACCATTGGTCGGGATAGCCCGCGACTAATACCCTGTCCCCGATTTCCACCTCGATGAGCGTCTTCGGTGCTAATTCCACAGCTTGAGATGGGCGCTCAGATTCAGGAACAGGTTCAAGCTGCTCGATGCTCATTCCCCAGTTCTTGCCGTCGATCGTGACCGTGACGGCTGACTCTGTGAGGAAGTTCAAGATCGTGCCTGTCTTTCCAATCAAGTCTTCGGGCAGGCATCCGACCGATACGACTCGTACTGATTGAGCGATCGCGAGATGGATTGCAGATGTCGATGGCTTCGACATATTTTCAGAACGTGTCGATGATTCGGGATTTTTTCGACATATCGGCTCGTCTACTACTGGGGTATCGAAGAGACTAAGCTGCATACCATTCACCTCCAGGTACGAATAGAGCAACCTTCAAAACCGTTTCAGCCATGACCGGCGGAACTGAGTTTCCTAGTGCGTGAAGTCGGAATCTGTCCATTTCGGAGGGAAGCCCATCAACCATTCGACGAATTCCGGGTGGGGGAAATGCGAAAACTCTGCTGCTGTGACCTCTAACAAATTCGACCCCATCTGCCCGTCTTTTAGGAATCTGCGCTTGTACCTCTTGGCGAGAGAATCGACGGAGAACTTGAGTCTGATTGAGTCTGAGGCGGTTGGCGTAGCCCACAAGGAAACACCGATTTCTGAGATGCCAGAGTCCACAATCTTTAGCTGATAGGTCAATGCGGTACGCTTTGAAATCGCGCTTTTCCAGTTCTCGTCGAGCAGTTTCATCCCATCGTCGGTTTTGTGTTGGGGGTACGTTTTCAAGGACGACGATTTCGGGTTGGGCTTCTTCGAGGATACGGAACACCTCGTAGAGAAGCCCCGATCTTTTACCTTGCAAGCCTTTACCTTTGGGATTAGCGGTGCTGTTGTCTTGACAGGGATATCCGGCGGTAATGATGCCGAAAATTCCAGTTCGAGTTGCGAATGTTCGAGCATCGTCGTGAATTGGAATTTCTGGGAAATGCTTCTGAAGCACGGTTTGACAATGGCGATCGCGCTCCACAAACTGTTTTGTGTTGATGTTGAGTGAGCGAGCAGCTAAGGTGAAACCGCCGATTCCCGAAAATAAATCGAGGTGATTAAGCTGCATCGCTCACCTCCTTCGCGGGCGGCAAGTAAAACACCCAAGGAACCGACTCACCGAACTCTAGGCAAAAGTACTTTCTTGCCCAAATCTCGGACATAGTTTTATTTGGAGCGATCGCGATGAGATGTTCTCGATATCTTTGGCGAGTCTCTGCGATACTGATTCCACTGCCTAATAGCGGCGGATAGACGCAGTTCAAGAACCATCCGGGCATCGGTTCGCAGTACTCGCGGGTGAAGTTCTCAATGCAGGTCGAATAGTTTAATCCGTATCGATTCGCATTGTTGTATTGATGTGCTGGATTGATTAATCCGCGATCGCACATTGCTTTCCACTGCTTACGGAAAATCCCTTCCCACTTTTGAAGATTTTCGAGTAGGTAAGCATCCCATCGTTCTGAACTACCGGATTGCTTGTGCAGCATCGTGTTCAGTAGGTCATACGCCCGCTTGATTTCGATAAATTGAGCATCTTCGCCGCCCACATCGGAGTGAGTTGCTTTTGCGGCTGTACGATAGCAAGTCTTCAGGTCTAGTAAGTCGAAGTTCTCAGGCAGATTGAGCAGTGCGATCGCATCCTGGACGCTCATCGCTTTTTCAGTTGCCTTGACAATGCAATATTGCCAGAACACTACGCCGGACGTGTTGAGCAGGTTATCGAGTCCGATTTTCTCGATCGCGACTCGCTCCGGAGCAACTTCAAACCATTTACAGACAAGTTTTTTCGCTTGGGCTTTGGTTTTGGCTTCCCCCAGAACGCGATCAGGATAGTCTTCGGGACGAGCAAGGATGGGAAACACTAGCTTGCCTCCATCAAGTCATCGGGGATTTTGAACAGCGAATCGAGATAGATACGCGAGATTGCTCGATCGCTTTGCTGATTTTCAGTGCGGTTTTGTAGCAGGAACAGTGATACGGCTGAGTCAAAAACTCGCTTTCTATCCCAGTCCGATCGCAGAGCTAGAAACGCCTCGATTCCTGCTTCTAGCTCTGGGGAAAGTGCGTCGATCATGATGCTTGCTTCCTCCGGAATGGAACGATTTTGCCGTTGCGAAGTTGCTTTCTAAGCTCGCGGATTTCTTCTACAGCGCTCTTGTCTCGGCAATAGCGCAAAGGTTGACGCTTGGGGAGTTGGGGAAGTTGGATCATGCTGCTAACTCGCTCCAATCAATCTCTGTCGTTTGAACAGCTTGAATTGTGACGGTTGCTTGCCGCTTGAGTTCGGCGATCGTTGCTTGCTTCTCCAGATCGGAAAGACTGACGATGCAGGAATGATGAAACCAGCTATTTTCCTCAAAGCTCGTTTCATAGTGCAATTCGCTACCTAGCAATCGAGCGCGAAGTAAGAACACGTTTTCACCGCATTCGAGCTTTGCTTCTTGCGAAACAATGTTCAGGATGCTGGATTCACTCAATTCATGGTGCTTGCGGAACTCGTTCAATGCTTCTTCTGCTGTGTCTGCATGGAGCAGAGCGTAAGTGTTGCATCCCTTAATTTCGTAAAGCATGGTTGGGTATCCTTTGGTGAGATTTAGTTTGCTGAGTGTTCGGGGGTAAGGTCTTGCTCCCGAACATTTTTTGAGACAAGTCAATAGGGTTGCCGAAGTCATCGGTGAGGATTTCGATGTCTTCTCGGCTCATTGCTTCTGCGATCGCGATTCTTCGAGTCGCCGGATCTTTGAGCCATTGCCGCAAGCGATCGAGGTCGAAAACTGTTCCCGCAATGCATTCTTCTGCGGTCGGAATTGGCATTGGTTTGGCGATTTGGGGTGTCGCCGCTTTCAGCATCTGCTGAATCCGCTTGATCGCGGCTCTTGCCTCGGCTTGCTGTTCTGGGGGGAGTTCCTCGATCGTCGGTGGTAGTTGTTCTGGGGGTGAGGGATGCGATCGGCGAAGCGCGTGAACCGCGTCAACGAAATCTTTTGGCGCAGGGAATTTGCCCTCAAAAAAGAACTGTTCCGCTACTTGCACAAATTCTTCGGTGGTCATTCGCTCTGCGATCGCGGTGTAGAACTTTCGGTAGGTTTCAGAACCGAAATTTTTGCTGTGTTGGTCACAGAGAGCGTTGAAATGCTCTCCAAACAGGTCTTTGTCAATCATGGCTACCTCAAAGGTTTTTTAACGCTTCTGTGATCAGCGTTTTTCGCTCCGTAGACCGCCGATCGAGAGGGGGAGTAGTGTGAATATCCATTTCGCCGCGTTGGACGGCTTGATAGTCATTCCAGAGTCCTTCCAGCTTCAAAATGCCGTCCTCTGACCTCTGGCAGTTGAGAACATAGCTTCGCCCCTTGATTCGGGGGTGCATATCGTTTTTTGGAAGCTGATTGCCAACAAACTCAGCAAATTCAGGCAGCGGTTGCCGATCTTCGCCCTCCCAGAGGTAGCGATGCGTGAACTGCCGATCGAAGCGCTCGACTGAACTAAATTGTGATGACGAAAAATCGCGCCGCGCGCTGGAAAATTGATCCTCACCCGTCGATCGCTCGGTTGCGACTTGTTGTTCAAGGTTTGGAACCGTAGCGAGGATCTCGATTCGATCAGAATCTTTCCCGCTGACCGGATCTTTCTCCCCCTCTCTTCCGTCGATCGTGTTTGAGGGGGTAGGGGGAGAGATCTGATCCTTAGCTGAAGAAAGATCTGAAGAAAGATCTGAAAAAGAGTTGAGAGGTTCCCGAAACTCTTGCGTAGCTTCCGTTTCAGGGATCGTTTGTGCGGCATCCTGCACTGGGTGTGCGGCATCCTGCACTGGGTGTGCGGCATCCTGCACTGGGTGTGCGGCATCCTGCACTGGGTGTGCGGCATCCTGCACTGGGTGTGCGGCATCCTGCACTGGGTGTGCGGCATCCTGCACTGGGTGTGCGGCATCCTGCACTGGGTGTGCGGCATCCTGCACAGTTGTGCGGGAATTTTCAGCGGCATCAATGATTCGCAATTCGACTGCGCCAAGGATGTTTTCTTCAAGAACACCGTCCGCGATTAGAGCTGCTTTCGCGTCGTAAAATGTTCGTCGCTTGATCTTCCAGCGATCGCAAAACTCGGTTATGTTGTCGATTCGATACCACCAGCCTTCTTTCCTCAATGCCAGCAAGAGGTGATAGAGATAGCCCGTTGGTGTGTAGTACTTCTTGCCTTCTTTAGTCCAGTTCTTGAAGACCTGTTGCGAAGTTAAGCGAGCATGAGGTTCTTTGCGGCTCACCTTGCACCTCCGAAGTCCGATCGCAAATTGATACTAAGCACGATCGACGAAACAAATCGCGCAAACTCAATCAGTACCAATGCTCTAGAGGGATCGCCGAAGTTGCGGCTAGGTCGAACCTGAAAAAATTGAGTGCAAAAATCTACCGAAAGGCGTATCCCTGATACCCTTTCGCTTTTCGAGGTGGATCGCATATATTAGAGTTAATCCGCAAATTTACGGATCTGATTGAGTGAACAGTTGATTAGCGAGCAGTTGACAAGTGAATGGTTGATTGATTTGTTGGTTGATTGGTTGACGCAGATTTACGGGCGAATTAGCGGACAAAACAAAACAAGTCGTCTGAGCCTGGTTAGCTCCCAGGAAGGACAAAAATGAACAATCTACCGAACGTGCCGTGTATCTGTGCTAGAGATGTGCGGCATTGTTCTTTTAGGCAGATTTCGAGGCGGGGTTGAAGTATTCAGTTAGCGCCTGAACCACGATCGCGGCTGGATAAACTTTGCGCGTTGCCGCTTCTAAGCGAATTTTGCTGTCTACGTCATCGGGAATCGAAAACCACGCGGTTCGACCCCCTTGGCGAAAATAAGGCTCTAGATTTTGCGATCGCAATCTAAAATATTGCTCGATCGCTTCGACCAGAATATCGGACTGAATGCGTTGGGTTCGATCTACCTCCCGCTCAAGCGTGCTGATGAGCGCGGGAGGCAATCGAAACCCTTTAATCACGTTGCCGAGCTTTGCAGGCATGGTTGACTTCTCAGGACTCAATTTGATTACAGAGTGATTATGCAGGTAAATCGTGTGACCGTCAAGTGGTCAATTTGATGACTACATGAAATTCAATATTGCTGATTTCGTGGTCATTAGTTTTCGGCTAATGTGATGCCGACGCAAGCTAGAAAGTTATGGACGAAAATTATCGCGATCGCTTAATCGAGCTATTGCGAAAGATGCGCGGAGAGTCGGGATCAGAGCAGGTGATATCTTGGCGAACACTGGCGCGCAACCTGGATATTCCGCAATCGACGCTGCAATCGTATGTCGCGGGGGACAAACTTCCAGAAATTGAGCAGCGCGAAAAGATCGCCAAAGGGTTGAAATGGACACGCGAAGAATTAGATGCGTATCTGGAAGATCGCATCCTGGAACCAACAAAATCAATCGACGAAATTTGCCGGGAGATCAGAACTGTTCGCGATATCGACGATTTAGAGCGAATCGCTAGGGTCACTCTCGCCCAGTTGACTCGAATGGCTAAAAGTCTGTAATGCCTGCTCTGTGGCTTGCTCCAGTAGCGTAGTCAACCTATCTTCTTTGCGATCGCTAACTGAGGCGTGATTATCTGCAATCTCGGCTAGGCGGTCTAAAACTTCTGCGAAGCCGTGTCGCTCAACTAGCTGCATCAGCGTAGATCTAAGAGTTTGGTTTTGCATTGCCTGTGATGTCATTTCATTGTTGAAAGTTTAGTACTTTTGTTCGTGGTTTGCATGTTCACGACCATTCATTTTGTTCGGGTGCGGAGTGAATTGGAGCGGCTTGCGAGTTATACAGTGCGGCTTTCGATTTATCCTGCAAGAGCTTGCAAAGTTCGTCGTATTTCGCGATCGTAATCTCAGTTGACGAAGTGAAGTTGTGTTCCGAGAGAAGTTTTTTCGCGGCTCCGTCTGTCCAGCCGTTATTTTTGGCGATCGTGTAGAACCGGGTGCGCTGTGCTGCGGTGATGATTTTGGGGGTGTTTCCGTTGATTGTCCCCCCGAACGGTTTGGGCGGTGGCTTTGGTGTTGTTCTGGGGGTGGAACCGTTGGCGATCTGCTGATTGTTGCGATAGTGCGTTGCTGCACGTCCATTGCCGCCTTTCTGCATGTAGCGGACAAAGTTCTCTTTCGTGTCCTTATCGGCTTGCTCATCCAAGTATCGGGCGATGCCATGAAGCTCGCAGCTATTCTTGAAAGCGTCGGCGGTAGCGCGTTCTCCAGCCGACCCGCGCGCCATATTTTTGCCCGCGTTACTGATCAATTTGAGCGGTGCATAGCCCGGCGCTTCACGGCTCACCCCGCAAATGGTGATCTTGCATCGAATGCAAATTTCTTCTTCGATAACGATCGGGTCAGAGTACTCAACCTCCCAATCTGGGCAGACCTCATCTAAGCGATCGCGGATTTTTTGCCATTTTACGAAATACCAAATCGCCTTAGTTCCAGGCAATTCGCGCTCGTCGTGGTCTTCTGGGGGAAACCAAGCCTTGAGCTTTGGTTGAATTTCTTTGAATCTTTCGAGGTCGATCGTCATTTTTTTACTCCTTTACAGGTTCGTCGATCATTTGCATTTGCAGGAGCAATCCTTCGATCGCTTTCTGAGCCAAGTCGATAATCTTGCGTTCATCGTCATGAAACCCTTGTCGCATGGCAATCTTGACTAATGCTTGCCACATTTGTTTTACGTCGGCGGTTTCAAGAGCCTGCTTTGCTGTGCTGGCTAACTGCTTTTCCTCAGTGAAGAATGCAGGGTGTGTACTGATTTCGAGCAAGGCTCTGTAGATGATCTGAAACTGTTCTGTCAGCATGTTGATGTCTCGGTTTGAGTGTTTGGGGACTTCATGATTCTGGGGACTCGCGATTGATTTCGCTCAGTCGATCGTAGATTGGGGCTGAGTTCTGGATGTTGCGATAGGTACGGCTTCCGGGTTGCATCAGGTAGCGCAGTTCAGCGCGGTTTGCGGCTTGAACATCTGGGGGCAGATCAGAGGAATGCAGAATTTCGTTCGGGGGTAACGCTTTTCGCTGTTCTGGGGTGCGATCTGCGAGGGCTTGGAGAATTTCGGATTTAAAGCGATCGAGGTCTTGGCGATAGTCAGGGGCTTTCCATCCAGTAATGCTCTGAACCCAAGACTCAAGACCCATCTCAGCGAATTTTGTCAGACTGAAAATTGCCTCTTTCTTGCCTTTGCTGGCATAGTGGCTGATTACCGTGATGCAAAATTTTGAACGGTAAATTTTGAGATTTCCCGCTTCTATGCCGTTGACGGTAGCACGATCGTCATTACGCAAAAGGGTGTAGCTTGCTTCCGTAAAGGCTTTCAGCGCATCTGGAGCCTCAGAAGTTACAAGGGTGTTTCCGAGTCGAGAAACCGTGGAAGGACTGACACCGCAAAGCTTTGCGAGTCCCGACAGGCTAATACCACTTTCACCTGTTGTCTCAATTGTGTAAAACTCAACTCCGTTCTGTTCGGTCTTCAAAAGTGCGATCGCGCTCATGATTTCTCCTCGTTCGTTTGATTTAGTGATTTCTCCACGGGAATCGGCTAGCGTCCCTGCTCTCAGCAATGAAGCGGTGGGAATCGTTTTCGGTATCAATGGTTAGTCGAATCTCATCTGGATCAAGGTCAGGATTGCGATCGCAAGAAACTGATCTCCAGCCTCCCTCTTCCATGACTCGCCAGTTTTGACACTCGGAATAGAGACTCGCCTCTGTCGCCGCATTCAACAGGCTCAAAACTTCGCTCAACCCAACAGGCTCATAAGTCTTGTCATCACCAGTTGCGTCTTTATACAAGGCGTATCGATCTTGCTGTGCGGGCATAACATCTAAAAACAACTGAACGACCTTCTTTGCCGAATCAGCAATTCTTGACAGGTCTTCAGGAAGTTGAAGTAACTGATCGTTGAAATCAACAACTGTGACGTAATGCCCTAGCAAGCCTGTTTCACGCTCTCCGACGATGCCGGAAATTTGCTTTTCTTGCTGCAATAGCTGGACATGATCGCGAATCTGGTGATAGAGCATTATCGAAGCCATTCCTTCAGGCTTGATGAAAGAACCAAGTTTCTGATACCATCCAGCGCCTTCCTGAACCTCTTCGGGTGCGTCTAGTGCCCAACCCTTTGGATCTGCCGCAAACCGTCGCAAAAAGTTTTTAGCAAAATCGCCAGCATCCAAACCAGCTAAGCCATAGTAAATTTCTTCATCTTTGAGAAGCTCAATTTTGACTCGCTTTCGTCCGCTGCTAGTACCGCAAAACATTGCGCTAGACAAAAGTTCAGATAGTCCTTTAGGCGTGTAGAGGTCTGGATATACCTGCTCGACTTTTGCGATCGCCCATCTAAATCTTTCTGGAATAACTTCGTGCATAATTCCGTGATCTTCCTTTGTTCTGGGGTATGATTTCCTAAATTTATATCGCTCAAAGCGATATTGTCAACGCTTAAAACGACATATTATGTCTTGCCAGCTCAATTAATAGCTGTTAGGTTGATATTTGTATCGGTGTAAAGACTGTTTTATAGTGCGGAGGTTGCTTTATGCCTGGAATTGTGCCAACAAAATGGAAGCTCGCGGAAGTGTTAGCCAGACACAAAATCAAGAACAAAGAATTGGCGGAGCGTCTCGGCGTTCGACCGAACACAATCAGCGATTTAAAGCGAGCTGATTCGATGCCCCGAATTGATGGCAAAAAACTGGATGAGCTAGCGGCTGCGATTACCGCTCTGTCGAAAATTGGAGGGACGGTGCGAGGAATCGATCTGCTTGAAGACAGAGAGGAATGAAACCTACACAACAAAAAAGACGGTACGAGTGATTCGTACCGTCTGACAGCTTGCCGATAAACCCCTATAAGCTCAAGTACTCCGAGAGTAACGGGAGCTTAGTTTTCCCTACTCCACATCGCAGCTTTGTAAGAAAAGCAAGGTTCTTCGGTTGGTTCATCTTACGATGCTCACAGATTGCTCTCGCAATTAACGCCGAATTCAGCTTGCTCAGAGACGGATTGCGCGATCGCGCAATTTCTAGAACTTCTACGATCGACTTCTCAGAAGCAGCAAGAACATTGATTTGAATGGATTGCCCAGTTTCGATTTGCATCTGAGCGTGCATTGCGTCATCTGCCACAATGCACCAAACGAAATCGAGTTTAGCCAGCCGCGCTGCTTCGAGGATTTGAGTATTGATCGTCGCTTGGTATTTGTCTTCTCCCAACAGCTTCACCACAACTGGAAGTAAGTTCTTACCCGTGGCTTGCAATTGAACTGAGATTGCTTGAATGACGATCGAGGGTAAGTCGGACTTACCTTTGATAAATTTGACGGGAACGCGAATCAGTTCGCCGAGAGGAATCGCGATCGAGGGGTCATCGAGTACAAAAGTCATGATTAACGATCCGTGAAGTTGTGGGACAAGAAGACTTTGTTAACAAGCTGGGTGTAGCAATTGGTGATGGGTGAGTTCTGCCAACAGACTACAGGCATATGCTTGAATTCGGCGGCTGTTATCTGTGTATAAGTATGTAGCCGCTCCTTGTATCGCTTACCCGTAAAGCCACGCTTTTGTAGTTCTGGCTCGATCGTGTTTTTGATCAAGTTGTCAGAATTGGTAGGGCAGTTACTATATACAATCCCCAGACTCCACGGTGCTAGATGCAAGCGTTCACCCCTAGCTCTCAATTCCCGCATAGAGGGAATTGCCAACTGATCTACTTCGATCGCGTGGTGTAGCGCTTTTTCGCTTAGATTTGAGGGAATCAAGACAGTATCGCAAGTAAAAAGCACCGCCTTGCTCAGCGCGTCGATACTAGGTGATACATCGATCAAAATGTAGTCGTAATCCTGCTTCAAACAATGAACGATCTGCTTAAAAACAGGCTCAAATCGCACATTCGTCGATTTTTCGATTTGATTCTTGGCTTGACCACGATCGCGAGAATTTTCAAGATGTTCTCTAGAAGCTGAAAGAACATGCAGCTCAAAGGACTGTCCATCACTTGTAGGGAAACTTTTTTCCTGAATTGCACCATGCAAGATGCTTTTCATGGCATCGAATTCGCGCAACTCGAATTTATTAGTGCATGAGCTAAGGTAGTCGGGGAAAGACGCAGGCTCTAGTCCTAGTCCCCTTGTCAAGTCGTTTTGAGGATCTAAGTCAACCAACAGAACCTTTTTTCCTGCCAATGCTAAGGTTGCGCCAATATTGAGTGTGTTCGTTGTCTTTGCAACGCCACCCTTTCGATTCCAAACTGTTGTAACTAGGGCGGGCTGAGGATTGCCCAGGCAGTATCCTAGTTGCCGCATCAATTCAGGAATGCTGGTTTTAGTCATTCGTTGTATTGGTGTGAGCGGGAAGATTAAGCCGTCAACCCGTCGCCATAACTGGAAGAAGTCACCATTACATACCAAGCCATAAGGCGCGAGATACTGAGGCTTGACCAAATTGATATTGAGATACTGCTGAATCCCATTACTAATGTAGCCAACCGCCTCTTTGTAGTATGAGCTTTGCTGACAAGCACCGACGAAGTCTGCGCTTGAAGCATTTGCTAAGGCTGGATGACGCTTTTTATTCTCAATGACTAAAACCGGGGGTTGATTCAGGTCTTGGTAAATTAGTGCGTCGGGTATTAGTCCAGATTCCCCAGTGTTTGCAATGTTGGATGAAACAATTTGATGAGGCTTGAAACCAAGGGCAGCAATCATTGGAAACACCAGCGCGTTTTCAACTTGCCTCTCCGAGGCTTTATCGGAAAGCCCTGCCCAATCCTCAATAATTTTTCTCTGAGCCGCGGTCGGTTTAGTTTTGGTGTTCGGGGCGGATGCCACCATGATGATCCCTCGATAACGACGATGAGATCAAAGTGCCCTCATAAATCAGGGCTTCCAACAGAATTATTCTCTTTCTGTGAAGGTTGTTTGCTGAGGAGAATTCGTAAGATACGATCGATTCAGGCAAGCTGAGGCAACCCCATGACCACACTTCTCCATCACTGGACGATCGAGGACTACCACCGCATTGTTGAGTCAGGAGTTCTCGCTCAAGCCAACTGCGAACTGATTCGAGGAACGATCGTTGATATGCCGCCTGAAGGCCCCGAACATGCCGATTTATGTGAAACCTCTGCCCGTTATCTAGAGCGGCTATTTGGTGAAGGATGGCAGTCTCGGCAGGGAAAACCGATTACTCTAACTGATTCAGAGCCACAGCCCGATATTGCGATCGTGCGCGAGCAGTCTTATCGCCAACGCCACCCAATTCCTGAAGACATTCGATTGGTTATAGAGTATGCCTACAGCACTCAAACGCAGGATACAAGCGTAAAGCGAGATGTCTACGCTGAAGCCGGGATTTCAGATTATCTCGTGATCGACCTGAAGCGATCAAGGGTGTTTCACTACTCGAATCCGGTGAATGGGCAATACTCGGAACAGATATTGACAAGTGGCTTGATTCAGGTTGATGCAATCTCGATCGAGGTGTCCCGGCTGCTGAGCTAAGACCCGAAATAATGAGGGTACACTGAGCGAGGATCGTCCGCGCCGAAGACGGAATGCCAAGACATTATCCCCCCTCATGGCAATCGTTAAAGATCTTCGCCTCCAAGCCAAAGCCAGAAAAATTAAAGGCTGGAGCCGGATGAATAAAGCTCAGTTGATGTCTGCGCTGGGCGTGACCGAACAGCCCGTAAAGAAATCTGCTTCACTTGGAGACGCACGGGCGCGGGCGACCGCGAAAAAGTCAGGATTCGCTAAGTCGTATGCTGCTCAGAAACTGGCTGAGAAGTTAGGGGGAGAGCATCACAAGGAAGCGATCGTTAAAACAATTTCAATCGCACTCAAGAATGCTGAGAGACTAAAGCGAAGCAAACTCACGCCTGAAGAGAAAAGAGATGCTGCGGTGAGTGCGATTAAGAGCTATGCACAAAAGCAACGAAACCAAGCAAAAGCTGAAGCAAAGGGCGAAAGTCGCACCGATGTGCTTAGAGCAAAATACGGGGATTCAACGAATCAAGCAGTGCTACAACGATATCGCGAGATGTCGCCTGCTCAACGACGCAAGCATGAAGGATTGATCGACAATCTAGAACGCGGAGCTTCGATCGATCATGACGCACGAACGACAGGTAGTAATTATATTGGCGCGGCAGGGCTAAGAGGCGAAAGACCAAAAAGCTCTGCTCAAAAGTCACTCGATCGCTACAGAGCGAAAAAACGCAATCGAGCAATGTCGCCTGAAGAAAAGCGGACTCGGCGGCAGAGTCGGCGCGAGAATCGAAAGGAGGGAAGAGCACTCGACGGCTTTAGGTTCTAGCAGTCTCGCGGGTTGTACGCTAAAGAAGATCCCCTTCTTCAAGTCCAGGAACCTCGTAGCTTTCCACAATGTTTTTGCCCTTGAGGATCGTCACTTCGTAGAACGAGGGTAGATCGTGAAGGGCAGAATCGATATCGATCGCGGTCGTACTGTCAAGGTAGATCGAATGACCAAACGCGCCCGACGATCGCGAGAGATCCTGTTTTAGGCACTCAATTAGATCGGCATCTCCTTTGAATTGGACGGCTTCGGCTTCATTACCATTCTCAACATCAAGACTCAGTTCTGCTGTTACACCGATGCTTTCAACTTGCCAAACAATCATGATTTTTTCCGTTTACGCATGATTCCTAGAGTGAACATAAAATGCTCTGGATCTTGCAAATAGAACTCCACCATTTTTTCAGGTGAGGCAAAGCGCTCGACACCCATTGAAACGACTTCGGTTGTCGGCATTGGCTTACCCGTCTTGGGATTCAAGTAAACCTTTCCAACATAGGGCTTGAGAAAATGATCGGGAACCGCAATCTCGTTATCTTTGTAGCCTGAGTTGCCTGTGAGTTCCGAGAGTTTTTGAAGCTTGCCCGTTGCGCGACGCTTGATCCAGTCGAGTGCGGCTTTACCGACATTTGGATCTTCTGCCTCTAAATGGTGTGCCATTTCGTGAAACATGATGTCCCGCGTTGGATTCGCGCCGATGTTCACGGCTTGCCGCTTAATATTGGCATAGGCGCGATCGTCGTCTCTGGTAAATGATTTTAATGTTGATTCACCGCCACCACCCGTAATCAAGTGGTACTCCATCGCATCGCGTCGCAACTCTTTAGCTGACTTTCCGTTCGCCGCTGCTGCATCAATTTCGATGCTATTGGCAAATCTTGTCGCTGCTTTTCTTTGTTCAGGAGAAGACTCAAGCAGGGAGTCTCTGAATTTCGCCATTGATCGGATTAACGCCTGGTCGTATTCTTGTTGTGCTTTTCTACGGTCGCGAAGCGCTCTTCCTCGTTCCGCGAGATCCGCTGAAAGCTGCTGTCCCGACTGCCTCAGTTTTGCGGCGTGAGATAGAATTTGCTCTAATTGCTGATGTGTTTGAACGATTTTATCGACATTCTTGCGGCGCAGTTGAAGCGCTCGATCTAGTTCGGGTGGGAAAATTGACTTGGCATCTTCGATGTAGTCTTGAGATGTTTTCGGTTTCGATTCAGCCTGCTTCACTTTATCAATCTGAGCAGGTGCTATCTTCACCCGTCGCTGTTGTTCAGGGGTGGGTGAGGCTTCTTGTTGCTTTAGCTTTTCTAGTTGATCGAGGATCGCATTGATCCGCTGGTGCTGCTCTGAAGTCAAAGCAGGTTGAGTGCGTTTCGCTTTGGCTTCAGGCGCAAGCTTGTCTCCGCCAATCTGTTTCGCGGATTGCTTCACCGCCTCGATCGCCGCTTGGCGCAATGCTTTTTCGGTTGGCTTGATGCCCTGCTGTTTTAGCTCCTTGCGTTTTTGATTTAAAGCAGCTTGAATGTCGGACTTAAGCTGTTTGTGAATTTCTTTGGCATCACCACCAAACCGTTTCGCGAGTCTATCTGCAATCAAGCTCGAAGTTTTAGCGGTTTGGAATTTGACAGCAGGCTTCGGTTTAAATCCTTGCGCGGTCTGCGTTGACGAAATCCCTAAGAATTGCTCAATCTGTGCCCTGGATTTACCGTAAGGGTTAAATTTCTTGCCCTTCGGTAATTGAGCGTTTTTCTCTTTAACTTTGACGCGAAGCTCTGATAGGGTTAGTCCAGCCACAAGACACGAGCAGTACTGATCGCATTCCGTCTTCAGGCGCGGACGTTCCTAAGAGCTAGATTACCCTCACCATTCACTAAATCTCGGCTTCAGCCTGCTCTTTCTGTGCTGCATCCGCGATCGCATTTCTCAGCCAGTCTGACTTATTCGGAAGCGATCGCACATAGGCATCTAGATCTTTTGGCAGAACGACCGAAATCGGCTTGTCCGCTAAAGGCTCGTCTCGTGTGGATTGAAAGCGCGTCAAATAATCGGATCGAGTCATGATTCTGCCACAAACGCGATCGTGTCTGGAGTCGCTTCACCGTGTTCGATCTGATCGGCAATGACCCGTAATGCTAGGGCTTTCGCTTTCAAAGTCGCATCGTTACTACTCGTACCATAAGCGAGAACGCCGGGAAGCTCGGTTACTTCCGCAATCCATCGCTCATCTGTTTCTTGGTCAAGCTCGATCTTAAAATTCATAAACCTCTCGCTCCTCCTAACACGAGGATAACAGCAGATCATTAATCATCGAATTTGACTCCAAAATCGATACCCAAAGCCTTCTCGATTTTTCTCAAACTGACAGTTAATTTGGGCAACCTGAAGATAGTTTTTCCAGGTCTAAAACATGAAAAGAATTGCGGCTACGCTTCTCACGCTCTCGTCTTTGCTTTGTGTTGCCCCTGCCAAAGCAGTTGGCTGCGAGAACTCCCTGTCGTTCGTAATCTTATCGTCGGGTGAATGTCAAGTTTTGTCAGGCGATAAGCCCGTGAAACCTGTAAAGTCAATTCCGTTCTCATTCACTCGTGTCCGACTTAAGGGGGCTGATAACCCTAACCTCTTGATAGTTGCGGGTCAAATCACCAATCAAGGCGATAAGGTCTATCGGAACGTACTAATCACTGTTCAGATTGGCGCAAATCGTCTCGAAGAAGTCTTGATTCCAGGCCTGATCAGCCCAGGGCAGACTCGGAAATTTGAATCTTTCATCGAGCGGGATCGAACCTCGGTTCGGAATCCTGTCTATGTTCAAGAGGTAAAGTATTCGGAGCGCTAACCAGTGAGTGATACGACTGTTGTCCAAAAAAACTGGGAACACTGCGGGCTAGTCGCGATGCCGCTAGTTCAGATTGGAGTTCTCGTTTAGGGAGCTATTCGGAACGAGTATTAGGGCGACTTTTCCAGGAGAACCTATGAGCGATCGTGCGAAAGTGCGATCGCTTTTTTACTGGTCAGATTGCTCCTGCCTTTTATATTCCGCCAAGCGCTCTTTAACACCCAAATCTTCTAAGCGATGCCGCAGTAGCCTGTTTACTGCCTTATTCGAGCTTTCATCAGCAATTTCTTGGGCATAGAAATCTAACATTTCCGCTACATCAGGATCGAACCGAATTGTTCGATTAACAGTCTCTTTCTTCTTACGGGGCATATCGGAGCAGATCATCGCTTTGCCTCTTAATTTTGCATGAAATAGTACCAACCTGGTATCAATCCTATTCGCTAACCTACTTAAATACAACCATAATGGTATCAGTTTGGTTTATATATCGGTTTGCGATCATTTTGACTTTAACTTGCGAATTAAAAGGCTTTTAGCTTCAAAATCCGAATATGACAGATAGTTTTTATTGATATCTAAATGGTTGCAAAATGATACCACTATGGTTATATTAGATTCATCAGGCGGAACACCACACCGAATTAAAACCCGCCACAAGAATTTTGGAGTCTTAATTATGTTGAATCTCGAAACCATCACCACCGCAACGATCGCTCAACTCCGTGACTTCTGCAAATCGAACAACGTTGCCGTATTAGGTGATCTGCGCCTCAAAGCAACCTGGTTCGATGCTGCCTATCAACTCCTCAAGGCTCAAGCCGTTGCAGCCGCTCAAGCTGTAACTTCCCCAGAAGCACGCGCACTCTACAAATCTGCGTTTCGTTTCGTTTGCAAAACCATTGTCGTTCTTTGCCTCGCTGCGATCGTGCTTGGAATACTCACACGCGAACTGTGCGAGATGTTCTGGGGGTGGCTGAACGTACAGCTTGAACCGTCCCCCAGAACAGTCGCGATCAAAATCTTTGGGCGAATTGTCACGCGCTCAGTTTTTGCGGCTGCACGATGCAAGTCGAAAGCTCAAATTTTGCTCGATCGGGCAATGCTGCAAGTTCAATCCGCTCGCTCTGCGGTGATTTGGAATGCCTTGCAGGTTAAATATCGTGCGCTGAATGCTCGCGCTGCATTACTGCACTAAGTTTCCCGTCCGATGGCATGACGACGCTAAAAGCCTTGCCAAATCAAAACCCGCCTTGCTTTCAACTTCCAGGTCTGGAGCAAGACGGGAGCCAACCCTACTAAAGGTTTGAAACTATAATGACACAACTTCTAAATCCTGCCGACTATTCCGAGATCAAGCACCTCGAAGTCGATCTCCGTTTCAGCACTGAAGAGCTTGAGAATATTCTCTACGGCTCCAACTGTCCCCAGAAGAATCGCACCTTTCCCCGCAATCCTTCACCCGATGAACTTCGCAACAAGGGTTATCAAGACGGATTTCGCGGTGTCAATTCTCAGTCGTTCTGTGACAACCCGTTTTACGACGAAGGCTGGAAACTTGGCTACGCCGATCGCAAGAAAAAGCAAATCCTCGATCGAGGTTTGGTCGTCATTCTGCAATTGACTGACATCGATAATGCGATCGCTCAACAAGACGACTGGGCAACCCGCGCTCAAGACGGAGAAGTGGTCGAACTCACCTTCATGACCGACTTCAGAGAATATTGGCTCTGTGCAAGTCAGTCGTTCGTCGATCGCGTTCTTCAGTTCTAAATCCGCAACCGTTGCGGAAATTCATCGCTGCGTACAGGCAGATCCCGAATCTGCCTTTCCTTCTCTACACTCAGGACTTGTCACATGAAATCTCAAGTTTTATCGATCGCTGCTTCTGTTGCTTTAATGCTCGCTGCTTCCGTTCCTTCTGCGATCGCTTCAACTCGGCTAGTCGAACGCACTACCGTCGTTGCCGCAAGCAATCAGGTTGAGGCTGAGAAAAAATGTCTTGCATTCGCTGCAAAACACAGGAACCTAACGTTTCGCGAGGTTTTCCAATTAACCGTTCGTAATAGCTGGGAATGCAGCTATCTGTACCGGGTGGAACTCGTCTACCCGAAGCGCAAAAGTGCCCCAAAGCAGTCGCTCTGGGAAGTCGCCAATTCTCGCTAATTTCCATCGCCAGTTGTGTTGTTCCTGCTCCGCATCTACTCAGGAAGCTAGCCATGTCATTTGAACCTCAAATCGAAGAACTCGCAGAAGCCGCTCTCGAAGCCGCTGGACTAACAAAATCAGATGTTGAAGAAGAAGACGAATAACGGTCGGTCGTGTCGTTCCCCGCAAATCATCTACTTTTCAAAGGAAACAAACCATGACCACGATCGCTGAACTTCAAGAACAAGTCGCTACACTCAAACAGACCTTAGAAAAGTATCGCGTCTGCCCTGTATACAATGTTTTGACTCGCCCCGCGCTCGAAGAAGCGTGGTCAGAGCAGAAAAAGATCCCTGGACTCGCGATAGGATTTCTCGACATCGATGATCTCAAGCGTATGAACGATGAGCTAGGTCAACACGAGTCGAGCCGTAGAATCGCAGAAGCCTTCGCAATGGCAAGAGAGAGCGAGGTTATTGGCAGGTTCTATAGCGGTGATGAAGTCGCGATTTTGGCTCCTGCCAGCGAAATCCTCAAGCCATGCGAACGAATCTTGAACGCACTGAAAGAGCGCGGATTGTCCGCCACGATCGTGATCGTCCCCTACAAAGGGGAAGAGTCGCTGTCTGAAGCAACCAAGGAAGCGAATGACCTGAATCAAGCCTGCAAGCGAGTGCTTAAGGGCAAAATCTACAATTTCTTATCTCAGATTGTCTAGCTCGATTAGCGCGATCGATGATCTTCGGATTCGTCGATCGCTCCCACCTCAACGAACAAGCGATAGCAATGGCAAATAAACCCCAGTACAACAAAGAGCTACAAAACATTGTGGCGATCGCTCTGCTCAATGCGGACGGATACATCTACGAAGGATGCGATTTGCATCAATCGGAATCACCCAGATCTAAGGACTACCTTCGAAAAGCAAAAGCAGTCATCGAGCGTATGTCAAAAGCTGGCTACAAGATTCGCGAACCTGATCGATGATCTTCGGATTCGTCGATCGCTTCTCCATTCACCGAATTAATTTCACTCAAGACAATGCACAATCCTTATAGCGATCTAAGCAGCGACCCAGTCGAGCGAGCAAAAAGCCTGTTCGTGCATTATTTCCAGATATCGAACAACGGGCAACTTAACTCCGACAATGTAGCTGAAATTGCAAGTGCAGTTGACGCGGTTATTGATGCAGTGATTGAACAGTTGCCCGACAGTCGCATCAAGCGATTAGAGGCACAATTGGCTAGCCTTTCTCGCTCACACAAAGAAGCGCTAGGCAAGCTAGAGAAAGCAAACCTGGCACTGATCGGCAGTCTAAGTGAGCTGCCACCAGAAAGCGTTGAAGTCATTGATCAGCTCACTGAGGAAATCAGTGATTTTCTGTCTTAGCAACACAATCGTCGATCGATGATCTTCGGGTCCGTCGATCGCCCTTTTCACTTATCACCTCGTTAGTCAAATTACGACTAAATAACGAGCCTCTTTACTGGCAAAGGATTCAGCCGTTTTTAACTCTTCCAATCACCCCTCAGGCAAATAACAGTTAAATAGCTGTCATGCAAACCATTGATCACCTCAACCCATCTGTCCGGCAGCAATATCTCTATTTGCTGAGCCAGTACGGCAAGCAATCCGCCGAAAACTATCTGCAGGTCGTGAGCAACAGCAAGCCCAACATCCAAAAGCTACCAAAACCCCGAATCGATCATTGGTACAAGAAACGCCACAAACATCGCCAAGCCGAGTTGCAAGAATATCTTGACGAGCAGTGGAAAGCGCGACTCAATGTCGTTCTCAAGCCAGGTAAGTGGTATTCGTATCGCCAAATTAGCGATCGATTAAACGAAACCGAAGGTAGTCATCCCAATCCTGCTGAATTGCGCGATCGCGTAGGCAGACTCGCCAAAATCGGCTGGCTCAAGGAAATCAGACCGGGCAACTACAAAATGTTTTCAATTCCAAAGCCGTTTGAGGTTGGCGATCGAGTGATCGAATTCTTCGGCAATCGCAAGCTGCAACGGCATGGCGAAATCATCGAATTTCGAGAGATTGCCCAAGCAGGCGGAGGAGAAGCGCCCGTGGTTCGATTTGATAACGGTGCGGAAAACTTCTCTAGTTCTGAGTTTCTAGTTCACGAATTCTGAAAACCACAAAATCAAAGGAGCATGATTATGTCAACTTCTGAATCCCCTATCGGCAAACCTGGTGAACTGAAAGAAGAGTTCTACGACGAAGCTTGTAGGTTAACTGGCATGACTGACCCGTTTACCGACGATAACGGTAACGCCAAAGCTTACCGACCTGGCTCCGACGAACCTGAATCTTTGACCCGTGCCTATAACCAATACGTGCAACGCACCCACGGCAGTAAAGGATGGGATTCCGATTACGACCCAGAACAATAGTGCGGTTATTCGACTTATCAAAAAGCCCGATCGACAATTTATCGATCGTATCCCTCCAAGCCCACCACAACGCCATGAACCGACATAGAATAACGCAGGTTACGATTCTCTCTGCCCTGCAAAAACTCAAAACAATGGACGCTTGGACATTCTGCGATCGCTGGTTCGGCATCGATCAACTTCCCCCACACGAACAAGAAGCAGCTAGAAACAAGCGCGGCTATCGTGCCCAATGCGTCCGGGTTGTGGCAGCCGTATTGGGACTGCAAGAATCAACAGTTGATGAATGGGGGACAAAGCTAGAGCGAATGCCCGAAAATCCACACCAAAGAGCGCTCGCCTATGCAGATGTGATTCGTCAGCAAATTCAAGCTACGCAGTCAACCGAGCTACTAGAGCTATATCTGAAACACACTAATCCCGAAAATTAATACTCGGTAGTTCCGGGTAAAAGTTGGTTTTTAGCCGTCCAAAATGGTGGGCGGTTTTTTATTGTTCTATTAGCACGCATTCGCACGGGGTCGCATGACCTCGCATGGCAAAGCATGACAGAGCAAAAATCCCAGTTCGGAAACTCACAATTCAAGATTGGCATGAATGGACGTAGCGCCCAAATCGCCAGCACGCTTGCACAACAGTTCGGAGTCGATCCCAATCTGATTGGGCTTGCCACTCCTGAACTCTCAAACGAGCTTCGCATTAGAGCAAACAACATGCGCCAGCAAGTTGAAATCTCAAAAGCTGTCGTCGAATCCATCAAAATGATTGCAGAATGCCAAGCGCAAATCGAGGCACTTCGCAAAGAGGCAATCGAAGCAACGATGCAGCGACGGCAAGAAATTGAAAAGATGTCGTCACAGCTAGAAATCGCGATCGAGAAACACGAGCAGACACTGAAGAAAATTCAGCAAGACACAACCCACGGCGTTCGACTTGCACAACGTAAAGGCTCGCTTGATCTCAAGGCTGGAACAAACAAATTCAAACTGGAACTTCAGGCAATGCGGAAAGTTGCGATCGCGAAAATGCGTGTTGATCGCGAGATTTCCAAGCAGAAAGTTTCGGCAGATGTTGAGCGCATCAAGCAGCAGCCAGAGGAAGCGAAAGCAAAATCTGAAGATCGTCGTGACTTTGCCAACTTCATTAACGGCAGAACCACAAGCTACACCCCAAAAGCCGCATCATCTAGAGCCATCTTTAACTGAGGACTGATCGATGCGCTGGTTCACGTTCAACTGTAGGAGACATTTACCTGTGAGACTCAAAATCGAATTAACCGTAGATGAAATCAAAGAAGCGTTGAAGCGTTACGTTGCCGACAAAATCACGATCGCTGAGTATCGCCCAGGCGATGTGCAGTTTATTTACGACGGTCAGGAAGATCCAGACGAATACGTTGCCCAAACAATTGATGGAGCATTCGTAGTTTTGGAGCACTCAAAACTTAAGTTACTGCCATCTTCAGAAGAAGTGCTGGCTCCTGAAGGATGGAGGTCTGTTTAGTGCTTGACAATGACGACTACAACGATCCGCCTTTCTACTATGATCCTCGCGCATTCAGGACGGGCAATTCGTTCTTAGTACCCGGTGGCGATTGGGAAGTTGAAAACACTTCAACTCCTCAGACTTTCTTTTCGATGTTTCGAGGAGTTTCGAGAATCTGTCTGTATCTCTCGATCGGACTGTTCTCAACCTTTGCGGCTCGGCTGTTTGGGTTGCTACCGGGATATTTAATTTTGGTCGCACTTGCGATCGCAGGGTGCATTATCTACATCTCCCTCAGTCGAAACACCTCAGAACGCATCTTTGCCGCAATTGTGATGGTGAGTGCGATTCTCGGCATTGTTGGCGGATCGTGGGATGCCATTTATGCAACATTCGCCACATCCAGCGGGCAAAAACTCGGCTTACAAATCTCGATCGTCAGTGCCGTTCTCTCTGGCACAGTCGGTCTGACCTTACTGTTTCGGAGACGGCGATAAATGTTAGCTCCTCAAGTTCCTCAAAACATCCGCACTCAAGCAAATGGCGACAGACTTCGGCGTTGGCATGTGATTGCGGCATTTGTGATTGGACTGCTCGGCATTTTAGGCGGAGTTGGTTCACTATCGAGCCAGGAAAAATCGAAAGGAATGCTGTTTGCCTCAATGTTTTGTTCTGGGGTTAGCGTTGGAGCATTTGCCCTAGCGATCGCAGCTTCCCAGGAAGTTGAGAAAGCCGAGAAAATTGAGGAGCGATTTCGCCAGCAAGAAGAAGATGCCGCATTCTTACAAAATCAAGCGATTACTCAAGCGAACGTCCAGCGATTACAGCTACGTGAAGGAGCAAAATTACAAGTCGATGAACTGATTGCAGAAGATGATGCTCGGAAATATTACGCCGATCATCTCGGAGTTGATCCAGCCGATATCTATGACGCTGAGATTGACGAGTCGGAAGAAGTTGATTACGAAGAGGCTACGCTGAAAGCAGAGCCGAAGCAAGTCGAAACAAAGCCTGTCGAAACCGCTCCCGCTCCAACTGAACCCGTTACTGTCCAACCGACTCCGATTGCTTCTCAGCCTGGATTGTGTCAGGCACTCGATGAAATTGTCGTGACTGACATTTCGACCGTGTTTGCTTCTGCAACTGGCACGGGCAAGAGTGTGAGCGAGGCTTATATTCTCGATCGTTTATTTGCTCGTCATCCTCAGATTGAAGCGTGGGTGATTGCTCAAAAAAATGATTCGTTCTGTGGATTGCGGGAAAAGCATCGCACATCGCTATTCGATCCAATCGAGCCGATTGCCTCATTTGGTGCGATCGATGAAGTCTACGGCATTTTCAACAAGCGTCGTCAGATGCCCGAATCTGCCCGGTCTGTCTTCAAATCTCAGCCTGTCCGATTAATTCTGTCCGATTGGCACTCCATCTGGGACACAGTGAAGGATGAGAAGTGGTACAAGTCCAACTACGCCAAGAAGCTCTCAACGCTTGTCACAGTGGGCAGAGAAATGAACGTCTGCTTAATCGTAGACACCCAGAGCTACAACGTTGCATCACTGGGGATTACCGAAGATGCCAACATCCGAAGCAATCTCAACATTCTGTGCCAAGGCTATAGCTGGATTGACGAAGAAGGACGGCAGCGCGGTGACTGGAATATGATCACCAACCTGCTGAAGAACCGCTATCTTGTCCCCACGAATAGCGATCGATTACTGGAAGAACTTGAACAACTCAAGAAACAATCAGTCGAACAGAAAACACCAGTGATATTCAGTTCGATTGGAAATAAGTTACAGCTTTTGCCGAATCTGACCGCCTTCAAATCCCAGAAGTAGAACGTCATTCTACTTTTCCTGACCTCAAATCGTTAAAACCCTTGAGCTTGAATCGTTATGTCAAATTATCGAGTCACGATCTCATTCTACTTTTGCTCTCGGTTGCGCTGGAATTGATTGCTTTCATCTAGAACGCACTAGAACGCTTTCACCCCTAGAACGATTAGAACGCCCTCGAATGTTTAGACGCAAGCCAAAAGACCCTTTGCCACATTTGCCACCTGTTTCGACGGTGGATATAGAAGATTTCACGCAGTTTACCCGGCGCGAAATTGCCGAGATGTTTGGCAATATCGATCCCTCGATCGTTTCCAAAGACTGCGCGGTGCTCGGCATCAAACCCTATGAAAAAGTCCCAAAATCCGACATCTGGAGTTTGTACGTGATGCAGTGCTTTCGCCGCGTCAAGCCGTTCGGACATCGTAAAGAGTTGGTTGATTTATGCCTAACTCAAGGCGATGAAGCGGCGCTGGTATACGTTCAGTTAGCGGGTGGATCTCGTGAAGACTGCGATCTCTTAATCGAAAATTTCATCGCCCAAAAACAAACTAAACCTTTGATCGCGTAGGAGAAATTGAATGTCTGAATTAGTTAAAACCCAACAAAACAAACCTGTTAAGAAACGCACTCCCAAAACTTTACCGACTGAAGTTGCTGAAGTTCCTGAAATCCAGTCTGAAGAGGGTACGCTTTCGGACGTGGCAATCATGGCAGCGGATGCCGAGTTTGCTACCGCAGTTCAAGCTTATGACAATCGCTATGCCGAGAATCTGAAACGATTCGGACTTCACGTTCGCAATCGCCAGAAACAAGTAGTTAGTGGTTTCAAAGAGCAAATCCAAAATTCTTACGGCATTGACGAGGCTGCAATCTATGGCGATGACTGAGAGGCAGGTAATGCAGGTCGAATTCACTCTTTCTGAAGATGGGCGATTGTTTTATCGCGGCTGCTCTGATCCTGAAATCATCTACGAGCTGTCATGCCGTGCAGCAGAGCAAGCAAGAGCCTACCAAAAGTTTCAGACTCGGCAAGACCCGATCGCACTCTGCTTAGTTGGGCTTGCCGCTTCAATTCTGCTTGCACTGGCTTATCAAATTGTGAGCCGACCCGCTCCGGAGTACACCCCACGCTATCAAAACTATGCAGCGCCAAATCGCATCCTCTAAGTCGCCCGCTCGATATCATGGATCGCCGTTACCGACCTATCGTTATGAGCCTTGTTATCGAATGGCGTGGAACCTAAATCAAATCCCTCGCAAGGCAAAGCGAATTGCCTTAGAAGTCAGTGCGATCGCCGCATTGTCATTCACGCTTGCGACCGTTCTTGCCGCCAACAGTGACGATTTACGCAACTATCGCGCTTACTTTCTTTCAACCGCTAAAGATTGTGCAATCGTCTCTGTGGTCGGCTTCGGTCTGTATCGCATTCTCGGTGCAATGTATGGAAAACCTCAAGCAAAATCTAGAGATTCCGACTCTGGACATTGGAATTAGTCAGGATCTCGAACTTGGGAAAATGGTTGCTGATGCCAAAGTCGCAGCAATGCGGCAAGGATTCGACGATCGCTATTCTCAAGGTGTGACTGGGTTCTTTACGGCTCAATGCTCAACCGAGGCAGATCACGCTGTTGGAGTGTATGCGGCTGCTCTGAGACTGGAAGAACGGAGACAGACTTTGATCACGATCTCTATTCAGACGGGATTATTTAGCATCGTTTCTGGCTGTACGGCTCTGCTTGTTGGATTCAGTCCGGTTCAATCCGCGATCGTGGTTTTCCCTTCAACCATTGCTGCAATCTGTGTTTCAAAACGATGAATCAATACTCAAGCTATATCAACTCGCAAGAATGGCGATCGAAGCATCCAATCTGGCTTAGGCAGGCACATAATACTTGCTCAATGCTGCCCTGGCTCTACATCGGCAAAGTGAAAGGCAAGCATCACGCCTACAACATGCACCATACGCACTATCGCAATTTGGGGCGTGAGCAACTTTGGATCGATGTTGTGCCACTGTCCAAATTTGCTCACGACTGGATCATTCACGGGATTTTGAGTGGTTTCAAACGTCCATCGCAGCAACGAAACTATCCCAACATGCCGCAGCGAGTTGCTCACGCTTGGTGTCGATTGCCGTTGCTGCTGAAGTGGATTGCTATTTGCGCGATCGTGCTTCTGTTTGGAATCTCTGTGTTTCTTTAGCGCGATCGCTGTGCCCAAACTCTCAGCTTTTCCAAGTCCAATCGCCCCAAAAAATCAAGCAACTCTTCCTGCATCAATGCTAGATACAGCGCATGACAAAGCGATTCAACGTATGAATCTCTCCAAATCCGCGAAATATCCGTCTCTAGCGGTACTTCCAGCCTGCGAAAATTGCGGATAAATGCTGCTAATTGTGCGATCGGCTGCTCTCCACACAGCGCCACTGCTTTAATAATTTCAACCAAGACATCATCAGAAAAGTCTCCCGGTGTGACAGCCAGGAGCGAAACTGTTTCGGGCATCTCTACTACTCATCGTCGATCGGAACTCCAAAGAAATTTTTTAAATATTTTTCGAGAGGTTGCCCAAAATCGAGTGAATCACACATCTGTGCAGCAGATGAGGGGCTTGCGATCGAGTCGAGTAGGCAATGCGATTCAGGGAATTCTTGAGTATCGGATTCTATTATTGCGGATGTTTGAGCGGATTTCCACGGACGATCGTCGAATTTTTGATACGGTTGGTTTCAAACTATTACGCAGAGAGTTGCCTTGCCTCGATCGCGCAGATCTTTGCCGCATCGAACAGACTCTGATGATTTTTGTCGATACCGAAATCGGGCTAGATTCGGCAGAAATCGAGCAAATTTGGCTAAAAACAGGCTGTACGATCGCGCAAGTCTGGATTGGCGATGTATTATCAGAGACGATCGCTACTCAACCTGTGTCTATGCCAGTCGCAACAGAAACTCAAGTCTCCGCTAAACCCGCTCGATCCGCTACACCGAAAACCGCTCCAAAGTCGCCCGAATTGATCAGCATCGACGAACTCTCTACCCAGATTAGTTCCGTTACTGGGAGAGATGCCAAAACTGTTCGGACTGAAATCATGGCAATGAATCCAACGATTTATGTCGATGCCAGCACTGCTACAGCCGCGATCGACAATTCGATCAAAGCGTTAGAAGCAATGCGATCGCGCTTCAATGTATCGAAAGCTCCAACGCGCACTACAGCGAAGAAACCTGCTGCGAAACGCGGGTCGAAAAAAGTCTAAGTTTGCTTGTCGCAAAGTAGAAGCTCAGCCGCTTGCGAGGGCGGCTTTTTTGTCGGTTACTCAGGAATACCAGCTATTGAGCGGCTTCTAGAAACAGGGCGATAACTTCCACTTGCCCCGGCATAGGTGATTGTTTCACTGATTGAAGATCCAACCGTTGTTGACGAATATGTGATCTCGGTTAGCCTTTCGTCGGCGGTTCCTGCGTCAGCATAGACATAAACAATTCCCAGATCATTAGCATTCATGATCTGAGTGTAGGTTGTTTCTGTGCTTCCGCCTCCCCCACCAGGACTACCACCCTGCTCGATCGCGCTTTGCATCTCAACCAAGGCTTGGATCGACAAACTAACCAGTGCGCCGATGTCGTTGACACTGAGATTGCCAAGCTGCTTATGAACTTGCTCTATTTGTTCTGGGGTAGGAAGTGCCATTAGCCTAATCTCAAAGAATTACAGGAACGATCGCCAGCACGAATGCTGGTGTAGGGAAACAAAGCTTTTTGCAGAGTGCGAATCGATTTTTGGTAGCGCAGTGAGTAGCCGTCACGATCGATGTTCGACGGATCTAAATCGAGGTCAGAGTACTTCTGCAAGATTTCTCCCACTCGCTGCACCATTGTTTCGTCAGAATCAATGAGATCGATAGCTGCTAAAAGGCGCGTCTGCAATTCCACAAACGCCTCCGCGATCATCGGAACGGTGCGCGTATAAACATCGCCCGCGATCGCGGTTTGGTTGCTGTATGGGATGCCGTAAATCTCATGCAGCAAATGTTTGTGTTGATCAGATAGCGGCATCGAAACTCACTTTGGGTTCGAGTTGGATGCGATCGAGTTCAGGGAATCTCTCGCACAGATCCTCGATCGACGAGTAAGGACGTGCGGCAATCACTTTTTTAGCGATCGCGGTTGTTATTCCCGGTAACTTCGACAACTGAGCAAGGCTTGCTGTGTTGACGTTGATTCGGGCATCGATTTGTTCTGGGGGAACGACCGGAACAGGTTGAACTGTGGTCGATATCGGGATCTGCTTGTTTGGAACAGATAAGACATCAGGCGCAGTCTCGCGATAGCCATCTTTCAGGCATCGTCTAACTTCGGTCGGAGGAATCGATCTCGGTTCCCAGTTCGGCGGAGCGTAAAGAATTGGCATGATGAGCATGTGATAAAAGAGGAAATCCCGCGCAGGATGAGAACTGCGCGGGTTGAGCTAACTAGCGAGACAACATCAACACGCCTTGGCGGTAGTCGGTGAACTTCGCACCCGTGAGGAAGCTGTACCGACGAGACGACTTGAACTTGTTGATTTGGTAGTTGCCCGTCCAGATTTGCAATGCCAATCCGGTATCGTCATCGGCTGCGGTGACAACTTGAGCACCCGCATTTTCTTCCGGTGGCATCATCTGGCGCGCGGAACGAATCAAGGCTTGCTTCTTGTAGCCGACGTTGATCGAGCCAACACGAGGAATCGAGAACTTATCAGTCGAGGTGCTGATATCCGAGGTCGTGAGCTGCGTTCCATCTGGAGCGAACGGAACCAAGGTGACAGTCTTGCTTCCGGTATTGACGCGAAGCACAACGCCGTAAGCGGTTGCCGCGCCAGAGTCGGGACCAATCCGCGCAATTTGACCGACCGCGACGTTTTGTAGTCCGGTGCAGGTCAACACGAAATCGATCGCGCCTAGATAGGTTGTGGTTGCGTAATCCGCTTTCACAAAGTCGGTATTGTTCGACATAGAAGCGATCGCCAAGGAAGCTTGCGCGCTGCTTGCGGTATCGAGATCCGCGACACCCATCTGAGTGCCATCGGTCTTGATGATGTTCGAACCGCCCACATTGAAGCCCATGCGCTGAACGAATTGCCCGATCGGCAAACCACGCTGTAACAATGCTGCAACTTGCGACTGAGCGTAAACCATACCCGCATCCACGGGGGTTTGTTCGCCGATGTAGTCGCCTTTCGCGCGAGTTGCCAGAATCGCGTAGAGTTCACCGGGAGGGGTGTTCTCTTCTTCCAAGCAAACGGAACCATTCACGAGCAAGTCTTGGTCGAACTTGCCAAGCTTGCCAGGTGCGGTATCGGCAGTCGCAACAATCCGAATCGGCATATCCACGCCGTATCGCACTTGTCCGGTCGATGCGTGAGTCGGAGTGCGAAGTTTCGAGTAGAGGTAGCGCTCAAACGCAGTCGCGATCGAGTACGCCATCGACGGACCCGTTTCGTTAATGTACTGCTGAATCTTCACATCGCTGTGATAAACCGGAATTGCGTTGGTGAATAGCTTTTCGAGCTTCGTGTCACCCGTGACGTATCCGGGTTCGGTTTCATTTGCCCCAGAACCAGTGCGCGGATCGTAATCTTCAGCCTCAGTAATGCGGATGCGACGAAACTTCACCGTGTCGCCCATCTCGAAAGCACCTTCTTCGTAGCCACCTAAAGAGGCTTGAGTGAAGACGGACATCAGGAACAATTGCTGTAGGGCATCAGCCGCCACAGCCTTTTCGACCATTAAAGCATCGGGTCCAAACGTAACAGCCATAAACAGAGTTGGAATAAATTCGCATCCCGTCTATGGCGCGGGCGTTCCAAGCTTTTTCGCTATTTCGCAGACTGCACTTGAGCAAGTTCTTTCAAGTAGCCGTCGCGATCGGTTTTCATCGCTTCACCGGGGTCAACCGTCGATTTGCCGTCACGATCGAAGTATTTAAAGCCGTTGCCAAGCGATACGGTACTCCCTTGCGTTGCGCCTGTCCCCGTGCCCCCGCGAGCCGTTGCCATATAGGCATAGTCGCCAGAGAGGAAGGTATCGATCGATTCGTTTAAAGGCTTGTAGATATCGCCGTACTCGTCTTTACCTTTGACTACGTACTGCCCATCGCGTTCGACGAGATGCCCATCTGCTTCGAGTAGCTTCAGCAGTGCTTCTGGCTTCACAATTCTGCCGGATTCCTGCAGGACATTTAGAGCGCTCGATCGCATGCTGGAGAGTTGGCGATCGCGTTCGGCTTGCTCGCGGGCTTCGCGATCCTGCTGAGACTGACGTTTGATGATATCTAGTTCGCGCTTTAACGCTGCGACTTCTGGATCAGGACTCGCCGTGCCTTCGTAGTCGTCCTCATCGTTTTCATCCTCGAATTCGTCCTCATCGTCCTCACCCTCGAATTCTTCGGCATCGGCGATCAGTTCATCCAGGAAGCTTGCAGAGGATCCCTGGATCGATTCCTGCATCACTTCAAAGCGGCGATCGATTTTGCTGGTGATTTCAGGGATTAACTCTCCCAGTGTGTCTTTGATGATGTTGCGAATCTGTTCTTCGGTCAGAAATTGATCTTCCACGGGGCAAGGGCAGTGACATCAGGCATCCCGTCTTGAGGCGCGGGCGTTCCTTTGGGGCTAAAGTTTGGCTTTGAGCGATCGATACTCGGTGCGGTTGGCTTCGATACTGGGTGCGAGGTCAGACCGAACGCGATCGACAATCCGCGTTTTAATCGCCTCGCTCACGTCCAGCGGAAATCCGATCGCTTCTAGTTCTTCAGCAACCGATTTGGCAATCAGGCGGGGAAATTCGCGCAAAATCCGCGTTCCGACTCCTGAGATTGCTACATCTAAGCGGGCTTGAGTGACCAGATCTTTCAAGACTCGATCGAGTTCACGCGCGATCGTTTCCCGAACGAATTGTTGGGTGGCGTACTGTACGGCTTGTTTCGGACGTTCCAGGGCACTGGACATTTGCAGATATTAGATTGAAACTACTTTCAAAATTCCCACAGTTGCTACAGATTCAACGATTTCAGCAGTTCCGGATCGTTTAGGGCATCTTCAGCAATGGCTTCGTCGCTATCTGGATCTGGTGCGTCTTGTTCTGGGGGTGAGCCTGCCACAGTTGGATCGGCTTCTCCTTCAGTCGGTTCAGGCTTAGCCGACTCAATCTCTTCCAGGATTTTCTTGAGTGTGGCTGAGTCGAATTCTTTCTGCTTAGCAACCTCACGAGCAAATGCTTTTTGTAGCTCCTTGGTGAAGGCTTCAGATGGAATTCCAACTTGAGCGATCGCGCCGTATTCGGTTGCTTCTCCCTGCAAATCGGTGCGATCGAAGTCCGACATGCCCTCTACGATCCAGTTCACAGCTTCATCGTGCGCGATCGCGGCAACATCCAGAACGCCCTTAGCGAGGTCTTTGACCATTGAGCCATAGAGCGTGAGCAAGATTTCTTCGGGCTTCTTGGCTTGCCTGAGTGTTTCCCCACTTGCCGCGCCCGCTGCGTCTTGGGCAGAAATAGCAATTTGCTGCACGGTTTTATCGATGTCCTGCTCGACGGTGCTGCGATACTCCATTGAGGTACTAAAACTCGCTCCCGGTCGCTCTGTCCAGCCGATCGACTCTTTCTGAGAGGGGTCTAAATGGATAAAGTAGCCGTTCCCGAATTTGTCGTTTCGAGAGTTGAAGTCCTCGATATCCTCCGATTCGATCGTGGGCATCGCGTAATTGGTGCTGACCAGACCCCATTCCAGCGAAGCGGTTTGATTGTAGTGACTGCACTGCGGATCAAATAGCTGATCTGCCAGCCATAGTGCGGGTGGAAGGGTAAGAGTAACGATCGGGAACTTGAACTGTCCGCGAACATTGAAAATTGGACGTTCTTCTAAGCCGTTCACTGATGCAATTTCGATGTTCTTTTCATCCAGCCGTTCAAGGTTTGATTCGATGCCTTTATCGAAGTCCTCGCCTTTCCCTTTGGACTTGATGACATAGCGGCTTGCAACGATCGAGCCATCAGGACGGCGCTGATAGATGGTGAAATCGTGCATCGCAACTGGATCACTATCCCAAGTGTCCCGCATCCAGCTAAATCGATGCAGTTTGGCAAATTTGAAGCCGTTGCGATCGGTTTCCCAGTCCCACAACTGCGATCGCGGAACCAGTAACACGTATGGCTCATCCTCCCTCGCTGATTTTTGCTGCTTTTTATTGATGGATTCGGTGGCGATAGCAGTATCGATTTGCGCGATCGCTTTTTGTTGGGCTAAGGCTTGCAGTATTGCTGCTTTGAGGAAGGCATCGAATGTCGCTTTACCGTCATCGTCGGTTTGTGGGAGTAATGCACCCCCTGGGAAGAAGGTTTCCTCCCAGAATTTATCTTTGCTGCCCTCGAACTGCAATGGAGCCGCGAAGAGTTGCGACACGAATCGGTTTGCAATGGGACTGATTTTATTGAAGTAGCGAGCGACTTTAATCCGCTCCTTGATTACACCATCAGGACGGCGATCGGGATTGGCGAGAATCTTCTGCTTGATTTCAGGCGTGAGCTTGCTTCCACCATCCATCAATGCCTGTAGGAGTTCCCAATATTCGGACTTTTCGCGGTGCGTTGGGTGGCGACGAGCAAGCTGCTTAAGTGTGGGGGTTGCCATGTTCTGGGGGACAAGTCAGAGGCATCCCGCCTATCCGGCGCGGGCGTTCCGAAAAAGACTACTAGTCTTTTGGTTTACGCTTCGATTTTCCGATAGGCACAACATTGTTCGTTACGGCGTGAGGAGCAAGTAAGCTAGTCAGGATATCGTCATAAGACAGCCCCTCTTGCCGCATTGCTCTCACACGGGGATTTCTTGTGTCACGATGCCCCATCATAATCCGTTCAGCGATTTTGTAGCCTTTAGGGTCTTTCGTCTTCAGGCGATCTAGCATCGCATTGAGATTGCGATCGCTTCCTGACTTACCTATGCCCTTCCCTTCTGCTTGCTTTTCTAGCCGCCCGATCGCTGCGTCCATTCCCTCTGTGATTCGCTTTCCTTCAGCCAGTGAGCTGTCTAGTTTCATTTCAGCTTTTCGGACACGGCGATCAGCTTTGGTTGATTTACCTTTACCCCCACCGTCGATCGCTTTCAGTTGCTTCGCCTCTTTGCTCTCGGTTGACGCTGTTTCCTTCTTCTCGCTGTGCTTTGGTAGTCCGCGATCGTTGTCCTTCTTAGCGCTTTTACCACCATCTACCGCTGTGAGATTGGGGCGATCCGCTTTCTTTTGTGCGATCGTCTGCTGTCGCTTCATCTGAGCTAGAAACTGCTTTTTCTCTTTCTCGCGCTGTTCTGGACTCATCCCCTGAGTAAGCGGAATATTTTTCCCGCTGGCTTTGCGCTGTTCATCTGCGACTTGTCGAATTGCTTTGGCGGCGGCTGCTCGCTTCTCTTGCGGTGTGAGTTTATCGCCCTTCACTTTTTCTGCGGCTCTGAGATTCTTAGAGACTCGCTTCAAAACTTCTTTTTTAACCGCGGCTGCTTTCTCGGCATCGCCGCCCGCTAATTTTGCAGAGAGTTTATCTGCCGCATAAGTTTTGGCAACGCCCGATCGTTGCGCTGTCGATCGCGCCCGTGCATCGCCTTTTGGTCTTGCAGTCTTCTCACTCACGCCCAATGCTGACATGAGTTGAGGTTTGTTCATTCGGGAATACCCTTTGATTTTGCGGGCTTTTGCCTGAGTTCGGAGATCCTTGAGGGTTGCCATTGATAGAAGATTAGAAACGAACTGGCATCCCATCTTGTGCGGCGTGGGCGATCCGTGAGGTACTAAGATTCAAGCTTCTGTTTCAGCGATTGATACGCTTCCTGCACTCGGCGGAACTCAGCAGGTGAACCACCGCGATCGGGGTGGGCTTTTGCCGCTGCTTTACGGTAGGCTTTTTTGAGTTCAGTAGCATTCGGTTTTTTCTTTAATCCGAGTGCCTTCATTGAATTTACTGTTTCATCACCTGCGCGTCCTTCATGGATTGCTTTTAAATGATCGCGCAAGATTTCGGTCGATCGTTCTTCGATCAATTGCTTTTGCTTGGTTTTGCTACGAGTTTGAGCTTGAGCAGATTGGCTTACGGTAAAGCCTGTACCCTTCCCGCCTTCAACATGACGCATTACAGCTTCAACATCGCTTCTATCAGCTTTGTCTAAACCTCTTGCGGCAAAGCTTCTGTTTTGAGCCAGAGTTTCTTTCATCACTTGCTCAGCATCTTTATCAACATTTTTCAACCGTTTTGAGAAAAGCTCAACATCGCCATTCGCCTGCTCTATAGCTTTATTAAGTTTTTTGATTTTCTTTTCTTTAGAATCAGGAGACATCCGCGAACTAGCTTTTGTTTTAGCAATCTCTTGGGTAGCGTTCTCGATTGTGCGTTTTGCGTCGTTTACATAATGCTCATATGTTCTTTTGTATGCCGCAGCGTTAGATCCAGCATACTTTTTAGCAATCTGGTCGTCGGTTAAAGTTCGAGCCTCTTTTTCAGCCTCTTTTTTAGCTTTTGCAATTTCAGCGGGGGTTGCTTCTCTGGAGTGAGATCCCAAATTAAGCTTTCTATTGACAATAGCTTCAACAGTTCCCGCATGGTGTGCTTTTTTCAACTCTCGCGCACGATACTCTTTCGCGAATGCCTTCACATCATCATCACTAGGATTTGCGGAAGCATACTTATCCTCTAAGGTTTGCTTTCCACTTTTCGCCTTCTTGCGTTTCTGTTGAGCCTGAGTCATTTTGCCGCCAGTCGGGACGATCGCCCTACCTTTCGCCGCATGGCGCATTGCTTTCACTTCGCCGGAAATTGCCTTCACTGCTGCCTTACGCTTTTCCTGAACCGTGAGCTTGCGTCCTAGAGCCTTTTCCTGAGCCTTGAGTTCTTTAGCGACGGATTTGATCAGTCTTGCCTTAATTTCAGCCCGCTTTCCCTCGTTTCCTGCACCGAATTTTTCTGCTAACTTGTCCGCCGCATAAGTTTTAGCGACTCCCGATTTTTGTGCGGTGGCGCGAGCGCGAGCATCACCTTTCGGGCGCGCTGATTTTTCGCTGACTCCCAAGGCTGACATCAATTGAGCCTTGTTCATTTTTGAGTAGCCTTTGATTTTGCGGGCTTTGGCTTGAGAGCGAAGCTGTTGAACGGTTGCCATCGACGGGGGCGAGTGAGTTGTGGCATTCCGTCTATCTGGCGCGGACAGTCCTACGGTTCAGGATGCCCGATTAAGAGAGTCCTGCGACGGGTTTCTGGGTTTGCTGTTTGCGAGATCGCCCTTGCTGGCGGTATGGGAACAAGTCATGAACCAAGTACCCGTAGGCATCGCTAATATGACTCAGCCGCGCATCACGCTTTTTATCGATCTTTCCATCTGGTGTCCACTGCACATTTTCAAAGTCCTGAACTAAGCGATCGCACTTCTCCACTAGCACAAACGCTCGATCACTCATAAACAGATAGTTCACCGAGATTACTCGCTCTTGTTCTGGGGGATTCGCATCTTTATAGCGCTTGCGGCATTGCGACTTGAGTTCCAATCGTCGCATCGTTGCCCAGAAAATATCCCAGTTACTTTGAGTACTGTTCGCGGTTTGGTTGCGTCCCGTCGCATCTCCGTGAACGTGAATCGTGTTTCGATGCCCTAATGACTTAATCCAGCTCCCGACCGCTTCTGTGAGCCTAAACGTATCTGAATTGTCGAGATACCATTCTGCGATCGCGAAAACTTCATTGCCTCGCACCTGAGCAGCAACGGCACACGCAGGGCTTCTGTTCCAGTCAAAGCTAATGTGCAGGTCAAGATTCGGATCATAGCTAAAGTCGATCGCGTCTTGCCCTCTCAGTCCGTGCGTTGCTCGATTGAACTTCTCGTAAGGTCGATTCGTTTGGCGCAGCGCCAAGTAAATCAGGGCTTGAGTTAAGGCTCCGGTCTGATCCTCAGATTCGGCGTTGGGGAAGTCTTCGAGTTCTTTCTTCAGTCCACTGACCCATAGAGCCTCACTTTCCGGTGGGATAAAGACTTTTCCTAGCTTGAAAAGTCCTGTAACAGCTTGAGCTTTTCCGCCTTCGGTATCGCCATTAAAATCGGTTGCCGTGATGGTAATTGGGCAGTCTGACGACAGGTTTTCTAGGATTGCTTTGCCGTTTTTCTTGGCTTCAATGAATAGCTCATGAATAGTGATTCCGAGTTTTGCCCACTTCTCGGTGAGATCTGAGATCGCATCTTTGGTATCGAGAAACGATAAGCGATCGCGCACTTGATCAAGCAGATAGTAACTTCCACCGCTGCGCCCCCACACTTGCAGCGTCACATAGCTTGAAGCTGAGACTTCTTTGAATTTGGAATTGAGGGAGATGATGACACGATCGAACTTGCGAGGGAGCAACACCCAGTAGTGGAACCAGTCCTGATTGAAAAGGTTTCCGCCTTCACGGCTTGGACTGCATTGAAACAAGCTTGACCAATCGTAGGGACCAACTGAAGCCTTGATGCGTTCAAGTTCTTCCAGTGGGTATTTGCCTTCCCAAAGTGCCTCGCCGGGTTGTCTTGGATCGTCGGGGTGAAGGTCATCAGTCGCGATCGCGGGAAATTTTACGACTGTCCATTGATCGGCTTTGGGGTTTTCCCTTGCGACTTTTAGTAGCCTTCCAGCGATGTCATCATGATGCCACGGTGTCATGACCAAAATGATCTTTGCACCCTTCTCCGCTCTAGTTCTAAACGTGGATGTGTACCACTCCCAAATTCCATCTCTTACTGTTTTTGATTCCGCCTCTTCCCTGTTTTTAAAAACGTCATCCAGAATACCCAAATCGAAGCCCATCCCGGTAATTCCTCCCCCGACCCCAGCGCTTCGATACCCACCTTGATGCCCTACAATCTCAAAGATTTCGGAGTTTCGTAGATAGCTTCCCTTTGCATCAGAAGAAACATTTTTACTGTTGAGTGTCGTATCCGGGAAAAGCTCTCGATAGGTAGGGGTATCAATAATTCGTTGTACGTCCCGGTTTAATCGACTACCAAGATCGGCAGAATAAGAACACGCAATAATTCGGGTATCGGGGTTCTGACCGAGCGCAAAGGCAGGTAAACGGCGAGATACAGCTTCCGATTTTCCGTGCCGAGGAGGAACGAGGATCATTAAGCGATCGCATTCTCCCCGCAGTGCTTTTTCAATCCAATAGCAAAATCTCTGGTGATGCCAGTTCACTTCATAGCTTGGTAGGGTGTAGCAAGTGAAATCAAGCAGTGATTGACGCGCTCTAGCTTTGGCTTCCGCTTTGGGATCGTCAAGGCGAATCTTGCCCTTATCTCGATCTCGTTCCCAGTCCTTCTTTGCTTGCAGTAGTCCAGCAAGATTCACGATTTCTTACCTCTAGGTTTTCTAGATCGAGGTTTGCTAATATTCCCGCCATCAACTACACCTAAGTGCTTTTTACCCTTGGCTTTAGCCCTCACTTCGCCCATTGTCGAATTGACGAATTCTTTTGCCTTGCGGTGGGCATCAAGCGAAGTCGTGCCGTCATCGTACTTCGCCCCGATCGCTTGCGCTTGGTCAAACAACTCTTTCAGGCTTGGTTCCTTTGCTCTGCCACCGTTGATCGTGCTAAGTCCACGCTTTCTTGCTTTAGCGGTTGTCATTGATGCGACTTTTTGAGCGTCAGCACCTTTTTGAATGTCATCAAGTTCCGCGATCGCGCCGAGTCCAACCTGCTCTTGTTGAGCCAGCCTCTCTAAGTCGCGAACCTTGATCTTTCCGACTGAGCCTTTCATGGCTTGCCTTAATTCTTTTTTGCTGAGTTTCTCAACCTCTGGATCTAAGTCACGAACCTTGAGTTTCCACATCGGATCGTCTGCGGCGATTCCACCTCGCTTTTTCCTCCCCTTCGATTCAGGCTTACCCGCTTTGATTGCCTGAACTTCCTTCTGGATTGCTTTAATGGCAATTTGCCGCTTCTGCTCTTGCGATAAGTCTCCACCCGATGCTTTCAGCTCACGCGAAATCGCCCGTGTCAGCCGACCCTTGATAATGGCGCGTTGCGTTGCGTTGCCTTTCGAGAGATGCTTACTTTGAGCCTCGATCGCTTTCGACTTGCCAGAACTAAGTTTATGTTGCTTCAAGTCCTCACTCATACCCAGAGCGGAGAGATATTGAGCCTTAGTTTTGAGTTTGGAACGATTCGGAATTTTGCGATCGCGGGCAAGTTTACGGAGTTCGACGAGAGTTGCCATGTTCTGGGGCGGGTCATAGGCATCCCGTCTATCCGGCGCGGGCGATCCTGATTGCTAGGATGCCCAATCTAGTTTTTTGCGAGTCGAGCCACGTCGTACAACACGTTCAACACATCCTGCTTGACTTTCGACTTCATCTGTCCTGACTGAATATCTTCACCCGTGAAGTGGTTTGTGATCGAGTTGGTCTGGTTAATCGGTTGAGCAGACGCATTCGACAATCCCTCCATTGCTCCTTTGATATCACTCAATAGCTGAATCACTTGTCCATCTCCCCCCAGAACAGTACTACTCTGAGCAGGAAGGTTCCGCTGAACGGGTGCAACGGTCGAAACCCCCCCAGAACCGCCCACCACTTGATTAATTTGCGCTTGAATCGCCTCACGCCGTCCTGAGAACTGCTCAAATGTTGGGATCGTAGACTGCGGAACGACGATCGCCGTCGAGTCATCTGCGGCATTACGAGCTTTTTGCAAGAATTCTGCGGCAAGTACTCGATCGTCGCTCTTTGTCCGCGTGATTTGGGCAAGGCTCGATCGTGCTTGGTCGGTTTGGAGTTCTTGACGATACTGAAGCCCTCGCCGGCGAGCATTATCGAGCGCTCCTTGTTGCCGTTCTTGCTCGTCTAAGAGCAGTCCTTGATACTGCGTTCCGACTGCGCGATCGCTTGCTGCCTGTACTGCCAACTCCTTCGCCCTTAGTTCTGCTGGAGTCGTTTTCTTATCTGCTCGCGCTTTTTCTAGTTCAGCCTGTGCCGTTGCTACATCTGCCTTGGCTTTCGATTGCTCAATCCGATTCTGAATCTGCTCTCGCAGTAGCATCGCTTGATTTCTCTGGATCTCCAATTCCAGTGATTGACGCTCTAAGGCTTGCTCACGAGCTAAGAATGCGAGCCGCGATCGTGCCGCTTCTTCCTGAATTCGACGCTTGCGAGATTCGGACGTGGTGAGTGATTCAGCGAGTTGATATTGCCCGCTCACATATCCCGAAATTGCCGACTGTAGATCTTTCTGGGCGTTTAGTAATGTGTTTTGACGCTCGATCGCTTTTACTTTGTAGTCCTGCGCCATTGCGGACTGTTGTAAAAGCTGCTGTTCCTGGGTGAAATTATTGATCGTTACTTTGAGTTGCTGATCAATCCGATCTTGAATGACACGAGTTCGAGCTTCTTCGAGTGCGTATTCGTTCTTGAGGGTTTGCAAAGTTAAGTCAGCAGTCCGTTGCCTCGATGCCCGAATTTTCGCTTGTCTCGCCTCTTCCTTCACTGGATCAGAAAGTTTTGGCAGGGCTTCAAGTGCCTTGACCTTCTCTTGCTCTAGCCGCAGTTCCTCGCGGGTTGTGGCTTGCTTGGCTTGCAGGTTCAATTCGTTCGCTTCAACTTCTCGAATCTGGCGAGCATTGAGCAGCTTCTGTGTTTCGATGTCACGCGACGTTTCCGCCATTTTCGCGACATCAAGGGCTTTTTTCTGGGCGCGATCGAGAATTGCAATTTTCTCGTTTTCGTACTTCTCGATCGCATCTACCCGCTTCTTCTGAATTTCGGCTTCACGCGCGGCGAGGGCTTCCATCCCTTCTTTGTCGTCCTTACTCAGACGCGCCCGCTCCTGTTGAATCGTTTCGGCTTCAACATTGAGCCGATCCATCGTCAATTTGAACGACTCATCGTTGAATTGCTGCTCAGAAACAAGACCTTGAGCGCGCTTCCCTTCGAGAATCTTCTGCTGTTCGTCAAAGTCTTGCAGTCGTCGATTAAAGTTCTCTTCCTGTTGTTTACGAGTGTTCTTGCCAATTTCGGCTTCGGTTTGCGAGAGCTGCTGACGTAGTTTTTTCGCGCGGTCTGATTCATTTGCTCCACCTTGAGCCAGTTCTCTTTGCAGTTCAGCATTGAGAAACTCTCGCTGTTTTTCAAGCTCAGAGCGCTTGAGTTCAGTGAGTCGCTTCGAGGCTTCTTGCTGGCTAATGTAGCCTTCGCCTAACTGTTCCTCAATCTCTAGCTGTTGCCTCTTAATTCCGTCGATTTCTTCTTGGTTCGCGGACTGAGCGAGATCAGCGATCGCTTTCTTTGCCGACTGTTGCAGAGAGAATTCAAGCTTTGTATTGTCTGCGAGTGCTTGTAAGCGCTTCTGCCCCTCTGCCTCGGTAATCGCTCCTGACTGTACCTGCTGATTGGTCAGATCGATCAGTTCTTTAGCAGCGGCTTTGAATCGTTCGGGATCGCCACTACCTTGTTCAACAATGACTCGCTGAGCATTGTTGACCTTCTTCTCTAGCTGCTCATAAGTGTTACCAAGTCGATCAAGCTCCTTAGCCTGAAACGTAGTTTGATCAGCCGCACCTTTCGCGGCATCAGCAGTCTGATTAAACGCTTTGTTAAAGTTCTCTGCCCCTTTCGAGAAACTATTGCCTGTAAGCTTGTCGAGTTCTTTTAGTAGTGCGGTGATGACTTTGCCGATCGGGGAATTAGCGACTTCTTTTGAGATCAATTGAAGCGATGTGATCGCGGCTTTTCCGAAATTATTGGCAACCGTCATCGCTCCCCCGAACAGGTTAGCGAAGAACTTGCCGATCGGCTCTAGCGCTTTGATAGCCGCTTGCGCTGCCCCTCCGATTTGACTACCCAAGAAATTTAAGAAGGGTTGAATTGCGGCAATAGAAGCTGAGATGAATCGTTCAACATCAGCGATCGCATTTGTCCAGCCGTCCCCGAATTGATTGAAAAAGCCTTGAATCTGTAGAGCGATTCCTGCGATTGCATCTCGAACAGGCTGAGTTGCTCGAAATGCTTGCATGAACAGTCCTAAGATCGAGTCTAGAACCTGAAAGATGATGCTAAATGCCTGGATTGCAGGTGTAAGGGCGACTCCTAAAAGGGTAATTACTGGACTGAGTGTTGCTGCGACTACTTCACCAAGTTTGAGAACGGTCTGAAAGACTGCATTAAATCCAGGCGCGATCGCTTGGGCGAGTCCTGCTACGACTCCGAAAATCGGTTTAAGATTCTGTGCGATGCTCTGACCGGATAGCAAGGATTCATCAACTACGCTTTTGAAGAAACCGATCACCGCTTCACGGTTTGCTTTGATGTATTTGAATCCCGCATCGAGAGCGTTGATAACTGGCTGTAGTAATGGCTTCCCAACTTCACGACCTAAGATTTCAAATGCGTCTTGAATGTTGGATGAGATCCCTTCAATTGATTGCGCTGCGATCGCATTGCCCGCGACAAACGTTTCAAGTCGCTTATTAATCTCGTCAACTAAGGTTCCTTGAGCTTTCCATTTGTTGATCTGCTCATTCGTGATATTGAGGTTTTTCGCTAGCATCGAATTCTGATCCACGGATGAGCGGAGGATCGAATTCACCTCTTGCGCTGCTTGGCTTAGCGGTAGCCCGATCACCTTCAGGGAAGCCGCCCATCCTTTCGTGAGACTAGTTGCTGCCTGAATGGGACCAGGGAACTGCTTCGACTGATTGTTGAGTTGCGAGGCATTCTGCAACGTGATTTGAAACAGTTCGTTAACTTGTGCAGAAGTAACACCGACGAGATCTTCTGTCTCTTTCTCAATCTGCTTTAACGCCGCTTCAAGTTGTGGTCGCGTCGATTTAATCTTCTCGGTCGGATCTTTGATCTCAACACCATTCTTAAAAATCCGCGTTGCCGATGCGAGGTTCGTCTGAGAGCTAAGTAACTGAGCATTCAATCGCTCATTCGAGCCGATCAGGAACTCGTAAGCTGGACGTGCAGCCGCCATCATCGTTTGAACAGACTGCGTAATCTGGTTAAAGCCAAACGAAACGGCGGTGAGTGGTGAGAATAGACCAGAGATAGCGCCAACAGCATCACCGATGCCAGACTTCATCCCACCGAATACAGCGCTTGCAGCCTTGCCGAGGCTACCTAAATTGCCTTCTAATCCCGCAAAACTAACCCCGCGATTGACTTGCGATTGAGTCGCACCGATTTCTTGATTGATCTTCTGAAGGGTAGGAGTAACTTGATCAATCAGTTTGAGAATGAGTTGGATCGGATCTGCCACGGGTCAAAACGGTAAGGGCGCATCCCGTCTTGTGTGGCGCGGGCGATCCTAGTCCTCAGAGTTCCCTAACCTCTGCTTCTCGCATTGAACACAGCCGCGACTCGATCGATATCTCAGTCCATAACCCGACAGATTGTATTCATGCCCTCTTCTGCAAACATCTCCAATTCGATAAGGGGTTCCATCAAGATCAGGAAAGAGTTTCGATGTTAATTCCAGCCAATACGCGACCGGAACCATTGGTTTCTTAACGCCTTGACATTCCTGTCCGCACTTGACGCAACTCCCATGCCCTACACGCCTGAGTGATTGTCCTGTCCCCTGATAATCGTGACCACGTTTGCACAATCGACCGAGATAGACTCTAGACGGATCGAAGGTGTGAACCATCACAGGCGTTCTCAGTTCTTCAAGTCTTTGCTGTTTGAGATCAAAGTTCGCTTGCACCTTATCCCACTTTCGCCGCATTCCAGGGATATCAAGCCTTAAAATCTCCTTGGCTAACAGTTCGGCGCGGTAGTCTCCAATCATGTAGTTGTAGATTTTGCCCTTCTGGATCAATTGTGCAAGCGGTCGCTTCTTGGTCCGCCATTCATCGGTATACTGCGGTGCAACCTCATCGCAAACAGATTTAATCCAAGATAAGCACTCCAGTGTTCCGCAGAACGTAAAATTCATGCGCCCATTTTTCCGGATATGAACGCATCCATCGCCATCCAAGAAGCCTTTGATATAAGCAAGTGAGCAATCTAGATTGAGGTTGTTCGGCGGTTTCAGTGTCAAGCTTTTGCGGGGCGTAATGTTGAAGTGTTTTTCGAGATCAGGAAACCATTCCTGAGTACAACTAATTGACAGTACAGATTCGGGTCTTGCTCTTAATCGCCTTCCATCTGCCATTTTGCGATCCCTCGCCTTCCTGATTGCAACATCCCCAGTAAACTCAACATCTTTGGCAAACTGCTCTAAGAGATATCCATCAGATTCGGTCAAGCTGATCATTAAAACCTTGGTAGAGCAGTCATCACGATCGGTAACGCATCCGTCCGCCGCAATCAATCCCGCCCAGTACGAATTTAGGATGTTTGGCTGAGCAAAAAACTGGCGGTTCGCAGAGTGCTTGCAAGCCCATCGCTCCCCGGAAACCCCTATCTCGCAAATTCTTTTCTGAATTGCCGCAAGCGTCCTCCCCGACAACATCCTCTTGATTTGAGTTGCTGTTTTGTGAGGGAAGTTGTCACGCAGAATCTGATCTTCCTGCTCAGTCCAGTAGTTCTTATCTGGGAGTAATCCAACCTTAAAGGCTCTCAGGTGAACCCCTTTCACTGTTCTATGTGGCAGCAGTGCTGCTACCTCCTCGATCGACATCTTGCCGCAGTTGTCCCGCAAGACTTGCATCTCCCATCCTTCCCAAAGCTTTCCGCCCATCGCAACGCCTAGATTATCGAAACACTGCCTTATTTTATCCAAATATTTGGGGTTTACCAATTAAACCCGAATTATGTGCTAGTTTTGGTTAAAGCATTAAAACAGTTGGGGTAGTCCAAGGAGCGTAGTATGTTAACCACTGGTGTTCAAGTGGTTGCGATGAAACTTTCTTTTTCTCAATGGCTTAAATTGCGTCGTGATATTGCAGGTGTAACTCAGGCTCAAATTGCACAAGAGTTAAAGGTTAGACCGCAAACGATCAGCAATTGGGAGAAAGGCGTTTCTAATCCCAGTCTCGATCCGGATCAGACACTCAAACTTTGCTTGTTGCTCAAGATTACCCTCGAAGATTTGGCAAAAGGTTTCAGAGGAGAAATCACACTTGATGATTAGAAGCAAAGGAAAAATCGCGATCGCATTAACCCTCTCACTTAGTGCGGTCACATTTCAGCCGAGGGAAGCAAGATCAAACCCCGCTTTAGTTGCTCCTGCGGCGTGTGCCACGGGGGTTGGATGCGTTCTTGTTGGTGTTGCGGTAGTTGGAGGTCTTGCCTATTATGTTTGGCAGGGCAACAACCCCAAATCGCAGCGTCACTACGATCGGATTGAAGATCCGGAGGAAGAAGCTCGGTATCTGGGTGGACCACATGAAACGGAACCTGTGATCGCTGGAACAATTAAGGACGCAAGAAGAAAGTGCGAACAACTTGCTAGAGGTCGCAGAATCAAGGAAGTTCGATGGTTTCAGGGTAATCGATGGGATTGTGTTTTCTATACAGGAGGGCAAAATGAACGCTAGTCAACTTCACCCACTACAAGTTTCTGTACATGACTGGACGATTCCAGGCACACCTGTTTGGACGGATGCCCAAGGGTTTCTTTGTCCTGAACTAGAATCACCCAAGCCCGGTCAAACTGTGATCTATGTGGACTATGAGAAGGATTCAGAAGATGCGCTTATTCAGGCTGATGTTGAATTGGCGATCGATGCTCTAGGATATCCAGCCGGATCAAGATGGATTGGTCGAAGCTCGCATGATGTCGATAACGTCGTTTCGTATGTTGGCATGTTTCCGACTGACCAAGTTGAACAGCACCTAGATAAACTCAGTAAGGTGATTCCGATATCGTTTCTGGTTTGTCTAAACGGCTAACGCCATCGTAAAGTCTTCTCCCTGCCTCATTCTTGAGGCAGGTTTTTAATGCCCACAAAAAAGCGACTCACGGGATTTTCCGCAAGTCGCAGTGCTGGTCTCTATCCCGATTCACCGCCGTCTGCGGGGTTGCTGAAATCCTTGATTCGGTTTTACTGGCTTCGACTGACCATATAGCGCCTTTCCTGCCTCAGTCGTAATCGTTGTCAAGTCCGCGATCGACATTCCCACCCCAAACGATGGGCGCTTCGTCGGATGGTCAAACCATGCCAGATCCTCGCTGATTGCCGGAAATAGCGACACCAAACCGTAAGCCAATCGCTTGATATAGTCTGGATCGCCTAAATTTTTCATGATGTTTCGAGCCAGCCTCGGATCGTTGAGATCCGGCATTGCTCCGTCATTTCCTAGCAGCACCGAAGCAAGAGGCATGTAACCTGTATCGTTCAGGCTATTCGTTTCTAGAACTGTTCCATTTGAGAGTGTGACTTTGAGGGCTGCCATCAGAAAAATACTCCGCCTGCTTGGGCTAACTGTGCTTCTATCGTTTCTCGATTCTTCTCGAAAAGTTCCCGATCGCGCTGCTGTTGTAACTCTTTCAGTGCTTCCTCGCCCCGTGTCAGATTCTGAGTTTGAGCCAGGATATTGATTAAATCCGATCTGGAATACTGCCGAGTTAATGTGATCGCGCTTTCCTTAAAGCACATCTGCAACGCTGCAACTAAATCCGCGTCATCATCCCCGCTGGTCAAATAAACCTGATCCGAGGGCGATTCAGTCGGAAGTTGATAACCCATGAGCTTTTCAAGCCCCGATAAGTCGGGCACTTGCTGTTCTGGGGTTAGGGGATGATTAACAATGCCTTCGCAGATGAAGAAGCGATGCCGATCGACCGATTGAAGTTCGCTTGGGTCAAGGTTTGGCTTCAATCGGCTGGCAACCTCCTCATACAGATATCTGAACTCCTCGAACAGCACTAAGTCTGTCCGTGAGTCGTAATAGCCATGAAAATCTTGCACCTGCTGTAATAGCTCCGAGTGATAGGCTCTAATCTCATGCGATCGAGCAAACACCGGAGCCATTACAAACAAGACGCGCCCATTCGATAGCTGAAGTCGAAAGGATGCTTTCATCTAGCAGGCATTGAGCAGAGAAGTATCTACAATGTCAAATCCCAATCCAGAAGCGCTCTGAGGGCTTTGCAGAATCGTCAGCTTGATCGTCCGTTCCGAGGTATCTGCCAGCGGTGCGCTTTCAGTCCGAGAACACGACCAGATCGAAACCAAGCGAGCCTTGTTATCGAACGATACGCCTTGAGCGAAGATGCTGACGAGTCCTAGCGGTTCTGCCGTGACGATCGTTGCATTCGACACGGAACAAGGAACCCAAGCTTGAATATCGACCGCTTTCGCTTCGAGTTCAGGGCTGAATGTGAATAGCATTCCTGCACCGATCGAGCACTCGTCATCTACCAAGGTGTCCGAAGCATCTTTGACCGTCACTTTCACGGCAAGCTTTGTGTCAGGATCAATGTAGGTCACGAGTGCTTTGCTTGTCGCCTCGGTTTGAGCCAGCACCGAATTGCCGATCGTGCCTGACGGACGCGCGCCAGGTGGGTCGGCTGAGTTGAATTCAGCAAATACCATCACTTCGGTTGCACCACTTGCCTGCGCCACGATTTTGCCGTGCATCAAGGCTTCAAGTTCCATCACGGCTCCCGAAAACTTGATTTCAACCTCTGGCTCTGAGCCTTCGGGGTAGGTCAGACCGATGACTTTCCGACCGTCGCAGGCTTTCACCATGCGCTTCTCGATTTGGTCATTTGGGTTAATGGTCATTTCTTCAGGCGGAGCCGCGATCGCGATCGGAACAAGGGTTGGAACGCCACCGACTCGCACTTGGCGGAAGATTCCACAGCGGGTGATGGTTCTGAAACACTGAATCAGAGACATTTAAATTGAACGGGGAAACTGTAGCATCCCGTCTGTGTGGCGCGGGCGTTCCGATTGCTGTTTTCAGAATGCCCAAAGCACTGCATTGTGCAAATTCCCGTCTAATCTGTGACTCTTGAAAATTTGTATTATCAATAGTCTGATTCGGGAAGGCTTGAAATCATTAGCTTTCAGAACTTGCCCAATGTTGCCCCTGAATCAGATTTTGCTCGGTGATGCGATCGAACAATTGAGAACTCTGCCTGATAACTCGATTGGTTGCTGTCTCACAAGCCCGATTTATTTCCAGAAATGCAATTATGAGCATGAAGGACAGTACGGGCATGAGCAGACGATCGCAGAATATCTCGATCGAGTCGGGCTAGTCTTTGCCGAGGTCTATCGGGTTCTGGAGGTTGGGGCGGTTTGCTGGATCGTGATTGACGACACGATGAATAATTGCAGTCCAGTGCGCGGGAAGCATCAGCGGCGCAAGGCTGGAGAATACTCGCACCGCCGTCCAAGGCAGTCAGGTTATCTGGAGAAAGAGACGTTAGGGATTCCGTTTAAGCTTGTCGATCGCTTGCGGCAAATGGGCTGGATACACCGCAATACGTTGATTTGGGACAAGGGTACAAGCGGCGCGATCGCAAACTCTGATACTTCGGCAAATCATCACGAGTACATTTTACAATTCGGCAAGTGGAAGAATCGATCTCGCCCCTACCTTAAATGCAAACCGATAAAATCGAGTGTTTTGCGCTTTTCACCGACCTCAAACCCCGCACATCCGTGCCCCTATCCCCTAGAACTTGCTTTAACGCTAATCGATCACTCATTAGGCGATGCAGTTCTCGATCCTTTCATTGGTTCAGGGACGACGGCTCTAGCGGCTGCCCAGTTGGGTCGATCGTTTGTGGGGATTGAGTTAAACCCAGAATATCGGCAGATTGCCCTTGATCGGTTGCAAGCAGTGTCCACCCCGCTTGCCGTAGCCACTGGTACGTGCTCCACCCCTTCGATGCACCTTTAATCTGCAAATCAGGCCGCCTGTACTGTGGAAACGATGTATAGACTCTCCAAGGATGATGCGATTTCTCGCGCAGGTGCAAGATTTTGCCCGCTTCCCCTTCCCTTAGAGCATCTCGCCGCCCTGGTTGTCGCAGCCACTGATAGGTAGTCCATCCCTCCAGCGCACCTGGATGTGTAAGTTCTGACTGTCTGCACACCTTCAAGCGAAGGCGATCGTCCAAATCCCGCCACATCATTTCGCCCATCGCTTGATCCTCAACGCTGAGCAACGATAGCAGGGAATCTTGAGAACAGCGATCGTACAATTGCGCGATCGATTGCTTCATTTCCCTCGATCGTATGTCCGATCTGATTCAATCCTCCAGCTTCGGTAGTTTCCGACTCATCGAAGAACGCGATCTACTGCAAGAATTGCTTGCCGATAAACGCAGTCCCGAAACCCGTCGAGCGTATGAGCGTTGTCTGAAAGATTTTTTCCGAGTTCTCAGCAATCAAGAGCCTTCCCCTCAACTGATCCGCGAATTCCTTGAATTGGAGCGATTCACCGCGATTCAGTTGGTTTTGTCCTACAAAGCGCATCTGATTAGTAAGGGACTGGCAGAAGCGACGATTAATCAGCGCATTGCGGCGGTGAAATCTTTAGTAACTTATGCTCAAAAAGTTGGGAAATGCTTGTGGAGTCTAGAGGAAGTCCAAGGTCAAAAGATAAGGGCGTATCGCGACACCAGCGGGGTCGATCGCGATAATTACCTCAAGATTCTGAACTTACTCGATCGCTCTACACTCAAAGGATGTCGAGACTATGCACTGTTTCTGCTGCTCTGGTCAAACGTCCTGCGGCGCGGTGAAGTTAGCAAGATCAACTGCTCAGACTTCGATTCTGATTCTGGTTCACTCTGGATTTTAGGCAAGGGCAGAGGAAAACAGAAAGAGCGGGTCACGCTCGATCGAAGTGTCACCGATGCGATCGCGGAATGGCTCGCACGGCGTGGGAAGGTCAAGCCAGATTCACCGCTATTCACCTCGATCAGTCGATCGTCTGCGGGGCATCGCCTCACTGGGGACGGCATTTACAAAATTGTGAGGGAAACGGCAGAGAAAGCGGGCATCAAGAAGATTCTTAGCCCTCACAGAATTCGGCACTCAGGGATTACAGAAGCGCTAGAACTCACGAATGGCGATGTTCGTAAGGTTCAAAAGCTCTCTCGACATGCTTCGGTGAATACTGTCCTTCTCTATGACGACTCTCGGAAGAATACTCAGGGTGAGATGAGCGAATTGCTTGCGCGATCGCTGAAAACTGGGCAAGACTCGACTTCGGCTTAATCGGCTATCATGCTTGGGTCGATCGAGGGCAGATATGCGAGACAACGATGAAATTATTCGGATTGCGGCTGAGATGCAATCGCAGATTCGAGACGGTTTGGTGAAATTGATTCAGAACGGCGCGCCGATCGGAGTCATGCACCCACTGATCGAAACTTTGGATCGGCTAGAACGAGTTCCGAGTGACTTGGCTGAGCCTCGGCACGGGGAGATCAGAGAGATTAGCCCTCCACATTTGGCGGAGTTCTATGTAGATCCGTGGCGGGAAAGAGCATTGCAGGCAGAGGCAGAATTGCAGCATCGCGTGGTGTTAGCAGCAGTCGGGCAACCGCCTGAATCATTAGCGATCGCTGAAGAAGTAGGACATTAAAAGCCGAGTTGCAGATGTTACCGTAATTAGTTACGGTAACATCCCTCAAAGCCTAGCCTAGCTTTGCTCTCACAAAGCAGTCTTTCGCTTCCAGAAGCTTTCGCATTCCTGTTGATTTTTCCGCTCCATCTGGAAGGGATTTGTCCATTAGTTCCGCTAGTTCTGCGATCGGCTTGCTCACTTCTTGTAGATGCGGCGGCAAGTGCTCGAACGTAAAATACTTGTCAACATTGGTCGGCATAGCCATAAACTCCGAGTGATGGGTACGATCCACATTCTTCCTGCACTGTTGCCGCCTGTTGCATGGTGAGAATCGAACTCACGTCCTCTGCCATCCACAGTATCTAATCCCTTTCGGGGAGAATCCCTGAGCTGCACACAACAGATAATCAATGCCCAGTATCATTAATCTTTCGAGATGGTCTCTCGCTAGCAAAGAATTTGATCCCTCCATCGTTCAGGAGCGCGGCTTGCCACTGGTGAAGAATGCGATCGCCCAAATATTCTAACCACGATCGACATTTCCGAAGCACGGCACTATAATTCAGCGCAGAATTGGATTTCAACAAATGAATCGAGCAGAATTGATTGATGCAATCTCAGCAAAAGTAGACGGGACAAAGAAAGATATTGACGCGATCGTGGGAGCAGCGATCGACACGATCGCGGGTGCTGTTGCCGATGGGGATAAGGTCACGATCGTTGGGTTTGGTACGTTTGAGGCGCGAGATAGACAAGCTCGTGAAGGTCGCAATCCGAAAACAGGCGAGGCACTGAAAATCCCTGCTACCCGCGTTCCTGCTTTCAGTGCTGGAAAAGCATTTAAAGAGCGAGTCGCGAACTAGAATGACTCGAAAGGAGCTAAGCTCCCTTCCAACTGCGCGTTCTGGGGGATCAGGACGCGATTTTTTGCTTGATTTTTGGGAGTGCCCGATCGATACTGTACGGGTTAATCCATGACGGATTCTCGACTTGGGAACAGTACGCCAATGTTTAAGCCTCTGCCCGTTGGGTGGGGGCTTTGCTCTAGCGATGCTCTCCACACATCGTTTTCCCGATCGCGACTTCTGCCACCATCGGCACAACAATATCACCGATCCACAAATGCCCTTGCTGCTTATTTGGCATCGTAATCGGCGCACGTTTGGTCGGATTAATCTCGGTTGGATAGCCTAGCTGCATCAAAATTCCCCGCTGATTAATCCTGTCTGGCACGGAAGGAATCAGCGATCGTACATCCGCCGTCAACTGAATCAAACCATCGCGGCATGAGCCAAACGACTCGTAAGACGAGACAATCCAGAAGTTGAACTTGATCGATTCGCGTTCGTTGCGCTCCTCTGGTGTGCCCGACCATCCGGTAAAGTCGCAGATTCCGAAGCGCTGACCAGGGACAGTGCAATCATCCTGAAATGCAGCCGTGAAGCCTAGCTCCGTGGCGAACAGTTGCTCGATGTCTCCGAACAGTTGAGAGATTAGCGCGCCGTATCGAGAAGCCATGTTCCTATGAACCCTCGATCGTGACCTTGAAGCCTGGGCGAGGCTGCAAGATGCCCACTGCCAAGCCTTCTAAATCTTCTTCTGTTACGCCAGTTGTGTTGAAAATTGGTTGCGATGGCGGATTCGCTTCTTCTGTTGCCTTAGCTTCCTCTCTCGCTTTGTGGATATACGCTCTCAATAATTCTGTAGCGTCCTCGCTCAAAACGTTGATTCGCCCCAAGTTAAACCCTGTCTGTTCTGGGGTTGTATCTGAGTTCAGGTTAGCTCGCTGTGAAAGCTGTCGAATCGCAAAGACATGTTGAAACGCCTGTTCAAGGTCGGCTAAACCCTTGCATTCATTCGTGGTCATTGATAGTTAACTCCTGTTTCAACAGTGTTTAGTTCCAGTAGATCCAGCGATACATAGGTTCCATCGTCAGTCATGGTATCCCCTTCAACCGCACATGGCACAACAGGCTGATCATCTCGAACTTGAATCGAATAGGTTCCGTGGCTCGATCCCTGAGCCATCCACCAATCTGCCGAAACCTTCACCGAATGCCGATGACCTGCGACCTCTGATCCAGTTTTCCAGTTCTTCTGGCTCCATCCCTTGTCATCGTGAGCAAAGATTTCAACAGGCTCGATCGCTCCATTTGCAGGCTGGAAGTAGAGTTTTGTCGTGAGAAATCCTAAGCGTCGGAAAATCTTCGACACTCGAGAATCAACCTTAGTCAGCCGATCGGGAATTCGCCGCTTCATCGCATCGCCCTCTCTTCAATCAGTGCAGGAAGCCAAACCGCGATCGCAATGAGATAGCAAATCAGCCAGTCTTGATCGCTCTCGGCTCCAGACATCAGGCAGGATTGCTCGAATTCTTCTTTTCGCAGCAGCACAAACAGAATCCCACCAAGCAAATAGAGTCCAACCAATAGGCTAATCATGTCTCACCCATTTGATTCGATAGGCGATCGCGTCCACAATCGTTTCGTTCGTCGCCAAAGACAGCGCCGCGATCGACAACACCAAAACTGAAAACCCTAGAAGAATCATAGTTACGGGGAACGACATCAGCTTAAAGATTCCCCGATCGCTTGCTCAACATTCGCCCTCAACCGATCCTCAACGCCTTGCATATCGACTTCCGAGGGAGCTAGTACCCCGATTCGCGTTGTTCTGGGGGAAAAGAGTGAAGGGGACGGATAACCGTTTGGATAGCGCTTTGAGGAATAGAGCTTGTAAGGGTATTGCTCGCCAGAGTAACTGACAGAATTTGTGACCTGTCCAGACAGCTTTTCGGGAGATGCGCGTTGACTAATCCGATACCGACTCGCAAGCAGCCCTGTTTTGCGGGGTGCATTCAGCACCAAATCGGCAAGCACATCGTCTAGGGTCCGATTGACCCCACTTGCCGCTGCCTTGAGAATACGGGCTTGAAGTGCTGAGATTGCAGAGATTGTCACCGTTGTGTAAAAAAGGACTTAGGATTTTCTTAAGAATTCCCGAATCCGCTTAACTCCCCCACCTACAAGGTTTGCCAGCTCTCCGGAGGCTCTTTTGAAAATCGACTTCTCAATGATGACGATCGACCCCAGCGATCCAACCACTGTATTCCTGTTCTGTCCTAACCTCGAACCGATTAACTACGCGATCGCGCATCCAGACGACGCGCTGAAACAGGCACAGGAATCTTATCCAAAAGTCGAGAGAATTATCGTTCGATACCGAGAGTTTAGCTGTCCAATCACAGCGAAATGTATGGATTTGGTATAGTTGCGGGCTTTTCGGATGTCTCGATCGTGCTTTGCGTATAGAAGCGAATCACCCTAACCGTTCTCAGAAAATGTCACGCCAGCCTGTCTCTGCTCGCGCACGAATGCTTGAACAATTCAGGCAAGAAACGAAGAGGCGATCCATAATCCATCGCTTTAAAGTTGGAGATTTCATTCGCCCTCGCTGTCCTGAATCAAGACTCAACGATCGACGTGCCTCGATCGAGGTGATTGCCACTTCCTTCGATCGCATGACTGTCAAAGCCACTTACCCCAATGGCTACGTGATCGAAATTCCGCTCGCAAAAATGTCTTCCTATGTACCAGAACCCCAAAGAAGACGCAAGATCGGGAATGCTGGAAAGAAGGAAGTCCGTGCCTGAGTCGGAAGAACCGCTATTTTGATTGAGTGTGGATCAGTCTTGGGCACAGCAACCGAATGAGAATGACGTGTGGTTCGCTAGATTCACACACTATCGACTCATGGGCGAGAAGCGATCTCTTCTGGGTTGCTACAACGATGAAATCGTCCGATCGAATCCCGAAAAACGCGATCGCGCCAAATCGATTCCGAAGTCTTGGAGTGAAGCTGCTAAGCGCTTTTCGTGGAAAGAGCGCGCAGAAGCTTGGGACAAGTGGGGAGCGATCGAACTCGAAAGTAGCGTGATCGAGGCGCGATCGAACCACTGGCAGAAGCGGATCGCGCTAGAGGATAAATGGCTCTCGAAAGAAGCAGCTTTGCGCGATCGGGCTTATCAATGGGTTGAAGACTATCTCTATGGACGGGTGCAAGAATCCCGTGTTACCAAAAAAGAGAAGTTCAGCGACGAAAAAGGACATAGCTCTGAGGAATCAACTGTAGAGATTCCCCAAGCTCCGCCCCAATGGGTGCTAGAGCGCTTTGTGGGTAGACGGAACTATGAGAAGCACTTGAATGCGTTGTATGGGCTTGCTCAACAGCTATTGCAACTAGAAGGCACGTCAGAGGATTTGCAGCGGGTCAAGGCACTGACTCAAGCAACACTCGAGAGTCTCTTACTCTCAGAAGGTGCGGAAGAATTGCGGGCATTTTTGAACAAGTAGTTAAAATGCAGGGTACTTTTCAGACATCTGAATCAACCTGTTGCTATGCCTCCATATCCCGTCATTCTTCTTGCTCGACTAACCTTGTCAGGATTACTGCTCTCGACTCTGATTGTTCTGGGGGCGATCGCGCTCAAGGCTTTGGGGATAGGACGATGAGAAATCGCAAGCGAGATCGCGTCCCTAGTCGAAGCCAGTTGAGAACGAAACCGGGAAACATCTGTCCACTGTGCAAAAATCGCGTCTCGGCTCCTCCAAGAAATCCACGCAATTGGCTCGAAAACGGGATTATTTCAAGATTTTGTCATCCTAATTGCATTGCGCCGATCGACCCAGAGGAAATTCGATGAAGCGATTTAGAACACAGTATCGAGACGAACTAACCCAGTGGACAGGACCTGACATTGAGGCAGAGACTTGGGACAAAGCACAGTCGATCGCGCATTCTCTGAGTGTGATTGAGCAAGCAATCCAGAATCGCGCCTTGTATCTCCAAGTGGTTGCTGAGAATCCACCGCTCGATATGATCGCGATCGAGGTCACACTCGACAGCGGCAAATCGTTCAAGATCGTTTCTGAGGTTCCCACCATTGCGGCGGCATATCTACTTGTAGCAACGCATTGCAGCCAACACGGGTTAATTCCTCTCGAAATGCGACTGCTACTAGAGCACGAACCAATCGTGGAGCCGCCCGAACTATGGTGAAGTATGCCAGTATCGTGATCCGTATGGTGAGCAACCCGCTTACAGGAGAAAGTTACATCGATCGATATGTTTGGGATGGTGAGCCGCACTTGCCTGTACAGCTTGATTTTTGGGCTAGAGCGGATATCAAGAACATGCCGTGGACACTCGAAATTATCAAGCAGGACTACATGCGGTTAAACGCGATCGCAGTTCGTACTGATATTGTTGTGCCGTGGTATGCCTACTATCGGTTTGAGCGCGATGTTTTAGCGATCGTAGATGCAATCAAGAATCTTTTGCGGCGGCTGATTTTAGTTGCAATGGTTTTTGGGTTTGCTGATGTGCCCATGGCAGAGATTCCATCATGGCGGCATTTAGGAAGAAAACAAAAATGGCGTGATGCCCGTTGAGATCAGCCGTTTTCTGATGCAACAATAGCTCTAGAACGTTCTAGAACGACCGAAACCATGCAAATTCATCGGCACTTCTGCAAAGATCTCTACGGTGAAGCGGGTGAATATCGCAACTCGGACGGATCGCCGTTGAGTAAAACGATGTTCTACACGAAATACCTGAAAGATTTGGACATTGAGCCATCAAAGGACGATCAGAACCTGGCATTCGTAACCCATGAAGAGAAACAACTGCTCGATCGCTATCACTCAGCCCGGTTAGCGGGAAAAGCCGCGCTACAAGCGTTCTTGGCTGAGTTAAAGGGTGCGATCGTTCCCTCTGAAGTCAAAGTCTCACCTGTTCTAGAACGTTCTGAAACGAATCCGAACGCAATCACCATCACGGTGATGCCGCCTGAACCTAGCCCGATCGCGAAGTTGAGAGAACGTATCGAACTGCTCTCGGATTTATGCGATCAACAAATTCTGATTCCAACTTCGGACGTGAAATTATTGCTCGATCGCAAGTCAATTTCGGGGTCTGAGCTTTCAGCCTATGGGTTTAGCGTTATTCGTACCGACCTGAGCCAGTCAGGGCAATCACTGTGGAAGGTCAAACGGGCATCCTGAATCGTAGGACAGTCCGCGCCTGAAGACGGAATGCGATCGATAATCTCTTCCGTCCCATGCCCACCGTTAAGGCTCTCAAACAGCAAGCCAAAGCGCGAAAAGTCCCGAAATATTCCCGCATGAATAAGTCTCAGCTGCTCTCTGCTTTAGGCATGAGCAGTGAGGCAAAGGCGCAAAAATCGCAGTCAACGAAGCGCAAAGCGATCGAGGTTCACAGCCGTACTCTATCTGAGGGCAATGCCACCAAACGGGCACAAATCAAGGGCAGAATCACCCGTGCCGTGAAACGTGAACTTGATGCCGCGAAGAAATCTGGCAAAGAACTCAGTCAGGATGAGAAAAGAGCAATCGCAGCAAAGGCACTGGCAAAAGAAGTCAAGGCGATCAAAGCGGGTAAACCTGAGAAGCAGAAGCCTTTCGGTATTCAGAAGCCGCCACATATGAGCGTGGCAGAGTATCGCGAACATTTACGCCGCAAATTTGATCCCAACAGTTCAGGTTCTCGTGTGGAGTCGATCGCGAAGAAAGAGAAGCAACGCTCTGAGATTGGTTCAGGAGAATTTGAAGGGCGATCGACGGCTGAGAACTTGCGACAAATGGAACAGCAAGGCAAGGTGAGCTATGGCAAGTCGGGAGAGCAGCAATCTAAACCTAAGACGCTAGGAGAGGGAATCAAGGCGTATGCAGAGAAAGTGAATGAGCTTCGTCGAGAAAGTGCTCGTAGAGGAGTATCGATCGCGCTCGAATCCGACGTTTTGACTCACCTGAAGGATCAAGGCTACTCACAATCGCAAATCAAAGCAATTCAGGGTGCAACCGACAAGTTGATGGGCAAGATTTCAGGGCGACACGGAACAGTAATTCATCACGATCCTGATCACCCTGGATTTCAGAAGGCGATTCGAGACAAGACTCCACTAGAAAAAGGCAAGGTGAGCTATGCGAAGGAAGAATCGAAACCCAAGCCAATCAAGATTGGAGGTAAATCCTACGATATTCCAGCCGGAAAGCCTGTTAAAGCGGGAACCGACCTCGACACGCTAAGCATGTCTTCAGGGCAGTTTTACGTCGTTCACGGTGCGGATGGATCGTTAATTCGAGAAACCCGCGATCCGAAAACCGGACGGATGCCCGTTGCGCGATTCAGATCTCAATCCGCAGCAGAAAATCTAGCGGCAAAAATCAATAAAAACCTCGATCGCCAACCTGAGCGCCTCACAGATAAGAAGCTCAAAGATCCTGAGCTGAATGAGATGTTTCGGCAAGCTCAAGAGATCTCCGATCAAGGCGATCGTAAGTCTCGTGAAATCAAGAAGGGAATTCGAGAGCTTCGCAGTGCAGCAGAAGGACTACACCAAGATTCGGGCAACTTCGCCGCTGAAGTGACTGAGCAGACTGGAGGTATTAAACGCAAGCAGGATGAGATCAAGCCGTTCCAGCGGAAACAGAGTGAAGATCATGCTTCTTCACCCCGCCAGAAACTTGAGGCTGAAGCCGCAAAAGACCCCAAACTGAAGCAATTCTTAGGCTTGGTTGCAGGTAAAAAACTGTCTGACAAGCAGATGCGAGAAAAGCTAGGAGTCTCGCAGGATGAATTGCTTCAACTGGGAGAGCGATCGCGAAAACTACTTGGCATCACAGCGATGAGTACCTTCAAAGAAGGTTTGGCTCGAATGTATGGCGACACTGGCTCTAAATCTCGCAGTACTACCCCCAAACCCTCACCCCGCCTAATCGAAAAGACTGTGGATGGACGCAAGCGCTACTACAACAGATCCGGTTCTGAAGTTGTACGTGGGAGGTCGATCGACTAATGACCCCTGAATTCCCAAGACTTCTGATCGAATGCCCGTCTGATCTTTATGAGGTTGGTGGTCGTGAGTGCGACTGGGAAACGTTTAACAGCGTTCCCTGCCTCAAGTTGCTCGTTTCTCCGGGCGAATACACTCCAGTCATCAACTATCCCAATAGTGAGCCGGGATACGTGCGATCGCTCTCTTCCCCGCAATACTCCAGACGTGCCTACAAAGGCGGATTTGAACTGAAAGTCTCAGACGAGCGAGACTTTCTCTTCTACACAATGCAGTCGATCTGTACGCGATCGAGTACAACTCAATTCAAGCGAGAAACGAGAGTGTTTGATTTTGTCTTGCCTGAAGTTGAAGATCGCACGATCGGCTACAGCTTGAGAGTCGGAGCCTTTCAGCCACCGAAGGCGCAAGGTGGGCGAATCCTTCTAGAAAGTGAGGGCTGGATCAAAGACGGATTCTCGATCGCGTTTGAGGAAAAGAGACTGAGGATTCGATAGTGTTTCGATTACTGAATGACCAACTCCCTGAAACCGCTTCCCCACCATCCAAGGGCGCGCCCGCTTGGGGAATCGACCTTGATCAAAGCCTTGCACCTCTAGCCCGCATTGACTTTCAGAATCAATATGTTCTGCCTGGAATTCAGCAAACGGCAGAACCCACAAGCCTCACAGCCGTTACCCCCCAGAACACGGATGAACCATTCACGATCGACGTTCCCGAAACATTGGTGCAGGTCGATGCGGTGCAGATCGGCAGCCAAGCCTACACCCTTGCCCTGTCTAATCCTCAGCCAGGGCAATTTACCTTTGATGCAGGCATTTTGACGATTTACCCCAAACCTCGCACCCCCCAGAACAGCCCGATCGTGATTTTGGGAGGAACCGAATCAACTCCGACTGATTGGGTTGATCCGTCGATTCTCAGTCTGTTCTACGGCTTGCCCGTGGTCGCACAAGTTCAATGGTCGATGACGGCTGAGGCTCATCCGTCTGGCTCAATTAATTTGCGCGTTCTGGGGGACATGGCAGAGAGCCAAGTTGCACGTCGATTTCGTAAAGGCACTGAAATCACGTTTGCGGGTGTGGGCTTCTCAGTCAGTTCCTACAGCAAGAAACTTTTAAACACGTTGGAGTGTCCCGATCGCGAATTTGAAGTTTCAATCTCTCTCGCTGGCAAGTGGGAGCGACGCAAATACAATCAACCGACAACGATACTACCGCCTGAGTACCGCGATCCCCTGTTCCCGCGCTATCAAGACCCCGATTGCCAACTTGGTGCAGACGGCAAGACCAAAATTCGCACCAATAAGCCTGAAGTTGTCTCAGTGCAGACATTGGCGCGTCGTGTGGGTGCAAGCTTTACGGGTGGATCACCTGGATCAGTCAGCGTGGCTGGAGATTGGGAGATTCCCGTCCCCAAAGATGCCACGCAGCGCGATACCACGTCATTTTTTGAGGTCGCAGATCAGCTAAAGCGGCAAAATGGCACGCTGATGGACTTCAATAGTCCGATCGCAGTCAGGGCGCGATCGATTAACTCGGGTGCGAACTGGAGTTATCGAGTGCCTGAAATTTCGATTAGCTACAAAGGCGACTGCCAGAACGTTTCAGGCGTTGAAGGTTACGCCGTCGAGTATCGAGCGGTGAAACTCACAGGCAAATTCTCAGAGCCATCTGACCCCGAAACAGGCGAAGACACCCAAGGGGCAAAGACCCCGCCCAAAGTCAAATGGAAGAAACGCGAAGTCAAAGTCAAGACGTTTAAATCCGGCGATAAGAATCCGATGTTTCCACCGGAAACATTCCCGCTGATTCGCAACATGAACATGACGATCGATACTTCGGGACCATCCAAAGAAGAAGTGATCGTTACGACGCACGACGGCATTGAAATGCTGAAGATTCGTCGAGTCTACGGTGCAGTGTTCAACTCTGATCAAGTCATGGAAGACTCTGAGCAGGGAACGCCGATCGGCAACTCTGGGCGAAAGAGAGGTCCAATCATTGCAGATTCGCTTTCGTTCTGGGGGCTAACGACCTACGAGCGCACCGAAACGCTGTTCGATGAGAAGACGCGCTACATTCTGGGATCTCGCACTACAGGCAATCGATCGGGCAGATTCATGCAGGAATCCGATAAGCTCGAAATTCTCGACTTTATTGGACCGAGAGAAGCAGGCGAGAGTGACGAGGATTATAACGATCGAATCTATCGTGAGTCTCTGTACCGGTTTAAACAATTTCCGATTTACTCAGTCGATCAGAAAAAACTGATCACGTTTGGCTCAATCTACGAAGATGCGAGCAAGGAGCCGATTCCGGTCGATTATGAGAAACGCTGTAACCCTGATGGCACTTCCGAAATCGTGCCCGTGGCAAATCCGAACTTTGCAGAGCCGATGTTTGCGATCGCGCATCTCACCTACTCGAATAGTTTTGAAAACACGCGCAATCCTGACTCAACGCCTGAAGAACCTTTACCCGACTTGACCCAGGGCGAGGAACGCCAGACTTACAAAACGATTCAGATTTTGCCGTCTCAGAAGACGATCGCCGATCGTTTCTTGCGTCCGTTCAAAGAAATTGTGCTTGATTACGACTCGTTTATCGAGCATACTTGGGAGTCTTCAACTCAGGGTGCGGCATTCGGGGAGTACACCTCCCGTCGCACCTTTTCCACAAACGACGGTCGTCCTCCTGTTGCTCAAAGACTGCCAGATTTGTACGAGAAGGAAGAACCAGAGAAGAAAGAAGGCGATCCGAATATCTTCCAGAAAGACGAATTTGAGTATATTCTCTGCACACCTGGACACGATCAGTTTGATCCGTCTGCTGGCTCGCTTAACTTCCCTCATGCGAAATATCTGCGTCAGGCGTTGCGCGGTGCAGAAACCGATTTGAAGTATCGAGATGTGATGGAATCGATCGAGTATTCCGCGACGATTCCCACCAATTTTGCGATCCGACCGTTCGATCTCGTTTCGTTGCATGATGGACACCGAAGCCACCAAACACGGGTAATCAGCGTTGAGAATACCATCCTGATTCAAGGGCAAGTCAACGACTATCCCGAAATCGTTGCCCCCCAGAACACACAAATTCGAGCAGGTATCGATCGCACAATTCCAGTGACAAATTACCGTCGCAAACTGCCCAAAAAGCCAGAGCCGCCGAAGCCGTCGAAAGCGAATAACAACGATCGTCGGGATTTCGAGCTAACGCTAGGGCAAGTTCTACCAAGAAGCATGAAAGGGAGAGGGAATTATTGATGAATCGGTTTTTTGGGAGAGCAACGGGCTATTCCTTGCTCTTGACATCTTTTCTATTTATGGGTGCATACTTTCGCCCTTCAAACGTGATAGGTTTCGCGCTGCTGTTCAGCTTCGTAATCGCTGCTGTTATTGAGGGATACAACCCGACTGCGAGATGCTTGCGACGATGGCTCCATGCTAATTTTTGGATCTAAAACATGAGAGTTGCAACGATCGAAGAAGTGCGCGACTTGTTCAAAGACCTTTACAAGCCACCATCGATCGAGGTTCGTAAAGGTGGGCAACAGGTACAGATTCAACCGCAATCCGGGGATATGATTAAGCTCGATCGTGCGCCTGCGGTGAGTGCACGATCTTCGTTGCATTCATTGAGGTAGTGCATGAGTCGAGTCAAGATTGGTGTGAGAAACGAAGTTGAGTCGGTTACTTGGTACAACGCGATCGAGCTAAATGAACCCAAGTCGTTAGATTTCTGGGAATGGCTTAATGCTGACTGGAAAGAATGGCTTAATTGCTTCTCGATTTGGTGGCTAAAGCGTAGAGAACTACTACAGGAAACCGCTCACAAGAAAGTCAGTCTTGCATTTGAAGCAATTGAATTTGATGATCGGCAAATCATCAAGCAGATTCGTCATCACATGGATGCCTTGTGCTACCGATACGGTGAGTATCCTTCAGTGGTCTATATTGGCAGAGACTTGCACGCCCAAGTGATTAGGTTCCACCTCGATCTGCCCGTAATGCGTCCCAGTCTTCACCCTGATTCTAGAATCCCTCATCCAATTACAACTTTATTGGGAGTTGACGTTGTATTTGTCCCGTGGATGGATGGGATTTTTGCATGGAATCCAAACTACGCTTCGCGGTAATCTGAGCATCGATCGCAAGTCTTCGCCATTGGATGTACCGCGCACCAAAGATACCGACTATGGGCATTGTATCGACAGTCAGACGTATTGATAGGCTTGGCTTTTCGGAGTTGCCGAACAAGCGATCGATGCTTCAAAAACTCGATCAGATTCGGGATGAGGATGGAAGCAACGATCGCGATCGGGACGAGTAGCAAGAGCATAGAAAAAGCGGCTATTTGCCGCCTGAACCTGAAAATCCATGAATGAATACCGAATCTTAGCCGCAATCTTCTAGCTCAGTGCGAATTTCTCGCAAAACTAACCAGGACAGAACGACCTGTAAGCTCATCCATAGCAACGGAACTGTTTCAGATCGCCAAGGCACATCATGAATTGCTAAACCTAAAACCATCAAGGCTAATAGTGCAGGCGGAATGAATGCAATCATGCGAATAAAGCGATCGTACTTTGTCGATTTTGCCCCAGTCGCCCCCGTTGGAACCCATGGTGCAACATTGCCCCCCAGAACATCGATAATCCCGGATAGATGCGCGTAGCTTGCCGCGATCGAGGTTGTTAGCACTGGCAACCCCCATCGATTCTTTGCCCACACCCCGCGAGCAATAATGGAAACCGCGATCGCTGGAAACACCAAACTGTAGTTACCTGCACTTAAATCCTGCGGATAGAACCACACATTGATCAGTGAGGGCAAGGGAAAGCAGAGAATTCCTAGTCCTGAAGTCGAATAGTAGAGGATCGAGAGAACATAGGAGAATTTCGTCAGTAGATTGACGTTTGGCTGAGTCCAGAACTGACGAGATGTAATCAGATGTTTTGAGCCTGAGCACCATCTGTATTGTTGGTTGAAGAATCCCTTCACCGTATCGGGTGAGAGTCCTTTCGCGAGGCATAGCGGCAAATACTCGATCGTCCAACCATCTCTCAGTACCATCATTCCCGTGTTCACATCCTCACTGCGCTCGACGGCAGCCGCGCCACCGTGAGGGGCAAGAGCCTCGCGACGGTAAATTGCATTCGAGCCACAGCACACTGATGCACCCCAAGCATTTCTAAAGTTCTGAATCAGTCTGTAGAACACTTCTTGCAGGAACGTTGCACCATTGGCGATCGCTGTTTGTTCTGGGGTGGATTGAAAGTACTGCGGTGTTTGCAGGATCGCTAGTTTGGGATTACGAGCGAAATAAGCAACGGTTTCAGCGAGAAAATCAGGGCGCGGGGCGAAATCCGCGTCAAACACCAAAATCAATGCTCCTTGAGAGCGGGCGAATGCGTGGCGCATATTGCCCGCTTTTTTTAGCTCTCCCTTGTTTGGACGAGACATATATTCAAAGCTGTGTAGCTCTGCTGCGATGCGAACTTCATCGCGTCCAGCATCATCGAGAACGTAAACTTTGAAATTCGGATAGTCAAGCTGCTTTACAGCCTTGAACTGATTGACCAAAACCTGAATGTCTTCGCCGCAGTTCGGCAGATAGACATCGACAGTCGGAACATAATCAGAAAAACGCGATCGTACTTGCTCATGTTCAAGGGCGTTGAAGTTTCGAGCAAACCATGCACCAATCGCGCAAAATCCCACATTGGCAAAATAAATCAAACAAAACACGCCATAGCCTAGTAAGGCTGGATGCTTCGAGATGAACGAGATCGAGGTTACGGCAAAAGTCGTTAGCCCGATCGCGCCCACAAACCCTATCCACCGACCGTTCGGAGTGGAATAGGCGTATTTCTCGTCGTCACTCGGAACGGTGGGTAGATAGGTCATCTTACTTGCCCACGTACCACGAAACAATCAGCAAGACGACATCAGTGATGACGGATTGCGCGTCTAGCGTGGGAGTCTGCCCCGTGAGCACCCTGATCAACAGAAAAGCAAGCGGCATCGCACCTGTGATCGAAGTCACAAGGTCGGTATTTTTAACTTTGAGAGACATGAAAATTAATTGAATTCTGCGGGCATCCCGTCTTGCGTGGCGCGGGCGTTCCAGTCCGACTATGAATTCATTTGATAGGCTCGAAAAATCACGAAACCTGAGAGTAAAACCGTAGCAACTGCACTACCCAAAGCAACCGTATAAAACAGTGTTGGAAGCGCTAAGAAGTCCGAAACAACCAGCGCGATCGCACATAAAAGAAGCGCGATCGACACAATAAATGAAAGAGCGATCGCAGTCATGATTCTGCTGAATAAGGGCTTGCTGCTAGGATTCCCGCGAAATTCGTTGATGTTCTCTCAAGGCAAAAATCGAAGCGTGATGTCGCAATAGTATCCTGCTCTGCATTCTGGAAGCCCTTCTGTGTCGCGACAGCTTGAGCAAGAAGTAATGACATCTTTATTGGTCGATCGTTTTGCATATTCTTGGCACTGCCCAGTCGCATCCGCCTCAGAATCGGTATCAAAATATCTCCAAAAGCTCTGAACAGGTTCCGTCGCTGCAAGCTCAAGCGGGCATTGCTCACGCGAGGCTTCTCGAACAAACTGAATTGAGACGGCACTTAGAACAGAGATTGTCACGATAAGCAGGGCTATTCCAGCTTTTTTGACCCACTGACTGATATCCATACGATGATTTTGCAACGATTTGAAGCTTTAAGGCTATCGTGATCAGCGAATCAGTCACGACTCTTCATAGATGCTTCTTCAATACGCTAACGGCAGATCTCAACTTCCCGCGCCCACAGTCACCGTCACATCTGGCGGTGAGGTTACTACCCCCAGAACACTATGGTTCGCAATCCAAGGATGCAACCCGATCGGGTGCAACCTGCTGAGTGATCCGATCCAAGCCACGATCGCGGCAAATCAAAAAGCAACTGTGACCCTACCAGCAATCCTAGATGGCGAATCGTGGGATTCATTTGTGCTGAGTGCATCCGAGACAAATACGCCATCATCCTTTGTTGCGATCGCTCGAATTGAACCAGGAACAACGATCGAGCTATCGACCGACGCACATTTAAGCCTGAGCGAGATTGTTCTGAATCCCGCTGCACTGCCTACTGCAAGCCTAATCCCCGGCATGAGGCGCGGAGTGTCAAGCCTTGCTCAAGTCTTTGAGTATGACCCTACTTCACTTCTCCCCCAGAACAATCAGACCGTGCTATCTGCTGCGCCCGCTCCTGGAAACTGGCTGATTGTTGCTGGATTCTCGACTTATGTTGTCAACACTGACGATCCAGGTGGATGCGCTCAAGATGTCAGATCGATCGATGAATCCGTCGTCAATCTCAAAACCTATAACTGCAATGGCTCAAGCGGTGATGGCTTCAGGTTTTGGCTGATTAATGATTCCGACGATGCGATCGCGGCAGGTAAGCGCGTCATGATTGCGGTCACGCTCAACGAAATGCCCAGATCGGGTTTATTTGAAGGGCTGTTGCGCTGTGTGTTTCGAGGCTACGTCAACACAATTACAGGTGCGCTCAGAGTCGAAGATAGCAACGGCAATCCGATGCGCGGGATTGATACCGAGGTGCTATTCGAGAACCAGAAAACTGATTTGATGCTCGAAGACGATTTGCAGCCGGATGAAGCTTACGCGATCGATGTCTTCCCGAACTTCACCCCAGAACAACTCGATAATCAAATCCTCAATGGCTCACTGATCAAAATCAATCTCGGCTTGGCAGTGCAGGCGGGTGCATACGTGGAGGGCGGATTTGCCAAGGGTGATCAAATCTATCCAGAGTACGATCGCGGAATCGTAATTCCTCAAGCGAGTGGTGCGAAGTGCCTCAAGCGATCAGGCTTAGTCAATTCGCGATCGTTCCTTGCGGTTTCTCCCTCGCTTGTTCTGGGGTTAGCGCAAAACACGCTGAATCAACCGCTCTACATCAACTCCAACGGTTCGGTTTATCTCAAGCCGCTGGATGAACCACAAGATGATACCGAGGCAATTCGAGCCAAGATCGGCACAGCAGCAGGGATTTCGAGCGCTTCAGACTGGTCTGATCCTGTGACCTTTAGCGCGGGTGCGGGGTTAAAAGTGACCTGCTCCTATCCGTCCAATGGCACAAACGCTACGATTCGGGCGAACTATCCAGACTCACTCATTGCAGGGAACACACAAGCCGAATTCAATCCGCCGTTTGCCGTGGTCTATGTGCGATCGACGGTTGCAAGTGTTGCCACAATCAAGAAGTTTGATGGCTATCTCGTGATTGATGCCGCGACTCAAGAATTTACGATCGACAATTGGAGTGCGGGCGAAACGATTTCGTCAATTCCAGTTGCAGATGAAGATTTCAGCTTATTTGAGGCAATTTCGGCAACGCCTGAAACGTTTGGTTCTGGCACAATTCCAGCGGGCACGATCGAGGTTTGCTTTGCTTACGAATACGACGGCGCGCAAGTCACACTGATTTCGCACAGTACCCTAGATGGATGCCTGCATACGCGCACACTTACCGATGCTGAGGTAGAGGCATCGTCGCGCTACTGGACAGAACCGCTTGCGACTCGTGAAGCGCTGCGATCGACCGTTCAGGTGCGAGTCAGCCCGTATCAGGCGAGATACCTGAAAGAAACTGAATCGCCGTGGTGGTTCAATCCTGAATCAACAGAGGATGAATCAGACCGGGTGATTCGTCCAGTGTGGCGCACTCCAGAACAACCGGGGCGATGGATTGAATCTGCGAGTAATCGCATTCTCACGCCTGATACTATCCCCACGGGAACGGCAGGAATCGGAGATATCGCGATCGTCTTGAAAAACGACACCGAAGATCCGGACCACGGCAAGGTGTATGAGTTTGAATCCTCTGGATGGACGTTCAAGGCAATCCTCAGAGGTCAACGGGGCGCGGCTGGGGCAAGAGGTTCAATTATTATTTTTGAAACTCCTCCGACCTCAGAAACCCCCGGAGATTTAGACGAAATCGGCTTTGTCCTCAATCCAGATCCGGACTACATCCATAACGGCAAGGTTTATCGCAAAGAGGCGGGTGGATGGGTCGAAATCGGCAACCTGAGCGGCGGCAGTGGTTCTGGGGGAGGTGGAAGCAACGTTCTCAGTACCGACGCGATCGCGCCTGCATTGCAGCCCAACGAACTATTTTTGTCGATCGATACCGACGATGCCGGATTGTATCCATTTCTAGAAGACGAATTCGGCAACCGCAGACGCATTGCAATGCCCGATCGTACTCAGCTTTGGACAAGTGCGCAGCAATACAGGCTGGGTCTTGAGTATGACGAATTCGCCTTTGAACCAGTAGACGGGATTCGTAAAACTGGCGATGTTTACACGATCGATGCAGCTTACGCGAATATTTTCGAGTTGGAGCTACGTGGAGAGGATACCGATGTCTCGATCGCGGTGATTAACGGCGTAGCGGGAACGCGGTTTGAGTTGTATCTGACTTGGGACGATTCCGACGCTCCGCGATCGCTGTCGTTCCCGAACGATTTTCAGTGGCTCGATCGCCCACTTGCCCCCGACTTCACGGCTGAGAATTCAGCGCGCTCCCGTGCCAGCGTTCTTTACACGGGTAACAACTGGATTGCAAGCTACACGCCGCTTTTAACGACCTCAGAACCATTTGAGCCTGAGACGATCGATCTACTCGATCGCTTCACTGGCTACTACTCCAACATTCAACAAAATCGGATCAATACGCTCATCAAAACTCTGAAGGAAGCGGACATCTGGGCAAGTAGCACGCTGTTTATTTTCGCGGCAGCGCACCCAGACGATGCGCGCCAATTTTGGACGCAATCAAACTTGCTCAATTCAACCTCAAACACGTTTACTCAGTGGCGCGGCATTACGACAGACAACCCAATGCCAGTTTCGTTTACGTATAGCGGGGTGCAAACACTGGGGTTATGGACAACCTACAACGATCCGCAATCAGGCACGGATTTAGGGGTCGAAATCGTCGATTCAAGCACATACGATCAGGCTTCAACTTTACGATTCAGAAATAACTTGGGGCAGGCTCAGGGACGAGCACTCGGACGGTCCGATGTTTCGATCGCTTCATCGATCAACTTCTTTGATCCCGCGTGGATTGCTGCAACTCGCTATCCGCAAGGCGCAAACCAGACAAACACTCTATTTCTCAACGGCTCTGAAATCGCGTCTCAAACAGAGCTAGCGACAAGTTTTAGTGGAACAAGTCCTGAATTTGTTCTGGGGGGAAGTCGCCGCGTTGTCACCTCTCCCGCAAGTTCAACGATCGTTGACCCGATCGTGCGCGAGTATTCCGCTCTTTTTGCCTCAGATCAGGCGCTCACCCCAGAACAGCACAAGACACTCTATCGAGCAATGCAGACCTATCTTTCCAGTCTGCCAGGAGGGTTTTAGTGGATAAAACCCCGGATGAAGTCGCTTATCAACTCAGGGAGATCGCGAATTCTGCTCAAAACATCATTTCTGCTGTGACCTCCAGCGCGGCAAGCCCAGGCGGATCGATTACGTTCCGCTACACCGATCACAATGGAACGCGCAGTGTCACGGGAACGGCTCACACGGCGATCAGTCCAGGAAACGTGCAAGCAATGCGAACCAATGACGGACAGTGGATTGTGTTCGGAACACCGACCAGTCCAAGCCGCGAAGCGCTGCATGAGTCTCGACGGCGACGGGCAAAACCGGACGAACCCGGAAAAGTTAAGATTCTCTGTTTCAAAGATGGCGCGCTTTGGATTGGCGGCGATCGCCCAAATCCGAAACGCATCTACACGATTCCCGAAGGGGCGCGGCTTGATTTTGATCAGAGTCGCATCGTCAACAAAGGGGGCGGGGATAAGTGGATCGTGACCTTTGTTTTAATCGGTAACGATCGCACAGGGATCGTGGTTCTTCAATCCGGGGTTGGTACGCTTTGGGAGATCTGGATGGATGATCCGCGACTGAGTTCCTTGGCTGGTCCACGACCAGTCTTGTGGACTCAGACGGGATTGTGGACTCTCTTCAGCGGTAGCGGCGATGACACTACCTTTATTTATGCGGGGGAGGTTTACGGTAGCCTCGGCGAAAGCCCGCTTAATTACATCAACGGGCGACCCGATTTTGTTGATCCCAAGGCTGGTACGGCGATTTACACCCGATCCGTTGGACTAGATATTCAGGTTCTCTTTTGGGATGGCGCGACTGAGACGGAAGTTCCGCTTTTGGAGTCGTTTCCGCTCGGTGCGCCAACATTTATCAAAGACACGCTCTATTCCTGCCTAACCGAGGGAAAAACAGCGACGATAACAAAAATATCGCTCCCGTCTGGGGACACATCAACTCGGAAAACGAAAGTCTTTCCGATTCCCAATGGTTACACTCGGCTTGATGTCGGATTCCACCCTTGATTCGGGGAACGCTGAAGAAAATATTAAGCTCCCTGAAACATGACTACGACGATCGCGACAATTGGGACATCAACCAATCAATCCACTACTGGTCAAATGCCTACCCTGTTTGAAGGGGGAGTCGCTCTCGCCTTGCTGTATTTTGTGCTCAAGGAAGCGATCGAGTTTTTCAAGAAAAAAGACGATGCCGAGGGCGCATTGACGCAATCCTTAATCGACGACTTGAGGAAGGAGCGCAAAGAGGATCTGTTCAACATGAGTCAGATCATGCTGAAGATTGATGGCTCTAATCAGCAAATCGCGATCGCAATTCACGACATGTCGAAAGCGATTCACGACTTGAATGTATCGACGCAGCAAAATGCTCGAATTCATTCCGAAATTTTCGGACTACTCCGAGAGCAAGAGCGTGTGTTGCACAAAATCGAAGCGCATATTAGCGATCGAGAAGCCCCGAAAAGAGTGTCGGTTTGAGGACAATTTGAGTACGAAATCAAATCAACTCTCGTAAAATCCTCCTTTATCAAGGTTTTTAAGCTTAGAGTGCATCCTTGACAGGGATGAAGTCACTGGTTCGAATCCAGTATCGCCCATCAATTTCAGGATACCGAGTTTCATAGCTCCCTAAAACATCCCTAAAACCGAGTTACAACCGAATAAGTGAGACGCGATATCAAAGCGTATTCACAGCTTCTTAAGGGAAGAGAAACCTATGGGAAGTCTATGAATACCAAGACTGATACCGCTGTTTTTTTCGGTATGTCCACAACTTGCAGTTTGATTTTATAAATGCAAGTTGTGGACGTGCGTACTAAAGTTCAGTTGTATCAAGCGTGATCGACACAATTTGCCTCTAGAAAACATAAGCCCGTTCCCTATTCCAGTGGCAATGGAAGGAATCGGTTTGATGATAAATTTCGAGTCTGCATCTGCGCCGATGACGACCGCAGCATAGCTGATTCTAGCGATCGTGCTTCGGATCTACGCGGTACTAGCTTGGTTACGGTACGCTGAAGCATGGAGGCTTTTTCGTACCCATTTCGTTGAGCGATTGCTTTTATCCCATGAATAGCGAATCTTCTCGTTCGTTGCCCTGGCTCTCGTTAGGACTGTTTTGGTGCGCTTATGCCATGCTCGGATGGTATCTTGCGGCGCATCATATTATCTGGCTTGTTGGAGCCGCCGCAATCCTTGCAATCGTGATCATTTCTGGAACGGGCAGGGCTTTGCTTGAGCAGTTGTCCGGAGTGATTTCTCGCACTTTATTGATCGTTGTATTCCTGAGCTTTTTGATTAGTGTCTGTGCATTTCTATTTGTCAGCAAGTTTGAGTTCTTGGGTTTAGTCTTTCTGCCACTTGTGACAGCGGTTCTAGCGGATCTCAGCCTGCGTTCTGCGGGGTTTGAGCAGCGTCAGATATGGATTTATCTTGTCGTTATCGCTGGATTAGGAATCGGTTTAGGCGAGGTGTTCGACCTTGTATTCCTTCCGAGCATGCGGTACTGAAGAAGTCCAAATCATTAGAGCCGCGATCGTAACCGCTCTCTACACTGCCAGAAACTATAGCGAAGACGAAGCCTCGTATGAATGGGTAAATTTTCAATTAAAGCTGATCCCTCAATACTGGGAGGAGCCCTGAGTTAACCGAGGATTTTTGCAAACTTGTGAAGTCGCTTCGGCGGCGGCAGGAAGCTTACGCAAATCTTGAGGCACAACAGGGGAATTCTAAGCCCGTTCCCTCAAGATTTGCGCCAATGGAAAATCAATGGACAGCCCGACCCTGGAAAGTATTTCAAGGTGTGGGGATCTCATTCCTGCTGATCGTGGTTCTCGCCTTCATCTATGGCAAGTTCATTCATCACCCGTTGCGTATCTGGCTGGCGGATGGGGAATGGTGCGTCAGATTTTCTCCAGATGGATCGGGAAAAGTCCTCTACGGCTTCGAGTGAGATCGTTAACAGATTGAGATAGTCCAGCCTTGTTTTTCTCTGGTTTGATAAGCTTGAGTAGCTCTGACGGGATCTCTATCAGTAGGATTGCAGCAGAGTTATGGAAAATGGGTGCCAGTCAAGCTTCTTCGATCTTCTTTGATAAGGAAACAGTGATGAAATATCTCGCAGTGGCTCTCCTCTCTTGCATCGTTCTGTCCAGTGAGATGCTGGCTACTTCTAGAAATCAGGCAGCGATCGCCGCTCCCAAACCCCCTTTAGATAATCCGGCAATTGATATGCCAGGGTATTTGCGCGTTTCCTATGAAGCTGCAAAGCATCGGGAGACACGCCGAATTTCTGAGGACGACTTTATTCGCATGAGCCGTGAACCGAATACGATCATCCTGGATGCCCGGAGCCGCGAGAAGTATGATTTGCTGCATATCAAAGGGGCAATCAATCTGAGCTTTCCAGACATTACGGTTGAAAGTTTGAAAAAAACGTTTCCTGACAAATCAGCGCGAATTCTCATCTATTGCAACAACAATTTCATCAACGCTGAAGAACCTTTTCCTTCAAAACTCCCAACGGCTTCCCTCAATCTCTCAACCTACATTGCCTTGTATAACTACGGCTATCGCAATATCTACGAACTGGCTCCCCAAATTGACCCAAAGGTGTCCAAACTTCCCTTTGAATCGGCTCCCGTCTCAACCTCGTCTCATGGAAGCATCGTTCCTTAAATTATGCGATCGCATTCTCCCTGTCTGGCACAAGAACAATCCTCTATGGCTCCGAGTGCGATCGCTAAACCAAAGCTCATGCGCAAGGGGAAACGTGGCGGACAAGGCAAGTTTGGTGTCGAAGACCAACTGCTCATTGCGATGGCATATTGGCGAGAATATCGCACCATCTTACTCAATTCCCTACGGAGGGAAATCCTCCTACAGGATTGAGCGCCAGTTCCACATCGGGCAAAGTTGGGGAATTCATGAAACGACGGTTGGACGCATTGTCCGCAAGATTGAAAACATCTTGATTCAGTCGGGTGAGTTCTGCTTGCCAGGTAAAAAAGCGCTGCACTCAGCCCAGACCGAATGGAACATCCTCGTCGTCGATGTGAGTGAGAGTCCAATTGAACGCCCAAAAAAAACAACGACCTTACTACAGTGGCAAGCAGAAATGGCACACGCTAAAAGCTCAAGTGGTTGTGGACTATCTCAGCGGGATGATTATCTGTACTGCTTTTGACAAAGGGCGAAAACATGACTTTCGCATCTTCAAGGGTTCGCAACTTCCGACTCAACTTGAGCAACTCTGGGTCGCAGACCGAGGCTATCAAGGCATCGCCAAGTTTCATGCTTACAGGTGTACTCCAGTCAAAAAGTCGCGCAAGCGCTCCCTCTCCAAAGCGGAACGGCAATTCAATCGCCAATTAGCGCAAGTTCGCATCACGGTAGAACACACCTTTCGCAAGCTGAAGATCTTTCGCATCTTATCGGAGCGCTATCGCAATCGACGCAAGCGCTTTGGGCTACGCTTCAACCTGATTGCAGGCTTACTCAACTACGAGCTTACTCACTCAAACTGATTCGTGCAGGAGGTCTAATAGTGCGATGACTTCTGCTTGATTGGCTGTGGTTTTGAGTTGCTGTTGCAACTGTGCGTTTTGTAGCAATTCTTTGAGAGTTTGAAGCGTGGATGTTCCCCTAATTTGTGACTTGGTTCTGAATGTTATCGGTGGCAGCGTTAAGTTGTGTCTCCGTCGCATTCCTGAACTGATTTGAATTGAATCAATTTATCGGGGAGAAGCCGTGGAGAAACTTGCTCAAAAAGAGAATTTTCAGCACTCCGAAAAGACTCGCTCGCATAAAGTCAAATCGGGGAGAACTAGGGGACTTGTTGCATTCCGTAAGGCTTCCTCGCATCGTGAACCCGTACAATGCAATCAGCGTTGGATGTTGGGATTGGATGCGGATTTTAATTGTTGAAGATGATGAGGCGATCGCGAATTTAGTTGCGCAATCGCTCAAAGCACATCACTATGCAGTTGATATTGCTGATGATGGTTCGATCGGCTGGGAATGCGCAGAAAGCACCACTTATGACTTAATTCTGCTCGATGTGGATTTGCCCAAACTCGATGGCATTTCACTTTGTCAGCAACTTCGCGATCGCCGCTGTGAAACGCCAATTTTGTTGATGACCGCAAAAAATGCAACCGAACATCGCATTCGAGGATTGGATGCAGGAGCAGATGATTACTTAGTCAAGCCGATCGACTTGGGAGAACTACAAGCACGAGTTCGAGCACTCCTGAGACGCGGTGTTGTGGGAGCGTCGCTGTTAGAAGTTGGAGATTTGCGGCTTGATCCGCAATCGTGCCAAGTTACTTATGCCGAGGAACTATTATCGCTGACCCCGAAGGAATATAGCCTTTTAGAGCTATTTCTGCGTCATCCTGCCCGTGTATTTAGCTGTGGAGACATTATTGAGCATCTATGGACGTTTGATGATCCCCCGCAAGAAGACAGCGTTAAATCCCATATCAAAGGCTTGCGACAGAAATTAAAAGCCGTCGGTGCAGTCAATTGGATTGAGAATGTCTACGGATTAGGCTATCGATTGAATCAAACCATCGGAAAAGAAGAGAAGAAAACGACGATCGATGACGCGAAAACAATCGCTTCTCCGGTTTCTGAACCCGAAGTCCCCGATTCTGAACCATACAATCAAGCGGTAGCGCAACTTTGGAATCAGTATCGTGGGTTAATGGAAGAACGCCTAACAGTGCTACAGCAAGCCGTTCAAGCGTTGAGGACTGAGACGTTAACCGAGGATATGCAGCAAGCGGCAGAACGAGCGGCGCATAAATTGGCGGGCGTATTGGGAATGTTCGAGCGTCCCGAAGGCACTCAGATTGCGCGTCAGCTTGAGGAACTTTTTTCAGGACAGCTAAATTCTCAACAGCACCCCGCACTCCAGTTGCTCGTTCAACAGTTGAGTCAAGTATTGGAGATTGAGCAGTCGAGCATCGAGCAGATTGAAGTTCAAATTGAAGTTCAACCCATTACGACACCTGCTTCGATTCGATCGTGGAACATTCTCGCAGTCGATGATGATCCGATCATTCTCGCCACGTTAAAGCAACAACTTGAACCTTGGGGAATGCGCGTCACGGCGATCGAGAATCCCTTACAATTTTGGACGATTCTACCCAGCGTTAATCCGGATCTGATGATTTTGGATGTGGAGATGCCGCAACTCAATGGAGTCGCACTCTGTCAAGCGATTCGAGCGAATCCAACTTGGCAAAGTTTGCCGATCGTCTTCCTCACTGCTCATCAAGACCCTGCAACGGTTCAGCAAATTTTTGCAGCGGGAGCCGATGATTATGTGGTTAAACCTGTGGTTGGGCACGAATTAATTTCACGGATTACCCAACGATTAGAGCGAATTCGATTGCTGCAAACATTGTCCACTAAAGATTCGATCACTGGACTTTCCAATCAATATCATTCGAGTCAAGTGATCGCGACGCTCATAACACAAACCCAATCGGGCTGTTTTGCGATCGCATATCTGCCAACACTCAGACAAATCAATATTCAACAAGGTCACGCCGCTGGAAATCAAACCTTGAAACAATTAAGTCAACATTTAGAAATGACTTTTAACAACGCAGCAATCTTAGGATATTGGGGGAATGGAGAATTTGCGATTGCACTTTCTCACACTTCAAAAGAAGCCTTGCAAAAACAACTCTCAGCCATCCCAATGAGGTATGAATTTGCAATTGTGCAATATCCAGTCGATGGATTTACTGTACAAGCGCTGTATCAAGCTGCAAGTCTCTGCTTAGAAGGTTAAACCTATGAGTAACGCCTCTAATTCAGTTCCGCAACTCCAACGCGACGATTTGATTACTGTTCTAGAGTCAGCCGTTGATTTGATTGGAATTGCCGATGCGGAAGGCAGAACGCTTTATGTCAACCCTGCAACCCGCCGAGTCATGGGGTTTGGAGAGACCGAAGACATTTTACAGAAACGCATTCTAGACTATCATTCCCCCGAAGCTGCTAAGTTTCTGATGGAAGAAGCTTTTCCGATTGCTTTACAACACGGAATTTGGATGGGCGAAACGCGCCTGCTGAGGACGGATGGACAAGAGATTCCAACGTCTCAAGTGATCATGACGCACAAAAATCCAGATGGATCGTTGAAGTTCGTTTCTTCAATGATGCGAGACATTACCGAGCAAAAAGCGATCGAAGAACAACTTCGACGTAGTAATGCGTTGCTCAAGGCTCAGCAAGAAGCCTCGATCGATGGCATCCTAGTTGCAGACGAACACCGCAACATTGTTGATTACAATCAAAAGTTCTGTGAAATCTGGCGATTGCCACAAATTCTAACGGCTAGAAGCTCGCGTCAGATTGCAGAAATGGTTGCAGATCAGGTAGAAGACCCAGAAGCTTTTTTAGCAGACATCGAAGCGCTTTATCAGAACTTAGATGAAGTTCTGCACGATGAGCTTTTGTTGAAAGATGGACGAACGATCGAACGCCATAGTAAAGCAGTAAAGTCTCCAACAGGCGAATATTACGGGCGGATTTCGTTCTTTCGAGATATCACCGAGCGTAAGAGTGCTGAGAAAGCACTTCGTCGTAGTGAAGGTCGATATCGTGCCTTTGTCACCGCAACGGCTCAAGCGGTTTGGATGACCAATGCTCAAGGAGAAGTAGTCGAAGATATTCCGCTTTGGTGTGCGCTCACGGGACGCAGCGCCGAAAGTGCAAAAGGCTGGGGATGGCTTGAAAGCGTTCATCCCGACGATCGCGCTCCTACCGCACAGGTTTGGTTAGACGCAGTCAATTCTGGAACAATCTATGAAGTTGAACAACGGGTGCAGATAGCATCGGGTGAATATCGATTGTTTGCGGTGCGAGGTGTCCCCATTTTCGATGAGCAGGGCAAGATTCAAGAGTGGATTGGAACGCAAACCGACATCACTGAACAAAAACAAGCCGAAGAAGCATTGCGGCATCAGAATGCTTTACTCCAAGCGCAACAACAAGCCTTACAGCGCAGTGAACTCAAATATCGCAATCTGTTTGAAACCGCTCAAGTTGGCATCTACCGAATTCGCTTAGAAGATGGGCTAATTCTAGAAGCAAATCCGTATGCGATCGCGGCTCTTGGTTACGATTGCGCTGATGAAGTCGTTGCTAAGAAATACACGATCGATTTCTATGCCGATCTCAGCGATCGAGACATCATTCTCGATGAAATTCAAAAGCATGGCAAAGTCACGAACTATGAAATGCAGTTTCGTTATCGGGATGGATCATTGCGATGGGGAATGTTTACTTTGTCGATCAATGCTGCCGAAAATGTTTTAGAGTCTGTCTTTACCGATATTACCTCCCGCAGACAAACCGAAGAAGCGCTGCGGCGGAGTGAACTGAAATACCGTCATTTGTTCGAGAATTCTCAAGTTGGGATTGGACGCACCCGCATCGAAGATGGTTTATTTCTCGATGCGAATCAACGCTGTGCGGATATTCTGCGGCTTGAATCGGCAAGCGACTTGATTGATAAACGCTACACCAGCGAGTTTCAGGTTGATCCGCAGGCACGGCAGTTGATGTTGAATGCTCTTCAGCAAAACGAAGAAGTACGCGATTTAGAAACGCAATTGCATCGAGCAGACGATTCAACAGGTTGGGGCTTGTTTTCGCTGCGTCCGAGCTTAGAAGAAGGCTGCTTTGAGTTCGTGATTGTGGATATCAGCGATCGTAAAGCTGCCGAAGAATCACTGCAACGTCGCGCTGGACTCGATAACTTACTCAGTCAAATCTCTCGACAGTTCATTGACCAAGATGCAGAAACCGCAATTGGGGAAGCTTTGGAGCTGATTACTCGCCATATTGGTGCAGAGCGCGGCTGCATCTTCGAGTACTGGAACAATCACGGTGAATGTCAATTGTTGTACGAATGGTGTGGTGAGAATATTGCTCCCTTAACTCCTGAAGCAAGAGGGTCGAGTGTTCCTGAATTTCCCGTTCTACACCAGCAGATTCTTTCAGGAGAAGCCTTATATACGACCAATATCGCAATGATTCCGGACTCTCCAGAACGACGGTTATTTATGCAACAGTCGATTCAGTCGTTAATGGCAGTGCCCGTGATTTACCAGGGAAACGTAACGGGCTTTATGGGGGTGGACACGACTCATTTTCAGAAAGCTTGGAGTCAGGAGGATATTAACAGCCTCAGATTGGTGGGTGAACTCATTGCGATCGGACGAGCCAGATACAAAGCCGAAGCCGATTTACGTATCGCGAAAGAAGCGGCGGAAACAGCAAATCTCGCAAAGAGTACGTTTCTTGCCAACATGAGCCATGAACTGAGAACGCCGTTGAATGCAATTCTTGGATTTGCTCAATTGATGGAGCGTGAGGTTGCACTGTCCGATCGACAACGCAATTCGCTTGCCATTATCAATCGCAGTGGTGAACATTTGCTAGATCTGATCAATGATGTATTGGAGATGTCCAAGATTGAAGCCGGACGAACGACGTTAAACCTGGTTTCCTTTGATTTGCATCATCTTTTGTACACGCTACAAGAAATGTTTTTAATGCGGGCAAAGGCAAAGCATCTTGCGTTGAATTTTACGATCGCACCTAATCTTCCGCAGTACATCCAAACCGACGAAAACAAGCTCCGACAAGTCTTGATCAATTTGCTCAGCAATGCGATGAAGTTTACAGACCACGGCAGCATTACGCTCGAAGCAACGGTGCAATCCGAAACAATGCTCCAATTCAAAGTCCAAGACACGGGACAAGGCATTGCTCCCGAAGAATTTGACCAGCTATTTCGCACCTTTATTCAAACTCATAGCGGTTCCCAATTGCGAGAAGGTACTGGGCTTGGATTAACGATTAGTCGTCGCTTTGTGCGATTGATGGGCGGTGATATTCAGGTTGAATCGACAGTCGGACAAGGATCAACGTTTTCATTTGGGATTCAAATCGCGATCGCGAATCCCAAAGATGTTATACCCATGCTGAATTCAAAACGGGTGTTGCAGCTTACACCACAACAATCGAGCTATCGAATTTTAGTCGTAGACGATCGCGCTGAAAATCGAGAATTCGTAGAACAATTGCTCACAATGGTGGGCTTTGAAACGAGATCAGCAATCAATGGAGAAGATGCGATAGCACAATGGCAACACTGGCAGCCGCACTTGATTTTGATGGATATGCGAATGCCCATCATGGATGGCTACGAAGCAACTCGACAAATTCGCGCGCTGGAATCGGCTCAGACTCGATCGAAGATCTTAGCGTTAACTGCCAGTGCCTTTGAAGAACAACGCGCTTCGATCTTGGCGGCTGGCTGTGATGACTTATTAGCAAAACCGTTTCGAGAAGCTCACTTATTTGAGAAATTAGCTCAGCATCTTGGTGTGAACTATGTCTACGAGGAAGAGACAACACCCTCAACTGAACCAACGTTAGAACTAACTCGTGAGATGCTAGATTCGATGCCTTCTGCTTGGATTGCCCAACTACATCAAGCATCGCTCGCGGTAGATGCTGATCAAATTTTGCAATTAATTCAGCAAATTCCAAAATCTGAGCAGCAAATCGCGATAGCATTAACCGAGCTAGTTCAACAGTTTGGCTTTGACGAAATCGCCGAGCTTTCTCAATCCGAGAATCACACAATCTGATGCTCGATCAAGATCAGCAACGATCGCTACAGCAAGCTAATTGAGCCAAGTGATTGATTGCATAATCTCAATCGCTTGATTTGGAGTAATCGTATTCTGGCACAGAGGTGATCCACCTTTGTAGTAAGCGTCCCGAGCAGTATCGCCTCCACTGATGCGATAGAACGGACCCACACCTGCCCAATCCGTTAATAAATTGGGCTGTGGTGAATCAAGCTGCTCTGCTGAAGGCGTTTTGAATTCGCCATTTTCTTGACCAAATAGCAGCGAAGTTTCTCCCAACAACTCGGTCTTGACTTTCGCTGCATACTCTCTCGGCACACCACCCACTCCGCCGCCTGTCGCTTCGATGGCAAAGCAGCTATTCTGTTCAGCATTGCGATAAACAATGCCGTATTGTGGCCCAAACCGACAAGTGCCTTTCTCTGAACGAGACGCATTTTCAGGGCAAGGTTCGGTATCAACTTTGATGACCGTATAGCCTGCTGGAATCGCGCTTGGAACTGCGATCTCAATCCCTAACGATTTGAGTGAAGCTTGCTGAGACGGACTCAAGCCCCCGATTTGCTCTGATTGAGAGTTGTCAGAACTAACATTACTCGCATCGTGAGAAACTTGTACCGATTGATTCGAGTTCTGTGCAACTTCAACCGAACGATTGCTCTTAGAGGGTGGAGCAGATGCTACTTCAACCGGACTGCTTTTAGAAGATGGAGCAGATGCATAAATGTTCAGACAGGCACTGGAGCCTAAAGCGAGAGCAACAGTCAACGGCAGGAGAGCAAAATGGCGCTTCATAACGGTTGGGAAGGAGATACGTTAAAGTTTGACAGCTTCAATAATGCTGAGCATTGAAGGTGTGGGAATGACTCGTGTCAGTTCAAAGCCATTCGATCGCAGCAACGATCGATATTCTGCTTCAGTGCGTTCTCTTCCACCCGTCATCAATAACATAATCATGTCAATCAACTTGGCTGGAGATGGTTCATTACCAGGTGGAAGAATGCTTTCAACTAGCAGCAATTTGCCGTGATCTGGCATGGCTCGATGACAATTGTTCAGAATGATCGAGGACTTTTCATCATCCCAATCATGAATAATCCATCGCATCACATAAGCATCACCCCCCGTTGGAACAGACTCAAAGAAATTTCCAGCAATCCGTTGAAGATTTCTATCGTCCTCAATATTCCCAATCACTTCGGGTAAATCGAACAGAATGCCTTTAAGATGAGGATTCGCTTGCAGAATCGTAGAAATTAAGCTGCCTTGCGCTCCACCGACATCAACGATCGTATTGAACTGAGAAAAGTCATAGCTTGCAGTCACCGCTTGCGCGATCGCAATTCCCATACTCGACATCGATTGTGAGAAGATGTGTCCATCTTCAGGATGTTGAGCGAAGTGCTGCCAAATGTTCATTCCCGCAGCCTGATCAAACGCAATCTCGCCTGTTTTCAAGCTGTGTAATCCATTGTTCCAGCCTAAAGAATGGTCGTATCCCATTTGCGCCATGACTGCATACCGCATTGAAGCTGGATGATCACTTTTGAGGGTTGCAGCCAGCGGAGTCAGCGCAAACTGTTGATCAGATACTTCAGTAAAGACACCAATACTGGCTAAAGCACGCAGAAGTCGATACAGCGATCGCGGATCAGTATTGGTTCCGGCGGCAAGTTGAGCGATCGTTTTCGGTTGGTCGTCAAATAAATCGGCAACTCCTAACTTGGCTGCAAGATAGAGCGATCGAGCAATCCAGAATCCACTAATGAGATTGAGCATTGCTTCTTGAGGAGCAACTTCGATTCTTTCCATTGTCAACATGATGTCTTTCACTCCAAGTAATGTTCAACAGTAATAGTTAAGCTTCAACGAGTTGGGCGGCAGCTTGATTGAAAAATGCCTCAAAGACACCTGGCTGTGCGAACTGTAAATAGTCCTTCGCCAGTTCAGGCGTGAGAAATTCAAGCATTAACTTGTTTTCCACCCAGAATTCGATCACTTTGAAGGGGCCGCGATCGCACAGTCTAACCAGCCAGCCTTCCCGGTTTGCAATTTCTCCAATCTGCTCTAAAGAAGTAGGAACGGAAATCGCTGCATGAATCGAAGTAAACGATTGAGCCATATTTCCAGTAGAGAATTCAACTTCTTCTAGCCCTGGAGTCAGTTGAGTATCCGCCGGATAAAGTTCGATTCCAGTTCCATACTCGTCTCCAACGACTACCATATAGCTTCCCGGATGCGGCGGAAAAGGAAAACAACGACCTTGTAAAACTTCTGCTAGTACATTTCCAACGTGTAATGGCTGATTCACGGCAACCGAAATATGATGCAACATAATAACCTCTGAGAAAGTTCTGAATTGGATACATCAGCTTTAACTTGCTGATGACCCTTAAAGTAAGGAACGATCGAGGAAAAGTCGGGGAGATGCTGAAAAAAATCTACCTGTAAATTTCGGTTGAACGTTGATCGCGCTCTCCCGCCCGTGATTGAAAATCACGGTCTAACCGTGCGAAGTCTCTAAAGAGACTGCCGGAATACAGCGATGCAGTCCCTTCAGGGACTTCGCACAGTTAGCACGGGGTTTTAAACCCTGTGCGGGAGAGCGCGATCAACAAATCAATCCGAAATTTGCAGGTGGAAAAAATTTGGAACAACATCGAGAAAAGAAATTTTGTTTTGATGAAGGTTCTTTGGAGACTTACGGTCACGTCATAAAATCTGATGAGCGTTCCACTGAAGTTGTGTAATGACCGAGTCCGATTTGCCGAAAGCTGACATTTTAGTCATTGACGACACCCCGGAAAATCTCAATCTGCTCTCAACAATGCTGATCGATCGCGGCTACAAAGTTCGGAGCGTGACAAAGGGTTCCACGGGCATTCGAGGCGCACAGGTGATGCCGCCGGATCTCATTTTGCTCGATGTCAATATGCCGCAGATGAATGGATACGAAGTCTGTGAACAGCTTAAAGCCGACGATCGCACTCGTGACATCCCCATTATTTTTATCAGTGCTTTAGAAGCGGTCAACGACAAAGTAAAAGCATTTCAAGCGGGCGGCGTTGACTACATTACAAAACCATTTCAAATCGAAGAAGTGCTGGCTCGAATTGAAACACATCTAACACTGCGGCGATTACAAAATCAACTGCAATCGAAAAATGAACAACTCCAGCAAGAGATCCGAGATCGTCAACACGCAGAAGAAAAGTTTGCAACCATTTTTCGGCAAAGTCCAAACCCGATCGCGATCGTGACCATTCCTGAAGGTCAATTCATCGAAGTCAACTCTAGTTTCTTAAGCATTAGCGGCTACTCGCTGGATGAAGTGATTGGTTGTACGATCGCGCAATTACATCTAGGTCGTGATATTGATGCGTTCATGCGTCGGCTTCAAACCCGGACTGCTTTTCACAATCTAGAGTTTGAATTGCTCACTCGTTCTCAAACTAGAAAAAATATTTTACTTTCGGTTGATCACATTGACCTCAATGGCACATCCTATGCGCTGCTGATTGCGAATGACATTACCGAACGCAAACGCCTTGAAAACGAATTCATTTCCTTGGTCAGCCACGAACTTCGGACTCCGCTAACTTCAATGATGGGTTCGCTGGATCTACTCGGCAGCGGACAGTTAGGCAACCTCACCGAACAAGGGCAACAGGTTCTCAATATTGGCATCAAGAATGCTGAACGATTGATTCGATTAATCAATGACATTCTCGATCTCGAACGAATTCGCTCAGGCAAAATCACGATGAATCTACGATCGTGCAATTTAGCCGACTTAATGACACAAGCCACCGAAGAAATGCAATCCATGGCGAATGGCTCAAACATTCAACTGATCACAGAGCCGCTATCGTTGTTTCTCACAGTAGATCCCGATCGCATTGTGCAGACCTTAACCAATCTGCTCAGCAATGCGATCAAATTCTCACAACCTAACAATCAAGTTTGGATGCAGGCACGATCGACGATTTCAAGCATCTGTATTAGTGTTTGTGACCAAGGACGAGGCATCCCTGCTCATCAGATCCAGACCATCTTCGAGCGATTTCAGCAGGTCGATGCCTCGGATGCCCGACAAAAGGGAGGAACTGGACTAGGACTTGCGATCTGTCGCAACATCGTCGAGCAACATGGCGGCAGAATTTGGGTTGAAAGCATCGTCAATCAGGGCAGTACATTTCATGTTGAATTGCCGCTTAGCGATGAAACGATTTAAGAATAGCTCCCCGACTTCTCCTCGATTCATTGCTACTTTGTGAATATCAGACCTCCAAAGATTAGAAATGAACAAGCAAATTTTGATTGTGGATGATGAAGAAGATGTGAGAGCGATCGCTACACTCGGTCTGCAAATGGGAGCAGGTTGGAATGTCTTAACGGCAAGTTCGGGTGCAGAAGGAATTGCGATCGCGACTCAACATCAACCGGATGCAATTCTGCTGGATCTGATGATGCCGGATATGGATGGCTGTGCTACGTTACATCACCTTAAGCAAAATCCTGAGACCCAGCTTATCCCTGTCATTTTGATGACTGCTAAAGTGCAAGCTTCAGAGCAACATAATCTCCACGATTTAAAAATCGCTGCTGTGTTTACTAAGCCATTTCGTCCCCTCACGCTTGCCCAACAGATTGCTGATGCGTTAGCTTGGCATGATGATTGAAGCAACGCAACTTGAAATGTAGTATTTGCCCGATGTACTTAGGGAATTTTGACAGCTGAACTGTCATTATCCTCTGCGAATTTTCTGAAATGCTCCTCAGTGTGTTTGTGTCTATGAAAGGCAAGCGATTTGGAACAATGCAATGGCTGAACTTACTGGAAAAGTCATTTACGCAGGCGAAGCAGGGTATGAAGATGCGCGGCTGAACTTCAATGCGCGATTTGCTGCCTCGCCGCTGTTGATTGTCTTCTGTCAGTCTGTGCAAGATGTCGTCAACGCTGTAAATTGGGCGCAAATGAGTGGAGTTCCGGTACGAGTTCGGAGTGGACGACACAGTTATGAGGCGTTTTCGGTTGCAGATGATGCGCTGATTATTGATCTCAACGATATGGAGCAGATTCGATTTGATCGCACTACAGGACAAGCTACCATCCAAGCTGGCGCAGAACTCGTTGCGATCTATGAAACTCTTGCGGCAGAGGGGGTCACAATTCCAGGTGGATCTTGTGCGACGGTAGGCATTACCGGATTAACGCTCGGAGGCGGCTATGGATTACTCGCTCGCTGGAAAGGATTGACTTGCGATAGCTTGCAAGCCGTAGAAATGGTGACGGCTAAGGGAAAACTCATTGTTGCGGATGCGACTCAGAATGCTGATTTGTTCTGGGCGTTGCGGGGTGGCGGAGGTGGAAATTTTGGCATTGTGACTGCGCTCAAGTTTCAAACTCATGCGATCGATAAAGTCACCATCTATCAACTCAAATGGGATGCGACTGAGATAGAACGGGTGATTCAACAATGGCAAGCTTTTGCACCAGACAGTGACGATCGTCATACGAGCATTTTGAAACTCACACCCGGAAACTCGGTCTATATCGTGGGTCAATTTGTGGGAACCGAAGCAGAATTACGCACTGTGCTCGCGCCTTTATTCGCGATCGCACCGAAAGAAACCGAGATCGAGACATTGCCTTACCTTGAAGCAGTCTATGCCTTTGCTGGATTAAAGCCAGATTATCCAAAACGCTTAGCTCATTGGCATGGTTCACAGACGAAATTTAAGAATGCTTCTGATTATGTTGTTCGTCCATTAAATGCAGAGGGCATTGCCACGGTTGTTAAATTCCTCAAGCAAGCACCCAGTCGAAATGTTGTGCTGCAATTTGATAGTTATGGCGGCGCGATCGCCAAAATTCCCCCTGATGCCACAGCGTTCTGCCATCGCCAAGTGAAGTGGAACATTCAATATCAAGCATATTGGACAAAACCGCAGGAGCAAGCTGCCCATATCAATTGGGTGCAAAATTTCCGCTCAGCCATGCAGCCGTATGTTACTGGGGGATGCTATGTGAATTACTGCGATCGCTCGATTAAAAACTGGCAAACCGCCTACTACGGAGGTAATTGGCAACGATTAAAGCGGGTGAAACAACAATACGATCCGGGTAATTTTTTCAGTTTTGAACAAAGTATTCCTGCGAATACCGGCGGTCGTGGATTGGCCTGAGTAATACTCGCTTTCGCAGCAGTCTTAGGACTAGGTGTAGAAAGACTGCTGCAGCGAAAACGACAAATCCTTACCTTCGCTCAATGACGTTAGTAGTAGTCCACCACGTTGATTATGAGGGTGAAATTTCTGGGTAAAGTCGCTTCAATTTAACCCTGGCATCCGTGCTGGTAAACTGCCAATCAATCGTTGCTTTTTGAGCATTGCGCTGTTGCTCCCAAGCTTGTACTTCCTGGCGCAAGGTTTCAAGGTCAGGTAAGCGACGGTCTAAGCATTGTCTGACCAGAATGGACAGTTCAATTTCGACCATATTCAGCCAACTGCCATGCTTTGGTGTGTAGTGCCACTCCAGTTTCTCCAAAATTCGACGTGCTTCTTGTGCTTCAAAGGTTTGATATAACGCAGCAGGCGAGTGAATGTTGAGATTGTCGAGGATTAACCGAATCTTCGTAGCCGTGGGGAACCACTCATCGACGAGTCGCTTGAGCCAGTGGGCAAAATCAGCATTAGTGCGGCGTTCGGTCACTTCTACATGCCGCCATCCCACGCGATGTTGGAAGGCAACAAACAGGTTGCAGGTGCCATTGCGTTCATATTGAAAGTCTTCGCGTTCTGGCTTGCCGGGTTCAGCAGGTATCGAGGGTTGTTTGTCGACCAGCAGTTGACAAGGACGCTCATCGACACAAACGACCGGATGTTGTTCGTCGTAGGGTTGCTTGTACAACTCCAGTACATCTTCCATGCGCCAGACAAAATCAGCACCCACTTCGGCGATACACCACTGCTGCTTCAACCACGGCTTAAGTTTGTTTTTTTCAGAATGCGCCGCACGGTTTCATCCGAAATGCTCTCGACTTTGTTCAAGGCGACTAAGCGATCTGCGAGCAGTTGCATCGTCCAGTTAGCACGTCCATCTGGTGCATCACTGCAAGCCGTGGCAATCAAAAAGGCTTCGGTTTTTCCGTCGAGTTTGCACGGCTTGCCAGGGCGAGGTTTCTCAGTGATTGCCTGATCAAGTCCCTGTTGCACGAACTTCTGACGGGTACGTTCCACCGTTGCCACACTCACACCCACACGCTCAGCAATGATTTGGTCTTTGTACCCTTGTTCACTCAGCAGGAGAATTTGCGATCGTTTAAAGGTTCGGACAGCAACCTTGCCCTTACTGGTGATCTCGACCAGACGTTGGCGCTGTTCATCAGTGAGTCGAATTTGACGTTTTGGCATGACAATGTTTCAGAGTGTTCATTGCCTAATCTACCTGAAACAACCTCACCCTGCAAAATCAACGTGGTGAACTAGTAGATTCTTCGGCGGCTGACGAAAGCATAGTAGAGCCACAAGGCAACGATAGCACCCATTACTGCAATCAATAGTCCAGGCAGGGTGAAGCCTACTGCACTGAGGGATAACGTTCCTGTAGTCAACAAGGTGTACAAGGTGCCACCGATAAAAGCACCAACAATTCCCAAAAGCATTGTTCCTAAAATGTTGCTGTCTTGATAGCCAGGATAAATTGCTTTGGCGATCGCTCCAGCTAATAGTCCTAAAATAACCCAAGCCAGAATACCCATAGTGATAATCTCCTGTTTAGACGTATTCAAAAATTAAATTAGGCAGAAAAAAGATGGTAGAACGGATTTTTTACCGCTCACCATCGAATGAAAAACTTGTTTCATTATATCCAGACTTCTCCGCATCGCAGTCGCTCATTAATAGGAATTGAATATGAGCAATTGTCGCGATGACTGCGGTATCTCCAACAGTTAGAAGCAGAATCCATTGCCCAACAGAACAGCCGAAAGATTCGGGTCAATGCTGCTGGAGCAGGTCGCCCAACAACGCTGAGTGCTGAAACCGAGATTCTGTTGTGCTTATACTACTTGCGACACTATCCAACCTTTGAGATTTTAGGCTTAACGTTTGAGGTGAGTTCCAGCCAAGCTCATGCGGTAATGCACTATTGGGTGCAGTTTTTGCGCCAAGCTTTGCCAGCGAGCCTGTTTGAGGAATTTGAAGAGTGCGAGGTAGCTTGGTCTGTGGTTACAGAAATGCTGACCGAATGGGAATTGATAGTCGATAGTACGGAGCAGGTGCGTCAACGACCCGGTGACTCAGACCAACAGACACAATACTACTCCGGCAAAAAGAAGCAAACGACTTACAAACAATCGGTGATTGGCTTGCCCGATGGCAGCGATATCGTGGATGCCATCGTTGCCCATCCCGGTCCGAGTGCCGATATCACCTTGTTCCGGCAACAGCAGTCCCAGTTTCAAGACGTGCAAACGTTTGCGGGAGACAAAGCCTATCAAGGGGCAGACCGCACTCGCACTCCACACAAGAAGCCAAAAGGACGGGAACTGAGTGAAGCGCAAACCCAAGCCAATCGCATTTTTGCAGGAGAACGCATTTTGATTGAACACTTGATGCGTCATCTCAAAATCTTCCGTGCTGCCAAAGAGATTGTGCGGTTGAGAAAAGACAATTATGCACAAGTCATCTTAGCCATTTGTGGATTAGTTCGACTGCGATTAGGCGCGATTGAACTGCCCGTTTAAGAAGTAGAAAAAACCGGAGGTGAGGGTGATGTAAGTCCTCGATCTTGATGGTTCATTGCTGATAGAAACTGCTGTAAACCCGCATGATTACGTCCGGCAACTATCCTGGTGAGATTGCCCTCAAAGCCAGGAACAGTATCGCTTGTAAATTTCTGGAAAGGTCTTTTGAATAAAGATAGAATTCTTCAGTAATTTGTTTTAACGGTTTCGTTCTGTCGTGTAGATGCTTGCCATCTATGTGCAATATATAGGATGTCTCTAGCTCAAGCGACCTTCCTTGAGAGAGAAGGTCACTCAGCTTTGAGAAGGAAAATCATTGAGAACTTGAAAACTTGGGGTAGAGTAACGGAATTCGAGAAAATGATCATTCTAGTGCGGGCGCAATCGCGAGGAATCTGCACTGCGAAACTGAGCAGTGCAGGTTTTAGTAAAGAAGAAGTTAAGCAGGCTGTACCCAAGTTACGATCGCAAACACAAAGAACAATAAGCCCCCCACGATCGTCACTGTTCGCTCTGAAATTCGAGACGCGATCAATCGACCGCCAAATACGGCGATCGCACAACAGATCGCATGTCCCAAAATTGCACCGAGCGTCACTCCGATTAAATTCTTCGAGGCTCCTAGTGCCATCGTGGTAATTTGAGTGCGATCGCCCCACTCGGCAATAAAGGTCAGCGTAAAGGCTTCCAACATAATTGCAAGACGGGTTTTCTTCTTGAGATTTGCCTCTGCTTGGAAAACCGCTTCTATGGCTTCTTTCTCCGCCTCAGAAGCACATTCCGAGTTATCCAGCAGCGATTTGTCTTGGCACTCCGGCTTCATTTTGCTGGCATCGTAGAGCATTTTGAATCCAAACACTGTGAATAACACGATCGTGCCGTAATGCACCCAACTTTGAGGCAAAACATTCGCAGCTTGTCCAAGTAGAACCGAAAGGATCGTCATGGTAGCTAATGCCAACATTGATCCCAGAAATACAAACCGCCGCGAATGTCGCATTGCTAAACACATCGAGATAAAGAACGTCTTATCGCCCAATTCCCCGATCGTGATAAACAATAATCCAGCTGTAAATGCCTCTAACATCAGGCTTCCTCTCAGTCAGTTGATAATGAACTGAGCAAGCTTGATGAAAGACAAAAGACCTCACCAAGCTCACTGCAATTCGTGAACTTAGTGAAGGTCTCGCTTCCAAGTAAAAAAGCTTCTTGTCGCTTGAACCAGGCTCATCGCCAGTATGTTGACTCAAGCGGGCTGAACAAATGTCAGCAGCTACTCCCCTTCAAACTGAATTGATTATACAGGAGATGGGCTACCGCGCCCAATAAATTACTTTTTTCTCAACTAGAACGAAAAAGCCATACAGCAAAATTCCCATCAGTGCCAGAATCAGCAACGCTGCAAAGGCTAAGGGAACATTGAAATCCGAGGTGGCCTGCACAATCAAAAAGCCGAGTCCTGCATTGGAAGCCACGGATTCAGAAATGACCGTTCCAATAAATGCAAATGAAGCGGCAATTTTCAGCGATGCAAAAATGTAGGGTAGGGTGTGAGGCCAACCAATTTTCTGGAACGCTTCGACCTGATTTGCGCCTAATGCCCGCAGCACATCTTTCATTTCTGGCTCAACGGTGTCTAATCCGAGCGCCACATTCACCGCGATCGGGAAGAAAGCCAGCAAAAATGCAGTTAACGTCGCTGGAATTGCATTCGCGCCAAACCAAATGGCGAGCAGCGGCACTAATGCAGCTTTGGGAATCGTGTTAAATGCCACAAGCAGGGGGTACAGCGTCAGATAAGCTGTCCGTGAATACCCAATAATGAATCCAAGTACCACTCCGACTGCAACGGCGATAATGAACCCTAGCATCGTTGTCCAAAGCGTGCGGATCGCATTGACAGTGAGCTGCGGTGCAAAATTGATCAAAGCATTGAGGATATTGGTGGGTGCAGGCAAGTTGAAGGGCGGGATCTTAAAAATGATCACGACCAATTCCCAGACGATGAAGAGGACAACAGTTGCAATGAAGGGCAACACAAAGCCTGCTGACTTTGATTTCAGAAATTTTTCCATCGGTGCTAGTTGTGCTGAATGTGTTTGCGAATGCTGGCAAAGTAGTGATTAAACTCGTCGCTTAGCTCCATTTCCAAGGTTCTTGGACGGGGGAGATCAATCTTGACTTCATAGATAATTGAGCTAGGACGCGCGCCCATCACATAGACGGTATCGGATAAAAAGACCGCTTCTCGTAAGTCATGCGTAATCAAAATACCGACGCATTTGACCTTCATCCACAGGTTTTGCAGCATCCCCCACATTTCCTCGCGGGTAAAAGCATCTAATGCTCCGAACGGCTCGTCGAGGAGCAGAATTTCTGGGCTATGAATCAGCGATCGACACAAAGAAGCCCGTTGTCTCATCCCACCGGACAACTGCCAAGGATATTGCTTCTGAAAATCTTGTAAGCGCACCGTTGCCAGCAGATCTTGCGCCATGCGCACATACTCTTCTTTGCGCTGACGATAGTTTTTCTTGTACGAATCGACGATTTCGAGTGGCAGCATCACATTGTCGATCGTATTGCGCCACGGCAGCATGACTGGATTCTGAAAGGCAATTCCAGTATTGCGCAGGGGCTTTTTAATCGGTGTGCCGCGATAGCGAATTTCCCCGATCGGAGCCGGACTCAAGCCTGAGACCATCCGCAAAATTGAAGTCTTCCCACATCCACTGGGACCGACAAACGACACAAACTCACCTGGTTGGATCGAGAGATTCACTTCTTGAATAATCCGTCGCATTTTCCCTTCAAACGGATACTCCAATCCAACCCGATCAAACTCCAATAATGGCTCTCCAGATGACGAACCAGAATTGACCGATAGAGAATCAACCTGTGGCTGCATAATTCCTCAAGATGTAAATGAAAAAAGGGCTGAACAGTTCAGCCCTGGTGTGAACGAGGTTAGGACAACGGTTTACGATCGCTGGGCAAAGTCCGCTGCTCTTTCGGGGGCAAGAACTTGTCGGTATAAATATCTGCGACAGATGGCGTCGTTTTTAAGCCAAACCCTTCGGCGGTTTGCTTCAAGGTTTTCTCTAGCCGCGCCGGATCAACACTGCCTAGCCCGATTTGCTCCACTTCAGGACTGATAAACATCCGCTCCAAGGCAACTTGTAGTCGCACCTTCTCAGCTTCGCGATCCATCAGCTTTGAATCATCTGATGCCATGACCGCATCCAGTCCTGCCGTTGGGTCTTTCAGCACATCCTGCAAGCCACGCATGTAAGCTTTGACGAATGCTCTCACGGTGTCAGGATTTTGCTCGACAAAGCTGGCTTTGGCTAAAATGGCGTTGCCATAAAAGTCCATGCCATTGTCGTTGTAGTAGAAAATATTGATGTCCTCTAGCTTCTTGCCGCCTTTGAGCAGACTGGGCAATGCAGAGGTTGAGAATCCACTGATCGCATCGACTTGACCTTGAAGTAAAAAGCTTTCCCGAAGTCGGGGTTCCATGGTCGTCCACTCTACAGATTTGGGATCAAAGCCGACTTCCTTGGCGAGCACGGGAAAGAGTTTGCGAGGCCCATCGCCGGTGGGTGCGCCTAGCTTCTTGCCAACGAGGTCTTTGGGAGAATTAATCCCTTTCTCCTTGAGGGTCAAAATTGCAAAAGGTGCTCTACTCTGCGTCACCGCCACCGCAATCACTTTATCATTCGGGTTTTTCTCATTGAATTCCAGCGCGTTGTACATGTCGCTGAAAGACAGATCAAATTTTCCAGTCCCGAGTTTGCTAATGGTGTCTGCGTTGCCGAATCCTCGTTCATAGGAGACATTCAAGCCTTCTTGAGCGAAGTAGCCTTTGTTCATGGCAACAATCAAGGGAGCATCTAAGCTCTGTTTCAAAAACGAAAGTTGCACGCGAACGGCTTTGAGTCCTTGCTGATTGGCGGCAGGGCTAGCCGAGTTAGCAGAACTGCCTGTTGGAGCCGTAGCCGTGGGCTGAGAGGCGCATCCTCCGAAAACCACGATCGATGCCGCAATTAAGGATAGGCTTGATAAACGTCTTGATATCTTACTCACAATCATTCTCCAGCGTTAAATGTCAGCGAAACCGCAAAATCCGCAAAGATGTATAAGATGGGTTGTAGGGTTAGGAAGATAGCGCGCTGAGTGAAGGCGTTGCGGATTGAGTACAGCATCGCTGCTCTTACGAAGCCCGTAAATAACAAGGCTTGTAGTGCATACAGGATACAAAACTTCCCTTAGAGCATTATTGAGATCATCTATCCTGCTTTCTGTATCTTTCGTTACTGGGTTTAGAGTTTCTTAAGCGCTTGGATGATTTCCAAACTAATATAAAAATTTTTATATACTTCCCTTTCCTGCCAGTTTGAAAGATGAATGATGAAGAAACTCGACCATTCACGCTTTCAACGTTTACGAAGTAAATTTTTGTGGTTTAGCGTCGAAAATATTGCCCGATCGCTTATCAAGTTTTTTAGAGCGAGGACTCTATTGTGCTGATGTCTGGTCAATCTCTCCAACGTGCTCAATTGCTTCATGAACAGACCTATCAAATGTTGCGCAGTGCGATTCTGTCTGGGGAACTGGCTGCTGGCTGTCGTTTGATTGAAACCCAACTTGCCGACCAGTTGCAAGTGAGCCGAACGCCGATTCGAGAAGCCCTGCGGTTATTGCAACGCGATCATTTGGTGACGACTGATGCTCAGGGAGCGATGCGAGTCGCAGTGTTATCGATCAAGGATGCAATCCAACTCTATGATTGCCGGATTGCGCTAGAGCAATTATCGGTTTCTGCGGCGTGTGGAACTGCGAGTGATGAGCAAATTCAATGCATTGAAAGCGCCTTGCAACAAGCAGAAAAAGCAAGTTTGACTCCCGCAAATTCGCTCACTCCGTATCAGCTTTTGCATTTGGATTATCAATTTCATCGCTCAGTTGCGGAGAGTTCTAGTAATACGTGGCTGGTGCAGATTTTAGATCAGGTGTTCGATAAGATGGCGCTGCTGAGATTGAGAACGATCGAGCATAACCCGAATGTTTTAGAAATTCGCGGGGAACATCGCCGCGTCTTAGAAGCGATTCGCCAGCGGGATGCTCTCGCCGCGATGCAAGCCATTCAGTATCACTTAATCGCGAGTAAGGAGCGAGTCGTACAAGAAATTCAAGAGTTAGAAGCCTTACTTACGACAGAGGCGGAAAGTTAGGAAATGCTGTTCTCCAGCAAAAGTATGTATACAGCACTACAGAAGATTAAATTGTGCTCGCTGTATTTATTAGGTCAGTAATAAGTCTGTATACCGGATACGATCCGGGTGGTGGTGGAGTGAATAAATCTATGAATAAGCGGCTTCTGTTAGCCCCGGCTGCTGCATGGATAGCGAGCCTTGGGTTCGCTTCGAGTGTGAGTGCAGAATCAGCGATCGAGCAAAAACCAGCAGCGGATGGAATGCAGCGCTTTGCTCCTCTTTCCCAGCTTGAGACTTCTGAATCGAAGTCTGTGCCTGCAAGCGTGAGTCAGGTTACTTCTGTTTCGCAACTTTCAGACGTGAGACCGACCGATTGGGCGTTTCAAGCTCTGCAATCCTTGGTTGAGCGATATGGATGTATTGCAGGCTATCCTGACCGAACCTATCGCGGCAATCGGGCATTGACGCGATACGAGTTTGCCGCCGGGTTAAATGCGTGTCTCGATCGAGTGAATGAACTGATTGCGGCTGCAACTGCCGATTTGGTCAAGAAAGAAGATTTAGCAAGACTACAGAAACTGCAGGAAGAATTTGCTGCAGAACTTGCAACGTTACGAGGTCGAGTCGATGCTTTAGAAGCAAAAGTAACGACGCTCGAAAAACAACAATTCTCAACCACGACAAAGCTCACCGGGAATGTCTGGTTTAATCTCACGGGCGCTTTTCCCAGTGGAGATATCACCGCAGAACGAAATCCCGCAGGCGGGGGAAATAGTGCTTTTGCGCCGCCTGTGCGAGGAGCGGGTGGAGTGCCTTCGCGGGTTCAGCGCCGCAATGTAAATCCGACATTTAGCTACTATACGTTCTTAAACTTAACCACTTCGTTTACAGGGCGAGATCAGTTAGTCACTCAGCTTGTTTCTGGAAACGGCAACTCCCCAGCCAATCAGTTAGTATCTTCGGGCTTTTTTAACTCTTGGGGAACTCCTTTCTTGGATCAAACCGGATTGCCTCCGAATTCAGGACTAGCAATTCGTGAGTTGTTTTACTCGTTTCCGCTCAATGATGCAGTTCGAGTTGTTGTTGGTCCGAGAGTCAACTTCTATCGCCACTTTGATCAAAATCGGTTTACCTTTTACTTGACAGGGACAAGTAGCTTTAACTCGAATGGAAGTACGTTGTCCAATGCAGTCGATCGCGGTTCGGGAGCGGTCGTTGCTTGGAACATTAATAAACAACTACGCCTCACAGCAGCTTATTTAGCTGAGAATACAGAATTTCTCAACTCTGCTGCGGGGTTCAATACTTCGAGCAATCCGGCTAGAGGACTATTCAAGGGCACAAATACGCTCAGTGCTGAATTAGCTTATGCTCCGAGTCCTAGCTTTAATTTCCGGTTTTTGTATACACGATCGAATCTTGACCCGACGAATGGCTTTGCAGGAGGTTCAGCAGGTGAACCGTTGCCTTACGGTTTTGCAGATGATGGATTTGGGGGGCGAGTCCGAGAGTCAACTTCGGATGCGTTTATTGCAAACTTTGATTGGTTGATTACGCCGAGATTTGGAATTTTTGGGCGGTATTCTTATGGACGTACCAACATCAATCCGGTGAATCCTGTGCGCGCGGGTGGTGATGTGAAGGTGCAATCTTTCCAAGCGGGATTGGGTTTCCCGGATTTGGGTAAGAAAGGGGCGTTGGGCGTGATTTCGTTTGTGATGCCACATGACTACATTGATGGTCGGGAATTTTTACTGTCAGGTGGAGGTGATGGTGGAACGCAGTACGATTTAGAAGTGTCTTACTACTATCCGTTGACGCGAAATATTGCGATCGTGCCTTCGTTCTATGCGATTTTTAACGCGAACAATTTCGAGAGTAATCCGACCGTGTTTGTAGGAAATGTTCGCACCCAGTTTAGTTTCTAGAAGTAACGATTGACTCGAAGTGTCAAAGATATTCTGCTGCTCTCTTAACAGGATCGTTGAGAGAGCAGCAGAATAAAGTCTTTCATTTGCAATCCTCAGGAATTTGGATTGCTAAACGCTGGATTTTGGATGAACGATTCATCAGTCAAGCTTTGCAGAAAAGCGAGGAGATCTTGCTTTTCTCGATCGCTCAATTGAAACCCTTTAACAAATGAACTTTTGAAAGGATTCTCGCTGCCGATCCCGGCAAATGCGCCTGCATGAATCGTTCGTCCGCCTGCTTTGTAATGTTCAATTACTTTTTCGAGAGATGCGATCGAGCCATCGTGCATATAGGGTGCAGTCAAAGCAATATTGCGGAGGCTCGGAGCCTTGAATCGACCCATATCAGAGGGTTTGAGTGTGATTTCCTGAATTCCAGTGTTATTGCTTGGATAAGCGCCTTTTCCATCTAGGTTGTAAAGCCCAGTATTGTGAAACGCAATCTCATGAAAAGCTAAACGCGAATGTTTTACAGAATCCGAGAAATTGATTCCCCCGTGACAGTGAAAACATTCGAGCCGTTCACTTTCAAATAAGGCTGCACCCCGTTTTGCTGCATCTGAAATGGCGCGATCGTTGCCTCCATATCGATACTGATCGTAAGGCGAATTGAATGATACTAACGTGCGCTCGAAAGCTGCGATCGCTTTTGCCAAATTTTTAATGCTGACCTCTCCATCAAAAGCAGCTTTGAACAATTTGGAATACTTCGGATCGTTCTGCAACATTGCTAGGATTTCTTGCTCTTTGCCGACCATGCCCATCTCGATCGGATGCTCTCCAAACAAGGGCACGAGCAATTGATCTTCTAAATTGATCAAGTTGGGATTTGCCCAAGTGAGTACCGAATTGTAGGCAACATTGGTTAAGCTCATCGCATTGCGAGGATGAGAATCCCCTGTTGCTCCGATCGAGACAGATTTCTTCTCGGTGAATGCTCTCGATTGTTCATGACACGTTGCACAAGAAAACTCACCTGTAATCGACAAGCGTTTTTCATAAAACAAGTGCCGTCCTAGCTCAACCTTGGCATTGCTCATGGGATTATCTGCCGGGACAATAGGCGTGGGTGTCCAATCCGGCAGATTCCATTGATAGCGCTCGGTTGCAAGAGCCGAACTCAATCCCACAGACAAGCAGAATGAGAGAACTGCCAGAACGATTAACGTGAGAAAGCGCTTCATTGTTTCGGAGCAACACGAAAGAAGGTTTGACGGGCAGGTTGTCCGTTCCAAGGTAAACCGAAGTTTCTCATCACTCCAGCACAATCGCCGTCTTTTGGATCAGACATGCAGCCGAGTGGTGTTTCAGGCTGATTTTTTGCAAGATTTGTATTGGCAACGAGCGCCATGATGTCGGCAGCAATTGCATCTTGTTCTGGATTGAAATTATTCAAAGTAATCGTTGAAGTATTGGGATTTTTGCAGCTTTCTGGTTTTTGTGCTCCACCCATACAGCCAGTACTTCCCAAGTGAATGATAAATCCAGCCCGATCGCGATGATGGGCAGGCGTTTTACCTGGAGCATCATGCTTGGAATGTGCTGACATCGCAGGCGTGAAGTCAATTCGAGCGAATTTGTAGCCCGCTCGCCAATTCCACCAGAGCGAAGTCAGATTCAGCGGAGAAGGCGCGATCGCAGCATCATTGTGATTGAGATTAAACGGCACTCCTAAAGTAAACTTTACGCCTTTGTAAGTTCCTTTTGGAACTGTGCCAACAATGCGATCGTTGGTGTCGATCGTGCCATTAGAACACATGCCAGATTTGTTTTCAAAATCGATCAATGCCACATTCTGATACTGCCATTTCTGATCTTGTGTGAGGGTAACGGGCACTGTGCGACCCTGAGCATCAATCAATGCGGCTTCCGAGACATAGAACCGAAAATCAGTTGGGTTAACAGAAATCGCAGGTGTCCCAAGCGAGTAAGCGGCATCGCATCGAAAAACTTGCTGCCCCGCCATGCCGCGAAACTGAATCGTAATCGGCTGCGTTTCCTGCGCCGCTACACGTTGAGCCATCAAACAAGACGCGATCGAAAGTCCAAACAGAGAAACACCAATCTTCATAAACTGCACGTTCACAGGTCGTTCCAACTCTAAAACAGGCGTAGCTTGGATTCAAAAGACGGCTTGTAGTACTCTATCGTTTCTCCATCACTCCACTCCCTACTACACTCGATCGCTGACCTAAAAATGCTTCGAGCATCTCCGTAAAACGCAAGTAGAATTTAGTATCTTTTTTATCCAAGCAGAAAACCGCTTTTGCTGCCATGACTGATGTTTTTATCTCCTATTCTCGGAAAGATAAGCTCTTTGTGGAGCGGCTGCACAATGCGCTGAAAGACCAAGGACGCGAAACTTGGGTGGATTGGCAGGATATTCCACTGACCGCAGATTGGTGGCAGGAGATTGAGCGTGGAATTGAAGGGACTGCGACCTTTGTGTTTATCTTGAGTCCAGATTCGATCGCGTCAGAAGTCTGCACTCGTGAAATCAATCATGCGGTCAAACATAACAAGCGACTTGTGCCGATTGTGTATCGCGAAGGCTTTGGGCAAACTCATCCGGCACTCGCAAGACATAACTGGCTGTTTTTTCGAGAATCGGATGACTTCGATCGTGGGTTTCAGCAGTTAACAACTGCGATCGAGACGGATTTAGAGTACGTGAAATCGCATACTCGCTTGGAAGTTAGAGCGATCGAGTGGGAGCAACATCAGCGCAACGAGAGCTATTTGTTACGAGGAGCAGATTTAGAAGCCGCAGAAACCGCATTGCTGCGCGGGACAGGAAAGCACCCGCAACCGACCGAACGACAGGGACAGTATGTGAATGCAAGCCGTGAGGCAGAGCGCAAGCAACGGCGCAAAGAAGCGAGACGGCAACAAGCATTTTTGACTGGGGTCGGAACATTCGCGTTACTAGCATTAGGATCTGCGGGGGTTGCCTTTCAACAGCGACAAGAAGCGATCGAGCGAAAAGTCAATGCGGAGTTAAATGCTCAAAGCCTCAGCGCGTTAAATCTGTTCTCATCTCATCTGGAGATTGAAGCTTTACTCGCAGGGCTGAAGGCAGGACAACAGATCAAACAAGCAAACCTTCAGATCGACAATACAGCAATGCAGGTTGCGACAACGCTGCACCAGTTAATTTACGGGGTGAAGGAACGCACGCGACTGGAAGGACATAGCCTTGCTGTCAATAGTGTGAGTTTTAGCCCCGATGGCAACACGATCGCGACTGGCAGTGGAGACAATACAGCCAAACTCTGGAGCAAAGATGGTCAATTACTCAAGACCCTTGAAGGACATACTGGCTTTGTCCATAGTGTGAGTTTTAGTCCCGATGGTCAAACGATCGCGACTGCAAGTTGGGATAACACAGCTAAACTCTGGAATTTGAATGGACAATTACTCAAAACGTTTGAAGGGCACGAATCTTATGTCAACAGCGTGAGTTTCAGCCCTGATGGTAAAACGATCGCAACAGGCGGTTTTGACAATACAATCAAGCTCTGGAGCAGAGATGGGCAATTACTCAAAACGCTCAAGGGTCATAGCAACCCTGTCTTCAGTGTGAGTTTTAGTCCTGATGGTCAAACAATTGCGACAGGCAGCAATGATAAAACAGTGAAACTGTGGAGTAAAGATGGACAACTCCTTAAAACACTCAAAGGTCATAGTGGTACTGTACATAGTATAAGTTTTAGCCCTGACGGTAAAATTCTTGCCACAGGCAGTAGTGACAATACGGTTAAGCTGTGGAGCCTTGAAGGTCGAGTCCTGAGAACGCTCAATGGGCTGGGTCGGGGAATCTCTAGTGTGAGCTTTAGCCCCGATGGCAAGATGATTGCTGGCGCGAGTGAGAATGCTGCTCAATTGTGGAGCATTGAGGGGCAAGAACTGGGTGTATTCAATGGACATAAAGAGTATGTGCTGAGTCTCAGCTTTAGTCCTGATAGCAAAACGATCGCGACAAGCAGTAATGATGGTACAGCAAGAGTATGGAGCATTGAAGGTCAAGGGCTGAAAACTCTCAAAGGGCATGATGACCGCTTACATAGTGTGAGTTTTAGTCCCGATGGTCAGACGATCGCAACGAGTAGTCAGGACAACACAGTCAAGCTATGGAATAGAAACGGGCAAGTTCTCAGAACCCTCAAAGGACATATGTCCGGTGTCGTGTTTATCAGGTTTAGTCCGGACGGTACAACGATCGCGACAGCTAGCTATGACGATACAGTCAAACTCTGGAATCGAGAAGGGCAAGAACTTAAAACCTTGAAGGGGCATGATTATACTGTGACCAGTGTGAGCTTTAGTCCAGATGGTCAAACGATCGCGACAGGCAGTGACGATAAGACCGTAAAGTTGTGGAATTTAGATGGGCAAGTTCTCAAAACCTTTAAGGGACACGATGAGTCTGTAAAAAGTGTGAGCTTCAGTTCCAACGGTAAAATGCTTGCCACAGGTAGCTATGACAAGACTGTAAAGTTGTGGAATTTGGATGGGCAAGTTCTCAAAACCTTTAAAGGTCATGACTGGTCTGTGGAAAGTGTGAGCTTTAGTCCTGATAGCAAGCTGCTTGTGACAAGTAGTGGTGACAAGACAGCAAGATTATGGAATTTGGACGGGCAACTTCTTAGAACTTTCAAAGGGCATAGTGGTTCTGTGAACAGTGTGAGCTTTAGTCCTGATGGCAAGACGATCGCGACGGGGAGTGAAGACAAGACGATCCGATTGTGGAATCTAGACGGACAAATGCTGAGTACCTTGAAAGGGCAGAACAGCCCGATCAAGAGTATCAGTTTCAGTCCAAATCCGAGTCATCTTCTGCTTGCTTCTGCGGGTGAAGATGGAGCAGCTATTCTCTGGAATTTCGACTTAGATGACTTGCAACAGCAAGGGTGTCAGTGGCTCGATGGTTATCTTAAATACAATCCAAATGGCAAGCAATACCAAGACCTGTGCAGGGATGTTGTTCCGAAGTCTATCAGTGATGATCCGAATCCTTGGGGAAAACCCCTCGCTTTTCTGACAAAGCTATTCCAGCGATCGTAATCGAACAGCACAGCAGCGAATGCAGAAATTCCCCATTCCCCCACTCCCCCAATCGCCCTAAGATAAAACTTGTTGTAAATTAGGCGCGATCGCGATGCGAATTCTAATTATGGGTGGGACTCGGTTTATCGGAGTCTATCTCACCCAGCTTTTGGTGCAGCAAGGGCATGATGTGACTCTGTTCAATCGAGGCAATAAGCCCGCTCCAGTCGAAGGCGTAAAGCAAGTGACGGGCGATCGCACGAATGCAGATGATTTGAAACAGTTGGCAAGCCTCGATTTTGATGCCGTGTTTGACAATAATGGGCGGGAACTCAGTGATACTCAGCCTTTAGCCGAACTGTTTAAAGGGCGGATTCAACATTTTGTCTATATGAGTTCGGCGGGAGTCTATCTCAAATCCGATCAAATGCCCCATGTCGAAGGCGATGCCGTCGATCCGAAGAGTCGGCATAAAGGCAAACATGACACCGAATCTTATTTGGCGGATGCTGGAATTCCGTTCACGTCGATTCGTCCGACTTACATCTATGGGCCGCAAAATTATAACGATTTGGAAGCGTGGTTCTTCGATCGCATTGTGCGCGATCGTCCAGTTCCGATTCCTGGACATGGACAACATTTCACCCAATTTGGACATGTGAAAGATTTGGCGGCGGCAATGGCGAAGGTGCTAGGGAATCAAACCGCGATCGGACAAATCTATAACGTGTCAGGTACACGAGAAGTCACTTTTGATGGATTGGCGCGAGCTTGTGCAACAGCGGTTGGCAAAGATCCAGGCAGTCTTAAAATCGTGCATTACGATCCAAAATCGTTTGACTTTGGCAAGAAAAAAGCCTTTCCGATGCGGACGCAACATTTCTTTGCAGATGTGCACAAGGCGATCACCGAACTCAATTGGACACCGGAGTTTGATCTGATTTCAGGGCTGAAAGACTCTTTCCAGAACGACTACTTAAAGACTGGACGCGATCGCAAAGAGATTGATTTCTCACTCGATGATCAAATTCTCGCTTAGTGCAGTTCTGTTAACCCTACCTGTGTACTCTGGCGCTTCAGAGTACATTTAATGTAGTTTTTCCGAGTTGAGGGCAGCAAAATGCTGACATTTCTTTTAGCGTTATTCGTTGCATTGGGTAGCTTCGGGCTTTACATGTCCGCGTTTTTTTACCCAGAAATTTATCGTAAAGGCGATCTAACTCTGGCAGGAGTGGGATTGTTTTACGCATTGGTGCTTTGGATTTGTGCCGATCGTATTACCGGGGGGGTGTTGTTAGGACAGATGGCAAGTGTGACGCTGATTGGGTGGTTTGGCTATCAATCGCTGACTTCTCGATTGGGCTACACGCCTTCGACTGCTGAATTGCAAGCAAAATTTACAGAAGCACTCAACTCGGAAAAGACGGCGAAAGCAGTCGAGCAAGGAAAACAACTGTTCTCAACGGTGAAAGATCGCGCGCAATCCTTGTTGAATCGAGGAGAGCAAACGACGACCACAGCCGAACCCTATCAGCCTTTGACCCGCGAGGATTTTGGGAATCCCAATCCTGAAGTGGGTAAGCCGGATGTGATGGGAACGATCGGGGCAGTAGGCGGCGCGGTCGCTGGTTTATTTAAGAAGCCTGAGAAAAATAAAGAAGTCTACGTTCGCAAAGAGTTTCGCGAAGAATCGACAACTCCTGCAACTCCGGTTGAATCAACTCCTCCTGCAACTCCGGTTGAATCAGCAATTCCTGCAACTCCGACTGAAGTTGTGACGGATGAAGATGATGATTTCGGATTTGAGGAAGACACGATCGCTGAAACACCAACGGTGATTTCTCCTGTAGAAGTGGCTGGCGTTTCTGATTCGGCAGTTACAGCCGATGAGGTGATCGAAGAAGAAGTGGCGTATGAAGCCACGGAGCATGAGAAACAAGAGCCAGAGTCGTAGATCAGTTTTGAGAAGCTGAGAAAATGAGGTTCTCTCCGGTACCAGGAGAAGAACCTCATTTTTTAAGCGAAAGAATTACAATCCAGCGAACACACTGAAGCGATCAGCGATCGCTCGAATATTGGCTGCCAACTGTTCTTTCGTAATGCTTTGAGTCGCGCGAGCAGTAATATTGCGGCTAAAGCCACCCCCAGTGAAGAAGTCTCCGATCGATTGAGTCACCGTGCCGACGAGATTGGAACCGCGCACATCGAGATTGGTCGATCGAGCATTGAACGTATCAACTCGAATTGGACTACTAGAGTTATCCAAACTCAGCGTTAGGTCTAGCTCTAAATCGAAAAACACACGATACGACGGATCAGGTAATGCAAACACATTCGCAGAAGCGTTGACATTATTCCGAGGAGCAACGAGACGTACACTAATTTGATTCGCTCCTGGACCAGCTTTCACCTCTTTGACCGCGAGATCTCGCAGATTGACTGAGACATTTTTCAGGTGAATGGTTTTGATGATTTTGCCAACGCGTTTTCCATCCAGCTCATCTTTGATTTGCTGCGCCAGTACGCCTTTGCCAAATTCGCTCCAAGCTGTATCGATCGTTTGTTGGATTTGACCGGATCGAGCTAAAACTTGTTGCACGATGGGAGAAGGCGGAACTGGGGCAGGAACGGGTTTGGGCTTGGGTCTGGGTCTCGGTTCACCAGTGCATAAAGGGGCATCTGGGGTTTTATCGCAATCAATCACAGCCAGTGCAGGACTAGCAATTCCTGCGAGTGTAATCAATCCGAGGCTGGCGATCGTGCTAATTGAACGAGAGGGAACACAGAATCGAGTCATCATGAATCTCCTTGAGATCAACTTGCCAAATCAATTGCGGGTTGCGATTCATTTGGTCTTGGTTCTTCTCACGATTCAGCGGATCGAATTATGCAAAGATGCACTACCTGCGTGCGGATCGAGGGAGCATTTTTTTCGGTTTTTTCCTTGCCGTTACGGTGGTTTTGACCGCAGGATTTCGGCTCACCAGTACCCAATTCTCGGTCGTTCCCAACCACTGCATCTGTTTCTGCGGCAACTTCTTCAGGGCTTCCATGTCCAGTAACAAATGCGGATGAGCATCTTCTTTCCAGCGTTTGAGTAACCCTTCAGGAGTTTCAGGGACGATCGTTCTCTGACTATAAAAATTCAAAGACGGACGGAAATAAGAATATGACGTATAGATGGTTTGCCCCTTCGGAGTTGCTCTCTGAATCATCACGCCTACGGGTTTTGCTGGAAACGTTTCTTGTAATTCCCATACCCAATGATTTGACATCATCAGCGCGAGCAGCGTCAGATACGTTCCCCAAATCAACACCACAATAAATTGAATATCCTGCCGTGCAACTAAAATCGAGGCTACGGTCAGCGTCAACGCTAAAGTCGAGAATACAAGCTGCACATCCGGCTGCGCTCTCATGCCGTAATAAATTGTGCCTGCCCAAGCCACGATCGATAAAACCAAAAACACTGCCATCCAAATCCGGGCTTTGGGAATCGGGCGCGGATCGGAAAACATTGCGGGTTGCCAGAATTCCTGAATCTGTGCGCCAATCATCAGCGCAAATGCAGGATAGAGCGGCATCGCATACCAAGGCAGCTTTGTCTGCATCACCGAAATCACAACGAAATACACGCCGCTCCAAACCAGTGCCAGTTTTGCCCAACTGAGATTGCGATTTTCCCAAGCGTGCCGCAATCCAACGGGTAGAAATAACACCCACGGAACGCCATGTTTCAGAACTTCCAAAGCGTAATAGAAGACTGTGCCGCGATTATCTTCTACGGGGTCTGACACTCGTTTCAAAGACTGGTTCCAGAAATGGATGCCTAGAAATTCATTGCCATAGCGAACGATCTGCGCACCATTCCACAGCACAACCGGGATGCACCCTAATCCAAATCCACTCCACAAATATGCCGATGTCAGCAATCGAGGCGTATCCCACGCGAGAAACGCTAGCGCGATCGCCACTAATAAAATTCCTAAAATTCCTTTCGTTAAACAAATGCAGCTAAAGGCAAGCCCAATGCCCAATCCCCAACGCAAGTCTCTGCGCGATCGTAAAACACACAAAATCATTGCCAAGAAAAAGCAGAGAATGGCTCCATCGAGCATTGCCAAGCGTCCCTGCCGCACGACTGGCAGTGAGGTGAGATACACCAAAGCCGCAAAAATTGCGGGACTGCGTTGGAAAAAGATTTCGCGCCCGATTCCGTAGAGTAAGGGTACAGAAGTTGCGGTTAACAAGGCTCCTGGAAGGCGAGATGTCCATTCGTTCACGCCCCAAATTCGATAAAACAGCGCCACCATCCAATGCACTAGCGGTGGTTTATTCCAATAGGGTGCGCCATTGGGGTCAAGCGGAAAGAGCCAAGCCAGCGTATCAAATGGGGCTTTAGAAATTTCGCGGGCGATCTGCGCGACAATTCCTTCATCCCAATCGCGTAAGGGCAGTCCGCCTAAATTGATTGTGAATAACAAGAGCGCGGCTGCCCAAAGCCCGATCGACCAAGCCGGATCAATCCAAGCTTGGTATTTTGTCGCAATCCCTGATTTTTGACCGGAGGAGATCTCATGATCCATGTTGGAAATATTGAATTGTTAGGCTAAATGTCACTGAGTCGATGCAATGTATCATTTATTCTGCATCATTCTTCTTCATCTAGGTCATTTCGGCGGGAAACGATCGCGCGTTGTTCGACTTGTTTGACCCCAATTAAGATTAGCAGAGTCAATACCGTACCTAAGAGCGTCAATAGCCAAAGTCCTGCTCCTGAAGTGATTCCCAACGCGGCTGTGACCCAAATCGAGGCAGCAGACGTTAACCCTTTGACTTTAGGATTGCGTTGATCAGGGCGCGATTGATGCAAAATTTCCCCTGCGCCCAAAAATCCGACTCCAGTTGCAATCCCTTGAATTGCCCTGCTTAACTCCTCTCCCGAACCATTGATTTCGATCGGGACAAGCACAAACAACGCCGCTCCCAAACTGACGAGCATATGCGTTCTCAGTCCACCTGCCTTATGTCGTTGTTCTCGATCCCACCCGATCATGCCTCCTGCAAGTATGGCAAGGGCTAATCGGATCACTAAATTGTCCCAGTTGTGCATCTAAGTCAAAGTTCCGCGCGTGACACCGAGTTGATTTTGGAGTTTGAGATCGCGCCAGAGTTGAGCACCTGTGATTTCGTGATTGAGCAGTTGGCGATAGAGTGCGATCGTTTGTGTAATCTGCTGGCTCGATTCGTTCAGAAATTCTACTCTAAATCGTTGTGCGCCACTGTGAACGAGGTGATGCAGAAATTCTGCTCCGGTTTGTGCGGTTCCGTTGAATACAGTATTTCGACAGCCTGCATCTGCTTGAAGAATGTGTTCAATGCCGGGATGTTTTCCTCCACTCATGCCAGAAGCAAGGCGAAGTTTCACTTCATGCTGCTCACAAGGTCGTCCGCAATTGGTGAAATCAGTTCCAGTCGAGAGAAATGCACAGAAAACGCAGTGCTCCATATGAAACATCGGCATGTGCTGGTGAATGGTAATCTCTAACCAATTTGAGGGGCAGCTTTTCAGCAGTGCGATCAGTTGTTGGACGTTGAGATCGTAGGACGCGGTGAGATGTTCTAAGCCAAATTGTTTGAAGTAATTTGCGGTGATGGCGTTGGCGATGTTGAGAGAAAAATCGCCAATTTTGCGATCGTGTTCAAAGAATTTCAAATGATCATAGTTTCGGATTAGATATCCATCAGCGTTGGATTTGCGAACTTGCTCTAAAATCCATTGCTCACTGGGTTTGGTAATGCGAGGGGGAGCAACCCAGATTTCTGCATCTGAGAGTTGGCGGGTGAGTTCAACGGCTTGGCGATAAGCGCGCGGGTCTTCAAATTCGCAGTAGACGGTTTGAATTCCGAGTTTGAGAACGGTTTCGAGTTGCTGGAGATTGCGAACTAGGATGGTGAGTTCTGGCTGCGGTTGAAGGGGGTTCTGCCCAGATTCGTTATCGATGCGAGGCAATAATTCTGAATGCGATCGCGATTCTTGCAACTGCCATTGTTTTGGTTGCATTCTGAGATTTTCTAAGCGATCGACAATTTCCCGGCGCATCCGATTCAATTCGCTCACGGGAATCATGGCTGCGTCCGTGAGATGGTTCTCGAATTTGCCTAAACAGAAAGGAGTGTTGCCTAATCTGCCGAATTGTTCTTGCAGTCGTTCTGTGGTTAACGGCTTGGAATGCGCTTCGATTAGGGGCATTTCAGATTCAATTCGCGTAATGTGCCCGATCGTATCTCTGGCGATCGCAATTAATTCTTTGCCAATTTCGCCATGAATTTCGATGTCGATCGGACGTTGGAATTTTGGCTGATCTCCTGCATAGGTTTGGCGAATTTGACGATCGAGTTCTGGGTCGCTGGTTTTCCAAACGCGATCGCCAATATCAATTCGTCTCAAATTCAACTGATCTCTGCCGAAGGTCAGCACTGTTTGATTGCGATGTTGCTCGACGGCATAAATTCTGCCGCCTTCTTCTTTGGCTTCGGGATGTCCGCTGTCGAATACAACGCCATCACCGGGTTTGACGGGGGCTTTGGTCGCGATCGTAATTTGCTCGTGCTGAATCTGGGTGACTTCGCCCAGATAAACGCCTCGTTTTTTCCCGAATCTGGCATGGACTAATTCTTGATTGTTAATGCCTTCAAACCATCCGGTATGCAATCCACGTGAAAATGCCATTTCTAAGTTGTATCGTTCAGCATTCACATCGGTGATCGCTTGATCGAGCGCATTGCGATAGACTCGCGTGACGTTTGCCACGTATTCAGGAGATTTCAGTCGTCCTTCGATTTTGAGGCAAGTGACTCCTGATTTTACTAAGTCTGGTAAAACGGCTAAGCCTGACAAATCTTGTGGACTGAGCAAGTATCGTCGATCGCCTAAATTCACAGCTTCGCCATCAGAGATTAATTCATAAGGCATTCGGCAGGCTTGAGCACATTCGCCTCGGTTTGCGGATCGACCGCCCAATGCTTCACTCGTCAGACATTGCCCTGAATAAGCAACGCACAACGCTCCATGCACAAAGACTTCCAGCGGCAATGTAAGATTGCTTTCCGTAAGTTGCTTTTGAATTTTATTGATCTCTTTGATCGAACATTCGCGCGCGAGAACGACTAACTGACAGCCTAATTCTTTTGCAAACTCGACTCCTGCGGCACTGGTCACGGTCATTTGTGTCGAGCCATGAATCGGAAAATCCGGTGACAAATGGCGAATGAGACGACAAATTCCGATGTCCTGAACAATGACAGCATCGACTCCGGCAGCAATAATTGATCGTAGATACTGTTCTGCTTCGACTAATTCATTTTGAAAGATTAACGTGTTCAAAGTGACGTAACCTTTCACGCCGCGCCAATGCAGAAACTCCATTAGCTCTGGCAGATCGGATTCTGTAAAATTTTCTGCCCGCATCCGAGCATTAAACCGCTCCAGTCCAAAGTAGATTGCATCTGCGCCATTCTCGATCGCTGCTTTGGCACAGTCCCAATTTCCCGCAGGTGAAAGAAGTTCTGGAGTGTTCATGGTTGGTCGATCGTCATTCGATAGAGAGGCTTTTCAATCCTAAGATGTTCTTACAAAGATTGGCTGAGAATTTCGCTCTTTATTCTCGATCGACAAGATGGTGCAGAACGGACAGGGTGAGAATGGATTGGCTGAGAGATTGAAGGTTCTGATGGGGTGCAGTTAATTGAGAGGTAATCGGGTCGATCGTCGCCGTCAGTGTTTGAAATCCTAACTTGTGGCTGATCTCATTGATCTCTCGCCAAGTTTGTAAGGTCTGAGAATTGGATTGTTCGATGCCAATTAGGAGAAGATCCGCGATCGCATTCAACACGCTCTCTAAATAAGTCTCAATCGGATCAAGCTCGGTCGGGGTTGAATTTGCAATCAATGCACTTTCTGAGGCATGTTCAGCGATCCAGGGTTGCAAAAAGGAATCCTCGAACACAAGTCCGATGGGCGAAATTGTCAGTTGATGACCAGAACGAATGTGACCGGAGACAAAGCGGAGAGGCTCTTGGGTGAGTTGGGTCAGCAGTGCTTCTGTGCCCGCTTGAGCACGATCGTGATAAGGAAAATTCAATCGAATCGCGTTTTGCTGAGCATCCCAGAGCGTTGCAGTTACAGCTTGTTCGATTGAGGAAAATTCGACCGAGGTTACTTTGTCGATCGCTAACACATACAGATTCTCAGTGAGGTGACGGGGGCGGAGATCAGCAGGAGGGAGAAGTTGTAAATGCGCGGAAAGTTCGGAAAAGTCTTCGACGAGCAGCGGGGAGCGGAGTTGGCTCCATTGGAAGGATTGAGGGTTGAGAGAGAGCGGAGAACGTCCGGGCAGAAGACGGAAATCGGGAGAGCGTTTGGCAGATTGGATGAGCAGTTGTCCTGAACCCAGTTCAGTGAACGTGTGCTGCTTGAGAACAGGTTTTTGAGCGAGATCGGAGAAGGAATCGGGAGCATCGGACTCGGTTGAGAATGCCGTCAGCATTCCAGTATTGGCATCTTGAAAGTAGCTGGTGAGTGTGGTGCTGTTCTGTTTAAGCTGGACACCGCAGCCTAGACCGATGAGGCGAGCAGTTCCAATTGCGGTTGTGCGATCGCGCTGTGTACCTGCGATGAAAAGACGAGGAACTTTGCCTGTGTTAGAGCGCAGAGCATCACTGCGGATACAGAGTTCAGCGATTAAAGCAATGACTTCGTGAGGAGAAAAGCGAGCATCTCGGTTTTGATAGCGATCGCATTGTTCCAAGAGTTCGACGAGAATCTCAGCAAACCAGATCAAATTAGATTGACGACAGTGTTGTTCACAGCGCTGGAGTTTACTGAGTAAGCTTGAAGTGAGATTGTTCAGTCCTCGCTGGAGTAAGGTTTCGAGAACTGATTCGATGTCGTCGAGAAGCTGAGTTGGAGTCGTCAGATCAGTTTCAGTGGAAATGATAGCGCTCGTTTGATCATGAAGTTGGCGGAATGCCCAAATTGCGAGAGGCACATGCTGACAAGGAGAAGGCTCGGAACAGTCGCAGTGGGTATATCGGAGATCATGAGGAACGAGAAAGCGGAGGGTGTGACCAAGAGAGTGCAGATATGCGATCGGCTTTGTACTCGATCGCACTTCAATGACTTGATCGGTTTCAAATTGTTGTTTGAGCCGTTGCAGTTGTGAGGGTGTGAAATGGTTGGTCAGTTCTTCGTCTGAGATGCTGCCTGGGTTCCAGGGTTGAGGAGTAAAAGAGTTGGATTGCTGGTAGGCAAGAATTGAGCGGATGAGGTGGCGGCAAATTGTGTTTGCGGAACAGTTACACTGTCGATCGCTGACAGGTTCGCCATTCGGAAAGGTACATTCAACTGAATCTGACCATTTCAGACGCACGAAGTCATTTTTCTCGATGATCTCAACTGTAAATTGTTCGAGTTCTCGTTTAGCGCGATTGACAATGCCGCGATTGGTTAGGAGGGTCAGATCATCTGTGGTTAATGCAAGTAAATCTGTCCGAGACATGCTACTTCCTCACTGTTCGAGCAATCCATTCTGCAAGTTCTCCGGGAGTCATTGCACCAACGTGCATTCCCAGATTGACGAGCGCTTGGGCAGTTGTGCGATCGTAGTTCGGATTGGCATCAGAATCGAGTGCGGCAAGTCCTAGCATCGTCACACCACTTTCAATTAAACGGCGAGTGGTACTAAACAGCGTTTCGCGAGGTGCGCCTTCATAGAAATCAGTGATGAGAACAACGATCGTGTTGCGAGGATGATCAATCAGTGTTTCAGCATAGTTCAACGCTTGCCCAATGTTCGTGCCGCCTCCGAGTTGAACTTGCATTAAGGTTTCGACCGGATCACGGCATTGTTCGGTGAGATCGACGATCGAGGTATCGAAAATACAAAGATGAGTGCGGATCTGCTGCAATTGACAAAAGATAGAAGCTGTTACTGCGGCGTGAATAATGCTATCGATCATGCTGCCAGATTCATCGACCAGAATGATTAACTGCCAGCGATCGAGATTTCGACGAATTCGAGAATAGAAGTGTGGGCTTTTGATGTAAAGCCGTTTTGTCTCAGGATCATAGGTGCTGAGATTATGGTGAATCGTGGCTTTTGGGTCGAAGTTTTTCGCAATTTTTAGGCAAGAGCGATGTTGTCGATCGAGCGTACCTAAGAACGGAGATTGAACCGCGCGCGCGAGTTTTTCGAGTAATTGATCAATCACTTTTTGAACAAGCTGCCGCGCCATTGCTAGCACGGCTTGATTCATTAAATGCTTTGTTCGGAGAACAGCTTTGAGTAGAGTTAAGCTTGGTTCTGCACGACTCAGGAGATCTGGATCAGTGATCATTTCTTCGAGACGATAGCGCTCTAAGGCATCTTTTTCTAAACGCTCAATCGTCTTTTTCGGGAAGAGTTCATGAATTTCATTGATCCACTCTGGAATCGTCAATGCTGAGCTTGCAAGTCCGCCTTCGCGAGAATGCTTTGGATCAGATGGGTTTTGAGAGTTGCTCGGTCGATCTTTTTGATTGATCCGAGAATTGCTTGAGTTGTGGCGAACATTGCGGGATTGGTATTCTCGATCGTACAAAAACGATAATGCTTCGGCTCGTCGCTGCCAAGTTTCTGAGGCATCTTGTCCGATGTTGGAATCTGGATGCGCCGATAAAATGACTTTCCAACGCATGGCTTGAGTGAGTGGATCATTCATTCGCGGATACCTCGCAGTCCATATTGTGCGATCGTGCTCAGTAATCTGGCTTCTCGTGCTTTAATCTGAGCAATTTGTTCAGGTGAGATTTCCAAGATTGGCGCAGGGGATTTTGTCCAAAATTGAGTCAGCGTGTGTGAAAGCATGTGCTGTTCTCTGGGAGTGAAATAAGTAAACGCTAGTCGGAGCGAGGGCAGTGCTTCGAGAAATGCTTCGTCATCAAACTGGGCAATGATGCGATCGATTTGATTTAACAGCTCTGGAGAACGCTGGATCATCTCACGCGCAATGCTGAAAAGCCCTGTTAAGAAATCGCCTAAGTGATTAGAAATCGCATATAAATCGGTTAAAACTTGCTCAGTGGGAGCTTCGTCTAGTACCCATAGTGCGCCAATGGTTGCACCTCGTAGAACTGGATTTTGAGTTTGCTCCTGGCTCGTGCGGGCGAGAACGGCGATAAAGGTTTCACGATCGAGATTCAGTGTGCGATCGCATCTTTGCACTGTTTCAAGGAGCGTTTTGACTGCATTGAGAAGCTGTTGATCTTGATCTCGAACTTGTCCAAGACTTTCTAAAAGCCAAAGGCTGCGAGTAAAAGTAACCTGCAAGAGATAGCCAATTTCTGCATGTTCTGCAATTCCCAGAAGTTCATCATAGCTATAGAGATAAAGTAAATGCGTTAATGTGCTAGTAACAGCAAAGAAATCACTATCAGATTGAATCAGCGTGAGAAGCTGCTGATAGAGAGGAGGAATCAGTGTTTGAACTCCCATTAAGCAAGCATCAAGTAAGAGTAAGGCAGCACTTTCAGATTGCTGCTCACATTGTTTTGCAAGCTCTAGCAATCGCATCTCAGCCGCTTCCAGTAAAGTAGACCCATAAATAGCAGCTTCAATGCAACTGCCTTCATAAGCAGGACTCCACGCGATCGACCATTCCTCCCACTGAATCGAGAGATCCTGACGTGCAGCCAGATCGATTCCACCTGTGCGATTAAAGCCCGCAATTTGTAAGATTCGCAGTTGGTGCAAAAGTTGAGAGCAGGCGGGTTCTTCGAGTAGATTGAGTTGAACAATTCGCCCAATCGGTTGGGGTTCTAAATCATGCTGTTTTAATTGCTGCTTGATCTCTTGAACTAAAGGCGGAACAGAAATTCCCGCAGCAAGTTTCCCTCGTTCTGACCCGCGAAAAACTTCATGGACTGCCCGCAGTAGGGGGTGAGTGGTTGTCACTTCTTCTTTGATTAAAGAAGTTACGATCGCGTCAATGATATCCTGTCGCCAAATCTCTGCATGACTTCGCAAAGCAGCGAGAGCATGGGCAGCAGATTCAACGGCGATCAAATCTGCCGCGCTGATCAGTTGTTGATGTGATCGTAATGCTGTCACGATTTGAGCAAACACTTCGCGATAGATCGCATTGTGAGTGTAAGTGTCTTCTTGAGCGGAGCTTTGATAACGATGCTGCCAAACCTGATGATAGAAGCCTGGATTGGGCATTCCCGCATCATATCCAGTCAGGCTATCTAAGCGATCGTAAGAAAAAGGAGTCAGCGCAATGCCTTGCTGAACGATCGCAGGTTTAAGGCACTGTTCAAGATAGGAAAAGACTAGGCTTGCTTGTGGCTCAGTCGGTGGATTCAAAAGCTGAGTGTGAAGTGCATAACTATGAAAGCCACCCGTTACCACTAAGATTTGACCCCCGTATCGCGCGATCGCTTGCCGAATTTTCTCGGTCATAAAGGCTTCACGCTGCTGATCTTCGAGTGTGGGTTCGTCTAAAGCTCGACAGTGAAAACAAAACTGATGCGCTCGATCGAGATAAGTTTCCAAAGTCAGCGCTGGATCAATTTCAAATAAATGATCCCAGAGATGATCCAGCCCTTCAATTCCAAGCGTTTCGCATAATTGGCTGACGTACTGACTTTGGCGAAGCTCTCGATCGCTATAACGATGATGAGCCGTTTTTGTCGTCGCCATTTTCGACCAGGGCAAATCAATGAATTCAGCCGGAATGTCTAATTCTTTGGCGATTTGTAGCGCTTGCCATTCTGGAGAATAGACACAGTAAGGATAGAACGCAGCTAAGCGAGTATTGTCTGAAAAATGCGCATAGCTATAAACCGCGATCGGTAATTGGTGCAGTAAGTTAAGCTCGGAAATTTGATCATTAAAATCCGCAGGCCCTTCAATCAAAATTGCAGCAGGGCGAATCTTCGTTGCAAGTTCTCGAACAAATCGCGCACAAGCAGGACTATGATGGCGAACTGGAAAAAAGATCACCTTCGCATCTAAATTCAGAATTGAAGTATCAAAATCCATTACAACACCTGATGATGAGCCGTGTAATAGTCTTGCCAAAGCTGGTCTTGGCGATTTTTTACTACATGATTAAAGTAATGCCGGAGCTTTTTCAAATCATCGGTTGCATCTTTTAAAGCAGAACCGACTAAGCTGTGTAAAAGATTTTCAGGAGTGGGAGCGCGATCGCCATAATAATAAGCATGAATCACCGAAGCATATCCGACTGAAACTGCCTCAGCGGTACTCATCACAGTTGTGAGCGGCTCAAATGTTCGACCATCTTCAGTTTGTCCGGTGCGAAGCTCGCGAAATGTGGTAACTAAAACTTCTGTTAAATCTTCATTCAAACTCGCTGGAATGGAAGCCTGTTCTAACATCCGATTCGTTTCTCGTTGTACTAGCTCGATTTCTTGCTGCAAATCTGAGATAGGTTGCAAGGTCTCGAAATTGAAGCGCCGTTTCAGGGCTGCACTCATTTCATTGACTCCGCGATCGCGAGTATTAGCAGTTGCAATCACATTAAATCCGACTTTTGCATATAAGCTCCGATTGCTATCGGGTAATTCTGGAATGCTCATCATACGATCGCTGAGCACAGACAGTAAAGTGTCTTGAATCTCTAAGGGACAGCGCGTAATTTCCTCAAATCGGACAATCTTACCTTCGCTCATTCCGCGATGAAGTGGGGCGGAAACGAGCGATCGAGAACTTGGGCCTTCTGCTAGTAACAGAGCATAGTTCCAAGAATATTTAATATTGTCCTCAGTTGTCCCCGCACTGCCTTGAATCGTGAGAGTTGAATCTCCACTGATTCCTGCCGCGAGCAACTCGCTCAGATAGCTTTTTGCAGTCCCCGGCTCACCAATCAGCATCAAACCGCGATTCGTTGCGAGTGCGACAATGCAGCGTTCCAATTGGGCACGACTGCCAACGAATTTTTGAGTAATTCCCAGTGCGCGATCGCCCAAAATAAATTTCAAAACCGATTGCGGCGTGAGCTTCCATCCCCCCGGACGAGGTGCATCTTTATCGAGTTCGACAAGTTTCTTCAGTTCGGTTGCGTAGAGCGATTCGGCAGCGGGGCGTTGAAGTTCAATCTGAGCGCGTTTAGGCATGACGTTTTTTGGAACGGTGGGTCAGGTGGTCGATTTCGCGGAGTACTTCGCTAAAAACAAGTGGAGCAACTGTCGTTAGCGGAATGCGATCGCGCTCAGTGGGGACACGCCTACCATCCCAATCATTTGCAACAAAGAAAATGCGATCGATGCGTTGATACCCGTGCTCGCGGGGCATCTCCGAGACACTGAGAATAGCAGCGGTATGGTCAGCACGAAATCGCTTACAATACCCGCGCCAATGTCCGCGCCCGATATAGGTTTCAGTCCAGCCTAGCTTCATCAGAGATTGAGTTAAATTGACAGTGAAAACGCCTCGATCGGCGAACCGGGTGACAATCGTAGCATCTTGTTCCTGGGTTGACACAGAATATATTGGGCGATTGACTTGGGCAAAGGGCGGAATCAATTCATAGTCGGACAACAACTCCGCCCAGGTTGATCGATCTGGCATCTCCAACGGATGTGGCAAGTAAATCTCGGCTTCTGAAGAGAGTTCTACGGGCATATCAGAGCTATCCGCGAGAGTTCCATCCTCGGCAATGCGAAAACACATCGATTTAGCTTGCCAAATCAAACTCTGAGCCATTGGACGTACGATCGGATGAAAGACGAAGGACTGAAATTCTGCAACAGTATAAGCAGCTCTGTGAATCATTTGCTGCTCAAATCGTAGCGATTGCAGGGTGAGAAATTGCTTGAGTTGGGTTTTGCTGAGTTGGGTTTGATGGGTCTTGGGTCTACGTTTGCGGGGGCTTCCCGAATTCGCAATCGTAGTGCAATGCCTCTCAAGAACTTCTCGCATTGCACAATCTTCTAACTGTCGCCGAGATAGATTGCGCGCTTTTGCAATCTCATCGAGTGCTTGTTCAGGTCGAATCAGTCTAGAAATCGGTGGGTATGCGAATTGCATCAATTGGTAAATTGCTGTCTCTGACGCATGCAATGTTAGTGCAGCGATTCCCGATGTTGCAAGCTGATGCTTTGATGCTTTACACCAGGCTCGAATCAAATCAGCTAACTTGAGAAGAATCTCATCATCGCCTAATCGCCCTAATGCTAAAATTACCCAGTCTGCTCGACCTTTCGGCTTTTTTAAGCTCCATTGTTCATAGAGTTGCCACACAAATTGGCTGAGTGAATCAGCATTTGTATGTTGTCTCAGAATTGATGAGCAATTGTCAGGATCAGCTTGAAGTAGATTCAAGATTGCTTGATGGTGAGTTGTTGAGAGTCGAGTGTCACCAACGACGATCGCGGGTAAATCACTCACTTTCACCCAATCTAGTGGCTCAAGCTTCGGAGCCGCATCTACGATCGCTTTGAACCACTTGGGCGTTTTTCCCAGTTCTTCTCGCTGCGGAGCATCAAAAATTTGCAGTTCGATCTGCTGATATTCATCACTCATTTTTTCTCGAATCAAATCGCCAAATCCTTGTCGCTGCATCATTCTGAGCCAAGCGATCGCGGTTTCTCTTAAAGGATGTTTTTGAATCGTGAGGGGAAGTAATCCCGCGATCGACAATTCTAGATTCTCTTCTAGCCATTGCTGTGCTCGATCGCGAATTCGCGATCGCTGAACAAGAGCAAGAATTTGGGGAGCGACAATGGGCGATCGGATCAAAGTCAGCACATCAAACATCTCAGCAGCATTTGATACTTCTTTGTTGCTATTGAGCGCAGCAATGCTTTCTGTGACGAGTTCTAGTGCAGTTAATTCCGTATGTGCCAACCATGCTCGAACCTGTTCGGCTGTCCCCAATCGTAATCTTAAACGACGAACATGATGCATGACTAAATCCGCACTTTCTAGCCCAAAAATAACTTCAAGTCTAAAATTGCGATCGAAAGCAGCATAGGATCTTTCAGGCTTCCATTTTGCAACTAAGGCTTCAAGCCAGTCATGTATACCTAATAAGGCGGAAAGATGAGGTCTAAAGTAGAACCTTTGAGGCTCCCAATTTGCCCTAATATAAGTTTTGATTGCTTCAAATTTCGTCTCATTCAAGTAAGGCAAAATATGCTGCCTGAATCCTACAAATAGTTGATATTGCCGATGCTCAGTTAATTTATCTAATAGCTGTTCAATCGATAGAAAATAGCTTAGGATAAACGTCATTTGAGCAGGCGCATAGTTACTTTCAACGAGGGTAAACCATTCCTGTATTTCAGCAATCTCGACTGGAGCGGCTAGAGGCTCAGTTTCAAAACGTTCAGTTTCAAAGCGTTTTACTAAATCTCGAACGCGATCGAAGTGATGTGCTTTCGTAATTGCCTTATACCAAAAAATTGCTTCCTCGATCGACATTGAAACCGGAATCTCACACGCCTCCCATTGCCAATGTCTACTTTTCAATCGTTTTACTTTTTTTAATTTTGCGATCGCAACTTCTCGGTCAAAAGACTGCGGCTCTGGACGGATCAATTGGGGACGTTTGCGCCAAGTTGCCCAACACCAATCTGCTGGATCAAGATCGATGAGAGGATGACGGTCACATTGATGTGTGCCACAGGCATCGAAAGAATCATACAGCATCATCTGGTTGATGGTTCAATTATACTATCACGGAGATTTGACTCGCTATCATAGCACGCAACTTAGTGATGAAGCGTGTTCGTTAAGTGCATTTGGCTCTATAGATAGACGATACTCAGCTTCTCCTGACTAGGATTTAGGTTTTAGCCTTATGACTCAAGTTCTAGAACCTCAACAATCGCGGCTCCTCTCTAAGCAATTCATGCTCGCTGGAATCTTGCTCGGTATGGGATTTGCGGGATTTTTCGATGGAATTGTGCTGCATCAGATTTTGCAGTGGCATCACATGTTAAGCAGTGTGCGACCGATGACGAACATGAGTGATGTCAAAGTCCATTCAGTCGCAGATGGATTGTTTCATTTAGCCGATTATGGATTGACGATCGCGGGTGTAACTTTACTTTGGCGATCGCATCTCCAAGATCAACTGCCAAAATCTTCCCAACCATTCATCGGATTAATTCTATTTGGGGCAGGATTATTTAATACGATCGAAGGCTTCATTGATCACGAAATTTTAGGAATTCATCATGTCCATTCAGGCACACATTACCTGCTTTGGGACATTGGTTTTTTAATGTTTGGAATTGGGCTGATTATAGCGGGTTTGAAATTACTCGATCGCTGGAAAAACGCTCCTGAATCTATGCCCTGAGTGTTCAACTATAGGCTGATTCAACGGTTAGATTGCATCGCTAAAACGGAGAGGTTCGCATGAAATTAACTCTTTTTTAGAGGAATCTTATGTTTCTACACACGAAGCGTTTACAGTACTTTACTCCTCCCTCTAAGCCCGACCCAATCTACGCCAAAAAGCTACAAGAATTAATTGGCGGTTCGATGGGTGAAATGACCGTAATGATGCAGTACTTATTCCAAGGCTGGAACTGTCGCGGTCCTGCAAAATATCGCGACCTATTGCTAGATACGGGAACCGAAGAAATTGGTCACGTTGAAATGCTCGCAACAATGGTGGCTCATCTTCTCGATAAAGCACCTGTAGAAATGCAGGAAGAAGGCGCAAAAGATCCAGTTGTCGGTGCAGTCATGGGCGGAACCAATCCCCGCGATGTAATTGCAGCAGCGATGAATCCTCAGCACGAAATTGTGTCTGGACAAGGTGCAATGCCCGCCGATAGTGTCGGCTTCCCTTGGAACGGTCGCTTTATTGTTGCCAGTGGAAACTTGCTGGCAGATTTTCGCTCGAACCTGCACGCAGAATCACAAGGTCTAATGCAGGCGGTTCGGTTATACGAAATGACCGACGATCCAGGTGTGAGAGACCACTTGAGCTTTATGATTGCACGGGATACGATGCATCAGAATCAATGGTTAGCCGCGATCGAAGAATTACAGAGCGACGGATTTGAAGAGACGGTCACTCCCAAGATTGCCCACGAATATGGCAAGAAAGAGTACGCTTATCAATTCTGGAACAATTCCGAAGGTCAAGAAAGTGCTGAAGGTCGATGGGCAAAAGGACAATCGATCGATGGTAAAGGTCAGTTTGAGTATGTAGCTAACCCCCAAGCCGTTGGTCCAATCCCAGAACCACCGCAACCCGATCCAAAACTACATGCCACTCCCGCGACTCCTGCCATGCAGAAGACCAGCGATAACGGTGCAAAAAACTTTGTCGATAGCGCAGTCGATACAGTCAAACAGATTACGAAGTAAGAGAGTGTAGGGAGTTCTTGTGTAACAGCCCTAAATTAGGTATGAAGTGGGGAGTGGGGAGTGGGGAATTGTTCCCGTAGTTGCTCCCTACTCCCCACTCTGCAAAATCAATGCAGTTGACGACTAATTCACATCCTATAGCGGAGTAATGCTCGCGATTTTACCGCCCTGACGCTGAACTCGCTGCATATGTGCCGACAGTTCCTCATAAGGAATCACCACAACCTTATTCACCCGGCGAACTTTTGGATAACCGCCACCGCGAATACCAGCCACTTCCACCCGGTAGAATTGCCCCGATCCGTGCGCCTTGGAGCCACCAAATGCACTCGCCGTCGCATCTCCTTTCTGAGCAGACAAGAACGCAAAGCCCGGTGCTGAAGACGGAATAATCGTCGGAGCAGATTTCTGAGCAATATTCTTCGCTAAGCGAGGTGCACTGCCGGTCAGAGTTGCATTATCACTATTGGCATAGCCGCGATACAGTTGCAGCAAGCGAGGGAATCCAACCGTGCGTTGACCAACGCCAGTCGTCGTGAAATCCCGATAGTAAGGCACAATGTTTTCGCCAAAGCTGGATTGATACTCATCCGAATCAATGTAAGAATCAATGTCTGCTTCAAATCCCTTGGACTGATACAGATCTAGATGCTCAGTGATCTCAGACTGATCGTAAGGCGCACGACCCAACAGGTGCTTAAAGTTCAACTCGATCGTCCGGCTTTGGAAGCAGTTGTAAAAGAATTTCTCCTTGTACAAGTCTGATTTAGCAACTTGGCGCACAAACTCTTGCACGGTGATCTGACGGTTGCGGAGCAAAGACTCTGAAATGGTCAGGCGCTCAGACTTTAAGAGATGAGGATTTCCCAAAACTTGCTGATAAACCGCAAGAATCACGCCTTCGATCTCGTCCTGAGTCGCATAAGGACGCAATTCGACTTTGGCATCATCCAAACTGGAGATACCCAAGCGAGCTGCTGCTGTTGTAATAGCCACCTAAAACTCTCCTTTATATCGTAGGAAATGAACTGAATAAGGGACTTGCCATTCATTAGCATCCCACTGCTACATTGCAGAAACCGCCCGAAGTTGAGCTTAGGGCGGGATAGAATCGAGATTAAAGAAATCGTTCCTGGGACTTCATCGATTAGCAATTCCCTCAATCGATTTAGACAGGAGTCACACTGACCACTCTGCTGCCCGAACGATTCAACTGTTGAAGTTTCGAGGACAGTTGATCATAAGAAACAAGCACTTCCGTGGTTGCCTGCCGCACAACGGCTGAGTTTGGAGATGCAGAGCGCAACACCCGCAGACGATAGACATCACCACGGTTGCCACCTAACGCACCTGAAAGTGCAGTTGCCGAAGGAGCAGAGATCGGGGTTGCTAGGTTCTTCGCAACTTCCCAGGTTAAACGAGGCTGTTTTTGTCCCTGAGAGCGATCGCTATTTGCATATCCGCGATAGAGATGCAATAAACGACTAAAGCCGATCGCCCGTGAGCCAGGGTGATCGACTTGGAAATCGCGATGGTAAGGAACAATGTTTTCGCCGAAGCTGCTTTGATACTCAACTGAATCCAGATAAGAGTTGATTTCAGCTTCGTAGCCTTCATTCAGGAACAAGTCCAAATGGTAGGAAATCTCAGCCTGCTCGTAAGGTGCACGTCCTAGGAAATGCTTATAGTTCAGCTCGATAAAGCGCACATGGAAGTTCGGATACAAAAACTTCTCGCGATAGAGATCAGACGTTGCGATCGCCCGCACAAAGTCCCGCACCGAAATCACACCCTGAACGAGCTGCGATTCTGCTGCAACCAACCGTTCGCTTTGCATCAGATGCTCGTTGCCAAGCACTTGCCGATATGCTGCTCGAATCACGGCCTGCACTTCATCTTGAGTCCAATTCGCACGGAGTTCAACGGGCTTTGCTTCTTCAAAAGGCGTAATCCCTAACCGTGCAGCTTCTTGTAAACCAGGCATAGTTTGGTTCTCCCAATCTTACAAAGGACTAATCAATTGTTTCTTAAGCGTTCATGCCGACAAAAGTTGCCCAGAACGATAAACATAGCTCTCTCACAGACAGGAATGCTGATCGTCCTGGGCAAACCGCACAATTATGCAAGTGCGTTAATGATGTAGTCGATGTAGGAGTTTGCTTCCAGTGCAGGGTCACCGCTCAAGCCATGGTTTGCTTTGATGTAGCGAAGCGCTTCAGCATACCAAGCAGGAACCAATTCAAAACGGCTGTGCATTTCAGCCAAACCTGCCAACAGATACTCATCTGCAGGTCCAGTTCCACCTGCGATTAAGCAGTATTGGATCATCCGAATATAGTAACCGATGTCACGCAAGCATTTTGCTTTACCGCGTGCGTCGGAAGCATAATTCGCACCCTGCATTTGGGTGGTGTAGGGGAATTTTTGGTATACAGCGTTTGCTGCACCTTGAGCGAGTGAATCTGCTTTGTCACCCAAAGCTTTTGCAGCTTCGAGATCAGCGGTTGCCAAGCGGAGGCGACCGAAAGCGATTTGCAGCTCGGTGTTACCGAGGAAACGACCTTGTGAATCAGCAGCAGCAACTGCTTCTGTCAATTGTGTTTTCATTGGATTCTTTCTCCGTAGTGTTGTAGAAGTTTTCAAACTAAAGCGAGTGCGATGAATCGCATCGCCGAGAATTGAGGGAGTTAGCTGATCGCAGCAGCAGCACGATCGAAGTAGCTGCTCAATTCAGCAATCAAAGAGCTACAATCACCCGGTTGGATATTGTTGCGATCGTTGGCAATTGCGATCGCAGCTTCTTTCATTTTGACGATGCTGTTCGCCATTGAAGAGGTCGGAACGCCCAAAGCAATGTAGGTTTCACGCAGACCATTCAAGCAGCGATCGTCGAGCACGCTTGCATCACCCAAGAAGACTGCATAGGTAACGTAGCGCAGAACGATTTCCATATCGCGCATACAAGCTGCAACACGACGGTTGGTGTAAGCATTTCCACCAGGAGCAATCAATTGAGGCTGTTCTTCAAACAATGCCCGTGCTGCATTCGTAACGATCGTCGAAGCGCTACCTGTGATTCTGTTCACAACATCGGTGCGCTTTGCACCGTCTTTTACGACTGCCAAGAGAGCGTCGATTTGTGCGCCACTGACGAGCTGACCTTGTGTATCAGCCTGTGAAACGACCTTAGTAAAGGCATCTAGCATTGATTCAATCTCCTAATGTGTTGGATTGAGTAAACTTCCTGTTTAAATCTGTGAGAATCAGTCGCACCTGGAGAGCAACCGTCTCATTAAGACTAGCCATAAGAATTAAAGTCTTAAGCTTTTCTGTTAAAGATTTACTTCTTTTGACTATTCTTGCTGAATTAATTAGAGCAGTCTGCTTGTGCAAAACTTGTGCAATTTTCAGCAGATAAGATACAAACTTAGTTAAGAAATATAAACTGAAACAAAAGCCAGTTTTTGTAAGCTTTCTCAGGATTTCTGAAGCTTTCTATTTCAAAGTTTAGTCATTAAGAAAAACGAAATTAAACGGCAAAGTGCTTTCAGGGCAGAACTTTCAGCGTCATTTCGTAATGGTTTTTTACGAATTTATAGCGAGGTTTCTGTTGGCTTTATCTGGTATTCTGTGTTGACGAAGTTAAGGTCTGTAACGTTTTATCGAACGGATGTCTGTTGAAATCCCCTTATCTTTTATGATCGAAGGTGCCATTTTTTCAAGTTTTATAAAGTTGGAGGTTTGTATAACGTGGCAATTCCTCTCTTAGCCTATTCTCCTACTTGTCCTAACCAGCGGGTTGATGCATTAGGCGCACCCGATGATGAAGCAATCATTTATTCAACTGATAATCAGTATTCACCCACGGAGATGGGAGATCTGATTAATGCGGCGTATCGCCAGATCTTCTTCCATGCTTTTCGATGGGATCGAGAAACCATTCTTGAGTCTCAACTTCGCAATAGACAGATCACGGTGCGTGATTTCATTCGCGGACTGTTGCTCTCGAATACCTTTATCGATAGCTTCTATAACAAAAATAGTAACTATCGCTTCGTGGAACACTGTGTCCAGAAAGTTCTGGGACGGAAAGTTTACAACGAAGCTGAGAAGATTGCTTGGTCAGCCGTTGTGATGACCAAAGGGGTCAAGGGGTTTGTCGATGACTTGCTGAACAGTGAAGAGTACATCGAAAACTTTGGTGAGAACACTGTTCCGTATCATCGCCGTCGGACTCTACCAAGCCGGACATTGGGTGAAACGCCGTTTAACATTACTTCTCCCCGCTACGATGGTTACTATCGGGCGAAGTTGGGCTTCCCTCAAACGATCTGGCAAGAAGTGGTTCGCAACTTCACGTCTTACGAGAATCGACCCAAAAATGGCGATCCTTCGCTGTTCCTCAATATGGCGAGAAGTGTCAACACTCAAGGCGGCAATCCAGGTCGTACTTCTGTGTATGACATTGACATTGAAAAGTCTGTTCCTTATCGCAAACGCTAATTAGTCTGCGATCGTCATCCGATTTGGATGCTGAGGAACTTTACTTCATCGTCTAAATCGGATTCATCCATCTATTCGCGAATCCAGAGCGCCAGCCCGCCGCCACGACCGCGCGCTGCAATTAAATCGTCAGTGATCAAAAAGAATGCAAAGAAAGGCAGTTTAGCGATCGATATCTCTTCAAATTCCTGTTCTTTTGCTTCTCCACCTCGAACCGCACCTTTTTTCAGCACGATCGATCCAAACGTCACCTGGATCTGTGTGAATTCAAACGCCAACAAATTTTTCTTCGTCTGAAATCGGGCAGGTCCCGTAAATTTCAATTGCAATGCGCCAAGCTGTGCCAGATTTCCGATGCGCTCCGCTTCATCTCGCGCAAAAGAAATCTGAGCCTTTGCCAATTTCGGCACGTAATAGCCTTTTTTTAACTGAATACCGCCTTGTCGAAGCTTGCGGGTTCCAGTCGCGAAGCAAAGTCGCCACTGACCAACAAGCTGATCAAAAGAAAATTGCGGTGGATGTTGTTTCGCAAATTTTTCTGCCTGTAAGAGCGCATCCACAACCTGGTTTGCATCCGGTCGGGGCGTACCGTCTCGAAACGCCTTTGCTGCCTGATTTAGAATCTCAATACTCATAAAACTGCTCACCCGTTCGGGAACCCGTACTCATCCAAAAGTTGCATCTAACACCGCACTTCGTTAAATTAGCACTCAGGAGATGAGAGTGCTAACTCAAAGATCCAAATGCCTGTAGACTGGTAAGCGTTGAAAAATTACCCGTACTGCGGCAACTGGCTGAACCTGTTGTGAAATGGGACATCCAGCTTAACAGTATTTGATCGTTTCGTGTCCATTTAGATTGTTTGGAGAATTTGTATGGCAGCTGTGTCTCTGAGCGTTTCCACCGTCAAACCGTTGGGCGATCGCGTATTTGTGAAAGTGAGCGAAGCAGAAGAAAAAACTGCTGGCGGAATTATTTTGCCGGATAACGCTAAAGAAAAGCCCCAAGTCGGCGAAATCGTTTCGGTTGGAAACGGCAAGCTCAATGAAAAAGGCGAACGTCAACCCATGGAAGTTCAAGTCGGCAACAAAGTTCTGTACTCGAAGTATGCAGGAACCGACATCAAACTCGGTGGCGACGACTATGTTCTGTTGTCTGAAAAAGACATCTTGGCTGTTGTTTCATAACGATTCTCGATTTTGGATTGCAGCAATCTAAAGTCGCAGATCCAAATTTCTCTTCTCTCTTCTTTCTCTCTGTAAACCTTACAAAGCTTTTAACTCCACTATGGCTAAGCGCATCATTTACAACGAAAACGCTCGTCGTGCTCTAGAGCGCGGTATGGACATTCTCGCTGAAGCAGTTGCCGTCACCTTGGGTCCCAAAGGACGCAACGTTGTGCTTGAGAAAAAGTTCGGCGCACCTCAAATCGTCAATGACGGTGTGACGATCGCGAAAGAAATCGAACTCGAAGATCACGTTGAGAACACTGGCGTTGCTTTGATTCGTCAAGCGGCTTCCAAAACCAATGATGCGGCTGGAGATGGAACCACGACTGCAACCGTTTTGGCTCATGCGATCGTCAAAGAAGGAATGCGCAACGTTGCCGCTGGTGCAAACGCAATCCTCTTGAAGCGTGGTATGGACAAAGCAACTGCATTCTTGGTTGAAAAAATTGCAGCACATGCTCGTCCGGTTGAAGATTCCAAAGCGATCGCGCAAGTTGGAACCATCTCAGCAGGGAATGATGAAGAAGTCGGTCAAATGATCGCTTCGGCAATGGATAAAGTCGGTAAAGAAGGCGTTATCTCGCTCGAAGAAGGCAAATCAATGACGACCGAATTGGAAGTCACCGAAGGGATGCGCTTCGACAAAGGCTACATCTCGCCTTACTTCGCAACCGACACCGAGCGCATGGAAGCAGTTCTCGAAGAACCTTTCATCTTGATCACCGACAAGAAGATCAACTTGGTTCAAGACCTCGTTCCTGTGCTTGAGCAAGTCGCTCGTGCAGGTCGTCCTCTGATCATCATTGCAGAAGATATCGAGAAAGAAGCTCTGGCAACCTTGGTTGTGAACCGTCTGCGTGGCGTATTGAACGTTGCAGCAGTTAAGGCTCCTGGCTTTGGCGATCGTCGGAAAGCAATGCTCGAAGATATCGCTGTTCTGACTGGTGGACAATTGATCACCGAAGATGCAGGTCTGAAACTCGATACGACTAAGCTTGACCAATTAGGTAAAGCTCGCCGCATCACGATCACCAAAGACAACACCACGATCGTCGCTGAAGGCAACGAAGCGCAAGTGAAGTCTCGCGTCGAGCAACTTCGCCGTCAAATGGAAGAAACCGAGTCTTCTTACGACAAAGAAAAGCTGCAAGAGCGCTTGGCTAAGTTGGCAGGTGGTGTTGCAGTGATCAAAGTCGGTGCTGCAACCGAAACCGAAATGAAGGATCGCAAACTTCGCTTGGAAGATGCTATCAACGCAACGAAAGCTGCTGTTGAAGAAGGTATCGTTCCTGGTGGTGGTACAACCTTGGCTCACTTGGCTCCTGAACTCGAAAGCTGGGCTTCTAGCAACCTCAGCGGCGAAGAGTTGATCGGTGCTCAAATCGTGGCTCGTGCGTTGACCGCTCCTCTGAAGAGAATTGCTGAAAACGCAGGTCAAAACGGTGCGGTGATTGCTGAGCGTGTGAAAGAGAAAGAATTCAATGTTGGCTACAATGCTGCATCGGGTGAATTCGTTGACATGCTGGCTGCTGGTATCGTTGACCCTGCGAAAGTAACTCGCTCTGCATTGCAAAATGCTGCATCGATCGCGGCAATGGTCTTGACTACCGAGTGTATCGTTGTAGACAAGCCTGAGCCGAAAGATGGTGCTGCGGCTGGTGCTGGCGCTGGTGGCGGCATGGGCGACTTCGATTACTAATCTCAGTCTCTAAACAATTTAGCGCGATCGTTTCTGCAAAGGAGCGATCGCGCTTTTTTAGCGGAATGTTTAGCGATCGCGTATCCTAAATCAGTAGGAAGCTGCCATCTTTTGAAGAATTATGTTGAAGTCATTAAAGCTTGAGAATTTTCGGGGGTTTAAATCATTTGAGCTTCAGCAACTAGGAAGAATTAATTTGCTAGTTGGGTCGAATAACAGCGGCAAGACTTCCATATTGGAGGCAATCGATCTTTTGCAGTCGAGAGCAAACCTTACCTCTCTAAAGAACCAGATGCTGGCACGTGGAGAGCTTTCAATAGGTGAAGATCAAGAAGAGGAAATTACTCTAGATGCACAACAAATATTCCACAATTACAGTGCTTCAGAAGATGTTGAATTACTACTCAAAGGTGAGCTTGAAAATGGTTCTCAGTTAATACTGCGGATTGCTGTATGGTCTGAAAATCTTGAGAAATCATTTTATGTTCACGGTCAAGTCAATGTTCAGGGTGAGACTAAGGGAGAACTTATGTTTCCTAAGCCTGAAGCCTCTAAAAATCAATCACTTATTACTAAAGAGACATATCCTTTCTTAAGATTTGGTTGGGAATTCCCAAAAAGCCCAAGTAGTATTGGCGTAGATATTGTAGGTATCAGAGTGTTTCCTGGCTATGCAATATCTATGCGAGAACTTAGAGAATATGTCAGAGAGGATATTCTTTCTACCAAGAGCGCTTACTTTATTAGATCTTCCTCACTTACTTCTTATGAAATGACAGAAATATTTAATCGAGTTGTTCTTACTCCTGATGAAGAACTTGTAAATCGAGCCTTACAAGTCATTGAGCCAACTATTCAACGAATTGCGTCAATGGGCATAAACCTAACTAGACGCAACAATAATCATGGCAACTTCTTTGTTCTCAGATCCGATATTAATCAACGAGTTCCAATTGGGAACATGGGTGAGGGAATGTGGCGCATGCTAGGGCTTGCGTTGGGATTAATTAATGCTAAAGGTGGCATTTTGCTTGTTGATGATATTGATACAGGATTGCACTTCAGCACAATGGTTGGAATGTGGAAAATGATTTGGGAAACTGCCAAGCGTTTGGATGTGCAGGTTTTTGCCACGACCCACAATAGCGATTGTTGGACAAGTCTCGCTGAAATTGCGCGATCGCAGGATGCTGCAGAACAAGGAATCACAATTCATCGAATCGAGAAAGATAAACAACGCTCGGTTGTCTTTAATGAACGAAAGATTGTGATTGCGGCTGATCAAGATATTGAGGTTCGTTGAGCGTGGCGAAGAAAGTTTTCCCGAAGAAGCTTCTTGTAGAGGGCAACGAAGATAAAAGAGTTATTCCTGAACTAATCGAGAAAAATGGTGTGATATGGGTAGATGAGCAGAACCATCCTATTGTTCAAATTCAGGCACTCGATGGGTATGAAAAGCTCACCGATCCTGACGAATTAGCAGTTCAACTGGATGCGTCTGGATTACAGATACTTGGTATCTTAATTGATGCGGATGAGCAACCTAATTCTCGATGGCAAAGTATCAGAAATGCTGCTCGTAAAAGTATTCCGGATTTGCCGAGTCAACTTCCAGAAGCTGGACTGATTCATCAAGCTCAGAACTCTATCGGTGATCCAATCAAATTTGGAATCTGGCTGATGCCTGACAATCAATTACAAGGGATGCTAGAAACTTTTCTTGCAAACCTCATTGAGGATGATAGACAGGAACTCTGGCAATATGCTCAGGAAGCGACACAAATTGCCGCCACTAAATCTGCTCCTTTCAAGCTAACGCATACAGATAAAGCTAATTTGTATACCTGGTTAGCTTGGCAAGCTCCACCGGGAAGACAACTTCATCAGGCAATCCAAGAACGAATTTTGCAGCCACAGCATCCAACAGCACAAGCATTCGTTCGCTGGTTTAAGAATTTGTATAACGTTTAATTGTGATCGCGGCAATAGTTCTGATAACTGAATGTCTTGCTGTGAATAAGCATGAACCGAAAAATGGCGCTGCGGTTAGTCCATCAGCGCGATCGCGCTTTTTTTGAATTCAGGAAATTGCTCCAGCGGTGGTGTATTTAACGGAACCACCAGAATGCAAAAAACTGAGCTATTTTATGCGATCGAATATTGCTCGATTGGGTTTAGGAATTGTTGCTTTATCTATTTTCTCAGCCGTTCCAGCCAGCGCCGCCAATGTTGAAATGCGAGTCCTTACAGCAAACGATACTGGCGCGATCTGTCCTGATAAGGTGACGTTGACAGAAACTCCGCGACCCTATCGTGAGGGAGGTTATACGATCGATGGGTCAGCAAACCTCAAGGCGATCGCAGAGAACATGACGATCGCTGCGACTGATGATTATAGTGTCACTTGGGTCGGCAAACTCAAACCTAAGTACAGCAAATGCACCGCAACGGCTGGCATCACTCGTATTGGCAATGAAGCTTATCAAGGACATTCTTATCTGCGCCTCCGCTTCATGAATGGAAAGGTTTACCTGATCCTTGATATGACTGGACAGGCAGATGCCAACGACTTCACAACGGTGATCTTGCAGAAATCAGTGCGAAATGGCAATCCAACCTGGAGTTGGGGAGGAACCGACTAAAGCGGAAATAAAGCGCGATCGAACTTTAACGTAAGAGAACCAGACAACTTTTTAGAACAACGTCAACACAATTACGCCGAATACCATAATTGCGGCTCCACCGAGCCGCTCTTTTAAACCTGTTTCTCGAAATAGGAAATGCCCAAACAGTACACTGATGAGCGCACTCATGCGTTTAATCGCAATGACTTGCGTGACTAACGTATAGGTTACGGCAATCATTTGAAACGTAATTGCGATCGCATGAAAGAACCCAATCAACATCAGCGGCTGCAAATTTGGCAAAATCTGCTTGAACTTGTGGCGGGAATTGAACAGCGCGATCGGAAACATGCCGACTGCTAAATAAGCATAAAGTGCTGTTGACCAAAAGAGCGGGGAGGAATTGACGACTCCAACCTTATCGAAATTAGACGTAATACTCCAGATGAAGGCAACCATCAACATAAATCGGCTGCCTTTATTTTTCAGCAATGCTTTCAAGGGTGCAAAGTAGCCTTTCTTGCGCTCGCGTAAGTTCAAAACATAAGAGCCAATTACGATCAGAGCAATTCCGATCGCATCAGCAAAGGTTGGATTTTCCTGCACAATTAACGGCGACGTGACCAGCAAGAATAATGGAGTCAGCGTCACTAATGGAACCGTTAGCGATAAATCTGCGATTTGAATTGCGCGAATGTAAAGCGTAAAAGAAATGACATTCAACGTTCCACCAATCAGCAATGCAACCCAAAATCCAGGCTCAACTTTTGGGATACCAGCCGCAAATAGTAAGGGAATCAGAAAAAGAACAGCAAAGATATTGGCAGTCCAAGCCACGATGTAAACATCTAAGTTTCTCAGACTGTATTTACTCGAAACATCCTTCAAAGACTCAAAAAAAGCCGTTAGAATTGCAAATGCCAACCAAATCATGAGAGTTTCCGTGGTTTCTTCTTTGCCGACGATTCGCTTTTTGCAACAGCCGACGAGTTCTGCTTGGGTCGAGCAAGCCTTGGCTAATCTAAACACAATTTTGCTAGATCATTCTCACTGCGAGCGGAAAGCGGCTGGAGTTGCGTTGAATTTAATGTTTCGCTATCCTTCCAGTGCAAAATTAGTGCGGATGCTAACCGCGATCGCTCAAGAAGAACTCGAACACTTTGAGCAAGTCAACCAAATTTTAGAGCGTCGCAACATTCCGCTTGCATCGCTTGCACCGCCGCCTTATGGTGCAAGTTTGAACAAACAAATTCGTCGCGAAGAACCCGATCGCATGTTAGATTCTCTCTTGGTTTCTGGCTTGATCGAAGCTCGGAGTCATGAGCGGTTGGGACTTCTCGCCACGCATTGCGAGGATCAAGAATTAGCGAAATTTTATCGAGCCTTGATGGCTTCTGAAGCTCGACATTATGGGGTGTATTGGACGTTAGCGGATACTTACTTTGAGCGATCGCTGATCACTCAACGCCTCGAAGAACTCGGAGCCATCGAAAGCCAAATTCTCTCGACGTTATACCCCCAGCCCAGAATTCATAGCTAATGCAGTATCGAGACTTTCTGATTCGAGCTTGGCAGCCGCACGATCGCATGGCTGCTTTCAACCTGATTGGCTCAGTGTTGGCAGAGTATGGACTGATTCAGGAACCCGAAGGAGCCGATCTCGATGTCTTAGAAGTCGAAACTTTTTATCAGAGTGGCGAATTCTGGGTCGTTGAGCGCAATCTTCAACTGGTGGGAACGGCAGCTTATTATCCAATTTCTAGAGGCAAAAATGCGGTTGAAATTCGCAAAATGTACTTGCGACCCGAAGCGCGAGGAGTGGGATTAGGAAAGTTTTTATTGAGCGAATTGGAAAACGCGATCGCTCAAAAAGGCTTTGAACAAATTTGGATCGAAACCGCGAGTGTTTTAAAAGAAGCCGTTCAACTCTACGAAAAAAATGGTTATCAACCCGCAACAGGTGTTGAAACTGCCCGATGCGATCGAGTGTATGTCAAATACCTGACTGAGAATCAACCTGCCTTCCTTGAGTTGTAAATGTCAAAACCACTTCCCACTCCCCACTCCCCACCAAATTCAGGATCGCCCTACGTCAAAAAATCCATCCCCCCTCCCGTAATGAAGTTTAAAAAATCAGACTCACATACGACCAGAGCAGCTAAACTCGATTAGTTTGCTCGTGTTAGGGGTGAGAAATTGTGGGACTTGGCAAGTGGGTCGGATTTCTAGCATTAGCGATTTCCCTCTATGTGCTGTGGGAGATGCGACAGGTTTTACTGCTCGTCTATGCAGCAGTTGTGTTTGCGACCGCATTAAATAGTTTTGTCAATACATTGCAGCGCTTCAAAATCAAGCGAGGCGGAGCTGTTCTCATTGCAATTGTGACCTTATTGACTGCGGCGATCTTTTTCGTCGCGCTGATTGTGCCGCCGTTTATTGCACAGTTCCAGCAGTTAGTAGAAATTGTGCCCCGGGGACTCGATCGCGTTCAGATCTGGGCGCAACAAATGCAGAACACGCTTCCTGGAGGAATGGCGCAATATATCCCGGATGTAGAAGATTTGATCCGTCAGGGTCAACCGCTTGTAGCGCGGTTACTCAGTAACTTCTTTTCATTCTTCTCGAACACATTCAACGTTCTGTTGAATATTCTATTGATCTTGATTCTGACCGTTATGTTGCTGATTGATCCTCAATCCTATCGACGAGGATTCATCGCACTATTTCCGTCGTTTTATCGGAGACGGGCAGATCAAATTCTGGCAATGTGCGAAGTTTCATTGGTCAATTGGGTAATTGGGATCATGATCAATATGATTGTGATCGGTCTAGTCAGCGGAATCGCACTGCTGATTTTAGGTGTACCGCTGGTATTAGCCAATGCGCTTTTAGCCGGATTGTTGGAAGCAATTCCGAATGTGGGTCCTGTTTTAAGTGTGATTCCACCAATGGCAGTGGCATTACTCGATGCGCCCTGGAAAGCCGTTGCCGTGCTAGTACTGTACATTGTGATTCAGCAATTAGAGCAGTATTTACTCGTTCCGTTTGTGATGTCGCGTCAGGTGGCAATTTTACCTGCGGTAACGTTGATGTCACAAGTTGTATTCACGGTTTTCTTTGGCTTTCTTGGCTTGTTTTTAGCCATTCCGCTTGTGATTGTGGGTCAGATTTGGGTGCGTGAGGCATTAGTGCGGGACATCCTCGATCGCTGGCGCAAAGACGAAATCGAAGCAGAACTGCTCGAACCCACCCCCCCAGAATTACAAAAGCTGCCAGCAGCCACACCAATCCACAGCTCGACTGTACCAAAAGATGAACCGCCGAGCGAGTCTCAAGAGGAGTAGTTGACTGCAATCTTGCGAAGTGGAGGAATAGGGCAAACCCAGGCACAGAAAGCTCCCTATTCCCCCACTCCTCCATCTCCCTATCGGTTCTGTTGAGTGGCGGCAAGTATGACTGAAACGAAGCGAGGAGAATTTTTTGCCGCTCTAACAGAATGGTTAGCTGGCTAGCCACTAGGATTTTGGATTGACTTCAAACTCCATCTTGGAGCGGTAGAAGCAAACATCAAATTCAAGAAAGAAGTTTGTCTGTCCCAAGATTAACGGAGTGTTTGGGCGCTTCACCCATGCGAAGAGTAATTCAACGGGTTGAAATTCACCGATTTGGGCAATCGCAGAAAAAGGCATCGCTGGCTGATTACTGAGATTCCCTGCTAACTGAATAATGGCTCTGCGATCGTCCCAAACTCCCCCCAATTGAAGACCGAGTTCATAGGATAAGACATTAACTGTTGCTCCGCTATCTACGAGACCGACTGCTTCAACGCTCCGAGCTTCTCGATGTAACATTAATGGAAGTCTCGGCAAACTATCAAACTCATTTTGAACTGGACTGTTGGTTGAATATTTGAATCGCATACACTATTGCTGACTTGCATCTGGCTGCTTGAAAGCCTCCATCAAAACTGCACCCGCGCCATAGCAATCATATGGAGTTGGCAAGTCATAGGTTTTGAAGGGTTCTAATGGCCCAAGCTGCTCAGTCATCTCCAAATCCTCAGCTAGAATCCGAATCAGCTTAAGTTTTTCTGCGGCAGAGAGTCGTCTTGCATCAGGAAGCAAATCAGCTAATGTCATGTCGTGTACCTCTTTTCAAGCAATCACACTTACAGCTTACTCGATATCAAACTGACCAGAAGACACGCCTTGGCTTGCTAGTACGCGAATGCTATATCCTGATCGTCCATAAATCCGCCCACTCAACGATTCAAATGATACATTCTTATGCCAACTATGTACGCAAGCAACTTGATCTTCATATCTAACTCTGCATTTCCAAATAACGCCCCTACCAACTAGAACGAAGCCAGCTAACAAATTGATTATGGTGAACGACTAGTGCGCTAAACTTGAGCCTGTATCACATCTGGAATAGTTGAGTTATGAGAATGCGATCGATGGTTGCAATCCTCCTGGCAGCGTGCATTTGGCTGTTGGGGACATTCGATGCGTGGGCATTGGTGCAGATTAAACTCTCAGATGTATCGTATCGAGAATGTCCCGAGGATTTAGCCAAAGGAGCGATTACAGCGGGCGGTGTACCTCAATCGGCGCGCTGTTTTATGGTGTTTGGCAAGGCAACCAATCCGACCAATAAATTGATCGTCAACGCAGATATTTTTGGACGAATTTACGATGCGAATGAAGATCCGATTATTGAAAATCGGACTCGCTTAGGTTCAATTCCAGAAGTGCCACCTGGAGTCAGTGAATTTGAATTTCCGATTAATGTGCCAGAGAGTCAGCCTTTGCCGTTAAAGCTTTTACAGTTCAAAGCGGCTGGATTTACGGGAACAGTCCGTCGTTAAGATCGCAAATGGTCAAGTATTATGAAGCGGTTGCAATGCGATCGAATGTATGAGTTTTGAAAAACAGCGCTGGCTGCGAACGGCACTTCAACTGAAAGGATCAGTTGTTTTAGATGTTTTACCGCGATCGCTCTTTTGCGGTTTTTTTGGGCTAATTGTCTCGATTGCATTTGGTCAAGGGATTCCGGTTTCAGTTCCTGCCTTAGCGAGTTTAATTCCTAATATTGTCTTAGGCTTGCTCTTAGTGTTTCGTACTAATACAGCCTACGATCGCTTTTGGGAAGGCAGAAAAGCTTGGGGAAAATTGGTCAACGATACCCGAAATCTCGCTCGACAAATCTGGGTGACCGTGTGCGAGAAAACAGAGCGCGATCGTATCGAAAAAATTGAAGCTCTGCATTTGTTAGTTGCTTTTGCAGTAACCACAAAAGCACATCTTCGCCAAGAACTTGCAGACTCAGAGTTAGAAAGTTTGTTAACTCCTGAGCATGTTTCAAAACTGAAAACGGTGACGAATCCACCTTTGAGAGTTGCGTTTTGGATTGGCGATTATTTGCAATTACAGCATCAGCACGATCGTGTCAAAATTCATCAACTCGTTGAGATGCAGCTACTCCTAAATGGATTAGTCGATTGTTTAGGCGCATGTGAGCGAATTCTCAAGACACCGATGCCGATCGCTTATGCCATTCACCTCAAACAGTTAATTTTGCTCTATTGCCTATCTTTGCCGTTTCAAATGGTGGGAAATTTAGGCTGGTGGACGGCTCCAGTGGTTGTGCTGATTAGCTTTACGTTGTTTGGAATTGAAGCGATCGGCATTGAAATTGAAAATCCATTTGGACGCGATCCAAATGATTTACCCCTCGATGCAATCTGTGAAACGATGCTGAAAAATATTATCGATTTAATCAGCTTAGAGCCGAGTATTAACCCTCAAGATCTATCGCTGATTACGACCTACGAAGAACAGCAACGTAACGCTCGCTCCTAGTAGAGTCGGAGTCAGCCAATCGCCCCATTTCACATACAAAGTCTGGGTTTGCTGGCGATAAATGGTGTCTGCGTGAACTGCATATTGATTCGGGTGCGATCGCCATTGCACCCGACCATGTGGATCAACAATGCCGGAGTATCCTGTGTTCGTTACCCGCACTGCCCACCGATCAGTTTCGATCGCTCGAATCACATCATGTGCTTCATGTTGTGCCATGAGTACGGTGCTGTAAGGATCTAAATTCGAGGCAGTGATCAAAAACTGCGCGCCTTTTGCCACCTGACGGCGAAACACTTCTGAAAATGCAGAATCGAAGCAAATCCCGATCGCGATTCGTCCTAATGGCGTTTGAAAGTCTTGATTAAAGTCTCCCGGCGACATCGAGGATTCAATCGGCGATAACCGCCCGAGAACTTCCTCAAACGGCATATATTCGCCCAAAGGAACTAATTTGATTTTGTTGTATCGAGCGATCGTGTTGCCTTGGTCGATCGCGATCAAGCTTTGGGTATATCGCGTGCCCTCTGGAAAAAATGTGCCAATCAATGCAAGCGTTTTCTTGTCCGCGATCGCTTGATTGACGCTATTTTTCAAATTCTGCCCTTGCCACAAAAACGGCAATGCTCCTTCTGGCGTGACGACAAAATCAGCATTTTGATCTGAAAGAGTTCGATAGCCTGAAGAATAGCCGTCTAATGCTTTTTTCAACCCTTCTGCAAAAAGTTTGACTCGCGTTGGCACATTGCCTTGCACAATGCCTGCGGTAAGTTTGGCTTCCGGGTTCTGTACGATCTCGCTTTGATAAAGTCCAAATCCGATCAGATGCAGCCCAAGAAAACTCGCAATGGCAATTCCATATAACCGCTTCTCTTTAGCTAACCAAGCCTCTGCAAGCAATCCATTCACCAGCACGATCGCGGCGGTGACAGTCAAAGTCCCTGAAATTCTTCCCAAATGTAAAATAATTAGATTCGCTGGACTCTGCGTATAAGCGAGCGATGTCCAATCGAGAGCGCTCCACTGTCGCACCGTTTCTAGCCCACACCAGAGCGCGACCCCGATGAGAATTCGCAACATTGGAGCTTTAAGCGTTCTCACGCCCCACGCCCACAGCCCTACACACAGCGCTCCCCATCCTGTGATAAATGTCCAAGCGAATGCGACGACTGCCACACTGGCAATCCACGGAATTCCGAGCCACATCAACGGATGCAAGCCCGTAATCCAATGCAGCGCAAATCCGTGATAAACAATTCCCCAAAGAATGGCAGGCTTTCTCGATCGAGTCTTGACCGTCACGACCCACAAGGGAGCCAACGCGATCCAAGCCAGACTCCAAAGCCCAATCGGCGCAGGCGCACATCCCATCAATCCAGCGCTGAAAATTGCGATCGGTAAAGCTATTTTCAGCTTCATAAAACACAACACTAACTCTTGTGCGATCGATACTACCAGTTAACTTATAAATCCTGCTGCTGGGGATTTTTTGAATTCAATCTCGATATGAACTTTAGTAAGCAACCGTTTCATTCTGTTTCTATCTCCGCGCAATTTTAGATAAACCGCATAAGCTGAAGAGAATCTTAAGATTGGAAGCAGACATGGAAGTCAGCGAGCTACTCCGACGATATGAATACGGCGATCGAGATTTCTCTGGAGTCAATCTCAGGAATGCAGACCTCAGCAATCTCACCCTTGTCGATATCAATTTGGAAAACGCCAACCTTACTGGTGCAAACTTCAGTCGATCGTTCTTAATGAAAGCCAACCTTAAAGGCGCTTTTCTCAACTGGGCAAATTTCCAGTTTGTCAAACTCACTGAAGGCAATTTTACCGATACAGATTTGACGAAAGCCCGCTTGAATGGCGCATTTCTGGTCAAATCTGACTTTACGCGATCGCGGCTAAGTGGAGCCGATCTCAGCCATGCGAACCTTCGTAGCGCTATCTTGGAACGAGCGAATCTCTGCGGCACGAAGCTGATCGGAGCCAATCTGCGCGGAGCTAAGCTTGATGGCGCAAACCTCAACTGGGCAAATCTGCAAGCTGCAAAACTCAGTGGTGCATCGCTCAAAAACGCTTTTCTCAGCGATACCAACCTTGCCGAAGCCTTCTTAAATGGAGCCGATCTCAGCGGTATCGATCTCACGGGAATCAACCTCAGCGAAGCAAAACTTAGTGGTGCAAATTTGGAGGGTGCGTCGTTATCGCTCTCAAATTTTAGAAATGCCCGTCTGCATGGAGCGAATCTCTCAGGTGCAAATCTGACGGGAGCAAACTTAGAAGCTGCCTTTCTCTATGGCGCAAACTTGCAATGGACAAATCTGAGCCGCGCAAATTTAACGCGATCGGATCTCAGTAACGCCCGAATTCTCGGAGTCAAACTCGAAGAAACCATTCTTACGGATACCGTCTTCTCAGATCTGGCTCGCCGATATATTACGCTCGCTGATCAATCTCATGCAATCGTGTGATGCGATCCAACGTTGCCTCTAAGACGGCTGCCGTCTGCCCCGAAACAGAGAACACTAATGCTTCTCGATAAACTCTCTGGGCTGGATGTCCTTTAGAATTTGCCGCTCCACTCGAAGCTACAACGGCGGCATGAGCGCACTTTGTAGCGAGTTCGATCGCCCAAGCTCGCAATTTCAAACGTTCCTCGAAGCTTTGATCTTGAGCCGTAGTAATCAAGTGCTGACAGCGTTGCCATTCCTCAGACAGCGCGGCATAGGCAGGTGCGATCGCTAGCTCTGATTTAGTTTCGATCGCCGCTTTGAGAATATCTAATCCAGCCTGAGCACACCCGAGTGAAAAGAAACTGTGATTAAGCACATTCACGCGATCTTGCTTGAAAATTGCCCCTGCTTCCGCTACAAATGCCACATCTGAAGCTGCAAGATGCCACTTTCTCAATTCTGCCGTTACCGTATTCGTCGAACTCATTGCCGCTAGCTGCATCGGTTCACTCAATCGAATTGAACCCTGAGTATCGGTATTCGTAAACGGAATCATGCCGTAAACCGCTTGACCATTGGGCAGAACGGCTGCAATCAGCGCCGATTCAAACAAGCCGAATCCGGTGATCCAGGGAATATGACCGTGAAGCTCATACCCATGAGCCGTCTCGATCGCTTGAAGCGGCGGATGATTCGATCGCCGTAAATGTGAAAACCCAATTCCCACAAGCTTCTCACCTGTTCCCATCTTCGGTAAGTAAGCTTGCTTCAACGCTTCATTCTCGCTTTTCGATAAAATTGCTCCAGCACTTTGATGTTGCGTTTGGAGAAAGGCAAGCGCACCAGAAAATCGAGCCGTTTGAGTTTGAAAGGAGTGAAACGCAGAAACGTCTAATTCTGCGCCGTTATAAAGTTTAGGAACTCTCAGCGCCAGCAGTTGACGATCGCCCAATCCTTGTAATGCCGATCGCAATGCTTTGACCTCTTCATCGAGCTGGTTGGCGATCGGTTGAATCGTTTCCCGCAGATAAGTATTCGCGATTTCCAGAAGAGATGCAGTTTGCATGTATAAAAGGGTGAATGTGAGAATGTGCGAATTCTGATTTGCGTATGACTGATTTTAGCCAAACTGCGGTACTCAACTGGGTTGAACGCGCCAAAATTCTTGGATATTTAGTCGCGATCGCTTGGATTGTGGCGGTGATCAATTTTGGCTTTTTCGCAAAGTCTTTGAATAACTTAGGGATTCGTCCCCGGCAATTGCCTGGATTATGGGGTGTGCTGTTTGCTCCGTTTTTGCATGGCAGTTGGGGACATTTAGAAAGCAATACGATCGCGTTTATCACTTACGGTGGACTAATTCTGTTACAAAACCCTGAGAATTTTGGAGCCGTCACGTTCACTGTTGCATTAACAAGCGGATTCGGAACATGGTTACTTGGGCGCGATCGCACCAATCATATTGGTGCAAGTGGCGTAACGTTTGGGTATTTAGGTTTTTTAATGTCTTTGGCATTCTTCGATCGTAATATCCCAACCGTTCTCCTCTTAGTGTTCACCGCCTTTTTTCACAGCAAATATCTTTGGGGTTTGCTTCCCATCTATCAGCGCATCTCCTGGGAAGAGCATCTGTTTGGCTTTCTCGGCGGCATTTTTGCTGCACGATATTTGCCGCAACTTCGAGAAGGATTTGGTCAATTTCTAGATGTTTTTAGGCAAGCCGAGGCTTGGATTCGATAAATTTAAAGCCAGTTTTCTAGATTTAACGACTGCACATTCTGCAAATCGGCATCATTAGAAACAACGGTTAAAGAATTCACGATCGCAGTTGCCGCGATCAAAATATCTGCATCTTGAATCGGTCTACCCCGTCTGCGCAAATCAGCATGGATTCTCGAAGCAGTTTCAATGATTTCGAGATCATCAATCAGCAAGATTTCGACTGATAAACAAAAAGTTTTAAAATTTGATAGCTGGCGAGTTGCATTGGAATAGATAAGACCGCGCTTGATTTCGTAGTAGCTCATACAGCTAATACAAAGCCTTGAGCGAGATTGCCTTGCGCGTCTGAATTGACGCATCGCTTGCTGGTTTTCTTTCAAAATCACGGTGATAATATTTGTATCCAGCAAGTAACCCATCTCTAATTTCCACGCTTCACCGCTTCATCAAACATTTGCATCTGCGCTGGTGTCAAATCGTTGAGCATTCCTGCAACACTATTCATGACCATAATATCTTGAACAATGCTAACCAACTCTTCTTGTGGAATCTCTAGAATCTGTTGCGGTTGCCAAAGTTCTAACAGTTCATCCGTATGTTCGCGAATCTGTTGAGTGCGATCGAGATCTTGAAGAAAAGGATGGTCTTTCTGAAGCTGATCAATAATTTGGGTAATCCGATGTTCAACGACTTGTTTTAAATCAGTTGCTTGAGTCATTTTCTTACCCTCCAAATGCCTGACTCAATTCTAACCGAGTCGTCCTCGTCGCGAAATCCTCTAAAATAGCTGCGGTGATTTGTTGCTTTCTATGAAATTTCAGCGCACTTCGATCGCTCTCGTCTTTGCTGCTTTGGCACTAGGTGGATATGTTTATTACACCGAGTCAAAAAAGCCGCCTCAAGTCGATCAAGCCCAGTCCGACGAGAAGCCGCTTTTTAACTTCAGAGAACAAGACATTCAAGCGTTCACGGTGCAGACTCCAAAACAAACCCTTGTCTTTGAGAAAGCAGGCAATTGGACATTGAAAAAGCCAGAAGTCGCCCCCGCAGATGAAGGTGCAGTGGCTTTTCTTCTCAATCTGCTTGCAACAGGGAAAAGCGATCGCACCTTTACCGTTCCCCCTGCTAAAAAGCCAGAATTCGGTTTAGATCAACCTTCTGCAATCGTTGAAGTAAAACTAAACAATCAGCAAAATCATCGCTTAGTCATCGGTAAACCAAACTTTAATCGAAATTTCTTGTATGCCTTAGTTGATCCGCCTGACAATCGAGATCTCTCTGTTTTACTCATTCCGATCAACTTTCAAAATGCAGTTGATCGCCCTTTAATAGAATGGAAACGGGATAAACCCAAACCTAAAGCTAGTCCCTCTATCCGCCCTAGTGCTTCTCCTTCTCCCAAATGAACACTCCAACCGCGACCCTGTTAATTTCCTGCCCTGATCAAAAAGGCTTAGTTGCAAAGCTTGCGAACTTTATCTACTCAAATGGCGGCAATATTATTCACGCTGATCAACATACTGACTTCTCAGCAGGATTGTTTCTGAATCGAATCGAATGGCAACTTGAAGGATTTCATTTACCACGTGAGGTAATCGAGCCTGCTTTTCAAGCCGTTGCCACTCCTTTAAATGCGAGTTGGAAATTACATTTCTCAGATGCCGTGCCGCGAATTGCGATTTGGGTGAGCAAGCAAGATCATTGTTTGTATGACTTGCTTTGGCGACAGCGATCGGGAGAATTCAAAGCGGAAATTCCAGTGATTATCAGCAATCATGAAGAGCTTGGAGCGATCGCGAAACAATTTGAGATTGATTTCCATCACATTCCCATCACCAAAGAAACGAAACTTGAACAAGAAGCAAAACAATTAGAACTCTTAGAACAATACAAGATTGATTTAGTCATCTTGGCAAAATATATGCAAGTTTTGAGTGCAGATTTTGTCTCAAAATTCTCGAATGTGATTAATATTCATCACTCATTTCTACCTGCATTTGCAGGCGCGAACCCTTATCAAAGAGCTTTTGAACGAGGGGTAAAAATCATTGGAGCGACGGCACATTATGTAACTAAAGATCTCGATGAAGGTCCAATCATTGAACAAGATGTGGTCAGAGTCAGCCATCGAGATGATGTCAAAGATCTCATTCGCAAAGGAAAAGATTTAGAGCGAATTGTGCTTGCAAGAGCCGTTCGACTACATCTACAAAATCGCGTTTTGGTGTATGGAAATCGAACAGTTGTCTTTGGTTAGAAGATGGCGAGCCAGTTCGATCGTGACAGTCGTGCCTTGACCTTTTTCGCTTTCAATCGTCATCACGCCCTGCTGTAACTCCACACACTTTTTAACGACTGCTAAACCTAAACCTGTTCCGGCTGCATAGTTTAGATTTTGCCCCCGATAAAAGGGTTCGCAAATCCTCGGCTGATCTTCTAAAGGAATTCCAATTCCTTGATCTTTGACTTGAAATCGAATGCGATCGCTGGTTCCATTGAGCAGTAATAAAACACTACTGCCTGGCTCAGAATACTTGATCGCATTCGCCAGCAAATTACTCAAAATCGAATACAACAATCGCTCATCCAAATTGGCATGAGTATATTTTCCTTGCGTTTGAAAGTGGATCACGTGATTCGTCGAAATCTCAAAATCTTCCACGAGATTCAAGCAAAATGCTTCTAGATCGATCGTTTCTGGATTGCACTCTAGTTTTCCTGCATCTGCTCTAGTTAAGGTCAGCACATCGATAAATAGTTGCTGCATTGATTTTGCAGCAGATTGAATTCGATCGAGATTTTTCAATCGCCGGGCTTCACTCCAATCTGAATTCCCTTTAATCAGCAATTGAACTGATCCTAGAACGACACTCAGCGGGGTGCGAAATTCATGAGAAACCATCGAGAAAAAATGAGTTTTCAGATCGCTGATTTCCTTCTGCTGCATCAATTTCTGCTTTAGATATTCTGCTTGATGACGTTGAGTGACCTGACTATACAAAGCCGCAAAGCAGATAAAAATTGCCATAAATCCAGCAATCATCATCCAAACTTCGATCACTTTTCGCGTCTGAATACTTTGTTTTGATTGCTCAATTGATTGTTTTAACTCTGTCTGCTTTTGCTGAGAAAGTTGGGAAATTACAGTGTGGATTCGTTCTCTCAAAGCAATACTTCGACTCGTTAAAATGCTTTGCTGCATCAATGCAGTTTGATTGATGTCATACAGCGCGATCGATTCGTTTAAAAGCTCAACTCGCTGTAAGACTATTTTTTGTAGCTCTTGATAACTTGAAAATTCTTTTGGCTCTAGCAAAAACTGCTGATGCAACTGGCTCAGCTTCACTGGAATCCGATCAATAGCAGATTTATATCGATTGAATTCGCTGCGATTTCCTAGATAAATATATCCGCGCCGAGCAGATTCTGCGCTCGTAATTTCTGCAAACACTTCATCTAAATTTTTAATCACTTCATAAGTTTGCTGAGACTTGTGACTGCTTTCCACTAGTTGATTTACATTTTGATATGAGATTAAACTGCTGATACAAAGAATCACAAGCAGCAATCCAAAGCCTGCAACGAGCCAGTTTCGTTCTGATGAATTTAAGAAAGTCATATTTTCTAATTTTTCAGATCGAGCCGTTTATCCGCAAAAATAGCAGGAAAAATTAACTATTGTGTGCAGCTAGATTGATTACAGTAACGATCATGCAAGCTTTCCTGTCGATATGCGTATTTTAGTCGTTGAAGATGACCAGCATTTAGCAGAGATTCTCACCGAAACTCTGAGCGATCGCGCTTACTCAGTAGATGTTGTAAAAGATGGTGAGTCTGCCTGGGATTGGCTAAATTCTTTGGTATATGACCTGATCGTCTTGGATGTTACCCTCCCTAAATTAGATGGCATTAGCTTATGCAAACGTCTACGAGGAGCACTCAATGAGAATGGAACGACCCCGGTCTTAATGTTGACCGCACGAGATACGATCGCCGACAAAATCTTAGGACTTGATGCTGGTGCAGATGATTACATGGTCAAGCCTTTTGATATTGAGGAACTAATGGCGCGAGTTCGTGCTTTACTTCGGCGCGGAACCAGTAGCCCAAATCCGACCTTGATCTGGGGCGACTTACAAATCGATTCAAGTACTTATGAAGTCAATTATGCCAATGCACCGCTGACGCTCACCCCGAAAGAGTATGCGTTGTTAGAGTTGCTTGTCTCTAGTGGACGAAAGGTACTGAGCCGCTCAGGAATTATCGATCGGCTTTGGTCACTTCAAGATCCACCCACTGAAGAAACGGTCAAATCTCACATCAAAAGTTTGCGCCAAAAGCTCAGAAATGCAGGTGCGCCTGAAGATTTGATTGAAACTGTTCACGGAGTAGGATATCGATTGAAACAACTCTAGGAATGTCTTGAACTGGCTGCGCAAACAGTGCGTGTGTGAGTTCTTACAGATGATATGACCAATTTAGTGAAGGGCGATAGCAGTTTTGTCGATCGTCTTTTTTGCTGTTTGTTTGTCGTTACTGCTCGGTCTAATCAGGTGAAGTTGGATCGTAGGCAGACGAAGACTTGCTTTCTTCGAGAAGAAATACTTAAATTTTCTGTCTAATCTGCTTCTAAGGGGTATCATACCGAACATCGGTCGATCTAATATTCCAAAGGTCCGAATTAGGCAGAAGCAGTCAAGCTAACTCCCCAATCTAGAGTGTTATACCGGCTCTCAGCAGCCTAAATCGCTCCAGAGGAATGTTATGCTGACTGTCTTCGGGCTAACAGGTGATTAGACGGAAAGAGTCAGGCTAAACAATTGTTGGGCAGTATTTCTTTACGTAGTGGAGGGCAAGTAGATCCAAGTTTTCTAGGTGGCTGGCTAGGATTTTCAAAACCACGTTTCAAGACTTAAAGCGGTTAAGCTTTATAAAACTAGAACCTGAAAGTCAATTTATGGTTGAATTTAAGTGGGAATTGCTTCTTGATATTATAAGAACAGCTTGCACGGTCGGTACATTCTTTATAGCTATTAGTGCTTTTAGAATCTTTCTTAAAAATAAGCTTGCTGAGAAGCAATTAGATTTAGTGATTGAATTGATTAGAGAAATATCTGACTCTAAATTAATAGTTGTTTATCGACTTGATCCTCAACAAGCGTCAGAGATGATGAAACGCGGAGTCGCAGGTGAGATAACTCCTCAATTATCTTTATTTGGCATTGCCTCTGATGTTTCAAAAGAAAACTCTCCGTTGTTCTTACGTCAGGATGTCTGTGATCACCTGACCTCAATTAGTAGACAATATTCAGAAAATCCCTTGCTTCCTACAAAAATTGCCTTCTCTTTACGTCAAATTGTGCCTCGTCCTAAGGGTTTAGTGGTTAAGGCAAACCAGGCTGGCTATGTATTTGATCTTTGTGAAATACCTAAAAATTCAGTTATTTATTTAGCTCAAAATTTAGAGAACTTCGATAACAAAGGGATAATATCGGCGTTCTCTACTTATGGTGAATTTGTGACAGTATGTAGAGACTTAGTTATATCTATAGAGATTTGGCTAAGTAAGTACGGAATTAAGGATGTCAATGCATTGCGAGGGGGTAGTCGTAAGTCCACAGAAAAGAGCAGCCCAACAAGGCGATAAAGCGGACGTGTTCAACTTTGTAGTTGAGTTGCAAAGGTTGTTTTCCGCTGCTTATCTTGGTCGTTAGACTGCTGAATTTCGGTTAGGACACAACTTGAAACTTGTCCATGTTCTAAGCAACGATTTTCAATTACTCCCGCAGTTTTAACTACATAGGAAGATATAATTCCGTGCGGTCAAATTTCTGATTCCTATGCCATCGAATAACTCTGAGTCGCAAGCTCAAGCCCGAAGAATTTTAGATGCGATCGCCTTTATCCCTTTTGAGCAGTGCCAACTACTAAGCCGTGAGTTTAATAGTCTTCCTGCACGTCCCGGTATTTATGCGATTCGGCACAAAAACGATGGGTTGCTTTATGTCGGTAAAACGAAAAGTTTACGAGGTCGCTTTAGCGGTGGGCACAAAGCTTTTTTATAGGCTTGGCTTGACAAATACAATGACGAGGAAGTTCGGATTGCGGCACAGGTTATTTCTCATTGGGAGAACCCCACGTTACTATTGGAGCTAGAAGCCATAATTCTAAGAGCCACTGAACCCCCTTACAACGCCCAGATCCCGACTGAAAGGTGATGCCATGCAAGCCAAACTTCAAGAGAGACTTTCTCCCGCCGATGCAGAGGTGATTTTAGGACGGTTGCCTGAGCGGATTCGTGCTGCTCTCATGACGCGTGCTGCTGAAATTGAATATCCAATCGAAGCAGTAGTTGAAATGGCGATCGCAAGCTTTCTTGATTCAGAAGCGTTGGGTTTTGCAGATTGTAAACCAGGGCGCGGTCAGTAGCGTATTTTGGTTGATGCTTGCATGGGCTAACAATTCAAATACAACGGACAGCCCGAAAGGCTTTCTGCTCTATTCTCAGTCTTCCGCCTATTGGCACTGAATCTGCTGCTAACCTCGCAAAAATCCCGCAATTCGATCGACCGCTTCCACCAAAATTTCCGGCTCATGCACTAACGCAAATCGCACATATCCTTCTCCCGACTTGCCAAATCCTGCTCCTGGAGAAACCGCAACTCCCGTCGCCTCAACCAACTTCACCGCAAAGTCGATCGAATCTTTCACCCAAGGCTCCGGCAACCTCGCCCAAACATACATTGCCGCTTCAGGCATCGGCACAGGCCACCCAATCTCATGTAAGCGATCGACAAACACATCCCGGCGATGCCGATAAATCTCAACCGCTTGATGCACCCCCGCTTGATCACCTTGCAACGCTGCAATTGCACCATTCAAAATGCCAAGATACTGATTAAAATCAACCGCCGCTTTCACTTGTCGCAGCGCCAGAATTAACTCCGAATTGCCGATCGCATATCCCACCCGAAATCCGCCCATCTTGTAAGACTTCGAGAAGGTAAAAAACTCGATCGAAACTGTCTTATCTGGATCAGCTTGCAGCACCGAAGGCATAGTTTCCTTACCCAGATAAAAATCTGCATAAGGAAAATCATGCACCAAAACCAGATCATGCTCTTGACAGAATCGCACCGCTTTTTGGAAGAAAGACAACGGCGCGATCGCAGTCGTTGGATTGTGCGGATAGCTCAATACCATCATCCGCGACTGCGCCAAAACCTCTGCTGGAATCTCCTCGAACACAGGCAAAAACTGATTTTCAGCCCGAAGCGGCATCGGATAAATCTGACCACTTGCCAAATAAACCCCACCCGCATGAGAGGGATAGCCTGGATCGAGCAGCAGCGCAAAATCACCCGGATTCAAAATTGCCAGAGGTAAATGTGCCGTTCCTTCCTGGGAGCCGATGAGGGGTAAAACCTCAGTTTCTGGATCAACCGCGACTCCAAACTTCTTCGTGTACCACTCTGCCGCCGCTTGCCGAAATGCCTTTGTCCCATGAAAGAGCAAATATCCATGGGTAGACGGATCATAGAGAGACTGAGCGATCGCTTCAATCACATGCGGCTCCGTCGGCAAATCCGAAGATCCTAATGACAGATCCAGAATCTCTCGCCCCGCCGCTCTTGCTCTCGATTTTGCCCGATCCATATCTGCAAAAACATTCATTTGCAGGGGGGCTAAGCGTTTGGCAAACTGCATTTTTCTACCCTTAATTAAGCGGTCACTAATCCTTTGTTCAGCAATTCCTCAATCTTTTGCTTGTTCATTGCTCCTTCCGCCGATTGCTTCATTTCGCCATCCTGAATCAAGCGAAACGCCGGAACGCCTTCAACTTTGAATTTTTTCACGCTTTCGGGGTTCGGATCGACTTCCATTTTCACCACTTTTAAGCGATCGCCGTATTCTTTCGCGATCGTCTCAATCACTGGAGCCATCAGCCGACAAGGACCGCACCACTCTGCCCAAAAATAAACCAAAACGGGTTGAGTGGCGTTCAATACCTCAGCTTCAAATTCCGAATCACCAATTACAAGAACGCTACTCATGATGAGATTTCCCAACAAATTGCCTTTTCAATTTTAAAGCCCTTCGCTACGTTCTGGGAAAGCGTTACAGTGAGAAAGCACGCATTCAGTCTCGATCGTCTATGTTTGGTACTTTTCAGCAGAGCAGTCTCCGCATCGAAGTCGAAGCTTCTGAAGCCACGCTGACTAAAGCGTTGACCGATGTGAACGAATTACAAAAATGGCTCTGGTTTGAGCGCTTCTCGATTGGCTATCCAGAAACCCTGACTCCTGGCGTAAAACTCAAAGGGCAAGTCGGATTGGTCACGATCCAGCACGAAGTCGAATTGAGTGAACCTCATCGCGTTCGCTTTCTGCTTAGCCAGGGCATTGACGGCTTTCACGAATGGGCGTGGGGCGATGGCTGGGTACAATCGCGCATCGAAGGCATCTCTCTCCTTCCGCTCAATCTTGGACAAACCGCAACGTTATTGAGCCTGAAACAATATCTGCAATCAAAAGCTGCTTGAACTCGCCGCAGATTCACAAAAAAAACGATCGCCTAACCAGACGATCGTTTGCAAATATTATCTAATAAAATTATATTTTCCGAGCCGTGCTCGCTGCCGGAACCAGAATTTCTTGGAGAATCGACTTCAACTCCTCACGGCGTTGATAGCAATCGAGCCGATATAGCACCTGACCGCCCTGAAACAGAAGCACCGTCGGCAATGTCGTAATCCGATACATACTGGCGAGCTTCAAATTCTCGTCTGCGTTAACACCCACTAATTTCAACTGAGTGCCCCATTCTTTCAGGAGCAAATTCAGCGAAGGTTCAATCAACCGACAGATTCCACACCAGGGTGCCCAGAAATGCACAAGAACAGGGGTCGTAGACTCAAGAACTTCTTGTTTAAACGCCCCTTCGCTAATGCCTGCTTGCATAGTTCTCCAGAATGATTAATTATTTGCTTTTTACTAACGCTTGGGATCATGCTACCAGGGTACGTTCCCAGATGCACGAATGACGATCGGATGAAGCCACCAAAACAATAGCGTAAATGCAGTCACACCGAGGTATGCAGGACGTAAAAATTCTTTTAGATCCAGTTTCTGCTTCCCCGAAAAAATCGCTCCAAACGGAACGATCGAGGTTCTCGCTTTCACGGCTTCAAACGCTTCGCCATACCGAAGTGCTAACCGTCGATCGCCATTCCACACCCCAAATAAATGATGCAAAATTAACCCGATCGAGGTCACAACCATGAAACTGGTTCCTATCCATACTGTATGAGTAATGCACCACAAGATTTGTCCGACCATTTGCGGATGTCGCGAAATCCGAATTATTCCGCTTTCGTATAAATGCACTTGCGGTTTTTGAATCGCTGCGATCTCTAACAAATTAAAAGTCGCGGGATAAAGAAACAGAAAAGAAATCGCAGATCCGATCCAAACGGCTTCACTCACACCCGGAATGCCTTGCACATTCCAGAGTTGCAGCCCATCATACCGATGATTAAAAAAGTAAATCATCATCGGAACGGCAATCCCTAAACTCACCAGCGCAAAAATCACACGGTAAAATCTTGCTCCAATCCGCTGCTCTGCCATCATTCGCAACGAAGCTAACCCACTATGCGCGATCGCAAATCCAACCAACCAACCGAACATTATCAAATGGCTCGACGTAAACCAAGACATACCCAACTGAAATGAAGACCAGATCTAGCTTACAAGCTTGCGGAGCGGATCACTTCAAGATTCAAAGTATACAGTGTACTTTGTCCAGCATTCCAGGTAGCAATGGCTAAGCCCGTTTCTCCGTGCGCCGCGATCGCGCAAATCCCCGCAGGAAGTTCTGCCTGCCCAATTTGCTGTCCATTGTAGTCGAGCGCAATTAAATGATGATCATCACACACGACAATTCCCCAAGGATAAGCAGTGACGAATTTTGGGGTGATTAGAATTCCAACTCGGATCACGCGATACGGTTTGAGATGGAGCAACACAAGCGATCGTTCAAACCCTGTTTCAATCGCAATTAGAAAATGAGCATTCCTCGTTGGAAAGACTCGCTCAATTTGTAGAGGAATGCTGAACGTCCCAAACGCTTTTCCATGTCGATTGAAGAAATCGAATCGGGTGGAGCCAAGTTCTCTAGATACCAGTTTTCTAGATACGAGTGCAATGTGTCGAGTATGAAGGGCTGCGATCGCAATGAATTCGCCAGATCTCGGTTCGCAAAGTGCAGGACGACAGGCAAGCTGCGCCTGTGGTAATGTCCAAATGCTGAAAAATTTAGCTTGGCTTTGGTTGAGTGTTGCAACAGCCATCCATTTGCCAGATGGGTCGATCGCAATACGAGAAGGGTGATTAAATTGAGCCACTCGCTGCGCAGTCGTGTCTGACAGTCGATAAATTGAACGCTCCGTGACCGCAAAACATCCGCTCGATCGCACGATTAAGTCCTGAATGGGTTCTGCAATGGCATCGTTGCGCCGAATCTTTCCGGCACGGCGATCAAAGAATCCCTTGGCATACGATCGAGCGGAAATCGCTTGATCTTGGCTGTAAAAGATCAAGCTCGACTCGCACAAATCGCGATCGCATTCAGGCAAGACTTCAATTACGGAAAGTTGATCAACCCGATCAAGTAAAGCTTCTTGTCTTAAAGTTTGCAAGGTAAATTTTGGAGCCGCGATCGCCGTTGCAAAGTTGTGCGGGGCGAATTGCGGTTGAGATCGATCTTGTATCGCCCCTTGCAGCGCCTCAAGCATTTGGGTTGCAGACTGATACCGTCTTGCTTTTAACTTCTGAAGTGCCGTTAAAATTACCGTCTGTAGCCGTGTCGGAATATGCGCGGGAATATTCACAGCTTGATTGAGATGCGCCACCATTAAGTCAGGCGGTGCGCCTGAAAACGGGCGATGCCCAACTAACAATTCATACAGCAAAACACCAACTGCATAGAGATCCGTTGAGTGAGAGTACTGCCCATAGAACCGCTCCGGAGCCATATAAGCAGGTGATCCTGTTAAATTTGCAGGTTCACGAGTCAGGTCGTGACTCAAGCGTGAAATTCCAAAATCAGAGATTTTTGCACTCCAACCTGAAGCATCCACACTCAGCAAAATATTCTCAGGCTTAATGTCACAATGCACAATGCCTTGAAGACTCGCATGTTCTAATCCTGCGAGCACATCGCACACCAGTTTTACACTGAGCGCTGGATGTAACCGATGATGATTTTCCATCAATTGCCGCAGCGTTCCACCCTCGCAATACTCCATCACGAGGCAGCGCTTTCCCTGCCAATGCTCGATCGCTTCACAGGCAACAATATTTGGATGTTCAAGCGTTACTAAGAACTTCAATTCTCTTAAAAACTGGCTCGTTGGAGAGCCAGTCAAATCGAGGGCTTTGAGCGCGACTAACTTTCCAGTTTGACGGTGCATTGCACAATACACTCGTCCAAACTGTCCCCGCCCAATCAAGCCTAAAATTCGATAGTTCGATCGCTTGACTTCCTGTAACCTCAACACATCCGCGCGACTCATCCCAAGCTAGACAAATAAACGAGGCAAAATTGATTCGTGGTCGAGTTGCTTATCGACTAATGCTTCAGCCACTTCTAGGCGTTTTTGCAGCCCGATAATAAAGAGATTGCTTGCTGCTCCGAGCGATTCACACTGAGTCTGCACACAATGTAAATCCCGCCCTGCTAGTTGGCTAAAAACCGATGCCAAAACGCCAGCTTCTAGAAAACACGACGGCACTTCAGCCTCGGTTGCAAGTCTTGCAAAAGGCGAATGATGAGTTTCAACAATCAGAAATCCACGATCGTGATACGTCTGATCCAGATTCAACTGACCCAGCCCGTAAGTGATCCAACATTGCTTCAATGCCTGAAGAAAATCCGCCATCTGCATTTCGACGAGCGGAGTTTCGTAGTACTCGCTCACTTCATCTCGAAAGCGATTGAAGAAATTTTTTCCCCACCAGCGTCCGCAGTTAAACAACACTAGACGAGAAGCTTGTCCTGTTTCCTTTGCCAAACCCGAGTAGATGGCTTGGATCAAAGTCTCGGGAAGTGCGAGTAAGCGATCGCCCCGACGACTTTCGAGCAATCCCATTTCTAGATCGCCGCGCACATAGACATCGCTCGCGTAATAGTTTGCGGGAAGACGATCGTGAATTAATAAATCGCGAACAGAAATCATTAGAAAATACCTGCAACAGTGAGCATTTCTTCTTCCTGGGCTGGAATAACAGGGTCAACAAGACTCAGAAAAGGTTCTAACAGCGCAACTTGCTGAGCATTGAGAGAGAACCGAAGCTGTTGCTGTATCAATCGGAAGAAGACAGCATTGATTTTTTGGTCTTGATGCAATGCGATCGCATCCTTGAGCCAACTCAGCAAGCGCTTTTGTACATATTCGGCATCATTGAGCAACATTCCCATGGCACATTGACGCAGGATTAACATGCCATATTTGATCGTGCGCTCCAAAGCAGTTGTCTCAATGCTCGGCAGTTCGAGTTGCAGTTCATCAGCGGCACGCTGAACTAGATCAATTTCGTGATCGCGGAGGGCACGGTATGCACTCATGCGCTCTGAAATCGAAGCAACATATTGCCCGATCACTTGTAATTCTTCGGGTTTGAGATAGCGGTTCTCGGCTTCGTCAAATACGCCTTCAAGAGGAGATTGCATCATCGTTTTAGAGAAGTTAGAAGAGGTTAGAGAAATCAGTCAGAGTAAACTTACTCTCAGTTAGTTCATCAGATAATCTTTCCGGTTCAGGAGCCACTGCCATCGTGACCGCTGGCGTTCCATCCCAACGCATTGCGGCAAAAAATTGCTTCACTTTTAGCTCAAACGAGAGTTCGGTCAGCACTTCAGGCGCGACGGCTTGCTCCAACATCGCGACTTCTTCAGCCGTCGAATACTGCGCTTGATTTTCCCAATTACAAGTCGTGAAAAAAGAATGAACGGAGGACTGTAGCCAATTCTGAGTATCTTGGGGAGCGAGTGACGAAATCATTTCAACTCTCCCGAACGTAACCGTTTTTCGATGTCTCTTGCGGTTGCACCTTCATTCAGCCAGAACGATGCCGCATCGATTCGCTCTTGCCCACCGAGCAAGAATTTACAGTAAGTCTCACCCATCGAATAGCATTGAATCTCAATACAGCTGAGTTGCTTTTTGACGAGTTCCGTGAAGAAACCTGAGAATAACCCTGCATACAAAAAGCAGACGGGTTTCCCAACATCGCCCAAGGTTCTCGCAACTGCCGAATCAAAGACATTGATGAACATAAACCCTTGTTTGCGATCGCCCAAATCGACTTCCCAACGTCCCCAACCTTGCGCCGTGAAAGGCCACCACCAAGTTTCGAGCAAAAACATCAAATTCGTCTGACGAATCGAGCGATCGTATTCTTTCTCAAACCACTTCTCGAAAAAGAAAGCGTCTTTTTGCCCCCACTCACACCCGATTGTGTACATGGTTGCGGCTGAGGCATCTCCGACTTCTTCTTCTAGCCCTTCGACTAAGCCAATGATAAAGTCTTCAGTCGTCAGAACGTTCTGACTATTATTCCAATCCACGATCGTGCCTTGATCGGGGTCGAACTGGAAAAAATCCTTGAAACCATAATGGTTGTGCTTTTTGGGATTTTTGAGTTTTGAGGGAGTTTGGTGAGCAAGGGAGAACGCCATAGTCGCGACAAGGGTGGAAGGACAAAAAGGAAGCAACAACAGGTTGCGCTGATAGTGGTCAGTGTGCCCAGAACAAGCTCTGAAATTAGACGGTTCCAAGCATTCGACGATTCACTTCCAGAAGCGGCAGGATCAAATTGGCTTCACTCGGGGTGAGCACTTGTTTGACCACTTCTTGCATCACGGTATAAGTCACGCCACAGGATTTTTGAGCGTTGAAGGCACGCATAATGGTCTGAAACCAAAATAGAAATCGTTCTCTCAACGTTTCTGAATCATCCAACAGCATTGCGACGGCAGAATAGCGCAAAACTCTTAAAGTGTCGCGCTTCCATTTCGGTGTGACGTCCTCGCTCCCATTGCGGAGTAAGGTTGGATCGATCGCTCTCATTTTGGCGAGGACTTGTTGAACAATCGCAGCTTCGCTCGCTTGTAATTTTTGATAGGTTTGGACGCGCAATTCAAACGATCGAGCATACTCCGCCAAAAAACGAAGCTCCTCATCGGTCGCGTAACGTCCTTCGGTTGTTTGACTTAACCGTTGGATTTGGCTCAGCATAGGGGGTCGCAATTACAGCAATTACATTTGTATGCAGCGTTCCCGATTGGGTTAAGAGACTCACACTTCAGAGGAGTTTGAGAAATAATTCGACATATTGAAGGTGGTCGTATCTTCGATCTTTTTCATCATCGATCGCGTGATTAATTTGCCAGCTTCAACCAAAACTTGCCCGGTCAGAGGATGCAGCAAATCTTGTTCTGCTCTGCGTCCAATCAACGCTTCGATGTCTTTGATCGAATTGATATACATCCCTGGGGGCAGTTCGACGACGACTCCACTGCCGATGACTCTTGCCTGACATGCTAATCGCGAGTTTGTCTTGCACGATGTAATCACTTCTAATGTGCGTTGCTCTCGCCGATTTGTGGGAGTCAAAGCGTCCATGCCTGATTTGACATAGACATGACAGGTCGCACACATGCCGCGACCGCCGCATTCTTTGAGAACATCTAGATCTTTGTTGATTAGAACCGAGAGGAGATTCCCCATTGTTTCGACCGCACTCTCTTGGGCGATCGGTTCGAGGCGGACAGTTTTTACCATGATTTTTTAGGGCAAGAGGAGGGCTTTTTGCAAGTCGGTAAGCGCTTGCTGCTCGACTAAAGCGGCATAACCTCGCACAGCTTGCGAACAACGTTGAATAAAGCGGGCTATCCAACGTCGCAACACTTCGAGGTCTTGAGCAGTTACAGACTGTTCTAGGCTTGAGGGTTCCCCTAAAAAGATGATTTGCCCCGATCGCTCAATCTGAAATTGCTGGAACCATACATCGTCTAGACGGCTTGATTTCCAGTAGTTCGCAATGACGGCGATGCCTAAAAATCGTTGGGTAAACTCACTCAACTCGTTCATGACCTGCATGACATCCTTGAGTTTCGGATGGGCAGGAGACGGAAGCGGCGGAAGATTGCCAGTTTCGACTGTCGGATTCGTCGCGATCTCTAATGTCGAATTGGTTACGATCTCCAATGTCGGATTCGTCGCGATCGCGGAGCGCAGCACCGTAAAAGCAGAAATAAATTGTTCAGAATTTAAAGTATCGTTTTTAATCACTAAGGCAAGCAGATCAGAGTGCAATCGATGGAGTGCAATCTGGTACTCAGCGAAGTGAAACGCGAACCCATCATACTCCGGCGGAATCGTTGCCACGAGTTGCAAGATACTCTGGAGCAAATCAGATTTATTTCCTTCGGCAAAAGCAGGGTGGTGCGTATAAAAAACTGGCTCAGAGTGTCCACTTAGTAGGGCGATCCCCACGATTCCTGGTACATTCAGAAAGTCCCGTATAACTTCCTGGTTCATAAGCTGATCTACTCATCGTTCTGTACAATACTTGCCACATCTATTTTTTAGGGAGATGTAATTTGTGCGATAACGCAACGGACTTCAGGATAAGTTTACAATTTTTTGCATTTCCGGTCTTGCTTCCCAGTTTAGAGTGAACGCACTCACAGTTTGCTAAATTTGATTTCTTACTCGCTTTAAGCTCCCCACAACTTTAGGCTTAGCCGTATGTCTGACCTTCCTTTCACCCTTGATCAATTACGTATCCTAAGAGCGATCGCGTCTGAGGGTAGCTTTAAACGGGCCGCTGATAGTCTGTATGTGTCTCAGCCTGCCGTTAGTTTGCAAGTCCAGAATCTAGAACGGCAGTTGGATGTGCCCTTATTTGATCGGGGTGGGCGACGGGCGCAGTTAACGGAGGCAGGACATCTACTGTTAAATTATGGCGAGAAAATCCTAACGCTGTGTCAGGAAACGTGCCGGGCGATCGAGGATTTGCAAAATCTCCAGGGTGGCACTCTGATTATCGGAGCAAGTCAGACAACGGGAACCTATCTGCTGCCCAGAATGATTGGTCTGTTTCGTCAGCAATATCCAGATGTGGCGGTTCAGTTGCATGTGCATTCTACCCGCAGAACTTCCTGGAGTGTTGCCAATGGTCAAATTGATTTGGCGATTATTGGCGGTGAAATTTCTCCAGAACTTCAAGATTCATTGGAGATTATTCCCTATGCTGAGGATGAACTCGCGCTAATTTTACCTCCCAATCATGCATTGGCAAGGTTAGAGACGATTCAAAAAGATGATTTATATCGATTGCAGTTTATTGCCCTGGATTCGCAATCGACGATTCGGAAAGTCATTGATCAGGTGTTGGGGCGTTGTGGGATTGAGACACGCCGATTAAAGATCGAGATGGAACTCAATTCGATCGAGGCGATTAAGAATGCTGTTCAGTCTGGGCTAGGAGCTTCTTTTGTGTCAATTAGCGCGATCGAGAAAGAATTGCAGATGGGGATGTTGCATCGCGCTAAGATCGATGATGTCGTGGTGAAGCGGACTCTTTCAGTGATTATTAATCCGACTCGCTATCGATCAAAAGCAGCGGATGCGTTCTGTCGAGAGATACTGCCGAAGTTTACAAATCAGCCGATCGAGTTTGAGCGTCCGACTCCAGCTTTTCCAGAAACCCAGAGTTTAAAGGCAATGCTTCAAGCAGCGAGTAATCGAGCGATTTCGGAGTTGGAATAAAGTCTGGCGGCATTGCGATGGGGTTTGTCTCAACAGCTTGTCGATCGCAGGTTTGGGCTGGACTAGAATTTAGTTGAGCTTTGATGAAATTCTGCACCCTCACGACTATGGACGAAATCGATCAGTTGTTGGCAAGTCTCCATCCCTCTCCACCTCCCCCTGCTTCAAGACCCTCTCCACCTGCTGCCAATTTCTCAACTCGATCGATCGAGGATCTTTTGTCTCAGATTGACGTGTCTGAGACTCGAACCGCGCGGTCTGCTGCACCTCCTCAGCAGTTAGTCGAGGAGATCAAAACAGAAAACTTACAACAGCAGGCAGAAGTGGCACGACAGGTCGAGTTAGATCGACAACAAAAACAGCAGCGTCGTGAGCAACTCAAACAGCAACGCCGCGCTGAATTAGCTGCACAAGCTGAACAATGGCTAAAATCTCTTCAGCCAAAATCATCAGAAGGGCGCTGGTTTGAGGAATTTGCTTGTCACTATTCGTCTCGCCTAGAAGCCGCGATCGATTATTTAGAAGCTCTGCAAGACATTACCCCGTCTTCGGATTGAGGATTTTTACTGTTTTGGAGCGACTATGCGTTTATTGTGCTTAAGTAATGGTCACGGGGAAGATACGATCGCCATTCGGATTCTTCAAGCTTTACAACAGAAATCAGATGTGACGATCGAAGCTTTACCGATCGTAGGCGAAGGCCATGCATATCAAAAAGCAGATATTCCAGTGATTGGCACCGTGAAAGTTATGCCATCCGGTGGATTTATTTATATGGATAACAAACAGCTCGTGAGAGACATACAAGGGGGATTAGTAAAATTAACACTTGAACAAATTAAAGCGATTCATACCTGGGCAAAATCAGGCGGGATGATTTTAGCCGTTGGCGATATTGTGCCGATGCTATTTGCCTGGACAAGTGGCTTGCCGTTTGCCTTTGTTGCGACCGCAAAATCTGAGTATTACTTGCGCGATGAGAATGGCTTTATTCCTCGAAAATCCTGGTGGGACGATCGATTAGAACGTTCCACGGGATGTATTTTTCAACCTTGGGATCGTTGGTTAATGAAACGCCCGCAGTGTAAGGCTGTTTTTCCGCGCGATCGCTTAACGGCTCAAGTTCTCAAGCGCTTTCATGTGCCAGCGTTTGATTTAGGCAATCCGATGATGGATGGCTTAGAGTGGTCGGGTGTAAAAGAGTCTGACTGTTTGACGATCGCGTTGATTCCCGGTTCGCGCCCGCCTGAATGTTTTGCCAATTGGGAATTAATGCTGCGCGCGCTCAATGCGATGATGGGCGATTTTCAACGTCCCATGCGATTTTTAAGCGCGATCGCGCCCGGAATCGATCTCGATCACCTGCATCATTTATTGCTGAGTTATCGCTGGACTTCTACAGAATCCAATATTTACGTTAATGGATACGGCGAGAAACAAGCCACACTCCAGTTAATGCCAGGGCGATTTGCAGAATGTATTCAGCGCAGTGAACTTGCGATCGCGATGGCGGGAACGGCGACTGAACAATTTATTGGACTTGGAAAGCCTGCATTCATCATGCCGGGAGAAGGTCCACAATTTACGCCCGCTTTTGCTGAAGCGCAAACTCGATTGCTAGGTGCCTCCGTTACCTTGGTTGAGCAACCCTCACAAATGGGGAATGCAGTGCGATCGCTGTTAGAAAATCCCGATCGCATTCAAATGATCGCCGACAATGGGCATCGACGTATGGGAGAACCGGGTGCAGCGGATCGAATTAGCGATCGTCTCCTCGAAATCTTGAAAACCTGCTAGATTTTGTACACTTCGGCAGTCATCGTTTTAAAGTCCCCAAATTTAGGAATTTGAGGGACTAAAACCGTGAACCCCGACGCGAATCCATCCACATCAAACTCATGGGAAAACTGACTACTCACGTTCTAGATACCGCTCACGGCTGTCCTGCCGCAGATCTCAAGATTGAACTCTGGCAAATTGATTCGCAAACGGATCAGAAAACCTTGATTAAAACAGTTTTGACAAATTCAGATGGACGGACTGATAGCCCAATGTTGAATGAATCAGAGATCAACGTTGGCATCTATGAGCTAGTTTTCGCGATCGGCGAATACTTCGCCTCGAAATTCGCTCATCCTGTAGAGCCTGCATTTCTCGATCGCGTTCCCATCCGTTTCGGAATCGCAGATGCGACTGCCCACTATCATGTTCCACTGCTAGCTTCCCCGTGGTCGTACAGCACCTATCGAGGTAGTTAGCGCGAACTCACAGCCGAATTCAAAAGATCGAGCAAAGCTTGACGATAGATGCGCTTGCCAGAATCATTTAAATGTACGCCATCTAAGGTGAGATCTTCCCGCAGCGCTCGATCGCGAAATAAGGGTTGAATCACGTCTATTCGCACCGTGACATCTTGCTCTGTTCCAACTTGACGAATCAAAGTGTTAATTTCATCGACCCGATCGAGTGTACCTGCCACATTTGGATTTTTACTCGCTTCAACCGTCGAGTAAAATGCAGGCAACAAGGTGATTTCTGATGCTCCTAATCCACGAGTTAACGTCACAATCTGGCGCAAATTATTTTTGAAATCGACATTGTTAATTGAATACATCGCGTCATTTGTGCCGATCGCAACGATCACGTTTTGGCACTGAATATTGCCTGCTTTAAGCTGCTTCAACTGTTCGAGAAGCGACACAGTACTCATGCCGCCCATTGCAAAGTTATAGTTTGATTGACCCAGCGAATTGCCCAATCCAGAAGAAATTGAATCCCCGAAAACGCAACCTGTATAACGCTTTCCCGTACTTGCAGTAATTTGAGAACTGACCTTAGAACGCCACCAGTCTACCGAAGGCAGCTTATCTACTTTCGGAGACGAAACCGCAGGCAAAACACAGGGCGAACTAGCAAGAAGTGTAAACCCAAAGAGTAAGCCAATTTTGAGCACACGCTTCATGCAAAAACACTCCAATCATCAATAATTTCTTTGACTTAGTATGGTAAATAAAAGTTCAGTACTTCGTATCCGTATTGGCACATTTCTCAGTCGCCCCAAGTTAGATTTCCCCAGAACCCTGAATCCCATCAGGACGAATTCTGATATCCAGTCACCATAGAATTGTTCATTCCTCTTGGCAAGCGATCGGGCACTTCCAGAGAGAAAATGCGTCACGTCAGGTTGGGATCTGAAATTTTACAAAGTTTTGAGTTTACAAAGTTTTGATATTGCACGAAATCAGATCCCGATGCCCTTCCTCCATGCTTGTAAACTGTAGAGCTAGTGCATTTTGCCTGTTTTGATGTTGATTGAGTTGCTCATGATTAAGCTTCGATCCTGGTTCCGTCACTGGAGAAAAACGATTCTGATGCCGCTCTTTTTGGCATCTTTTGTCACTGTTGTTTGGGCGAGTACTCCTGCAATCGCTCAGATGCAACGTCCTCTCCTGTTTCCTTCACAACCGACTCCGACCCCGACTGTTCAACCTTCACCCGTCGTTCCACAAATTCCTCGCACCGAGATTCGAGGTGTATGGCTGACGTTCAACGATCTCGATGTCATGAAAGATCGCACGAAAGTGCAGAACGCAGTGGATCAATTGGGACGCTTGAATTTCAATACGATTTATCCGGTGGTGTGGAATTCTGGATATGTGACGTATCCCAGTGCAGTTGCCCAACGCCAGGGCATCCAGCCTTTTGTGTATCGTGGTTCAGATGGACATGACATTCTCGCGGATGTTGTCGATCGCGCCCGTCGTCGAGGCTTGCTCGTCGTTCCCTGGTTTGAGTTCGGATTCATGATTCCGTTCACGTCAGAACTCGCGCTGAATCATCCAGACTGGCTGACTCAGCAGCGCAATGGCGACCAGACTTCCATCAGTGGAGCAGGCGAAGTGGCTTGGCTCAATCCCTTTCATCCTCAGGTGCAGCAGTTCATCACCGATTTAGTCTTAGAAGTGGTGACTCAGTACAACGTGGATGGGATTCAGTTTGATGACAATATGAGCCTGCCGCGTGAGTTTGGCTATGATGCTTACACCCGAGCGCTCTATAAGAGAGAGACAAAAAAAGACGTTCCCAATAATCCAGCGGATCAAGCTTGGATGCGTTGGCGAGCCAACAAAATTACGGCATTCATGGCGCAATTGAAGAAAGCCGTGAGAGACCGCAAACCCAATGCAATTTTCTCAATTTCACCTAACTATTATGACTTTGCCTACAAATTCCATTTGCAGGACTGGCTCGCTTGGGTTCGGCAAGGGATTGCAGATGAATTGATTGTGCAAGTGTACCGTCCGAATTTGCAAAGCTTCATTGAAAAGATTTCACGTCCTGAAATTCAAGAAGCCCAAAAACGAATCTCAACCGGGGTTGGGGTCTTCACAGGGCAAAGAACAAATCCCGTTTCGATTCGCCAAATTCAAGAGCAAACGCGAGCGGCTCAGGAACGAGGGTTAGGCGTTGCCTACTTCTATTACGAGAGCCTTTGGGATATTGCTCCGGAGCCTGCCAGCGATCGCCAAGCGGGATTCCAGGCGCTTTTCCCTGAACCTGCGACTCGACTCGCACAGTGGTAGATCGTGCAGGGGTAGATTTGTCTATTTTTAAGACTGTCTTCCAACTTTTGCGGATCGAAGTGTGTAAAAATGTGAAGCGTGTGGATAACTTCATCGCCGACTACTGCTTTAACTCCGACTGCCGTTGCCCTGGGAAACTTTGACGGTATCCATTTGGGGCATCGACAAGTCATTGCACCTGTGCTGGAAAATGACGGGATCGCCCGGACTACGGTTGTAACTTTTAGTCCACATCCGAAAGAATTTTTCACTGGAGAACCTCGATCGCTGCTCACGCCTCAAGAAGAGAAAGTGTTGCACCTAGAAGCGATCGGGGTTCAACAATTGGTGTTGCTGCCGTTTAACCGTGAACTGGCAAAGCTAACGCCGCAGCAATTTGTCGAAGAAATTTTGGTCAATCAGCTTCAGGCTCGACAGGTGAGTGTAGGGGCTGATTTTTGTTTTGGACATCGACGCACGGGAACGGCGGACGATCTGAAAGCGATCGCGGCAACGTTTGGGATTGGGGTGACGATCGTGCCGTTGTTACTCTTTCAAGGCAAGCGAATTAGTAGTTCAGCAATTCGAGAAGCGCTGTTGTCTGGAGATTTGCAGACCGCGAATCGAATGCTCGGCAGACCTTATCGGCTGATTGGACAGGTCGTAACGGGTCAACAACTGGGTCGCACGATCGGATTTCCAACTGCGAATTTGCAGCTTTTAGGAGATAAGCTTGTGCCTTGCCGGGGCGTGTATGCGGTGAGAGTTTCAGGGGCTGGAGAAACTTCGATTCTGGGTGTGATGAACATTGGCAATCGTCCGACGGTGAATGGTCTCAGTCAAACGATCGAAGTGCATTTGCTCGATTGGTCGGGCGATTTGTATGGAAAGACGCTGATTGTGGAACTTGAGGAGTTTATTCGCCCTGAGCAAAAGTTTGCGTCATTAGAAGAGTTGAAGGCGCAGATTCAAGCAGATTGTGAAACAGCACGATCGACACTCGCAGCAATGAGTTAGCAATCATCACCGCACATCTGCCTATCTCAGGGCTTTAAGGGTATCGGTGACTTCACGATCGCCTTTTAGAATTCAGATATGATGTGAGCAGAGAGCTTGGAAACGTTGATGAGCCTTGATGAACTTTTACATGCAGTTCAAGCATTAGACGAAACCGACTTAGATCAATTGGTTCGTCAAGCTCTCTTGTTGCAAGCACAGCGTAGAGCGAATATTCTATCGTTAGCAGAATCCGAATTACTGCTGCAAATCAATCAAGGAATTCCAGCAACACTCCATCAGCGATATCAAGAATTGGCTGAGAAACGAGATGCCGAAATGCTGAGCAATTTGGAGTACGAAGAATTGTTAGAGTTGAGCGATCGTATTGAAGATCTCACCGTTCAGCGATTGGAAGCGCTTACAAAATTAGCAGCGCTACGTCATGTATCCTTACAGCAGGTCATGGATGAGCTAGGAATTCAGGCTCCTAGCTATGTCTAGGGAATACATATCTATTGGACTGAGACAACTTGTTTTTGAGCGTGCTCAAGGATATTGCGAATATTGCCGTAGTCCTGCACGAGTCGCGTTGGAGACTTTAGCGATCGAGCATATTTTACCTGTGAGCCGAGGGGGTAAAACGGTTGCAGAAAATCTAGCGTTGGCTTGTCAAGGCTGTAATAACTATAAGTACACTAAGACTGAGGCAGTTGATCCAGTTTCTGCACAAGCTGTGCCGCTGTACAATCCTCGCCAGATGAATTGGGTAGAGCATTTTGCGTGGAATGGAGACACAACTCTCATGCTGGGACTGACACCAACGGGTCGAGCCACTGTGAACGCGTTGCGAATCAATCGTACGGGGGTAGTGAATTTACGGCAATTGTTGCGAGATGCAGGACAGCACCCACCTGACGATCCTTCTCCACCTCAACAAGATTGATAGGATAATAAATTTGAGATTTTACCTTGTGAGCTTGCTGTGAATCGTCGAGAACTTCTGAAATTATTAGGTCAAACTTCGGGCGGGCTGATTGCTGCAAGCGTTTTGGGTGGCTGTCAAGCTAAATCGATGGATTTACTATTTTCGCTTGATCCGGCTGAAGCTCTACCAGATCATTTGATCACGCCGCTTGACGAGTTTTATGTGCAGTCTTATGCGCTTCCTTCTCAGGTGAATGTTGAGAAATGGCGGTTGAAGATTGGGGGTGAAGTCAATACTCCTGTGACTTTGAACTTTCAAGATATTCTCAATGCGCCGCAAGAAGAGTTTTACCTGACGATGGAATGTATCGGCAATCCAGCAGGTGGGAATTTAATCGGGAATGCGAAATGGACAGGTACGCCATTGCTGCCCTTTTTGAAGCAGGCAGGTGTGAAAAAAAGCGCGATCGAGTTTGCGATGAAAGGCGCAGATTGGTATGAAACGACTTTACCTGTTGCAGAATTAATGCGTCCTGAAGTGCGATTAGTTCATCAAATGAATGGCACACCTTTAACGGCAGCACATGGCTATCCGGTTCGGATTATCATTCCGGGACATTTTGGGCAGAAGCAACCGAAATGGATCGTCGGAATTGATGCGATCGCCAAAACGAAGACCGGATTTTGGGAGAATCAAGGCTGGTCGAATACTGCCGAAATCCCAACTCATTCATTGATGCGGCAAGTTCACGATTCTAGAGTCTGGAACAAGCAGCATCAAGTCAAACTCACCCGCGATAACTGGGAAAAAGGCGTTTTACTAGCAGGAGTTGCTTTGGATCGATCGACTGCGATCACGTCAATTCAAATCAGTACGGATGACGGTGTAACCTGGCAAGCTGCCGAGCAGAATCGTCCAGAATCGCCGCATGAATGGACATTGTGGCGCTATCTGTGGAAACCAACTCAGGCTGGAAAATATTCGCTATTAGCGCGCGCTAGCTCAGAACGACAGCAGCAAGCGATCGAGGACAAAAATAGTAAAGACGGAAGCTCTGGAATCCTGAAAATTCAAACTACTTTAGACGCCTAGTTTTTACTCGCAATGCGATTTGTTCTGAAGGTGACGTTCGAGCCTTCTTGAGTCTGTTCTAAAACTAGGAGCGGCGTGGGTTTGGCATTTTGATCCCAGCGCATGTTCGCGATTCTGCCTTGAATCGCAGGTTGCCACGTATCATTTTCATGCGTGGGGCTGAGGAAGGTTTCAAAGCAATCAATGATTTGATTGATCGTCACAGAAGTCGGCTGAGTTGGAAGTTTGAGAATTTTGATTTGAATCCGAAACAGGACGCGAGTCGATTGAGCCGATTCGCCAGATTTGTACAAGACATCAAAGATTTCATCGACTTGGCGACCTGTGCTCGCAATTCCAATTTCTCCCTGATTTGCTTGAGTCGGGCGGAGTGCCAATGTAATTTTGTCTTTGACTCTGATTTTGATTTGATTGACGATCGCGAAATGGAAGACCTCTTCTGCCATTCTCATCCGCAGATAGTCGAGGTTAAATTCACGCGAGTGAATCAGATCGGGGTTGCGCTCCATTTTCCCCATCATTTCCACCGCATATTTCAGCTTTTTCTGAATTTCGCGATTTTTAACGATCTCAAACTTCACCTGTTTCTTCAGCTTATTCGCCTGCAGTGTCGAGAAAACCCCTAAAACGATCAGCAGTAAAAACAGCCCGCCGGAGGTCATCATCCAAACATTACCGCCAGCAGGAGAATTCGGACGAGCAGGCTGACTCGATGCAGATTGAGTTTTGACAGGCTTTGCAGCAGTCTGAGCCAAAAGGGGGGACACCATCGACATAAGACGTTTTTACAGGAAGAGGTGGTCGATTCCAGAATGCCCCGATGTCACTGGGAACTTGATAATTTGTACACAAATCAAGTCAGGATTTTTTTGAAATGACACCACTCGATTGTGCTGAAAATTTACACCGAATTCGATTAATTGCAACAGATATGGATGGAACGCTGACCATTCAGGAAAAATTCAGCACGAAACTGTTAGCAGCCTTTGATCGATGCCATCACGCTGGAATTCAAATCCTTGTGGTGACGGGGCGATCGGCAGGTTGGGTGAGCGGCTTAGCGAATTATTTGCCGATCTGGGGTGCGATCGCAGAGAATGGCGGCTTGTTTTATCGCGGTGAAACTCAAGAATTCCTTGTCCCAATTCTCGATGTGAATTTGCATCGTCAGAAATTAGCAGAGATGTTTGCCGAGTTGCAGACTCATTTTCCTAATCTGCAAGAATCGAGTGATAATGCCTTTCGGCGAACAGATTGGACATTTGATGTGGCAGATTTGACGTTAGAAGAACTCGAACGCATCAATCTCCTGTGCCAAACCAAAGGTTGGGGCTTCACATACAGCACGATTCAATGTCACCTGAAACTGGTAGCACAAAGCAAAGCATTGGGATTGAGCCGAATTTTAGAGCATGACTTTACCCACTACGATCGCGAACAGATTGCCACGATCGGCGACAGTCCCAACGACGAAAGTTTATTTGATGCAAGCCAGTTTCCCATCTCGATTGGAGTTGCGAATCTGAAGCGTTATCAGAATCAACTTCAGCATTTGCCGACTTATGTAACGATCGCAGAAGAAGGCAATGGATTTTGCGAATTCGTCGATGCTGTCTTAAAGGGTCGGTAAACTATAGAAAATTGCTGATATCAGAAATCATGGAATCCTCAACCCCAAATCGTATCCGAAACTTTCTTATTGCCATCGTTGCAATCACTCTTTCGGTTGCCGTCGCACTTGGGCTGAAAACTCAAACTACAGGCGTTTCGCTGAATGCGATGTCTGCTGAGGCAGTTCCGCTGGAAGTGGCACTCACCAATGGCAACCCAACGCTGATGGAGTTTTACGCCAATTGGTGTACAAGCTGTCAGGCAATGGCTCCCGAACTCAAATCGTTAAAAGATAGCTACGGCGATCGCATTAATTTCGTCATGCTGAATGTGGATAACGAGAAATGGTTGCCAGAGATTTTGTCGTATCGCGTCGATGGTATTCCGCATTTCGTCTATCTGAATGACAAAGGAACCGCGATCGCGCAAGCAATTGGGGAACAACCACGCACCATTATTGAAGAAAATCTGGTAGCGTTATCTTCTGGTTCAGATTTACCTCACGCTCAGAGTATTGGACAAACTTCGGCGTTCTCATCGCCCGTTGGAACCAAGCCAAGCGATCCGCGAGGTCATGGCAGCCAGGTTGTTGAAAAATCATAGAAAGCTATGTCTCGATCGAGTGCGTTACGCTACTACGTTTTATCTCGTCTATTGATGGCTCCGCTGATGCTCTGGCTGATTACGACGATCGTATTTCTGCTGCTGAGAGCCACGCCTGGGGATACAGTTGATGCCATGCTAGTACTACAGTTGTAGATCTATCGTGATAAGTCTTGGGAATATATAGCCTGACGGCGTTTGTAGTGATGGAACTGTGCCACTGTTTGATGCTGTTGCCGCCACATCGACCAATGCAATCGAAACAACATCGACTGTTTGAGTTCCCAACCTAAATGCCAGATCAAGCGGCGAATCTCAGCAATTGAGTTTGGAATTACAGACCACGCTTGCGCTTGAATGCGGAGAACTGACGCGATAGATGCCCCCCTTTTTCTAATTCAGATGCATGTGAGCGGACTATCGTCAAAAACGCATGAGCGAGGCAAGATAAGGTGATATGACGATACCAGCCTTGCCAAGTTCTGACCTCATACTGGTCGAAGCCGACTTCCCCTTTGGCAGTTTGAAAGCACATTTCGATTGTCCAGCGCGTGCCTGCGATCTTGACGACGGCTTCGAGGGGAGTTTCCGTCGGAACAAATGCTAAGAAGTAGGCAACTTCATTGGGTTGGTCAACAGAACGGCGTGCCACCACCCAACGCTGCCAGTTTGGTCGCTCAGGATGCGGGATAGCAATCGCTGTCCAATCGAACCAGCGTTGTCCTTTTGCACCGCTGCCTGCACTCAGGCGTGACCAATCACTGGAGTCAAGTTCAGCAATAACTTGGTCAATCCGCTGTTTTTCCCACTTGAAACTGACCGAGTGATCACACGCGACCTCCAGCACATAGCGCACCTGATGTTGTTCCAACAAATCGCGCAAGTGGTAGTCACTGCCATACACACTATCCCCTGTCACCCAGCCCACGGGCACTTGTGCTTCAAACGTTCGCTCCAGCATCATACGTGCCAGTTTTGGCTTGGTAGCAAACTTGCGCTCCACGGGGATATGCGCCGCTCGACAACGTGCCGCGTCGTCTGTCCAACTTTTCGGCAAGTACAATTCTCGGTCAAGAAATGTATGTCCTTGACGAGTTGCATAGACTAGGAACACGCCAATCTGACAGTTCTCGACTCGTCCTGCGGTTCCAGAGTACTGCCGCTGTACCCCAACGGAATGCTTGCCTTTTTTGAGAAATCCGGTTTCATCAATCACAAGCACAGCTTCACGATCTCCCATCTGTTCCACCACATAGCTGCGAACATCATCCCGCAACTCATCTGCACTCCATTTTGACCGATTCAACAGATGTTGGATGCCATAAGGTGTCTCATCGCCACATTGCTCTGACAACTGCCAACCGTTCTTGCGCTCAATTGGACTCAGCAACCCTTGAACGTACTCCTGCATCCGTTGTCTGGCTTCGACTCGTCCGAACTGATACCCGACTCGCGCAATCAGTGCATCGAATTCACGCAGCCATGTCTGCACCTCAGTCCTCATTTGTAGCAATGCACCTGGATGACTCAGCATCGACCACCAGCCCCAAAATGTTCACGACATTTCTAGGGTTCCCAATATCTACAACTGTAGTACTAGGCACTCGGGCATCGCAAGCCGCAAAAGACGAGTTGCGGGCGCAGCTTGGATTGAACAAATCTTTGCTATTTCAATACTTTGATTATATTGGAGCGCTCTTGCGCTTCGATTTGGGTAAGTCTTTGACGACTCAAGGACAATCGGTTTGGGAAATTATTGGCAAGTTCTTTCCGGCAACGGTTGAACTAACAATCGTCGGTTTAGCGATCGCGCTCGTTGTCGGCATAACCGTCGGCGCGATCTCTGCCTCACGTCCGAATAGTTCACTCGATGCGACGGGTCGGCTGTTTGGCATTATTACGTACTCCATTCCGATGTTTTGGTTTGGAATGGTCTTGCAGCTAATTTTTTCAGTCGGTTTGGGATGGTTTCCATTGGGGACTCGATTCCCAGTGACGATCAGCCCGCCGCCGAATGTCACGGGTTTATATACGATTGATAGTTTGCTGAGTGGAAATTTCGAGCAATTTGCGATCGCGATTTACTATCTCGCCTTACCTTCGATCACCTTAGGGGTGCTGATTAGTGGGATTTTTGAGCGAATTGTGCGCGTCAATCTTAGGCAGACTTTGCAAGCCGAATATGTCGAAGCGGCACGCGCAAGAGGAATCCCAGAATCGAAAATCCTGATCAATCACGCCTTGAAAAACGCAATGATTCCAGTGATTACAATTCTGGGGCTGACGCTGGCTGCGTTGTTAGGAGGAGCAATTCTCACCGAAGTGACATTCTCTTGGCCGGGACTTGCAAATCGCTTGTACCGAGCCATTAATCAAAGAGACTATCCCACGGTGCAAGGCATTGTCGTTTTCTTTGCGGCAATTGTGTCGATCGCGAGTATTGCGATCGACATTATCAATGCTTATATTGATCCACGAATCCGCTACTAGCGAGGCAGACAAGCAACCGGAATCGGGTTAGACGAGGTGCGAATCGCAGTTTCATTCAAATTCCGCGACGCGATCAAGTTCTGACCTTCTCGGTAAGCTTCGAGATTCATCATAGCTTCGTGCCCTGAAGTTCCAGCAGGACCATTGTTGCGGAATGCGATCGCAGCACTGCGGTTGTTTGCATCAAACTGACGGTGCTGAGGCGAGCCTGCGGCTTGCAGAACTGTATTATATTGAGTCGAACTAATCGTTTCTGCATTCATCGACTGCTCCATGTTCGTCGAACTTGGAGATTGATTCACACTCGAAGGCGAAGGGGGAACTGCACCATTTCCGAGTGGAACTGAGGTATTTCCTTGAATGCCGCTTGATGCCGTATCGTAGCTCGAAGGAGAGGTTTGATTAGAAGCGCCAGAAGACGAGGTTTGATTGGAATAATTGGAGGAAGATTGAGTATCCACTGGACCTCCAACTCCACCATTAATATAAGCTGAACACTCCGCAGCAGTAGGAGCAGATTGTGCGAGAACAGGGAGTGCCATTAATGCGGCTGTACCTGTTGCACTGAGAGTTGCCAAGGTGCGTTGTAAAAGATTCATTTTTCTCCTCGAAGGTCGTTAGATGTGAATTTTTTGTAATGATAGATACGCTATTACTGTAGAAATTCAATCTGCGATCGCCCTCTGTCTTCTGGCATTGATGCTAATCTGCCAAGAGTTAGAAACGGTACCAACAAATCTAATCCAACTTTAATTGTGAGAATTGAGAGCCTGAATTACAGCCTCGCTCATGCATTCTGTCGATCGATGATTTAGCTCTTGGCTAAAGTAATCCAAGCTCGTAAGACTTCTGCAACCGTCCAGGCTTGAGCGAAACACCCCTGTGGCATCATCGGTGCGTCTCCATCGAAAATTTCGCTGAGGCTGCCTAAGCCTTGATTCCGCAGATGGTTTGCCATCGGTTCGAGAAATTCTCGGGCTTTGACCGGATCACCATACACTCGATGATGCGCGATCGCAAACGATCCAATCAACCAGCCCCAGACTGTGCCCTGATGGTAAGCTCCATCTCGTTGAACTGAGTCACCGCTGTACCGTCCTCGATAGTTCATATCGCGTGGATCAAGCGATCGTAATCCGTAAGATGTGAGCAGCGATCGCGAACAAGCATCGACCACGCCTTTCTGCTGATTCACATTCAATGGACTTTCCGGCAGAGAAACCGTAAAAATCTGATTCGGGCGCAGTGAGGCATCGTTGCCCTCAGGTGAATCGAGAACATCGTAGCAGTAGCCTGCTTCTGCATTCCAAAAGCGTTCAAAGCGGGCAAGCACTCGTTCTGCCATCGCGTCATATTCTCGGTAAGGTTTCCCGAGTTGCCGAGCGAATTTTGCCATAATTCGCAGCGCATTGTACCAAAGAGCATTGACCTCGATCGGTTTACCAATCCGAGGCGTAACCACCCAATCTCCAACTTTGGCATCCATCCAGGTCAATTGAGTTCCAGCTTCTCCGGCATACAGCAAGCCATCGGCTGAATCTAAGTGAATGTTGTACCGAGTCCCACGACAATGCCAATCGATAATTTCAGACAGCATGGGAAATAAATTATCGATTACATCATGATCTTCGGTTGCATTGTAGTAATCAAAAATCGCGATGAAGTACCATAACGTTGCATCGACAGTATTGTATTCAGGAATTTCTCCAGCATCAGGGAAACGATTCGGAAGCATCCCTCGATCGAGATATTGCGCGAACGTGTAGAGAATCGATCGGGCAATTTCTACTCGTCCGGTTGCTAGCGTTAAGCCCGAAAGACTAATCATCGTATCGCGTCCCCAGTCTCCAAACCAGGGATATCCCGCAATGATGGTTTTCCCATTCGGAGCACGATTCACAATGAACTGATCTGCCGCAAGTACCAGTTGGCGCACCCAAATTGGAGAGGTTTCGACTTGTTTGACGCGATCGAGTCGCCAGCAGTCAAATAGTCTTTGTTCATGATTATGCTGGGCGCGTAGGGCAGTTTCGCCATCAAGATTCGGATTCGCTTCTGTACTCGTAATGAAGGTGAGCGACTGACCAGGATAGAGCGTGGTTTGAAATGTTGCAGCATGCAGATGATCTTCTCGATCGCTGAGTCCTCGCGATCGCTCAACGGCTAAATCGAATCCGTAGTACCAATCATGAAAGGCTGTGACGCTCGCACCTCGGCAGATTAAAAAGAAAGGCGTTGCATCAGGATAGGCAGAGAGCTTCAAACCATGCTCAATTTCCTCTATTTCCATTTGCCAACCATTTCCATTGGTATTACCGTGATAATCCCGATAATTTACAAATGTCTTGAACGTCAGTGTTAACGGCTGTGTTGCACGATGTAATTGATAGTGAACATAGGTTGTGTTTTCACCTTGCTGCATCCAGATGCGTTTTTCGAGGATGGCATCGCCACAAGCGTATCGCCAAACCGGAACCGTTCCTTCGAGAAAAAAGCGCTCAAGATGTCGGTATCCGTGCGGGCCAACAATTCCATCTGACCAACGATTTGTGCTGAGCGGGTAAACATCTTCACCGTATCGAACGGACTCATCCAGCTTTGTCACCAGCAGTGTGCGATCGAGGGGAGGCTTGAGTGCTGCAATCAGGAGTCCGTGATAGCGGCGGGTGAGAACCCCTGCGATCGTGCCGGATGCAAATCCACCAATTCCGTTTGTGACCAACCATTCTCGTGTTTCCGCAGACGGCAGAACCCCGCAAATTTCCCGCCCAAAATCAATGACCATAAAAATAATCTAGCCAGCCTAATGATTCTAGGAGACGGTCGCAAAGAAGGAGCAGTTTCGCTACAAGAAATTCGGATTTCAAAGCTCAATCTTGGGAATCAAGATATTTTTGCAGTTGAGATCTAAACTCGTACAGTGGCAGTTATGAGGTGAAATGTGTCGCCGTTTTTATTTGTGACTGATTTGGATCATACGTTGGTGGGCGATGACTTCGCTCACGAAGCCTTGAATGAGTGGTTGCTAGAAGCGCGATCGCACGGCAGCAAAATTGTGTATTCGACCGGGCGATCGCTAGCGCTGTACCGAGAGTTAGCAGCCGAAGCTCCTCTGTTTGAACCCGATTTGCTGATTGCCGCCGTTGGTACTGCGATCTATACAGATTTAGCAGGAGAGCCGGATGCAACTTGGTCAGAAAAGCTCAAAATCGGGTGGAACGTTGAGCAGGTTAGGTCAACTACAGCGCATTTCGCTGATCTTGTCCTGCAACCGGATACCGAGCAAAGCGAATTTAAGGTTAGCTTTTTCTTGACGGAAGAAGCTGCGATCGAGGTTTTACCGCAACTTGAGCTACTGCTGACTCAACAGGGTTTAGACGTGCAATTGATTTACAGTAGCGGCAGAGACTTAGACATATTGCCCCGTCATGCGAATAAGGGATCGGCTTTGACCTTTGTGCGGCAGACCTTAAATTTTGCACCTGAAGCAACGATCGTGTGTGGCGATTCGGGGAATGATATTGCTTTATTTGCGGTCGGAGAAGAACGCGGCATCATTGTCGGCAATGCTCAAGCAGAACTGCTCGCTTGGCATCGAGATCATCCGATTCCGCATCATTATCTGGCTCAATCTCATTGTGCTGCTGGCATCTTAGAAGGGCTAAAATACTTCGGCTTTCAGTAAAAATTCTATGATTGGCTATCTTAAAGGTACGATCGCTGCAATTCAAAAAACCAACACTAATCGCGTCACCTTGACGTTAGAGGTGAATCAAATCGGGTATGACATTCAAGTTGTACCGCGATTGATTCAATCTCTACCAGGTCAAGGTGAAGAGGCGCAGATTTTTACGCATTTGAATGTGCGAGAAGATCAGGTGACGTTGTTTGGGTTTGGCTCAGCAGCAGAGCGGGATCTATTTCGGCAATTGGTGAGCGTCAGCGGGATTGGACCCCAGTTAGCTGTTGCGTTGCTCGATACTCTGGGATTGCAGGACTTGGTGCAAGCGATCGTGTCGGGCAATACGCGCTTGCTTTCTCGAACGCCAGGAGTGGGAGCGAAAACAGCCGAGCGGATTGCGTTGGAGCTAAAAACGAAGCTATCCGAATGGCGACAACAATCGGGAATTGTCGTGACTCCGGGTGCAGGACCTGCGGCGAATATTCTCGAAGATGTAGAAATGACGCTACTCGCGCTCGGCTATACCGATCAAGAAATTTCACAGGCGTTGCAAGCAGTTGGGCAGAATACAGCCTTGTCGAAATCAGCAGATACCGAAGCTTGGATTCGACAAGCGATCGCTTGGTTGAGTCAATGATTACATCCTGAGATATTCCAAGCTCTATCGGTCGAGCGATTTGAGCCACAGCGCAAACCAGGTACAACAAGATGAAATTACATATGGAGTGTATCCTATGAAACTAAACTATGTTGTGAAAGCGTTGATGAGTTTTGCTTTGGCTGCGGTGATGATTTTTGCAAGTCCTGCGTTCTCGATCGCGGCTCCGATGAATGCAGAGAATACCGTTCACTCGAAAGTGAGTGAAGATACGGCAAATACCAAAAACTTTGTGCGTGGAGCACGTGAGACCGTCAAAGATGCAGCGAGAAGCAATGCATCGAAGGTTTCTGATGCCACCGATGGCGGCTTCTTTGCGAAGAAAGCTCGAAAAGATGCAGCTCGGATCGAGAAGCGTGCAAACGAGGATGCATCTCGGACTCAGAAAGCGATCGATAACACCAAACAGGCTGTTGATAAGGCAGTGAGTGGCGTTAAAAACGCGCTTGACTAAGCCGGACAGGACGACGATCGGATAGCAATATTCGCTCATCGCAGTCGTTCGGTTCAGTTCGCTAAATCCCCTTATTTAGCGAGCTTTGAAGATACAGAATCCCCTCAATCTTGTAAACACAGATCTGAGGGGATTTTGCATATTATCGTTTGCAACATGCGATCTTGACTTCTCAAAGTGCTCCACCCTCAAGAATTGCAAGACCATTCCAAGCCATCCTAATTCAAACGAATTCACATCATTCTGTGAAGTGGAGAGATGTCGCACTCAGTAGGAACAGGCAAGACACAACAGAAATCATCGAAACCTTGTCGGATTGCGTCCAATGTTGCACAGTAAAAGCAACACCGCGATCGTTCACTCCCTATGTTTCACCGAATTCTCATTTGCACAGATTTGACAGACGGTCTTCAGCGCCTCGTGCGGTTCGTACCGCAGCTTGCACAGGGCGGAATACAACAAATTACCTTTCTGCACAGTGTGCCTATTGCGGCAGATCCGGGTATGCCAAAACCGGATGCAGCAAAAATTGAACGCGCACAGGCTCAACTTGCTCCTGCACTGGAGCACAATCTAACCGGGATTGACGTTCAAGTCGAAGTCGAAAGCGGGAAACCGATTGAGGTGATGCTGCGCGCAGTCAAAAAGCATCAATCAGATGTCATTTTGATGGGGACTCAAAGCCGCAATCTGCTCACAGAAAAGCTATTTGGCAGTACCACGGTAGAATTAGCTCAGCGATCTCCCATTCCCATCCTGGCAATTCGTCCGCAGTTGATCTCAGCCATGACTTCCGAAGAATTGAGCTTACGCTGTCAGCATCTGTTTCGAGAATTGCTCGTTCCATACGATGACAGCGATGCGTCCAAACATACGATCGCTGAAATTGCCAAACGCGCCAATGCTTCTCCTGCTTGTATGATTTGTCGCGTCCTTGAAAGTGGACACTATGAACTTTCAGCCGCAGAAGAACAGCAGATCTTGACTGAAACCTTAGAGCCTGCGAAAGCACAACTACAAGCAGCAGGACTACAAGCTGAAATTGAACTTCGTAAAGGGAATGCGCTGACTCAAATTCTACAAGCAGCCCAAGAAAACGATATTAGCGCGATCGCCTTGTCTTCTAATTTGAGCGATCATGCATTTGGCGCAATCCCAAGCTTTGCGGCTGAACTCCTGCGTCAAAGTATGCATCCAATCTTATTGTTTCCTGCTCCTTAAGGCAGCAGCGTTTTAATCTGCGAATCTCGGTTGGCTAACTCTGCAATGATTTTTGGCTTTGCTTTCTCAAATTCGGTTTTGAGCAACTCTTTACTCGTAGCAGCATTGCCAACCGATGCCCAAGTTTGACTCGCGAGCATCCATTCGAGCAACTGCGATCGCTGCATTGGTGTTGTCTGTAACGGCATCACGTAAGCGCAGTGATGAGGATCTTCGATCGCAAAAAATAAGATGTAGTAGCTTTCTTTCTCGATCAGTAATCGCGTCAGTTTTTGCCCTTGCTCGGTCTTCAAATCCAGAAAACACTTGAGCCAGCGAGGATTGCCATCTTTATGCTGGAGTTGATTGTATAGCGCAGTGACCCACATGATGACTGGATGCGGGGATTGAATACACAAGAAGGTTTTGAAAAACTGATTGTAGAGCTTCCCAATTTGAATGTTCTCAATTTCTTGCTGCGATAACATCACCCAAAGCGTTGCAGAAGTCTCACGCTTGGTTTCGAGAATATGGGGAAAGACAATTTGCGCGATCGGTTTATTTTTAGGCCAAGTCGTTAACTGACAGGCTTCATCTGGCGAAAGACCGTTCGGATCTCTCGGCGGTGTCACAACAGGTCGCCGGAGTAGCGCTTCCCCGATGCGATGACTAATTTGACGAGTCGCATTGTAGCGTTGTTCTAACGGCTCCAACGCTTTGAGAATATCTTCGATCGTGTCAGGACGGTCTTGTGGTAATTTTGCCAGACAACTCATCACCAAAGACTCCAATATCTTTGGCACTTTCGCTGAAGGACTGATCGCTTCAAAAGGCTCTGGAGCTTGAAAATGATGCGTTTTATACCAACCGCCAAAAGAATGCGTATCTGCTTTGAGCGGCATTTTCCCAGTCAGCATCTCGTAGAGCAGCACACCCAAACTATAAATGTCCGATCGTGCATCCAGTTCGCGCCCTTCCATTTGCTCCGGGGAGGAATATGCCAACGTGCCCATATAAGAACTCGTTTGGCTAGCATCACTTTGCAACAGCTTCGAGATGCCAAAGTCTAAGATCTTAACGAGTTCCCCAAATCCTGGATCTTGAATGACGAGAATATTACTGGGCTTAATGTCACGGTGGATAATCGGATACGTCGTGCCCTCGATCGTGATTCCTTGATGGGCGCATTGCAGCCCTGCGCAGATTTGGCGCGCTAGGCTTAAAAATCGCGGCAATGGTAAATTCTGCACCCCAATCACATCGCTCAGACTATTGCCTTCTAGATATTCCATCACATAGTAAGGCACTTCTTGATCGTCCACGCCATAGTCCATGACTCGAACAATGTGCATACTTTTTGTACTTAACAAGGCACAGGTTCGAGCTTCGCTGCGGAAGCGATCGCGCATTTTGCGAGTCAGTAACGTCTGTGAAAGAAACTTCACAGCAACAATGACCCCGCCGAGCAGGACATCTTCTGCTTTGTATACTTGCCCCATCGCACCACGACCGATCAGTTGGATCAGTTGGTAGCGATTTGAGAGCAGTTGTCCAATTCTAGGGTCAGCCATGCAGGGAAGGGGAATCGATGAACAAGATGCTTTCAGTATGGACAGCTTCGATTTTGTAATAACTTTATGAAGCTACAATCTTGTACTTAAGTATTTTGTTCTGCCTGCCGCTCTAAGGTCGCTTCCATGGTGCTGTTCAGGTGATGTCCGGTGAGTGTCGTGCTTGAGAAATAATAGCGATCGTCGTTCAATCGATACAGAGTTTCAAAACTACTGCGGCGCTGTTGGCGATCGCTTAACACCCAATGCCGTTGCACAAGCGACTCCGGTGCAACCAAGCCTTCGCCTTCAACCCGTCCGAGTTGGCTATGCTGAAGCACGAATGTATAACGGCGATCGCCTGCACTCAAGCGTCCTCGATATTGCAACGTCACTTCATCACGATCGTGATAGGGGAAGGTGAGCTTCGTAATCATTGTGAACCAATCATCGCGGCTCCAGGCGATGAGAATTCTGCCTTTGACCGCGATCGGAAGTTCTTCGCGCTCCAGCCAGTTGCCTTGAAGCGTCCAACGTCCGGGTTGCATTAAAAACGTGTGGTTCACGGTAAGTTTTAGATCGGTGGCTCCACATGCTATCACGCCGCTTTCTATACTACGTGGTGAATTTCCCCTAGAAGAACAGATTTTGGTGCGCCTGTGACCTCCGGGAGATTACCAGGGATCTCGTGATATCGCCAATAGGCAAGCACAGCGAAGGCGATCGCTTCTTTAAAGTCGGCATTTAATCCCAGGTCGTCGGTCGTGCAAATGATGCTGTCAGGCAGTAAAAATTGCAGCCGCTGCTTTAAGTAAGTGTTGCGACTGCCTCCACCGCAGACGAGTACTCGATCGGGCAATTGCGGCAAAAATCTCTGATAGCTCTGGGCAATCGAGGCAGCGGTAAATTCGGTGAGGGTTGCTAGGATGTCGGCTTGAGTTAAGCCAGACGCGTCTGCAAGACACGCATCGAGATAAGCTGCACCAAAGTGTTCGCGCCCCGTAGATTTGGGCGGCGGTTGTTGGAAAAAGTCTTGTTGTAACCAGCGATCGACAAGTTCTAGATTTGGAGTGCCACGGGCAGCCCAAGCTCCATCGCGATCATACGTTTGCTCGGAAAATCGTTGAACTGCTAAATCGATCAACATATTGCCAGCCCCCGTATCCCATCCTCGAATCGGCAGGTCAGCTTTGAGCGGCGGCAGATAAGTGACATTGCCAATGCCGCCAATATTTTGCACACAGCGATGCTCGATTGGGTGTCTTAACAATGCAGCATCAATCGGCGGAACTAGCGGCGCGCCCTGACCCCCGATCGCGATATCCGCCGCCCGAAAGTTACTCACCGTCGCAATTTTGGTCTGATAGGCGATCACCTCCCCTCTGCCGATCTGCAAACTGTATCCGAGTTGAGCATTTGGCGGACGATGAAAGACCGTTTGACCATGTGAGCCAATCAGCACAGCCGGAGCTTGATTAGCTTGAATTTTCAGCGCGGCTTGGGCAAATTGAGTCGCGATCGCGTCGTCGAGTTCTGCAAGTTCCGCCAGCGACAACGGCGCACCTCCGCAGACTGCGAGAATGCGATCGCGCAGGTCTGCTGGATAGGGATAGGTTGCGCCTGCGATTAACGTCGCTTGCAGATCCTCGGTCGAGCCAGAAATATCAACAAGCGCCGCATCAATTCCATCGACGGACGTACCACTCATTAGCCCAATAACGCGCATGAGATTAGACCAAATTGCGATCGGTTAAGATTTCGTATCCGGTTTCTGTGACTAAAACCGTATGCTCGAATTGTGCAGACAGAGAACGATCTACCGTCACCGCTGTCCAGCGATCGGGCAGAATTCTCGTATTTTTGGAGCCTGCGTTGACAATTGGCTCGATCGCTAATGTCATGCCTGCTCTCAGCTTCACATTCGGCATTTGATAGGTTCTGAAATTGAACACCGACGGTTCTTCGTGCAGATTCCGCCCAACGCCGTGTCCTGTGAAGTCTTCCACGATTTTGAAGCCATTTTCTTCCACATAATCCTGGATTGCGCCCGCGAGTTCGAGCAAAAATGCCCCGGCGCGCACTTTTTCAATGCCTTTGTATAACGCCTGCTCAGCCACATGGATTAATTTAGCGGCATCTGGGGGAACGTCGCCAACGGCGATCGTAATGCAAGAATCGCCGTGGAATCCTTCAAAGAATGCGCCTGTATCGACTTTCAGCACATCTCCCTTGTGAATCACTTTCTTTTTATTGGGAATGCCGTGAACGACTTCGTGATTGATGCTGGAACAAATCGAAGCCGGGAACCCGTGATATCCCTTAAAGCTTGGAGTCGCCCCCATTTCGCGGATGCGTTTTTCTGCATGAGCATCTAAATCCCAAGTGGTCATTCCTGGCTGAACCATTTCTGAGATCTCTTTCAGCACGGTGGCAACGATGCGCCCAGATTGGCGCATGATTGCGATTTCTTCAGGAGATTTGAGTTCGATGCCCCGACGCTGTTTTTTCGAGGGTTGCGGAAGAAGATTGCTCAGAATGTTCATGTAAGGGCGCTTATTGAGAAATATCTGCTTTACTAACTTAGCTCAAACTACGGCAACCATCGCGGGTGCAGTCCAGCAAATGGTAATTCTTCTGGCTGCGTTTTAGCCGTTAGATCGTCTTTGAGCGGCAGGAGCCAGAGTCTACTGTTGGCGACTGCTTGTCCGCCTTCAGCTTTGGCACGATCGTCTGCTTGCGTTTGATCAAAAATTAAGGCTTTGCCGTCTGGCGCTAAATCAACTGTAGTTTCGCGCTGATTCGGCAGTAAGACCAGCGGGCGTAAGGTCTGCTCCATCGGTTTGCCTTCTCGCGCTGCTTTCAAGTCGATCGCGGCTAAGAACGGTTGTTCTTGAAAGGTTGTGCCTGGAAGAAGATTGGTCAGCAAACAGTACAAAAATTGATTGTTCGCATCAAATTCGGCACTGATAATCGATCCCGGAATTTTGAGAATTTCTTTTTGCACCCCTTGGGAAACGAGGAACATCGATCGCGTGTAGTCGGTGTTGAATTTCACCATAGCAGCAGCGCTTCCGTCCTGCGAAAAGCTGAGCACGGTTCCAAATTTGGGCAGAAAATCGAGCGGATTGGCTTGAGATTGTTCAGATTGGGGTTTGAGGGGCAAAATTGCCAATCCTTGTCCTTGAGCAACCGCGAGCGATCCTCCATCGGGTGTGATCAGAAAGTCGCCTCCAGTTTGGCGATTATCGATCGGTTGTGCAGGTTGCCCTTCTCGCAAAATCCACGCGCCTGCATCATTGGGATCGCGACGGCTCAAGCGCTGAATGACAATTACACTGCCATCTCGCGAAAGATCGAATTTCAGGTTTTGATAGTCTCGATTGTCTAGAACCTCGGTGATTTGTCCGACTTGAGTGGGAGAAGCGGATGCGGTGGAGGTGGAGGCACTGCCTAACTGCACCGGATCATTGATGTGAATCCCCGTTGTCACGGTGTAGAGTTTCTGTTCGGCAAGAGATTGCGGTGGATTCGTGCGTTCGATCGCGCTAAATAGAATTTTGTCATTGCCGGGATACGCTTTGAAATCCATCACAGTCAGGTTTTCCGGCGTGAGGACTTTTTTATCTTGCTGAGTCATGTTGTAGAGAATCAGCCGCCCAGTTTCATTGCCTTCTGCGCCGATAAACGCAAAACTGCGATCGCGGCTCTTAAAGGTCTCGCGAAAGGGTTGGAGAATGCCATTGCTTGAGCCTTCTTTACTAAAGCGATCGCGGGCACTTTCGAGTGAAATTGTGAATTCGGCTCCGTAAGGAGCAGGTTGATCGAAAGTGTACGCCATGCGTCGTCCTGCCCAACTGACTTTGCCTTTTAATTCGGGCTGGATGCGGAGATTTTTCTCAACGCTGGCATGATCCATCGGGCGACTAAAGGTGAGCAGGAAGGCGCGATCGTCTGCCCCAATTTGTTTTCCTTGCCAATTAAAATCACGTACTCTGGGTGCACTGCGATCTCCGCTCAGCAGCAGAATTCCGATCAAAAAGGCAGTGGCGAGCATCAGTGCGATCGCGACTCGATCGAGCGGTTGGGGAAACTTGCGGAGCGATTCACGAGACGTTTGCATAGGAAAATAAGATTGAAGATCTCCGAGCGTTATCTGATTCTACGCTACGCAATCCGGCTCTTTAGATCTGCAAACACAATAGAGAATCAGGATGAAAATTCTCTGGCGCAGTCAGGAAAATTTGACGATTGGATGACGCGATCGCAACAGGTGAGACGGGACTTTGGACTGTGCCTGTTCTCCCGACTTTTACGTAAGCCATAGACTTAAACATTCAAGACTATCAAGCCTATCGCCATAGCCTGTATTCTAAGCAAAGGCAAAAATCGATTTGCCTATTTTCTGCTCCCTCTTTATAAAGGTTGATCCCAATGATTGATGCACGAGACACTGCAATTGAATCCATCCGCGCTCGTGAGATTCTTGATTCTCGCGGTCGCCCGACGATCGAAGCTGAAGTTACCCTTGCCAATGGTGCCTATGGAATTGCACAAGTTCCAAGCGGTGCATCGACGGGAAGTTTTGAAGCGCATGAACTCCGTGACGATGATAAGAGTCGCTACGGTGGAAAAGGTGTGCTGAAAGCCGTTGAAAATGTTGAAAAAACGCTGGCTCCAAAATTGATTGGATTGGATGCGATTAATCAGGAATTGATCGATCGTACGATGATCGCGATCGATGGTTCTGCGAATAAGGCAAGTTTGGGCGCGAATGCGATCTTAGGCGTATCGTTGGCAACGGCGAAGGCTGGCGCAGATTCCTTGGGATTGCCGCTTTATCGGTATTTGGGCGGTCCGCTGTCGAATGTTTTGCCTGTGCCATTGATGAATGTGATTAATGGCGGCGCACATGCAGACAACAATGTGGATTTTCAGGAGTTCATGATTGTGCCAGTGGGAGCGGGAACGTTCCGAGAAGCGCTGAGATGGGGTGCAGAGGTTTTTGCTTCACTCAGCAAGGTGTTGCATGATAAAGGTTTGCTGACAGGCGTAGGCGATGAAGGCGGATTTGCGCCGAATTTAGAGTCGAATCAGGCGGCGCTTGATTTATTAATTCTGGCGATCGAGAAAGCGGGATACAAGCCGGGTGAACAAGTGGCGCTGGCACTGGATGTGGCGGCGAGTGAGTTCTATAAAAATGGGCAATACACCTACGATGGAACGGCTCATGCACCAACGGAAATGGTGGATTATTTAGCGCAATTGGTCAGCAGCTATCCGATCGTGTCGATCGAAGATGGTTTACACGAAGATGATTGGCAGCATTGGCAATTGCTGACGGAGAAGATCGGCAGCAAGTGTCAGCTTGTGGGTGATGATTTGTTCGTGACGAATATCACGCGCTTGCAGAAAGGCATTGAGCAAAAGGCTGGCAACTCAATTCTGATTAAATTGAATCAGATCGGATCGTTGACCGAGACCTTGCAAGCGATCGATTTAGGCGCAAGAAATGGATTCCGCTCGATCATCAGCCATCGCTCCGGTGAAACGGAAGATACGACGATCGCAGATTTGGCAGTCGCGACACGGGCAGGACAAATTAAAACCGGATCGCTCTGTCGCAGTGAGCGGGTGGCGAAATACAATCGCCTGCTGAGAATTGAGGATGAATTGGGCGATCGTGCGGTGTATGCCGGAACGATTGGTATGGCTCCGAGTTATCAGTAGTAACCCGGCAACAATCAATCTGATAGGGGGATAAAGGGATAGGGAGCAATCTGAGTCTAGGTTCTCCCCACTCCCCACTCCCCACTCCCTACTTCGCAAGCCAAACCGCAGCCAATTCGGCTCATTTGCCAATGCAGAATCGGCTAAAAATTCGATCGAGCACTGATTCTGTAACATCCTCACCTAAGATTTCGCCCAAGGCTTGAATAGCGCTGCGTAAATCGATCGTCCAAAAATCTAAGGGCAACTGATTCGAGATCGTCACTTGTACTTGTTGCAATGCTAGTTTGGCGCGAGTCAGTGCTGCGGCTTGACGTTGATTAATTGCCAAATCCATATTTGCGGCTTGAATTTGTCCCGATTGAACGGTTTCTAAAATCGCAGTTTCGAGCGCATCAATGCCTTGGTTTTGAGCTGCAGCCGTTTTCACAATTTGTAGAGCTGAAGGTAAATCTGAAGTTGGTTCAGCCAGATCGATTTTGTTAATGACAAGAATCAAAGGTCGATCGCGGACTCGATCGTAAATTTCGCGATCGAGTTCGGTAAATCCGGCTTGAGCATCGATCGTGAACAGAACCAAATCCGCAGATTCAGCGGCTAAACGCGATCGCTCAACGCCAATTTTTTCGACTTGATCCTCAGTCTCACGAATCCCTGCCGTATCTAAAACTTGAATCGGAATTCCACCCACAACCAATTGAGATTCGACAACATCGCGCGTTGTGCCAGGAAGATCCGTGACAATTGCGCGATCGCAGCGACTCCAGGCATTGAGTAAGCTCGATTTTCCAACATTCGGACGACCGACGATCGCAACTTTCAGCCCCGTTCTCAGCAGTTCTCCACGATCGGCCGTCTCTAAGATGCGAGTGACATCGGCTAAGACTTGATCAAACTGTGATCGAATCAGATCTTCATCCAACGGCGGTAAATCATCCTCAAAATCGATTCGCGCTTCGACTTCTGCCAAAATATCGAGACAAGTGGCGCGCAAGTGACGAATGGGATGTGCGAGTTTGCCTTGTAATCCGGCGAGTGCTGTTTGTGCAGCTTGCGGCGATCGTGCTCCGACTAGGTCTGAAATACTTTCCGCTTGAGTCAGATCAATTCGTCCATTCAAAAACGCTCTGAGTGTAAATTCTCCGGGTTGCGCCAGTCTTGCACCTTGTTCGATGCAGAGTTGCAGAACTTGCTGGACTGCCATAATTCCACCGTGACAGTGAAATTCGATCACATCTTCGCGCGTGTACGATCGCGGAGCAAGCATCAGTAAAAGTAAAGCTTCATCAATCAAGCGATCGGTTTCAGGATGACGAATGAACCCATATAAAATTCGATGACTTTCCCAAGCTTGCTGACCCGGTGCATGGAAGAGTTTTTTTGCGATCGCAACTGATTCCGATCCAGACAATCTGACAATGCCAACACTGCCTTGTTCTGGAACAATTGCAGTCGCGATCGCCGCAATGGTGTCACTCATCCCACTCTCCAATTTGGATTAATTAAGCTTGTGCGAATATGATCTTCCCATTTGCCATTGATGAGCAGGTAATCTCTGGAATATCCTTCGATCGTAAAACCTAATCGTCTTAAAACGCCTGCACTGCGGCGATTGTGGGGCATATAGTTGGCAGTAATTCGGTGCATATTCAAGTCATTAAAAACATAGCGAATCGCTGTTTCTAATGCCTCACTCATATAGCCATTGCGTTGTTCATTCTCAGCGAGGCTATAGCCCAAACTACACGAATAGCTAATGCCTTGAGTAATGTTCGTGAAATTGACAGCACCAATAACTTTTTTAGGATCATCTTTCTTAAACAGAAAGAGCCTGAGCGATCGATCATAGCCAAATTCGATCAGGCTTTTTTCGATCTGCTGTGCCCAAAAATCACGCGTGTAGAAATTTTTAGGACGAAAGGGTTCAAATGGCTCTAGAAAATCTCGATTCTCAGTATAGTAATTGACGATCGCAGTTGTGTCATTCTGCTGAAGCATCCGAACAATTAAGCGGGACGTTAAAAGAACTGGTGTTTGCAGCATAGACTTTCAATGGCGAATTCGAGTGAGTAAATCATAAAACGGTTGCCAGTTGTCGTCATCTGCAATCGGATTCCAAACCGCTTCAATCTCCGATCGAACTAAACCAAAGTCAGGATTGTAAGCTTTCAACCGCGCCGGAACTGCTTCAAGCTCAGGATGGCTCAAGGTATTTAAAGCCTGGCAATAACTCTGTCGCCAGTTTTCAAATAGGGTTGCTAACTCCGTGTTAGAAGTCTCACGTTGAGAGAAAATATTGCCTGCATCCTCGCTCCAACTGCGATCGAACTGTTGCGTAATCTGAGCAAAGAAATCGTGATAGTCGATTTGAGACGCTTGCAGAAATTGCACGGTTCGATAGACTAAATTCGCTGCGATCGATTGCTCTAGCTGATCAAATCCCAATCGATACAGCATTCTCTGCCGATAAGATGACTCATAGCGATCGACAAATTTCGACAATCCAGATTTCAGATCTTCAGCCGAAATCACTCGCTTTAATGGAGCTTGCAGCATTTCCAAGTTCCAGTAGCAAATTTCAGGCTGGCTTGCATAGGCATAGCGCCCGTAGTAATCAAAATAAGCCGCAGTAAATCCCGGCTGATACGCTGGAATGAAAGCATAAGGACCATAATCAAAGCTTTCTCCAGTAATCGACATATTATCGGTATTCAAAACGGCGTGACAGAAGCCTGCCGCCATCCATTGCGCGACGAGATCAGCAACTTTTTCAACTAATTCTGCATAAAACAAAGCATAGCGATCGCGCTCATTGATCAAATGCGGATAGTAAATTTCAATCACATGATCGAGCAAAATCGCAATCAAATCTTTGCGATTCAGTGCATCCAGTCGTTCAAATGTTCCGAAGCGAATATGCGATCGACTAAAGCGAATCATTACCGACGATCGAGTGGGCGAAGGTTCATCGCCTCGCCAAAGCCCTTCTCCCGTTTCAATCAAGCTCAAACAGCGCGAAGTTCTCACCTTCAATCGATGCAGCATTTCTGCTGCTAAAACTTCTCGCACGCCACCCTTGAGCGTCAATCGACCATCGCCCCCACGCGAATAAGGCGTTGTCCCAGAGCCTTTTGTACCAAAGTCATACAATTCACCATCATTCGCACGAACTTGCCCATAGAGAAAACCGCGACCATCGCCCAAGGCTGGATTATAAGTTCCAAACTGATACCCGTGATAGCGCATCGCCAGGAGGGGATCGCGCCCCTGAAATTTGCCAAACGCTTCGATGAAATGCTCATCCGTTACGGCATCTAAGCCCAACTGTGCCAAGATATCGTCGTTGCGAAATCTCAGAATATGTTGCGGAAAAGACGCGGCGGAAACGCGATCGGAAAAATCATCTCCTAAGCGCTCAAACGCAGGCTCGTAGTCGAGTGCTAAGAGTGGGTTCACAAATTCGGTCATCAACTTGGATCGGTGAGGTTTCTATCATCCTAGCGGGAAACTGAGATCCCTAGAACGACTTCCCGCCTTGCATAGAATTTTTGAATTAGTAAGGTGAAATTGCACCATTACATCAATGTCGCTGTCGGGGCGAAAGTCATCGCGCAGGATAGAGCCAAATAGAGCGAATTCTGTCACTTGCCATTTGTGACAAAACTCAGCAATGTTCTCCATTGGTAATTCGATCGCTGCAATGCTCATGTCAGATTTACTCCCTTTGTCGCGATTCATTCTGCCCAGTTTTGCAGAGATAGATTGGCAATGCGTGAAAACTCTCGCACATTGTTGCTGACTAACGTAACGCTAAGGCTCAATGCGTGGGCAGCAATCAGCATGTCCATTGCTCCGATAACCAGTCCTCTACTTTCTAGATCGCTTCTGATTGCGCCATAGAGGGTCGCAGCCGCTTGATCAAACGCAACGATTTCTAGCGGGATTAAAAATTGCATCAAAGCATTACGGTTTTTCTCTCGTTGCTGGCTTTTGCAAACGCCATATTCTAGTTCCGCCACAGTGATAGAGGATATGCCGATATCTGACAAAGCAAGATTTGAAAATCGCTCCAATACCTTTGGAGGTCTTTGCTTAATCAAATAGATGCAGATGTTCGTGTCCAACAGATATTGCATTTAGAAAGCCTCACGAACGTCGAGAGGGGGCTGCTCTCTCGTGGTCATGAAGTCTTCAGAGAATTGCTCTAAGCTATCGAAGAGCGATTGCCAAGGATGATCTTTGGCAATTAGAACGATCGCACTTCCAACTTTTTTAATGTAGACCTCCGTACCCGTCATTTTGCAGTCTTCGGGGAGTATGACAATTTGATGGGTGCCATCGGTGCTAAGTTTGGCAATATTCATGGTGCAGATCCTCTAGGTGTATTTGATGTTCAAGGCTTCTAACTGCTCATTCATCCAAATTATTGCTGTCGCTTCATCGGTTGCGATCGCTTGTTTTACTCCTGTTTTAGCAATTTCTAGTAGTTGTTTCGATCTCGATCGCCATTGCCCTCACCAACAACATTCTAGGCGCTATTTTTGGCAGGGAAAGTAGGAAACTCCATATTCAGCATCACAGGCTAATAGACAAAGCGCAACGAAGCATAAGCGTGCAATCCGATCGGTGCAGAGGATGGCAGGTGTTGGGTTCATAAGCGCGGTGGAATAGGAGGACGACGGCTCCGAATCCGCCGGGTCAGTCGGATGAGTCCGAAACCCATAATTCCACCCCACAATGGAGCGCCGATGTAAGGGGGGAACCACACGCCCGGTATTGTCAGCACATGGGCTACTGCATACCACCACGGCTTTGGTGCACCGCGCCAGCCCCAAGCAGCCATAATAAACGCAAAGCAAAACAAAGTGTATGCAAGCGCGCAGAGCGGGACAAATACCCAGTAAGACCACTGCGACGATCGTGGTAAGGGGGTCTGGATTTCTGAAGGTTCACGTTTGGGCATGGTTTTGGTTGATGTTCTAAGTAGAGGGTGCAGTTGGCAAGTGGGAAATGATTGCACGGATGACAGCAAGCGATAAAGCTAGTTTTGTCGATCGAGAAAAACTTCTGGCAAGATTCATCGATACCTTGTGGCAATGAAAAAAGTTCAATTGTGAATAGAAGCAACTCTGATTTAGGTCGCTTTGTATAGGTTTAAATTTTAAGTCTAGAGAGGTTATGCAATCTCATTCTTAAAGCGTGCTTTTGCGATCGCTGTTGATGTCTTATGACCTGATGCAATTTGTTTGGCAAGCTCGATGATTTTGAGATGTTGCCAATGAACAACTCCAGTAGCCCTCAAGTATTATTCCGTATCAACTCTAAATCATTGCTGCAAGTCAATTCTCAGCAACGAACCGATTACTTCAAAGTATTGCTATTTGCCACGATGCAAGCTTGAGCAAGTTTAGAACTTCAGACGATCGCAATAACGCTACCACCAACGATTTTCCAGCCACTTGTTCCTTTATGCCAAACTCTCATGTAGCGGTAATCACCTGCAAAGGCATTTCCTAAATACGTGCCGCTCAAGAAAATTTTAGCTGACGCAAGAACGAAGTGTTCGCTGCAAACCCGTATTGCTAGCTCTTTAGGCACGAGTTCGTGAAACTGAGTACCACCAGTACGGTGCAAGTCTAAATCCATAGCTTTAGTGACCAGTTCACCAGTTGGTCCAGCGAAAAGCAGATCATCGGCGATGAGCATATCTAGCTCAGATACATTGGAGGCTAACATTGCGGTGTAAAGCCGCGCTTCACACTCACGAATTTGGGTTTCAATTTCTGAATCCATCTTTCCCACTACAGTTATCCCTACACTTAACTATTCCTTATTATCGATCGCCCTAATCTTCATGTCAGCTATACCTCCAAGGCTTCTAGCTGCTTGTCGCTTCATCGGTTTCGATCGCTCGTTCTACTCCTGTTTTAGCAATTTCTAGCAGTTGTTTCGATCGCGATCGCTTTTGGTAGGAGACTTCAAGCTTTAAGATCCCTCCACCGAAGGCTTGCAGGATAACGGCTAAAGTTAGCAGCGGCGTGAGAACTGGAACGAAGCGCGAAGACTCTGTACCGTCCGATCCACTGTGTTGTTAGGCTACTGGCTGTGGCTACCAACTTCATTCGTCCTTCGGGCAAACCTCAAAAGCCAACTCGTGTCGGTAAAAACACACATTGAACTCTGCGAAGAAGTTCATGTGCCCAAGACTTACAGGTGTATCTCTCATCTCAGTCCAAGCAAATCCAAGCAGGACAGGAGGGAACCGTGCGATCGTGCCTAACACGACTATACCGCGTGAATCACTCCGCGCTAAATTTCCACTTAATGGAATGGATACCGTTTGATTTTCCCAGACTGCCCCTAGCTGTAGACCAATCTCGTAGGGCAGAACGTTAACACTCGCACCTGTATCCAGCAATGCTGTCACTTCTAGAGAGCGATCTCCCAGTGTAAGGGTTAGAGGATATACGGCATGATCACTGCTCGCCCTAGCTTGTCTCTTCGTTCAGTAAATGAATAGCGCTGTCCACTAAGCATTGGAGGCTTCCTTTGCTGCGACCAAAAGGTCTGACAGTGCTTGGACAGATGCACTATCAGTTTGAGGCGACCATACCACGGCTTCAGTAGATGCGAGTTGCTGGAGCAGCATATTCTCCGAATTAGAAACTTCTGTTGGTTCTAGGTTGCATCCTTCTTCCTTAGCAACTGCTAGAAGGAGAAAATGGATAAGTCGTAGCTTATCTTGATGAGATAACTGCTCAACGGTCGGCAACAGTTCGCTGAGTGACATATCGCTTGCTCCAAAGAATACGCTTCTCTATTATAGGTTTGATTCTGCTGTTAGCCTCAGGGCATATGTTAGACTGCTTTTACCAACTTATATCAAATATCAAATATGAAAAGATGATATTCCAATTGTTGCAGCTTGAATGGTCTCATCAATGGCAGAAGGCTTCCAAACAATGCCTAATTGAGCTTTGTAGTGATCATCCCCAAGTCGCCCAGAATAGATTCCTAAAAATCTTCTTCCTTCACCTATTACAGCTTCATTCTGGTTTGTAGCACCTTCTGTTAACCAATAACCTATCTGCTGTGCATAAACAGGTGAACCAGACATTCCTTCGCGCGTTGCTGTGTCAATCAAGATTTTAGGCAAGCCGTCTATATCAAAATCTGGTTCCGATGCAATACTGGCACGCTTCCAAATAGGGAAGTTAGCTCCTCCACCTATTCCTCTAGGAAACCCCAACACAAAAACATCTAAACCTGGGCGCAGTCTTATGTTGTCAAACTCAAGATTCGGATCATTTGCGGCTCGGCTCTCAGTTTCTTCAATGCCGTTCACGGGAATAACAACTAAATCTACTTTATGTCTATATCGTGGATGCTCATACCAAACAGGCTTACTTGGTGCATCCCCTTCATCTTCGTACAATGGCATAATTTGAGTCCGCCACTGCATCAATTTAGCTCCAGATTCATGTTGAGTACTGTATGGAATCTTGATGTGTAGGCGATCTGGAATTCCTGCTTGACTGGATTTACACTTCAAAGTGTCTGGCTCTCTTCCCGTGACGTTGTGCCAATTTGTTACCAAGTACGGCTTACCTTCATACAGATAGAAAAAAGCAGTGCCAATAGCAATCTTTGTGTCCTTAAAGCACATAGATATTTGGAAAGGCACGTGAGAAAATGCATCACGCAATTCGGGAAATCTTTGCTTAGAAATATCCACAGAATTTCTTTTTAGTTACAAAATTACTTGATCAGCAGGATATTCTAACAGCTATTCAAAGATTTTAAAGTGCGTTCCTGACAAAGGCTTTGCAGGACAATAATTGTTTAGACTGAAATTTTCGGTACGCTACACCAACTCGACGCACCATACGGAAAATTTCAGCATATTTTTCACTTCACTCTGATGAGTAACACCAAGGTTATCGATACAGACGATCGAGCTTCAAAAAAGTCTGTAACAAAACATTCGTTCCCTGCGCGCACTCTTCGGGTGAAGTATATTCTTCTTCCGAATGACTGATTCCCGCCCGACTCGGCACAAAAATCATGCCCATATCAGTCATCCGTCCGACTTCTTGAGCATCATGCCCCGCGCGGCTTGGAAGCTGGATATTTGGGAGTTTGAGATCCCCGCAGATTTCCTCGATCGCGCTCATAATCTTCGGGGCTGCCAACGTCGGAAGAATGTGTAACGTCTGCCGCATCTCGATTTCCGTTAGAGTCGAATCCGCGATCGCTGCAATCCCAGATTTTAATTGTTCTACTAGCATCTCTAGATGCGACTGCGACAAATCTCGCAAATCAATTCTTAAATCTACTTCTCCTGGAACTGTATTGGTCGCATTCGGGGAAACAGTCAAATAGCCAACCGTCGCCACCTGATCACCCGGAGTCTCTGAAGCAATTTGATTGACTAGTAAAACAATCTGCGCGGCAGCAACTAAAGCATCTTTGCGGAGGTGCATTGGAGTAGTGCCCGCATGATTTGGGCGACCTTTGATATTGACCGCAAATCGATACTGTCCAACAACACCGCTAACCACACCAATCGGAACCTGTGCATGTTCCAGCACTCCACCCTGCTCGACATGCAATTCTACAAATGCAGCAATATCAGTGCGTTGAGCCGTTTCAATCCGTTCCCAATCTCCACCCACTTTTGCTAAACAGTCTTGAATCGGCGTACCATCCAGTCGAACATAGTAATCTGGATCTTCATGGACTTCGCCAGACATTGCTTTACTACCAATCACCGATCGCTCTTCGTCACTAAAAACAATTACCTCGATCGGATGATCCAGCCGAATCTTGTTCTCTTGCAATGTCCGAACCACTTCAATGCCTGCTAACACACCCAAACACCCATCGAACTTACCTCCGACTGGAACAGTATCAATGTGTGAACCCGTTGCTAAAGCAGGCGCATCAGCAATCTTACCTGCATATCGACCAATCACATTTCCCGCAGCATCAATCCGAGTCGTCATCCCTGCTGCTTCCATCCAAGCTTGAACCGTTTGACGAGCTAGTAAATCCGCATCTGTAAAAGCAAGCCGACAAACTCCACCATTCGCGAGTCTGCCAATGTTAGCAAGGTCAGTAATACTTTGATTTAAACGAGCACAATTAATCGATAAAAGGGTCAAAGTCATGAGGTTACCTGTTGGATAAGACGAAAATAAGCAATCTGGGAAATTTCAGCGATCGCAGTTTGCATTTCTGCACTCTGAGAATGCTCTAAGCGCGTCACAAACGCTTCGAGAATGCTGTCCTTTGTATGATTCTTCACCGCAACGATGAAAGGAAAACCAAACTGAGCTTTATAGCGTTCATTTAACTGATGAAAGCGCTCGTATTCTTCAGGGCTAAGCCGATCTAATCCCACTCCTGCCTGTTCTTTCACAGAAGCATCTGCCATTTTTGCTTTACTGCCTAAATCTGGATGGGCACAGATTAAAGCTAGCTGTTGTTCAGAGGTCATCGATTGCACGATCGAGATCATGGCTTGATGCAGATCCTCCACACTCTCGAACGGTCGCTGCTGCCAAGCTTGAGCCGCGATCGTCGGAGTCTGTTCAAAAATCTCGCCCAATGCGTCAGTAAAGGCGGATTGTTCCATTTGATTGAGCGCTGAGAGTGAATAGGTCATTGCAAGGGACCTGTGAGAATCGTTTTTGCGATCGCATCGGTGACATCACTGGGCGATTCTTGCCGCAGTTGGTCATACCATTGAGCCGTCACTTCAGGATCTTTTCCGTGAATGACTTCTGCACGATTGCGCGCTTTTTTGACGATCGAGCGAGTTCGATCTTCTCTCGCTGCTTCATAGCGTTTCAACGCATCCTCAACGCTAATATTCGTTGTCAGTAAGAAATGGTTCAGCATGTAGACATCTTCGAGTGCCTGACAGCCGCCTTGTCCCAAATCGGGACAAGTCGCATGAGCCGCATCACCCAGTAAAGCTACTCGTCCGCGCACCATACGATCGACTGGACCAACATCTGAAATTTCTAAGCGATTGGTCTGCTCTGGATTGATTCGCTCGATCAACGTTTGAACGGGTTCAGCCCAACCTTTGAAATGCTCAGCTAGTTCAGAGCGAATTAATTCAGGCGGCGCACTCGTTCCGAGGGGTAAGGGCACATCAAAAAAGAAATACAAGCGATCTCCGCCCACAGGCATCAGGGAAGCGCGTTGATGATTGCCCACATAGATTGTCCAAGTATTCGCCGGAGTTAACGCTTCGTCGGCTGCGACTAATCCATTCCAATTCACATAGTCGCGATAAGTTGGATGCACTTCTCGATCGAGAACATATTGCCGCAAGCTCGATCGCACGCCATCTGCCGCAATCAACAAATCTCCGGTCGCTTTATGCCCATTCTCAAACTGCGCCGTCACTTGCTCTCCATGTTCCTCAACTGAGAGACAGCGATATCCCAAATTCACAGTTCCCGGAAATTTCTTTAACAGCATTGCCTGTAAATCGGCTCTGGCGACCGGATAAGGACGCTGCCCAACCTCTTCAATCAAAGGATGCAAATTAACATGATTCAGTACCTCTCCCGAAGTGCTGAGGTACTGCATAAAATCCATTTGCCCGCCAATTTCGGCAATGTCTTTCCCCATGCCAAATCGGTTCAGGACTTTCACCCCATTCGACCAGAGTGAGATGCCTGCTCCACGGGGACGCAGTTCTTGTGCCCGCTCGTACACTTCGACGGTGTGACCTGACTGCGAAAGCGCGATCGCGGCAGTCAGCCCACCGATTCCCGCCCCGATAATCACCACCTTTAGCCCATCCATACCGAACTTCCTCGCGAAATGATTATCCCGTACCTTGATTGTTACAGAATTTCAGAATACTGTATACAATCAAGCTTGCTTAAGAATAGCTTGTGATCTCATTGTGTGAACTGCCACATGCTTGAAGCAAAATTATCAATTTAGTCGAGTCACCTCCGACACTGATAGGCTGAGCCATCAATCGGCTCTCACCCAGATGATAAGGGAATCTTGACAGCATGAAGAAAGGTAACAAACCTGTCTATTCTGCACTCTGATCCCGCCTTAGAGTTCTACAACATACACAAGGAGTAGTTAGTATCGTGACGAGCAATATGACCTCAAACAATCGACGTGTGTTCATTTGTGGTTCTGCCTTGCGGGGACAGCCAGACCATCAAAACCTACAAGATGCAGTCTTTATCGGTGCAACTGCGACTCAGCCGCGCTATCGGCTGCATGTCGCGGGTGACGATTGGCATCCTGCCATTCATGAGGTCGAATCAGGCGGCATTTCGATTCCAGGAGAAATTTACGAGATGACGCAAGCCCAATTTGAGTATTTAGAGGCGAATGAACCGCCGAATATGTATGCAACGGATGTGTATTTGGAGAATGGGGAAGTCGCGACGGCTTTCTTGTATCCGAAGGCACTGATCGATGAGCACAATTTGCCGGACATTTCTAATACGTATGGGGGTTGGGCGGCTTATAAGGCGAGAGAGGTGAAGGTTTAGGGAGGTGGGGAGTGGGGAGTGGGGAGATGAAGCAAAATTGTGGATTCAATTCTCAAATCTCCACTCTGCATTCTCCAATCCCCCTATCTCTCAATTCCCCTACTCCCCACTCCCCACCCTCTATCGAAAAAACCCATGACCCATCAGGCTTTAGAGAACCAATTATTTCTCACCCTCAACGGAGAACGAGTTTGCCTCAAGGGTGTTTCGCCATCGATGACTTTGCTGCAATATCTGCACCAGTCGCGGCGGACGGGGACGAAAGAAGGCTGCGGGGACGGTGATTGTGGGGCTTGTACAGTTGCGATCGTGGGTCGCAATCCTGACGGGCAAGCATCTTATCAAGCCGTCAATAGCTGCTTGATTCCGATAGGCGCGATCGCAGGTCGGGAAATTGTCACGGTTGAAGGAATCGCCAACGGAAAGCTTCACCCAGTTCAAGCGGCAATGGTAGAAGCCGGGGGATCTCAATGCGGGTACTGTACACCCGGCTTCATCATGAGTCTGTTTTCTGCTTACTATGACGGTCGAGTGGATGATTTCTCAGTAGAAGGAAATCTTTGTCGCTGTACAGGTTACATTCCGATTCGCAAAGCGGCTCAGAATGTGACGAATGCTCAGCCTTCGGATCAATTCTCAGAGCGATTAGGACAATCTGCATTAGATCTCAGTTCAGTTGCCTATTCCAATCAAACGCAACAGTTCTATCGTCCCACTCAACTCTCAGAAGCATTAGAACTACTACAACAGTATCCAGAAGCAACTTTAGTTGCAGGCGGTACAGACTTAGGCTTGGAAATGAGCCATCATCGGCGATCGTTTCCGATTCTGATTTCGCTAGAAGGTATTCAAGAATTACAGCACATTGAGCAAGATAGTAACCGACTGACTATCGGTGCAGCCGTTCCCCTACATACAATTGAAACAACTCTGAAAGGAGTTTTTCCTAGCCTTGATGAAATGCTGCATTGGTTTGCGGCAAGGCAAGTTCGGAATCGAGCCACAATCGGCGGAAATATTGGCACTGCTTCACCGATTGGAGACTTACCTCCGGTTTTACTCGCTTTAGATGCAGAATTGACGATCGCGAATTTAGCCGAAACTCGAACGATTCCTTTATCTGACTTCTTCAAAGGCTATCGTCAAACGGATCTCAAACCCGGTGAAATCATTGTTTCTATTAGCATTCCGAAATCAATTCACGGAGTCAAACGCCTCAGCCAATCCTACAAGATTGGCAAACGCGGAACCGATGACATTAGCATTGTTGCTGCTGCTTTCGTAATTGATGTAGATCAAAACAACACCATTGTTCATGCTCGACTAGGATATGGGGGTGTCGCAGCAACTCCAATTCGAGCGATCGAGGTTGAAAATCTGCTGATCGGTCAGCCTTGGACAATCGAAACGATTCAACAAGTCAAACCCGCTTTACGAGAAAGCTTTACCCCTTTAACTGACTTCCGAGGAAGCGCTGCATATCGCAAGCTGTTGGTCGCGAACTTATTAGAAAAATTCTTTGTAGAAATGGAGGAGCTATCATGAGCGTCGGTAAACATAAGCCTCATGAGAGTGCAGAACTGCATGTGACGGGAAAAGCAATTTACACCGATGAGCAACGTCCTCCACTGGGAATGCTTTCGGTTTATCCAGTCATTGCTCCTCACGCAAAAGCAAAAATTCTCAGCATTGATACGTCTAAAGCTGCTGAAGTCGAAGGCTTTGTCACAGTGCTCACGGCTGAAGATGTTCCAGGTCGGAACAATACAGGCGTGATTGTTCAAGATGAAGTGCTATTTCCAACCGAGGAAATTAGCTATTGGGGACAAGCAGTGGTTTGGGCAGTCGGCGAAACTGAGGAAGCAGCACGCCTAGCAGCCTCGAAAGTCACGATCGACTATGAGCCACTTGAACCCATTTTGAGCATCAAAGATGCGATCTCTCACCACAGCTTTCACTCAAAAGCACATCCCGTCAAACGCGGCAATGTTCAAACCGCACTCGAAAACTCTGCTTTTACTTTGAGCGGCGAAGTGTCCGTGAATGGACAAGATCACTTTTATCTGGAAACTCAAACTAGTTGGGTGATTCCTGATGGGGAAGGGAACTATCAAGTTTATTCTTCGACTCAGCATCCAACAGAAACTCAAGTCATTATTGGTCGAGTCTTGAATCTTCCCTCGAATCAAATTACTGTGACTTGTATTCGTATGGGTGGAGCCTTTGGTGGGAAAGAATCTCAGGCGAATCCTTACGCTGCGATCGCAGCAATTGCTGCCCATAAAACAGGTCGTCCGGTGCGCGTGAAACTAAAGCGATCGCACGATATGACTTTAACTGGAAAGCGTCACGGCTTTCTCGGAATCTATCAAGTCGGGTTTAGTGAAACTGGAAAAATTATGGCACTAGACGTTGATCTCTATGCAGATGGAGGCTGGAGTTTAGATCTCTCTCCGCCTGTGTTACTTCGAGCAATGCTGCACGTTGATAATGCTTACTACATTCCAGATGTTGAAGTTCGAGGTGCAATTGCTAAAACGAATAAAGTCTCAAACACTGCCTATCGAGGCTTTGGTGGGCCTCAAGGTATGATTGTGATTGAGGATATTGTCGATCGCATTGCTCGAACTCTGAATCTGCCACCTGAGCTTGTTCGTGAACGCAATTTTTACTACGGTTCGGATGAGACAAATACGACGCATTACGGGCAAGAACTCTTTGATAATCGCCTCGATCGCGTTTGGAGCGAAGTGCAAGCCAATGCGAATTTTGCAGAGCGAAAAATTGCGATCGCAGAGTTCAACCAAGCTCATCGCTACAAAAAACGTGGCATTGCCATCACTCCCGTCAAGTTCGGAATTTCATTTAATAAAACCCAATACAACCAAGCAGGCGCACTCATTCACATCTATACCGATGGCAGTATTCAACTGAATCACGGCGGCACCGAAATGGGGCAAGGTTTACACACGAAAATGCTCCAAGTTGCCGCATCTTCGCTCGGGGTGAAGCTCGATCGCTTTCGCATGATGAATACCAGTACAGATAAAGTTCCAAACTCCTCTGCCACAGCCGCTTCTAGTGGTTCTGATCTCAATGGTCAAGCGATTAAAAATGCTTGTGAAACTTTAAAGGCTCGCCTTGCTAATGTGGCGATCCAACTTCTCGACCTAGATACACCAGAAGATCTGGTCTTTGAAGATGATTGGATTTACTGTCGGAGCTATCCAAGTGCGAGAGTCAGCTTTGCAGAAGTGGTCGATCGAGCTTATAACGCTCGCGTTTCTCTTTCTGCAACAGGTTACTACCGCACTCCCAACATTCATTGGAATCCCGAAACTTGTACAGGCAGACCGTTTTACTATTTTGCTTACGGTGCTGCGGTCAGCGAAGTAGAAGTCGATGGCTTTACTGGGACTTACAAGCTGCGTCAAGTTGATATTGTGCATGATGTGGGTGAATCGCTAAACCCACTCGTCGATCGTGGTCAAGTTGAAGGCGGATTCGTTCAAGGAATGGGCTGGCTAACGATGGAAGAGCTAGTCTGGGATGAGCAAGGACGACTTCGCACCGATGCGCCAAGTACTTATAAAATTCCAACGATTTGCGAGATTCCAGAAGCTTTTAATGTTCACTTGCTCAAACGTGCTGCTCAAGATGGAGTGATCTATGGCAGTAAAGCTGTAGGTGAGCCGCCGTTTATGTTAGCCATGTCCGTGAGAGAAGCCATTCGAGCCGCGATCGCTGCCTTTGGTCAGACCGATACGGTTTCCTTACCGTCACCTGCGACTCCTGAAACCGTCTTATGGGCGATCGAATCCGTGCGAACCCATTCAAGCCAAGAAGTCACCGTCTCTTCTGAGGCGTAGAGTTAGAGGGGTTTGGTTGCCCTCGAACTTCTTCAATTTGACTCGCCGAAAAAATCAGCGTGAATTGCCGTCCCATTTCTCGCTGAATAAACTGTTCCAATAACTGCACCTGATTCGGTGTGATTTCTCCTCTTGAGCGCACACTCAAATACACTTCGGGCGGTGTCGTCAACCAATTCGTTTGAATATTGAGCAGTTCCATGCGTTGAAACGTGACCGTGCGATTGAGTAACGCCCGTTCAAGACTCATTTCGAGCTGTGCTTGACGTACCAATCGTGCAAAGCTGACTCCCAAAGGAAGCAGCAAAACAGAGGTCAGCACCAGCATCCAAATCAGAGCTTTCCGAGCACGTTTGAATGGAGCATATCCAATCAGCAAGAACGTTAGCGCACAAGAGAGCGCAATGCCCAGTAGATTAGTCAAATAGAGCAGAGTTGCGCCGAGACTGAGAGAACTATTCGTCTGCGCAAGTCCTAACCCAATCGTACATACCGGAGGCATTAGTGCAACGGCGATCGCGGTTCCTGCCAGAGTTCCAGAAATTCTCGGTTCTGCCTTAGCGTAGGCACTAATTGCCCCGGCGACCACGGCGACCCCCAAATCTAAAAGGGTCGGTCGCGATCGAGCAAGCACTTCACTTCCATAGCTCGGTAATCCAACCATCAGTCCTAGCAGCAAAGACATCAGCAAGGCTAAAAGCGTCCCGACAATCACTGCGATCGCACCCTTGCGAAATAGCTCTAAGTCTCCTGACAAAGCACCAAAAGCAATTCCGCGAATCGGTAACATCAAGGGAGCAATAATCATCGCGCCAATAATCACAGCCGCACTGTTTGAAAGCAACCCAAAAGTCGCGATCGCGCAGGAACCCATGATCAGAATGAGGTAATGCAGACTGAGTGTTGATTCGTCGAGCAATTCTGTCTGCACTTGCTGAATCCGATTCGGATGTCCTTTTTTCTTTCTAAACCTGGAGAAGCGATTGCGAATGTTAATGATCACGAGCTGATTCCTCCACTAAACAATCGAGCAGCACCAATGCACTCCCAAATTGATAAATTGATTTGAGGAGACAAATTTCCACCGCCTTCGGTTGGTCAAGCTGTTTTCCCAACTCCTTGTTCAAAAGTAGCAAGAGATCCCCCTACATTCCGCTTTCCTCTCAAACAAAGAGGAATTAAGGAAGAGTGAGATCTCTCGCAACCACAAATTCAGTTCGATCGACAACTTGTGCTAAAACTTCGCCGTAATCCGCTTCATTGCCTCAATCACATTCTCGCGACTGTTAAACGCTGAGATGCGGAAATAGCCTTCACCTGCCGCCCCAAAACCTGAGCCGGGAGTTCCAACCACATTACATACATCCAGCAACTTATCGAAGAAATCCCAACTCGATAATCCATTCGGAGTCTTCACCCACACATAAGGCGCATTCACTCCACCATACACAGACAGACCTGCTGCCGTGAGTTGTTCCCGAATGATCTTGGCATTTTCTAAGTAGAAATTGACTAAGGTCTTCGTCTGGGCTTGACCAGCTTCCGAGTAAACCGCTTCTGCACCGCGCTGAACAATGTAAGATACGCCGTTGAATTTAGTCGATTGCCGACGATTCCAGAGTTTCCACAATTCGACATCTGAGCCATCAGCTGCTTTTGCCGTCAAAGTTTTGGGCACCACGGTAAACGCGCATCGGGTTCCGGTAAAGCCCGCATTCTTCGAGAACGATCGAAATTCGATCGCACAATCACGCGCGCCTTCAATTTCATAAATCGATCGCGGCAGACTCTCATCGGTCACAAAGGCTTCATAAGCTGCATCAAAGAAAATGATCGTGCCATTTGCCTTCGCATAATCCACCCAAGCTTTCAGATACTCTTTTGTCGCTGTTGCACCCGTTGGATTATTCGGAAAGCAGAGATAGACTAAATCCACTTTCTGAGACGGAATCTCAGCCGTGAAGTTATTCTCAGCCGAAATCGGCAAATAAACGAGTCCAGCATATTCGCCTTTCTCATTCGCGTCTCCGGTATTCCCTGCCATCACATTCGTATCGACGTACACAGGGTAAACCGGATCAGTGACCGCGATCGTATTGCCTTTACCAAAAATTTCCAAAATGTTTCCGGTATCGCACTTCGAGCCATCCGATACGAAGATCTCAGAGGCATCAATCTCACAGCCGCGCGCCTGAAAATCGTGTTTCGCAATTTTCTCTCTGAGCCATTCATATCCCTGCTCAGGTCCATAGCCTTTGAAGAGACCACGATCGCCCATATCTTCCACCGCTTGAATCATGGCGGTTCGACAGGCTTCCGGTAAAGGCTCAGTCACATCTCCAATGCCTAAGCGAATAATTGGAGCATCCGGATTCGCCTGAGCGAAAGCATTGACCCGGCGGGCAATTTCGGGGAACAGATAGCCTGCTTTCAGCTTCAAATAATTGTCGTTAACGGTGGCCATGTCGATTAAGTTAAATCAGGTTCAGCCCACTATTATCGTTGATTGTTCGCTTAAATCTCCGGAGCGTATCAAATCGCACTTGAAATCTCTGAAGGAGACTTGTCGGAGAACTCCGTAGTCGCAAAGTTTCTGTTACAGTAATTTCGATCCATTGAATTCGTCTTGACCTTATGGCAAACCTTTCCGTCTCTGCCAGTTCTTGGGTAAATAAAGCGCGATCGCAACGGTCTTTCCGAGCGGTGATCTTGTTTATGCTTGCCAGTGGTTTGATGAGTATCTGTGGTTTCCGGTTAGCATATTTACAACTGGTCGAAGGCAGCCGCAACCGTCAACTGGCTGACCAGAACCGAATTCGATCCATTTCGATCGTGGCAGATCGGGGAAATTTAATCGATCGCAAAGGTACGCCGATCGTCGTGAATCGACTGTCACGATCGGTCTATCTCTATCCACGCGAGCAAACCAAAGAGCAATGGCAGGTTTCGGCTGAGAAAATTAGCCAACTTTTAGAGATTCCCAAAGAAGAAATTCTTAAAAAACTAGAAGCGGTTCAATATAAATCAGTGGCTCCGGTCAGAATTTTGCGCGGCATTGACGAGAAGAAATACACCGCAATTAACGAAATCGGGCAGATTCGCGGCTTAGAAGTGCAAGCTGAATCAACTCGACAATATCCGTTTGGCAGCCTAGCAGCCCATGTTTTAGGGTACATCGGTGAAGCAACCGCAGAAGATCTCAAAGCGCATCCTGAATTTCCCAATGGCATGTTAGTCGGACAAATGGGAATTGAGCGCATTCAGGATGCAGTACTCCGTGGAACCTGGGGAAATCGACTCATCGAAGTCGATTCGACCGGCAGAGAGCTAAAAATGCTAGGAACTCAACAGCCTGTGGCAGGGCAGCCGTTACAACTCACGTTAGATGTAAAACTTCAACAAGCCGCAGAACGAGCATTAGGCGGTCGGCGCGGCGCGGTCGTGGTTCTCGATGTCAAAACAGGAAGCGTGTTGACAATGGCCAGCGGACCAACGTTTGACCCCAACATGTTTACGCGCAAAATTAGCCAGAAAGCTTGGGATGAATTGCAAAAGAAAGAGCATCCTTTCTTAAATCGTGCCCTGCAAGGCTATCCACCCGGTAGTACCTTCAAAATTGTCACGGCAATGGCAGCCATGAAATCCGGTAAGTTCAATGCAACTTCGATGCTGCCGACCTACAGCGCTATGAACATTGGCGGCACACTGTTCCACGAGCACGGCGATGCAAGCTATGGCACAATCGGGTTTAAGGATGCTCTAGCAGTCAGTAGTAATTCATTCTTCTACCAACTCGGCATGTCAATTGGCCCTGAAGCGATCGCGCAGTGGGGTGGTAAATTTGGCGTGGGCACGACTTCGACGATGGGTTTAGATGGGGCAAGTCATGGCATGATTCCGACCCCAAAGGAGAAGGAAAAGGTTTTTAACGAGCAGTGGTATGTCGGGGATACAGTCAGTACCTCGATCGGGCAAGGCATGGTGCAGATGACCCCACTCGAGATGGCAGTCATGGTGTCAACGGTGGCAAATGGGGGCAAGCGCATCAAGCCGCACTTATTTGCCCATCAGACTTATCAGCCGAATATGCAACCTGAATCGCTCGCATTTGACCCTGCTGCTTTGAAAGTTCTGCAAGAGGGATTAATTGCGGTTGTGCAAGCTGGAACGGCTCAGAGCTTGAATGATGGCTCGATTCCACTCACAGCAGGGAAGACTGGAACGGCGGAAGTGCAGGGGCAAGAAGATAACTCGATGTATGTCGGCTATGGTCCAGCGAATAATCCGCAGATCGCAGTTGCCGTAGTGGTTGAAAATGGGGGGTATGGTGCGACTGCTGCAGTTCCCATTGCCCATGAAATCTATAAAGCGTTCTTCGGTGTGACGAAACCCAAAGCCGAATAAACTCAAATTCACGATCGCTTGGTAGGATCAATCAGTCGATTTGCTGATTGATCCTGTGACCTATATTCCCCTGCATCATAAATACCGTCCCCAAACGTTCTCGCAACTTGTGGGTCAAGAAGCGATCGCGACAACGCTCTCGAATGCGCTGCTGCAAAATCGAATCGCCCCCGCCTATCTCTTCACTGGCGCACGCGGTACGGGCAAAACCTCTAGCGCCCGAATCTTTGCAAAATCTCTCAATTGCATTGCAGCGAATGCTCCAACTGACAATCCTTGTGGCGTTTGTCAAACCTGCCAAGAAATTACGAGGGGAAATGCTTTAGATGTCATTGAAATCGATGCTGCCAGTAATACTGGCGTTGATAACATTCGTGAATTAATAGAACGTGCTCAATTTGCCCCAGTGCAATGTCGCTACAAAGTCTATGTCATTGATGAATGTCTAACAGGGGACACACTGGTTAAAACAGATCAAGGGCTGACTCGAATTGATGATCCAACATTAGTTGGCAAGCAAGTTTTAAGCTACAACGATAAAACCGGAACCTGGGAATACAAGAAAGTTCTGAACTGGTTTGACCAAGGCAGCCGCCAAGTGTTCGTGATTAAAACAAAAAGCAGTACAATCAAATGTACTGGTAATCATTTAATCCGGACAACCCAAGGATGGATCTCAGCAAGCAACCTGAAGCCTGGGATGCAGATTCTATCCCCACAAAACGAGCAAAAGCAGCTACACAGCCAGAAATCGACGCATTCAGACCTCTCTGTGCCTGCGGCTGTGGTGAGCTTCTCATCATCCCAACCAGCTTTCTCAAAAACGCTGCCAGTCTCTCTACTTACCAAAAATATTGGAAACAGTACCCCTACAAACGGCATCATCGACTCAAGCCCACACCCTATCAAGCCAAGTTGGAACAGTTGGAGTCAATGCGCCCTCTATGCGCCTGCGGATGTGGCGAACGCTTGGACATTCCAACGATCGCAGAACATCTCAGCGTTACCTATATCCAAAAGTACTGGCAAAAACACCCGACTAAACAGAATCATCGAATTGTTCAATCCATTCCTGAGCGGATTGCTGAGTTGGAAGCTTCACGACCTCTCTGTGCCTGCGGATGTGGCAAACTCTTGGACATTCCAACCCACTTTTTCACCCGCTCCCATCCAGTTAACGCCCAGACTGTTCAAAAGCATTGGCAGAAGCATCCTTACCGACAAGGGCACGGAATCTGGAACACCCGCACCGAAAGCGATTTGGAAGCATTTGAGACATTGGATGCAAAATGCTTGGGACTTATTTATGGAACTTTACTGGGAGATAGTTCAATTACTTACCCCAACTCCCATAGTCGCTTTCCCAGGCTTACCTTCATCCATTCAGAGCAACAAAAAGAATGGCTGGAACACAAAGCACAGCGACTGGCACAATTGCACCCTACAACCTGGTCTGCTCCCAATATGGGATATTCCAGCGGAAAGACAGCATTCTACTGCCGTACAGCTTGCCATCCTCAACTTCGAGAAGTGTGTGCAGTGGTTAAGCCTGAACCTTCAGGAAAGAAAACAGTTACACAAGACTGGCTCAATCAAGTTACTTCAGAAGGATTGGCTTGGTGGTACATGGATGATGGATCGCTTAGTATTACCAGTACCAACAGCCCGTCGATTAGACTCCACACGCAAAGATTCTCGATCGAAGAAAACCAACTCTTGGTTGCATGGCTCAACGATTGGGGATATGCTGCAAAGCTTCACTATGCCCGCAAAGCCGAAAAACGCTACCCATACATTTACATGGGTGCAAGAGCCACTCGTCAATGGATCTCTGACCTCAAAGCTTTCTCAATCCCAGCAATGGCATACAAGTTTAGAGCCAATTGAGTCGATCGAGTTAGGAGAGCTTGAACCCGTCTACGATATCGAAGTCGAAGATAATCACAACTTTGTAGCAAACGGGCTATTAGTCCATAATTGCCACATGCTGACTTCAGCTTCCTTTAACGCACTGCTGAAGACTTTAGAGGAGCCGCCAGAACAGGTTGTTTTTGTTCTAGCGACTACTGATCCACAACGCGTGTTACCAACAATCATCTCTCGCTGTCAGCGATTCGACTTTCGGCGGATTCCGCTCGACAGCATGGTTAAACATCTCAAAACCATTGCGCAAAAAGAACAAATCGCGATCGCAGAGGATGCAATTTATCTAATCTCACAAATCTCGCAAGGGGGCTTACGCGATGCCGAAAGTTTGCTCGATCAATTGAGTCTCTTATCGGGCGATATTACTGTTGAGCGAGTGTGGGATCTCGTCGGTGCTGTGCCAGAGCGCGATTTGATGGCACTGATTGCAGCGATCGCGCAAAATCAGCCTGAAACTGTGCTGGATACGACCCGGAGATTAATGGATCGCGGACGAGAACCACTCATCGTGCTACAAAACCTAGCAGGCTTTTATCGCGATCTGCTCATTGCAAAAACGGCTCCGAGTCGTGGAGATTTAGTCGCAATGACTGCACCAACTTGGGCGCAATTGTGCGAATTTGCTAAATCGATGTCGATCGCAACGATTCTTGCTGGACAACAACGCCTTAAAGAAAGCGAAGTTCAACTGAGAAACTCAACTCAGCCGCGTCTTTGGTTAGAAGTAACTCTAATGGGACTCTTGTCTGCATCGACCAGCACCGTTCCAAGCCAGCCGATTACTCCATCTATAAAAGCAAGCGTCTCCAAACCGATTGCAAACCCTAGCATTTCCAAGCCGATCGCAGAACCGATTGCAGAACCGATTGAACCTGTTCAACCTGTTGTAGAACCAGAGCCAGAGCCTGTACAGGCAGTGCAACCTCGTGAACCTGAAAGTGCTGATGGGGATCTCGATCGCTTATGGCAAACGATCATCAGCAAAGTTCAACCCTTTGGAACCCAGGCACTCTTCAAGCAGCATGGCACGCTTCTCTCATACAATGGCGATGCGATTCAAATCGGCATTCCTGAAAAGCTGTTACCGATGGCACAGAGCCGATCAAAGAGCATCTTAGCCGCATTAACGAAGACCTTTGAAAAAGAGATCAAGCTCAGCTTAGTCATTGCCCCTACTTTGGATACACCGACTGCTCCACTTCCTGAATCAAAAGTTGAGGAACCGCCTAAACCGACTGTATCTAAACCGACTTCACCTAGCCCTGCTCCACCGCAGCCCATTGTTGAAGCCCCGATAGAAGAGCCTCCTCAAGATGTTCCTCTGTCTAGGGCAGATTGGGATGAAGACGAAGTGACTCGTGCAGCAAGAATCCTAGCAGAAGCATTTAATGGTGAATTGATCGATGCCGAAGAGCCAGAAATCGAGATACTTGAAACAGCAGAGCAATCCCTCGCTGCGGACGCTGCACCCTTAGAAGAGGTCGAAGAAGAGGACGATGATGATACTCCGTTCTAACATTTCCCCAACTCTATTGTTCCTTGGGCTTATCCGCTCCAGGTAATCCAGACGGAGTGTAAACAACATCAGTAGCATTGATTCGTCCCAGAATCGTTACTCCAGAGGTTGCTAGAACAACAACAATCTGAGAAATGCCATTCGGATCAATTTTTCCAGTGTTTTGATAGGTTTCGATGTTTTTAGCAACTGCAGGTGAGATAGCAGCGATCGCAGTCAAAACCGCCCCCCAAAACGTGGTGCTTTGAAAGATGCTCTTTTGGGGAGCGCTAGAAGAGTGATTCATTTGCATGATGATGCTCTGTAGATGGTAGTGATTACATCACCTCTACAGAGCATCGCTACGGAGAGCGGATATTACCCTTTCGGGTAATTTATAGCGAGCACAGAAAGCTCTAAGGATTGAGCATCTTCGAGACGGTCAAAACATCCTTGTCGCCCCGTCCCGAGCAGTTAATCACAATCCGAGGACTGCCCGAAAGCTGAGGACAAAGGGTTTCGAGATATGCGATCGCGTGAGAAGTTTCCAGTGCCGGAATAATCCCTTCTAACTGCGACAATCTTTGAAACGCATCCAACGCTTGCTGATCCGTCACGCCATAGTACTCAGCCCGACCTGCTTCCATCAAAAAGCTATGCTCAGGACCAACACCCGGATAGTCTAAGCCCGCACTAATCGAATGCGGTTCAATCACCTGACCATCCTCATCTTGCAGCAAATAGCTCATCGCACCATGCAAGACCCCGACTCTACCCGCCGTTAAGGTCGCTGCATGTTTGCCACTCGGAACACCATGACCTGCGGCTTCGATGCCAATCATTCGCACACTCAAATCAGGGATAAATTCATGGAACAGTCCCATCGCATTCGAGCCGCCGCCGACACAAGCCATGAGAATATCAGGCAGCCCACCCCATTTTTCTTGGCATTGCGATCGCGTTTCTTGTCCGATCATCGCATGGAAATCTCGAACGATCATCGGATAGGGATGTGGCCCTGCGACTGATCCTAAAATGTAATGGGTCGTCTCGACATTCGTCACCCAGTCGCGAATCGCTTCTGAAGTTGCATCTTTCAGGGTTCCTGTTCCTGATTCAACCGGGCAAACTTCCGCACCCATCAAGCGCATTCTAAACACATTTAGCGATTGACGTTCCATATCGTGAACGCCCATGTAAATAATGCACTTCAACCCAAACCGCGCACAAACGGTTGCCGTTGCCACACCATGCTGACCTGCTCCGGTTTCAGCAATAATGCGCTGTTTGCCCATCCGTTTTGCGAGGAGCGCTTGCGCGATCGCGTTGTTGATCTTATGTGCGCCTGTGTGATTCAAATCTTCGCGCTTGAGATAAATCTGTGCGCCTGTGCCATCGGGACGGGCATAATGCTGGGTCAAGCGTTCTGCAAAATAAAGCGGACTGGGACGACCGACATAATCTTTGAGTAACCCTTGAAGTTCGGCTTGAAACTGCGGATCTTGACTGTACTGCTGGTACGCAGCTTCGAGTTCTGCCAAGGCGGGCATCAAGGTTTCCGGCACATACTTGCCGCCGAATTTACCAAATCTGCCGAGTTTGTCCGGACGGTTTTCAATCGAAACAGAGCGATTAGGAGGAAGCGGAGTAGTAGTCACGAGTCGCACAATTCAAATCAGAACTTCTTTATCTTAAGGCATCCATTCGAGTCCAATTCCAAATCGGCTCTCTTTACGATCGCGCGAATTCTGTTTCTGGATGTCCGTTGAAAGCCTCAAATTATGCGTCAACGCATAGCCAATCGATAAAGTGGTGAGTCCTGTTTCTTCTACGCTAAAGGGAGCCACCCAACTTTGAGTCAAACTGATATCTGCTCCTCCTCCACGCGACAGCACAAATAACGCTCTGACTCCTAAATTTGCGCCTTCCGCTGTCTCTAAATGTCGATATCCAACTGTCGGCGCGACATTGATATAACTGCCGAGTGGACGCACATAGTAGTGGAGATCGGCTCCCCAATTTGAGGCTCGATAGTTCGCGCTGGTAGTGAAATTTGTGCGATCGAGTCGCAAATCTTCTACACCAATGTATAGCTCAGACGCATAACCAACTCGATATCGTGTCCGAAAACTCGGATCATTGCGAATTTTGTCTGCTAAATTTGGCACTTGTTTTTGCCAACGCTGTAGCACCGGGCTGTTTTGAATCACGGTCGGATCGAGGTCAAGTTCTGCTGCAAATCCAGGCGATCCGCTCAGAATCATCAACCCAATAATTGAGGCTTTCATCGTCAATGCTCATGTCTCACTCCTAACATTGAAGCGAAAATTCTGGGTAGGTTTCCATAGAAAAAGCGGCTCCATGATGGAACCGCTCCTGACCAAGGGGTTTTAGATGTCTAGCGAACTTGACCGTGGGTTGTCGTCATATCAATCGGCTTAATGAAGTACAACTTCGCAAGTTGCACACCGTTTGAGATGTAGTAAGGCAATTTCTTCAGGGTCTTCACAAATTTCGGAGCATTCGTGCTGTCGATCGCTCTTAAGTTCTCGTTGTTCTTCACGCAAGTTTCTAAACGTGGGTAGAACTCCGGATGCTGAACGTTGAGAATAATCGGGAACACGCGACCTGCGGTTTCGTTGGTTTTCTCAATCACGGTGTACTCAAATTCGCGCGTATTTAGCCCGATTGCTTCATAGAAGTCGGTACGCTGAATATCATTCAAGTACATGGTTGCAAACACCGACAGCAAGAAGAACCGACACCACAGTTTCGCTTTCCAATCGTTCAAGAACTGGGGCTGAGTCCGCATCAAAGCATCAAAGAAGTCACCATGACGGTTCTCGTCCTGACACCAGTTGTCGAAGAACTTGAAAATCGGATAGAGCCGATCTTCAGGGTGAGCATTCAGATGATGGAAGATTGTGATGTACCGCCAGTAGCCGATCTTCTCAGACAAGTAGGTGGCGTAGAAGATGAACTTCGGCTTGAAGAAGGTGTACTTGCGGCTCTTGGTCAAAAAGCCCAAGTCAAGCGAGAGATTGAAGTCGGATAAAGCTTTGTTCAGAAATCCAGCGTGACGCGCTTCATCACGGGACATCAGCTCAAATCCTTCTGCCAGGAGAGGATTGCGGTCTTTGAGTTTGCGCGAGAGTTCTTTGTACAGCAAGAAGCCGGAGAATTCAGCCGTGCAAGAGCGCTCTAGGAATTCGACAAAGACTTTGCGGGTTTCACCATCAATGTGATCCCAGGATTGCTCAAATTCTTGATCGCGCACGAAGTGGTGACGATTGTAGTCATTGCGCAATTCTGCCACGAGTGCTTCAAATTCTTCCTCATTGACAGACAGATCCATCTGCGCCATTTCGTCAAAGTCGGTGGTGTAGAAGCGCGGCGTGAGAATGGTTTCTTTCGCTGGAACTTTGATTCCGGGGCGCAGTTCTTCAAAGCCTGGTTTTTTAAGAGAATCTACCATGAGTTTTACGATCGCGCAGTGTGGTTCATGTGCGGTGCGTGGATCTGATAAACGGTTTTACCATCAGCATTCCACGACTTTTTTACGTCTCCTAGTCTACCAAGCTTCCCGCAATGCTTCTCCACAGTTTTATTAAGAGTTGCAACGAGTCTTTACAATTTGGAACATTGGTTAAGGGGTAGGGAGGTGGGGAGTGGATTTCCCCACCTCTTTAAGCCCATCCCCGCAATCGATAGACAAAAATCCCCAGATATTCTTTCAGCGCCCGCGTTGTTCGCCGCATCTGATCTGCATCTGGGAAGAAATCGAGAATGGTCGCTTCTATCTTCGATTGAGATGCTTGATCCATCTGGAGTGCTATGTAATCGGTTGGAGCAGCGATCGCATCAATTCCTAGTTTTCTGAAAATCATCATGGCGCGGGGCATGTGCATAGCAGAAGTCACGAGCAGGATTTTTTGAATCTTTTGCGCTTTCATGATCTCTAATGAATTTACGGCGTTCTCTCTAGTGTTGAGTGAATTCGGTTCGAGTAGCATTGCCGATCGCGGAACGCCCATCGTTTCCATTAACACTGCCATATCTTCTGCTTCAGACGAACTACTCGGTCGCCAATCGATGCGTCCGCCGCTGAGGATAATTCGAGAAGCTTTTTGATCTCGATACAGTTTTGCGCCGTACAGCACACGATCGCTTTCTTCTTTCAGTTCAATCCACGGGCGCGGCGGAATTGCTGATTCAGTTGCACCACCGAGAACCACGATCGCGTCAGCCGTCGGAATTTGTTGCGGCAAGTATTGAAATTCTAAGGATTGAACGATCGCGTTGCTGACCGAGGCATTCGAGCTGAGAAACAAAATTAATCCGGTAAGCGTAACCGGAATGAGGGCAAGTCGCGATCGCTTTTTCCAAAGTAGAACCAGCGTAATCAACAGGAGAATGCAACTCAACCCCAACGGATAAAGGAAGATTGGCAGCAGTTTGGAGAGAAATAAAAACATAAGGATGCGCTTGAGACGCAGACATTCTATCGTGCCATCGCATCCGCTCAGATCACAAAAGACCTCAAATCGGGCGTTTCGACTCAGGTATACGTCCGATTTGACCTTTTGCCTTACACGTTCAACACTTTCTTCGCAATTTCCAAATAATATTGTCGATCGGCAAACCCATTCAATCCACCATTGATCGTCCGAGTCACAGTCTCCACATCATCGCGATCGGCAAACTTGTTGATTTCATGTTTCGACCAAAACCAGCCTGCACTCAAACAAGCTAAATCATGCTCAGCTAAGCGAGTCGGAGTCTCAATCAAATTCACACCTAGCGCTAACCCGCACGCTTCATAATTGGCACGACCCGTAATCTGAATCAGCCCTCTTCCTTTGAACCGACGACCATCTCCAGGATGAACATTCCCCAAATCTTCGCGACCTTCTAGATAATCACCGAGATCGATCTCTTCCAAGTAATTGAACGAACCCGATTCATGAATCAACTGCGCGAGAAAATGTGCCTGCCGCATGGGAGTCGAAATCTCATACTCCGCCATCGTCAGCAGTAAATGAGGAAAGAGCGAAGTCAGTTGATGAGTATCCGCATACGGTGCAATCTTTAATAAATGATTGAGCGTAATCGCAGGCAGCGGCGTTTCAGGAAAAATCTCAGCATAAGGATTCTGAGTCGTGCGCGCAGGCAGATTGAGAATCGATCGCAAAGCTGCATCCACCATTTGATCTTGCGGTTGAAACTCTGCACCCTTGATATTCACAATCAACTGTCTTAAGCGGTTCACTGTCTTCACCCGTGCCCCACTGACCGATTCATTCGGAAAACTACCTTGATAAGGCGCACGATCGCTTGGACGTGCCGGAAGGTTACTCAACTGGCGTAGCAGCGTATCCACATGAGCATCGATCGGCTGTAAATCTTGGCTCGTCATGCTAAATAAGACTTGCTGCAAGCGATCAGCAGCTTGTTTTCTCCAAATGATCAGTTGAGGTGATGACATGCTTAAAGTCCCTGAGAAAATCAATGGTTAAGTTTCAACAAGTTCTAATAATCTTGCTGAAACTATTTGGTTTACTCAGATTGGACAAAGATTAGATTTGAAAAGTCGGTAATTTCGGGCAACTCCCCTACCTCTCTCAATACATCTCCGTAATTTCAGGGATAGAGGTTTCTCTCTGTTCAATTCCAAAAATCCTCACCTTTAGGATGATCTATGGATTGTAAGAAACTGTTTACATAAGTTAAATTGATTTTCATAAATGGGTAGCTGCACGATGGAAGCGAAACGATCAAAATTAATTGAATTTCTCAAAACTGAACTGGCTCTGCCCAATTCAGCGATCGATTTGGCGGTACGTCATAGCCAAATCGACACCGAACCCTTGCCGATGATTCTCTGGCAATATGGCTTAGTCACCTTAAACCAGTTAGATCAGATTTTTGATTGGCTAGAAAAGGCTTAACGCTCTCGATATAATCTGCCACCACGGATTTGCACGACTGGATGGTTTGCCATCCGAATCAGATTTTCATCGTGAGTCGTCACCAGCACAGTAATGCCAATCTGATTTAGCTTCTTCAAAATTTTAATCACCTGCCACGAATTATCCGGGTCAAGATTTCCAGTTGGCTCATCGGCTAAGAGAATCGGAGGTGTACCCACGATCGCACGGGCAATGCTTACCCGTTGCTGCTCTCCACCGGACAGTTCTTCAGGAAAACAATCGGCTTTGTGAACGAGTCCCACCATCTTCAAAGCGGGCTGTAAACGGCGTTGAATTTCACCTCGTGAATAGCCTTGCGCCCACAGCACGAACGAAATATTCTCTGCCACGGTTCGGCGCGGAATCAATTTGTAATCCTGAAACACAACGCCAATGCGTCGCCGCAAGAACGCAAGTTTGTTGCCTTTTAAGCGGGCAGGATTCTCGCGATCGATTAAAACTTCCCCGTCTGAAGGACGCTCAGCCCCGTAGAGCAACTTAAGAAGCGTCGATTTCCCAGAGCCAGACGGTCCTGTAATAAATAAAAAATCACCTTTGTTGACAGACAAAGAGATTCCAGTCAGCGCTGGACTGCCATTCGCGTAAGTTTTACTCACTTGACGCAATTGAATCAGCGCTTCGGTCGATTGAGAAGCATCGATTTCACGGGTAGGGGATTGAGGCGAATTCAGGACAGGAGCCATAGAATTTGGCACGGGAAATCAACTCCATTCTTGTACACCTGAAGCCGATGTGATCCCTCCGTGAAATCTCGGGATCGCCCAAAAAAAACGCCGGGTTAGATCCCCGACGCAGTTCTATTTCGCTTTGGCTCAAGTTTTAATTTTTAAAGCTTCTCAGCCAATCCCGGAGTTGCTCGCTTGCAACATCCCGACCGCCAAGCCCAAATGCGATCGCAATTGCAACCGCGATCGCGCCCAGCAGCAGTCCAAACGCCAAATTGACAATGTTCGATGCGATCCCCATTTGCTGAAGCGCCATCGCGGCAACTAAGCCAATAATCGCAATTCGAGCCGTTTGACCTAATAATTTAGCTTGCCGACTTCCCGAACTGGTAATCAAGCTATAAGCCAAATTCGCAAGGTATAGCCCTACAGCAAAGACTGCCAACCCTGCTAGAATCCGTCCGAAAATCACCAAAATTCCGGACAAGATCGCGGTCAATGCTGGAATATTCAGCACATCAACTGCGGCAACGGTCGCTAGCAGCATGATACCGACTAAGATCACTACCCCTGCAATCTCAGAGGGGCTACGCAACCCGGTTGGCTGATCGGGCTGAAGCATGGTTTCGCCCGTTTGAAATTCGGTGTCAAAGCGATCAGGGGCAACGGTCGGAGTCGTTGGAGACGCTTGCAACCCAAGCCAGTAAAAGAGATTATCAAATCCAATACTGGCGAGAATGCCTGAAGCCAAATCGCTGATGAATTTACCCACCACATAAGCTACTGCCAAAATTGCCGCCGCTGTAAAGACTAATGGCAACGCATTCAATACTTGATTCAGCATTGCAGTTGCAGGTGCCGAAATTGCCGGAATACTCAGGGCATCTAAGGCTGCGGTGATCGTGGGAATCAAGATCAGAACATACACGATCGTTCCGAGCAACCAGGACAAAGATTGCCCGCCTCGCGCTCGGTTGAGTCCCATTCTTGCGCCAATTTGATCCGTTCCGGTTGCTGCCAGTAAGTTCGTGACAATGCCGCGAACAGTTCGCGCCAAGAACCAGCCAACGACCCCAATGACAGCCGCCTTAATAATGTTGGGAAGCGCGCCTAAGATGTCATTCAACAAGTTTTGGACGGGCTGAAGCGGGCCTTGAAGATTCAAAACACCCAAAATCAGCGGTAAGAAAAATAGGAAAACAAACCAGTAAACTGCATTTCCTAAGGTATCGCTGAGCCGAAAAGGGCTAGCTTCTAAAGTGGAATCCTCTGGATCAGAGATTTTCTCATCTAGCCCAAATGATTCTGAGGTACGCACCACGATCGTTTTTGCCAAAGTTGCCACCACCCAGGCGACACCTGCTAAAAGTGCAGCCGCACCTAACTGAGGCAGAAACGCAAAAATCTGATTGAGGAAATTGTTGAGTGGTTGTGAAACGGTATTCAGACCGAGCACATTTAATGCAGCCACCAATGCCAGGATCGTGATAATCCAAAACACGATCGATGCAATGAGTTTTTCAACTTTAAAGTCGGCTCTAGTGCGACCGCCAGACATCCAATTTGCAAGCTGATCGTCTAGAGTCGTCCGTTTCAAGAGTCCACGAACAATACTCGAAACAAAAGCGGCAATAATAATACCGAGCAGGAAGATGATTAATGCCCCGCCCCATTTCACGAGAATATCGCCAATATTGACCCCAAAGACTACTAAATATGGAGCCTCTCCAGGCGGAGGAAGTTGAGCTAGGATTTGGTCGCCCATGAGTAGCTGCGCTCCCCCAAACTGATAAGTTTCATTCATGGTCTTTTGATAAACCCCTTTCGCTTACAAAAAAGCGTTGTTTGAGCGCTTTTGTATGATGCTTACAACTGTGCAATCTAGATAAGAGTAAGTGGCTTGACCGTTCAAAATAACCTTGCGAAGTCAATCGTAAAATTACTGAAATATCTCGCACAACTTATCATTTCATCCAAAAATTTACAGTTGCACTCCTAAGATTACTCGTATCTCTCACTGGAGAAAAGCTCTCAGAAACACTTTTTTGAATTTTCCATAAAGTCTTCAAGCCTTGTATGAACAAATAAGCTTGAATTGATAAGTCCGTATGTATCCTACGAATGCTGACTCGCATCCTCACGGCAGAGTATCCCATTCTAGAAATCGGGGGATCTTCCCTCTCTGGAAAGAGATAATGCAGGTCAGCATTTTTTTAGGTTTAGTTAAGAATTAATCTCAAGGCACAATTCGTTTGCCATGATCAATTTCATGGACTGTTGGGGGAGCGAAAAATGGGAGTGCCGCAGGTTTTTGAGCAGTCGATTTTGATTCAGGCGAGCGCAACGGATGTGGAGCGTTGTTTTACGGATTTGAATCTGATGCATCGCTGGTTAAATCCGGCTCTGCGCTGTGAACCGATCGAAGCTTGGTCTACGGACTTGGGCAGTCAGAGCCGTTTTGTTGTGCAGATACCGCTGTTGCGCCCGACGCTGAAGAATGTGGTAGTTGAGCGGCAGCCGGGACTGGTTGTATGGCAGTTTGAGGGATTTTTTAAGGGTCGCGATCGCTGGGAGTGTCAGCCGGAAGCGAAGGGAACAAGATTGTTGAATCAGTTTGAGTTTGAGATTCCGAATCCGATCGTGCGCTTTGGGTTTAATCAGTTTGCAGCGAAGTGGACACAGGAGGATATGGAAGCTCAATTGAGGCGATTGAAGCAGGTCGCAGAGTCATTGAATTAACTTGGGCGTTTGCAGTTCAGCCTGCTCCATCTGCCAGTTCGCTCGACTTCAATCGCTCTCAATTTGATCAAGCAATTGCTGAATCAAATCGCGATCGTTCGCCGCTGGCACTTGATCGAGATAACCCTCTAAATCCTGCCGCGCCTCAATCCAGCGATGCGTTTGAAAATAAATGATGCCGCGATCGCGCAATTCATACGCCGCATCTGGAAACAGAATTAGAATCCGCTCAATCATCGCCAGACATTTCTCAATCTTGCCCTGATTGAGATAAATGCCTTTCAAATTCGTCAACATTCGCGCGAGAAATTGCCTAGGGGAGACTGCTTCTAGAAATTGAGGACGCATTTCAACCGGCTGTCCTGCCAATTGATTTAATCGTTCCTGGCAATCTTGAGGGAATAGAATTTCTCCGTTGTGGAACGCATCGACAAAGATCTCCATCTCCTCATTCACAGCCGGACGAATCAGAAAATGCCCTGGCATCCCGATCCCGACCATCGGAAATTCGATCCGCTCCGCGATCGCTAAATACAACAATGCCAGCGAAATCGGGATTCCGGTTCGACGATCAATGACATCGTTTAAGAAGCTATTACAGGGATCGTAGTAGTCTTCAGAATTACCTGAAAATCCTAAATCCTCATATAAATATCGATTAATCGTCTGAATGATTTTGAGCGGATAGGGTTCTTCTGGCAGGCGGGCATGAACTTCCGCAGCCATGCGATCGATCTCAGTTAAATACTTCTCAATTTCTAAATTTGGATATTCCTCTTGAGCGATGTATAAAGCTGCTTTCTCAAGGTTAATTTTCTCGTCATCTTGACGTACCTCTTGATAAAACCGCTGCCGAGCTAACGAGAATTCCATCACTAAGATCCTTAATCAGTTACGTAATCTTTTCCTGAGCCAAATTGCCACGCTTCAACTCGTCGATGCCAGGTATAGTGCTGCGCTGGCGGGAGTTTGGCAATCCAGGGGTGAAAAGATTGGGAAATCGAATAGAGAACGGTATAAGTTGCCAAATTGAAATAGTGCAACATCCAATCTAGCAAAGCGAAAATTCCAACATGGGGAATGATTTTTAACACTAAGCCAGGATGGAGAATTCCGGTCTTCAGTAAGGTTTGAGAAAGTGGGACAAACTGAACCACATCTTGTAAAAAGGGCTTCAAAACTGGCTCTCCCGATCGCTGCATTTCTCCAAAGACAGTGTTCAACAATTGATTGATCTGATCTGGATCAATGTTCTGATTCACTCCGACACTCATCGATCGTTGAAATAACCAAGTGACCGACAAATTAGGCTGATACGGTTGCAGCAAAGACAGAGCCGAATGATTTAGCATTTCATATCGTAGCGCTTCATCGATACCATTGGTTAAGCGCACTAGATGCCGCACCATTGCCCCAAATCCGCCAAAACTCAGAGGAGACTGACTTCCACTACTATCTCCAACAGGCAAAATTCGATCCCATTTCAAGTGCAAGGGACTGTTCTGATAGCAAGGAAAAAATCCAAATGGCGCGCGCACAAATTCTAATTGTTCAAGCTGAATGTTTTGATAGTCAGGCAGCAGATTCAGATAGTCCTCGAATAAATCTTCTAAAGAAAAGCGATCGCGATTTGCATCTAGATAAGTGAATAGATACGTTGTTCTGCCATCTCGTGCGGGAAAAGCTTCCCAAAAGTACTGACATTGCTTCTGAATCGGCGTAAAAGACGCAATCAGATCGCCTGATTCATTCTGCTCAAATCCTTTTGCACAAGTCCCAACAACTAAGCAAACTCCATCTGGTTTTTGTCCCTGTCTCGCTTGCTGAACGATCGGGGAAAAATGCCCCATTGCATCTAGCATCAGTCGGGCATTGAGCGATCGATTAACACAAACCCCATTCGCACAAATTTCTACGCTCTCAAAAGGCGTGTTCTCCAACAAAGTTCCGCCATGCCGCAGAAAAACTTGCTTCAACGTTTCTAGCAAGTAGACCGGATCAACGCCGATATTCAGCACATCCTGCACAAAGATATTCGAGCCTTCTGCAAAGCTGACTCGAACCGGATTAAATTGAGTTGCGATCGCGGTTTCTAGCTCGGTCTCGCTTAACAATCCTAATTCCAGAAATGCTGCTAATTCTTTGCGCGAAATATTCCATTCTTGCTCGCGTCCTTTCAAAGTTCCGCGTTCGATCAGGGCAACTCGCCAGCCTTTCAAAACGAGCGCTGCACCTAATAAAATTCCAAGCGTTCCGCCCGCGATGAGCACATCGTATTCAATTTCTAAAGTGCGCTCAGTCGGGCTATACCCGTCGGCACTCGTCTGTACCACGTTCGGAACTGCGATCGCATCTTCACGCAAAGCCTTCCATAGTGCATCGACCCGACGTAATCCTTCTAATGGATTGCCTGGAGTTTTCGCAAGAATTTGTTCAGTAAGCGACATGAATGAGCAACAAATTGAGTTTTCCGGATTGGCTTTGTTCGCTGGAGGAAACAGCAATGGTAGATGCACCCTGACTTAATTCCCTAGAGGCAAGCCCTCTAGGGTTTTTTATGAGCATTATCGAGTCGGTTGCGAATCCGGATTTGGATCATCCACCACATCGGGGAGCGATCGCTTCATCCCATACAGCCAGAACAATCCAATCGCCCCGATCGCAATTCCTGTCAAACTGACCACTTGAGCCATTCTCAAAAAGCCCAACATCAAGCTATCAGTTCGCAGTCCCTCAATCCAAAACCGCCCCGAACTATACGCAACCATATACGTTAAAAAAAGCGTTCCAACCTTTAACCGAGACCCTTTGAAAAACAGGAACATCAGCAACGCAAAAACGCCTAAATTCCAAAGGGACTCATACAAAAAGGTCGGATGATAGTACGCAACATTCTCTAATCCCGGCGGACGGCGATCGAGCGGGATGAATAGCTTCCAAGGTAAATCCGTCGGACTACCAAAGGCTTCCGAATTAAAGAAATTTCCCCAACGCCCGATCGCTTGTCCCAAAATCAGTGACGGTGCAACCAAATCTGCCAATTGCCAAAACGAAATCTTTTTCACGCGCGCGAAAATCAAAGCCGCGATTGCGCCACCCAAGATCGCGCCATGAATCGCAATCCCGCCTTGCCAAATCGCAATCATCGAAGCCGGATTCCCGACATAATCGCGCCACTGAAAAATCACGTAATACAAGCGAGCACTCGGAATCGCAGCAAGCACTAGCCAAATCGCTAAATCACTCAGTAATTCTGGATTCACCTGCCGTCGCGATGCCAAGTATTGAGACAAATTCACCCCAATCAGCACTGCCGATGCGATGAGCACTCCGTACCAGCGAATCGAAAGCGGCCCAATTTGAAATCCAATTCCTGGCGAAGTAAATTCAGCGAGTAAAGGCAACATAAACGCAATTCATCCGAAGTGGCACTAATCAACATTAGCCGCCTCCGACGATCGTGACAATCTCTAAGCGATCGCCATCCTTCACCTCAGTCGTTTCCCAAAGCTGCCGATGCAAAATCTCGCCGTTGTACTCGACTGCAACTAAGCGCGGATTCATACCTAAAGACTCCAAAAATTCCGGCATGTTCAATGCGGCTGCACAAGTTTTTGTCTCGCCATTCACTTGCAATGTAATCATTCACGCTTCCCAAGGATCAGGAGTAGATTGAGGTTGAAATCGCCGCTTTTGTTCTAATTGCGCGATAAAAAATTGCGTTACAAAGGTCGGCTGTTCAGCTTGCATAATTGCTCTCACAACCGAGACTCGCTGCGCTCCTGCGCCGAGCACCTCATGAATATTTTGCGTGTCAATTCCCCCGATCGCATACCAAGGAATCGAACAATGTTCCGCCGCATATTTCACATACTCGAGTCCAGCGGCAGGTCTGCCTGCTTTGGTTGGCGTTTCATACACTGGCCCGACTCCAACATAATCGGCTCCTTCTGCGATCGCGGCTTTCAGTTGTTCCGGGCTATGCGTCGATCGCCCAATCAGCTTATGCTGACCCAACATTTGTCGCGCCCAGGCAAACGGCATATCGTCTTGACCTAGATGCACGCCATCGGCATCGACAGCTAGAGCCAAATCTACACGATCGTTGACAATAAACAATGCTCCATAGTCTCGGCAAAGCTCACGCAGCTTCTGAGCATTCTGAAACCGAGTCGCATCATCTGCCTCTTTGTCTCGATACTGCACCAGTCCCAATCCGCCCTTCAATGCAGCTTCAACCGTTGAGAACAAATTTTCAGAGGGAGAGGTGACGAGATAAAGCGCAGCAGAATCCAGCACTTGACGACGATGAACCGTCATTAAATGACTTTCTAAGGTGTAAACCTGATAGCGCATTTGCTTCACTGCGCTTGCCATATCAGCACGATAAACTTTGCCGTATTCTTCTAAGACTCTCAGCGCTTCTTCTACGCGGCAAAAATTCACCTGCAACACTTGTTCAATGCTGCCTCGGGTTGCCTCGTTCGGATGAGTCAGATCCGTACCCGGATCATCCGGGGTATTGCGGGCAGCCCGTAATTCTGCTTGATGCCAATGCGCGAGTTCTTGTCGCCAGTATTTGCACCGTTCTGTCAATGCAACATCGTTTAAGCCAAAGCGACACCATTCTTCGATCACCCGGAGACCTTCACGGGCGCGATCGAGGTTCGCATCTAAAATTCGATAGAGGGCTGACTGCATAAAGAAGTGCAAGGGCGCAAATTTCCCAGATATTAATCTCTTATCGTATCAGGGGCAGAGGATGAGGCTACTTCATAAAGATTTTTTAATTTACTTGACCACCGTAGACTTACAGAGACAATAAGTTCAATCCGATCATTTCCGTGGAAACCCGCGCGTGATCAGCGTTCCAGTGATTTTACAGAGGTTTACTCAGATTCTCTGTGTAGACTGAACCTTCTGTAACCGATCCGAGAAAATCAGTCATGTTATCCGAACAAGCCGTGTGTTGGAGAACAATCGTGAATCGATGCTCTGTGTATTCCTCCGTATTCGCTGTATTAAGTGTATCTGCCTTATTCGCCATTACAGAAAAGCCTGCGATCGCGAACCCACTGCCCGACTCGATTGCTCAAATCACTCCATCGGTGATTTACGTCAATCCAGCGATCGGCAACGACAATGGCTCTGGTCAAGCGAATTCTCCGCTCAAAACGATTACAGTAGCCCTCGACCGAGCAGCACCGAATACTGTCATTCTTCTAGCTCCTGGAACGTACAGTATCGCGACTGGCGAAGTGTTTCCGATTCAGCTTAAGCCGACGATCACCTTACAAGGCGATCCCCGCAATCGGGGGCAGAACGTGCTGATTCGGGGAGGCGACTTTTTTCTCAGTCGAACCTTCGCTCGGCAAAATGTCACGATTCTAGGCGCAGATCGCTCAATGCTCGCTGGAGTCACCGTGACGAATCCTAACCCCCAAGGCTATGGACTCTGGACAGAATCGACCAGTCCAGTGATTTTCGCGAATACGTTTACGGGCAATACCCATGACGGAGCCTCGATCGTGGGCAATAGCGCCCCCGTGCTGAAAAACAATTATTTCTACCAAAACGGCGCGAACGGTGTCACCGTCTACGGAACGTCTCGCCCAGAGATTCAAGACAATATTTTTGAGCGCACCGGATTCGGAGTGAATATTGCTCAGAATTCTGCTCCCAAGCTACTCGGAAATCGGATTACACAGAACAAAGATGGGGTCGTGGTGCAGGGCAGTGCTCAGCCCATTCTTCGCAACAATGTGATCGATAACAACGCGCGAGACGGGATGGTGTCGATCGCGCAATCCCGTCCTAATTTAGGGAATTCTGCTGATCCCGGCAACAACACGTTCTTAAACAATCAGCAATTTGATATTAATACTCAGCGCACCACTCAAACTGTGCCCGCCTTTGGTAATCAAGTCTCAGCCAAAACGATCGGGCGGCTCGATTTCTCTGGCATTGCGGCTCCTGAAATGACGACGAATGTAGCTTCCTCGACCGGATTTGGGCAGCCTCGACCTTTGCCTCCGCTCGCCATTCGCAGTCGCCCTCTGCCTCAAGCCCGGAATAATGGTGCGATCGAGATTCCGGTTCCAGCCGCAACTTCGAGAAGTGCTCCTTTACCGATCGCCCGCTCAAATCGCCCACTTCCCACCCTGCGAATCAACGCTGCGATTCGTCCAACTGAAATTCGCCCAACTGAAATTCGTCCAACTGAAGGAATTCCAATCCGCATTCCCCAAGTTCAACCCCAAATCGCACAACCTAAACCGCAACTTGTTCAACAACCCCGTCGTGTCGCTTCTGCTTCCGGTATTCTGCCTGTTCCACGAGCGACCCCACCAATTGGCAATACAGCCGGAACCTCAGTCCGAATTTGGCGCGGCGGATCGGGTGCAGTGAGTCAAGCTTCCAGTCTTGGATTCCGATTTCGGGTCATTGTCCAAGCGAGTACAGCGTCTGAGCAGACTCAAGTGCGATCGGTGGTTGCCGATGCGTTTGCCTTAAGAGGACGGAGAGTGATGCAAGCCGGTGCATTTCGCGATCGAGCAGAAGCAGATGAATTGCTGCAAATCCTCCTAAATCAGGGATTACAAGCGTCGATCGAACAAATCTGAGCGCGATCAGCCGTCAATTCTTTCTCGACGGCTGATTTTTTCGGGTAACTGAACCTTTTACAATGGAGAGGAATCACAACCCGCTATAGGATCGTTATGGATATTGTCGAGTTTTTTGAACTTAGTGCAGGCAGATGGTCGTCGATGCGAACTAGCCATCATCCTGCCGCTCAGCAAGGGAGCGGAAAATCTACGATCGAGATCGACCTACTCGACAAATCCGACCCTGCTGTGATTCAGCTATGTGAAAAGTATCAGGTTGACCCAACTACGGCATTGCTCGGCGCACGGCTGACGTGGGAAGGCTTTCTCGATGGCGAAACGAGGAAGCAAACTGGCTCGACTGTGCTTGTGCCGATCGCAGGCGATACCCAAAATTCGGGCAAGCTACTTGGCGAAATGGGAACTACCCAGCAGACCCCGATTGTGGGACACTACGAAGTCTCAGACGCGATGGGATTAACTCTGATTACCGAATCAGACACCCTTTACTCGAAAGAGCGAATCTGGTTTGAAAGCCCAAATGTGCGCTTCCGGCACAGTGTTTTGAAGCAGGCAGGCGGCTTCAGTCTGGCATCGTTCTGTTCTGAAGTTCGCTTAGGTGCAGTCAAGCCCGATCCAAAAGCAGCGGATGCGGCTGCCGCGAAATAGGTCGGGAGATAGAGAACAAAGCTGTCTCCTACTCCCTACCGCTTCAGCGCGTTACCATAGCGGGTGCAGTCCTCACCTTTTAGAGCGATGAATCTTCTGACGCAATTTCTCCACATTGTCGGTTCAGGTGCGAGCGCTTACATTTTGTCGAGTGGAATTCGCGATCGTCAAACTCGTCCGAATCTCCTCGCTGGCTTTCAAATGGCAGAATCGGGTTCTGTGCCATTTTTGCAGGCTTTGCGCGATCGTGCACTTGCAGAAGACAAAACCTGGTTCGCAGAAAAGCTTGATCTCCATGCCAACGATGAGAAACGGCATGGTCAGATCTTTGCGCATGGCTTAAAGCAGCTCAATAAAAAGGTCATCGATTTTAGTCAACTGCGCGATCGTCAAACGGACAGGAAACCGGAGGAATCGAAGCGGAGTCCCTTTTTTGATGCCTATTTTGTAGGCTACTCTCAAGAACAGTTGAAACCTGCAAATATTCCTTGGGAAGTCTTTCTTGCCAGCACTTATATTCTTGAACTGGATGCGAGTAAAGACTTTTTCAGACTTGCAGAAGCCCTACCAGAAGATGCGACGAGTACAAACTTGAAAAAGGGCGTTTTGAGTATCGCTGAAGATGAGACACGACACGCTGCTTATCTTTATGAAGTCATGGAACGTGACTTTGGCATTGCCAAAACGCAAGCGTTAATTGATGAATGGCGGACTCGCAAAGTGAATGCAATGTTTGCAGCCGTGCAAAACTACATTCGTAAAGGCGGCAAGATGGCTCAAATGGTAGAAGAAGGCGCACCTGTTGAAATGCAGCCTGAGCCTGCTGCTGCGTAAAAGGTACATTTCGAGCTATTTCGCTGCGTCTCGGCTTGGTTCAACGATCGCAATTTCCGACATTCTAAACCGTTCTGAAGCTCGTCTCCTCTAAAAATTGAGCCGAACCCCAAACCTCATAAAAAATCGAGAGGTTAGAATTCTAATCTCTCGATTCACTTTATGTTCTAAATCAATTTACAAGGTGCCAAACGGAACGCGCGGTGCATGTCCCCAGAACGACTCTAAGCCATAGAATTCGCGTTCTTGAGGCATCATCACATGCACGATCACATCACCGTAATCCTCAATAATCCAAGTCCCATCCGAGAAGCCTTCGGATCGAATGGGCTTCCGTCCCATCTCTTCTTCCAGTTTGTCTTCAATCGATCGAGCAATTGCCCGGACTTGCACCTTTGAGTACCCTGTCACGACGACAAAATAATCTGCCAGAACCGACACATCGCCGACTTTCAACAACACAATATCGCTCCCTTTGCGCTCATCAGCTGCCGTAGCGACTAACTGTGCCATTCGATCTGAGCGATCGTCTAGCGTCGTATTGAGCGAAAGAGTTTGCTGGTTAGAAAGTTCTGTCATTCAGGTTTGAATTCCTTTTACGAGTTGGATTTTAGCGATCGGGTCTTTTACAACTGTTTGTTTGAACCGTTGTAAAAAGGCATTACGAGTTTGTACCGTGCGCGGATGGATCAGGTGACCCGCTTGAATCAAGTGTCTGAGCGATGCATCTGCCACTCGCCAAGTTGCCTGAATCAAGTCCTGCCGACTCAAGTCTCGCAATTCTTCTAACTCAGGTGTGGCTCCCCGTCCTGGTTCTAGCCCATCCGCTAGATACACCACACAGCCGAGTAAACTCATCTCCGGACTGCCAAGCGTATGATGCCGAATTGCATTTAATACCTCAGAATCCGTTACACCGAATTCGTCCCGTGCCACGATCGCACCTGCATCTGCATGAAGTAAATGAGGATTCATCTCTTCAATCGGATCGATCTCCAAGCCTTCTGCGATCGCCATACTCAACAGTCGCTTTGGCTTAAAGAACTTTGCCAAATCGTGCATGAGTGCAGCTTGCGCCGCTTTCTCACGATCGAGATGATGCCGTTGAGCAAGCTCGATCGCGAATTGTTCGACCCGCAGGATATGTCGAATTCGAGTTTCGGGGACTTGACCTTTCAGCCAGAATAAAACTCTTGCACGCGATCGATCAGGAGGCGGAAGTAAACGTGAAAGCGCGATCGATTTATCCACCTGTGGCGAAGTCCCTTCAGTCTGTAGTGCTTTGGGCAATTCACGCATCAGTACTGCTATCTCCTGCCAGTACCTTGTGCGGGGATAAAAATTGACATCGAGCGATCCATTCCTTCCTTTCAGTGCTGTCTTTATTCTAACGTAAGTCTCTGAGTCTCGATCCCCTCTCATCGGATGCGATTTGTGACAAATTCATCGAAAATTCCGCAGCTAAAATTCAACCGGGTCGAGTTCGGTTTTCGCTCCAGGCATCCTAGATTTAGAGGTGATAGCATAGCGGATAAAAGCAGTCAATTAAGCCTCGCATAGAATTTAAGAAAAGGTAAACGGCATGTTTTTCCATTGGTCTTATCTCCTGCTGATTCCCGGCATGATCCTGGTATTCTGGGCGCAGCAGCGGGTTCAAAACACGTACCGCAAATACTCTGAGATTCCCTCACGAATGGGAATGACGGGGGCAGAAGTTGCGAAAATGATTCTCGATCGCATGGGCGTTTATGACGTGAGCGTCGAGCCTGTCGCGGGGGAACTGACGGATCATTACGACCCAAGTGCAAAAGCGGTTCGACTCTCAGAAGTCGTTTACGGTTCGAGTTCATTAGCTGCAGCAGCGGTAGCAGCACATGAATGTGGTCACGTTCTACAAGATGTGAAAGGATATGTACCGATGAATGTTCGGGCGGCATTAGTTCCAGCCGTAAACCTAGGCGCAAATTTTGGACCACTCTTGATTATGGGTGGTTTGTTCCTAGGAGCACTGGGTGGCGTATTCATCAAAATTGGAATTGCGCTGTTTGCGGCTGTGATTGTGTTCCATCTGGTTACTCTGCCCGTTGAATTTGATGCGTCAAGCCGAGCCTTACGCTTGATCGATGAACTCGGCATTTTGCAGGGTGAAGAGAATCAAGGTGCGCGAAAAGTCTTGAATGCAGCAGCATTTACTTACGTTGCAACTGCGCTGTATGCATTGCTCCAGTTGGTTCAGTACATCTTAATTGCGCTCGGTCAGCGCGATTAGCCTGAGACTTCAAGATTAACTAAAAAGCCGATGGATATATCCATCGGCTTTTTGTATCAATTCACTATGGTTCAATATCAATCTGATAGGGAGATAGCGTGAGGATCTGAAATCAGGGTTACTATTCTCCACTCGCCACTCCGCAAAATTCATGGGATTGACGAGTAGAGACACCATCAACGATGAACTGTCATTAATTCTGCGCCGTTTGAGTCGGGAACACCCCAGGCTGTACACTCACAGTCGTCGTATTCCCTCCGCGACTCACATCAAGCCGAAGATTTCCGCCCACCGAAGCGTTCTCCACTGCTTGCTGAACTTGATCCGCTTTTGTCACGGTTTGACCATTTACTTTCTTGATCACATCTCCATTCCGCAAGCCCGCTCTTGCAGCCGGAGAATTCGGCATCACGCGAAAAATGACCACGCCTTGATCATCTTGGACTCGGAAACCAACTTCTCGATCGCGGTTAATCTGATCTCTCAAGTCCGCTGTCAATCCCCGCATCTGAATTCCTAAATAGGGGTGATCCACCCGACCTTTAGAAATCAACTGCTGCGAGATCCGCTGAGCCGTATTGATAGGAATTGCAAAGCCTAACCCCTGCGCCCCACCAATGATCGCGGTATTCATGCCAATCACTTCCCCGCGTTGGTTGAGCAAAGGACCACCAGAATTCCCCGGATTAATCGCGGCATCCGTTTGAATAAAGCTCACCCGCTTGTCTGCTACTCGCACTTCCGCACTGGATCGCCCGGTCGCACTGATGATGCCAGCCGTGACGGTATTATCTAACCCGAGCGGATTTCCGATTGCGATCGCCCATTCTCCTGGCTTCAACCCATCCGAGTTGCCCAGTGGAACCGTCGGTAAATTATTCGCCTGAACTCGCACCACAGCAACATCGGTCAGAGAATCTTGACCCACCACTTTTCCACTGATCTCACGTCCATCTTTCATCGTGACAGTCACGATGTCTGCACCACTGACCACGTGAGCATTCGTTAAAATCAATCCATCGCCGCTAATGATGAAGCCTGAACCTGTTCCGCGCTCAACGCGTTGCGAAGGTTGATTGGGAATTTGATTGCCGAAGAATTGGCGGAAGAAAGGATCGTTAAATACTTCGGGAACGCGCGATTGCACGGTTCGCGAAGCGTTAATCCGCACCACCGCAGGTCCGACTCGCTCCACGGCAGATGCGATAAAATTCGGGTCAGCGAGTCCAGCGGTACGATTCGTTGCTTGCGCGATCGCAGGAGGTGAAACAATATTATTGACAGCATTGCTGGAGAGTAGACGATTTCCAGCGAGGGCTGTCCCCGCTCCGACCAATGGCAGCATGAAATAGACAGCAGACTGTTTAAACGATTTGCGAGGCGTTGTCATCGGGTGTGTACTCTCCTTAATGTTGCATCTCCAAAAATTTCAATCATTTCCGTAAGCAAAGATGCAAATTGCTCTTCATCCAAATGATAGATACTTCGACTATAGTCATCAAATATGACGTTAGCGCGGCAATTTAGTTGCAACTGTGCCATATCTTTATCGCTGCATGCAGGATGCTCTCTCTATCTTTGATTTTGTCATTTCAACTTCATGACGAACACACAGCGTTGACAAGTGAGGTTGATAACTTATGAATCACAGGTGAATGAATGGTAAGAGCAGCTTACAACTTGAGCGACAAAAGGTTTTTGATCTCTAAGGTGTCGATGTTTGACGATGCCGTCAGGATTGCCGCCGTAGTTCGCTCAACGCAGTAAGTCTGCTCCTTTTTATTTTTACATTTCCCTTCCCAAACTTCTAAAGACTACGATCACGAGAAAGAAGGGCGAAAATCGTTGCAAATTCTAAGCGAATTCGCACGTCATTTTTGTCGGCAATCTGAGACGAATTTGTGTCAAAAATCAGCGATGCCAGTGTAATATGAATTGGGCAAACTCACCGGGCACTAAATAATCTCAATTTAGTGGATTTGGGAGCGCTGATCAGATCGAATTGATGTCCACTGATTCGGATTTCGGGTTGATGACTAAGAAGAAAAAGATTGAGCCACTGACGGGGGAATCTCTGCTGAAGAAGGTGAAGGAACTCGACCATCTCAATAAAGAAGAAAAAGCGAAAGAATGCGGCTATTACACGGTGACGAAAAATGGAGTCGAACGTGTGAATATGATGAAATTCCTGAATGCATTAATCGATGCAGAAGGAATTCAATTAGATGGGAAACAGGCAACCAATGGACGAGGAGGTCGCAGTGCAAGTTACCGAATTAGTGTGCAGTCTAATGGTAATTTGTTAATTGGTGCAGCGTATACAAAACAAATGGAATTGCAGCCAGGAGATGAATTTGAAATCTCTTTGGGACGAAAGCATATTCATCTGAAACAACTCGATCGAGAAGAACTCAACGTGTAATTCTATGGAAAACATTGATTGGCAAACTGCTATTCCGGTGGGTCTAGCGATCGCGATTTTTCTAGGCGGGATGCTAATGATGTTTACAGGAGTTTGGACCAGCCGAAACCGATGAGACTCTACTTTTATAAAGTCTCATCTAGAGTTAATTCAATACGCCTACATTGGCAAGTTCAGCTTCGGTTGGACTTGTTTTTTTGGCGTGAGACAGATAAGGCGTTAACCGAACTCTCGTCAGCGCCAAATTACATGCCAATGTGATGCCTTCTTGCTCTAAAAGTCCCAGAATTTGATGCGGATTTTCGCGATCGATGACAGGAAGTTGATGCAATCCACGAGTCGCCATTCTATCTAATGCATCGGTTAATGGCTCATCTTTATAGGCATAAAGAATGTCGGTTGTACACACATCCGCGATCGTGCGATCGAGGGCTTGATCAAAATGATTCAGTTCGGTTTCCCAACGTGCGATCGCACGATTGATATCTTGCAAGGTGATAATGCCGATCAATTGGCGATCGAGATTAACCACTAATGCACTATGACAATGATTTTGAATCAATTGCAAACCTGCCTCTAAAAGTGGCATTGACTCTTCAACCTGTAGAAAGTTCGGATGCATTGCCTCTGCAACAGAAACATTTCTGAGCATTTCCTGCTTCTGTAAGCTCGTTGAAGTTGGGGCAGGATCACCTTTTGCTTCGATTTGCTGCAAGTTAGAAGGCTGTTCGGGATTCGATTTCAACAGATTCGCAAGCCAGACGCTCAATCCCACCGCTGCCATCAACGGTAAGACAATTCGATAGTCGCGGGTCATCTCAAACAGCAACAAAATCGAAGTTAAAGGCGCATTCACACTCGCCGCTAAAACTGCCGCCATCCCGACCATTGCATACGCAGGTGGTGCAGCAATGCTTCCTGCAAACATAGGGAAGACGAAAGGCAAAACTTTGCCATATGCCGCACCCAATGTCGCACCCAAAAACATCGCAGGCGCAAACATCCCCCCGATTAGCCCGCTCCCTAAACTGACCGCTGTCATGAGCAATTTCACAACTAATAATGTCATGAGCAGGAGTAACGAGAATTGCACATCTCGCAGCATCGCTTCAACGGTGTCATAGCCTACCCCTAAGATTTGCGGCAATTTTAGGGCTACTAATCCGACGCATAGACCGCCTAAAATCGGCTGCGCTTCCCGCGGAATTTTTGCCATCCAAACGGTTCCAGGAATTTTGCCCTGAAAGACATCACTTGCCCACTTTAAAGAAGTGGTGTAAGCGATCGACACAACACAAGCAAATAGCCCTAACCCTAGATAGAGCGGCAATTCTAGCGGACTGCGAACTTCATAAGCCGGCAGCGCAAATGCAGGTTGTCCTCCAAGTCCAATCTGAGCAATCAGCGCTGAAACGACCGCCGAAAGTAAGACAATACTTGCTGCAGACGTTTCAAACGTCGTCCCCAAGACCACCTCTAGCGCGAAGAATACGCCAGCGATCGGCGCATTAAATCCGGCTGCTAATCCGGCTGCTGCGCCTGCACCTAACAGTAATCGTTGGCGATCGCGCGATACTTTCAAACTCTGCCCCACTAACAACCCAAAATTTGCGCCGACTTCTACACTTGGACCTTCGGGTCCGAGAGATGCTCCAGTCCCCAACGAAACGGCTGCCGCTACTGTTTTGATAATGGGGCGAGTTGGCGACATTTCCTTGCCCGCTTGCACCGCCGCAATTAATCCTGAAATTCCTGGACTAAATTCTTTCGTGAGCCAGCGCATCAGCCCAACTAGAATTCCACCGAGCGTTGGAACACAAGCTAATGTCCAAGCCCCAAAATGCCCGATCGTTCCCATCAGGTCTTCTAGCGTCAGTCGGTGAAATAATTCAATCAAATAGCGGAACATCAATACGCCTAACCCCGCCCCACCACCGATCACAACGGCTAAGAGCAGCACGATCGTATCCGGATGAGGTTGAAGGCGATTCAGCAGACCATTGAAGCGAGATTGAGGAGCGATCGAAGAATCAGGCAGCAGAATTTTGGGCGGCGGAGTCGAGGGCACGGCAGGGGTTATCAATAATGATTAATTTTTATTTCTCATTCTCATTGTGATTGATCAAAGCCAGAGTAGACAAGTATTTTGCGAAATTCCGAAAGATTTCGACACAGGGCAAATTTTGCCCTTCCGAGAAGACGAAACTGCGAAAAAAATCGCTCTCATTTTTCCGCAATTTTGCTGAACGATCGCACTTTGCACGGAAGATCGCGGGTAAACTGGTATCAAAGGATCAAGTCTCAACCTATTACAAATATTATTTCTTAGCTATTTAAGTCTTGAAGCTATTTTTCGCTTGGATTGACTCGACTTTAAAAACGCGCCTTCCGAATGTTGTCATTTTGCTGGTTTTCTGCTGCCAATGAATGCTGATACCTTTGATCGCGGTTCTCATGCTTGCCCGGTTTGCCATCGTACAGGCAACTTTGTCTCAGTCAACTCTGTGAATGGATTACTGACCTGTCCGCATTGTCGATCGCGCCTTGTTGTAAGTATTAGCGGTCATTATGTTCGCGATCCCTTCAGCGTCAAAAAATTAAAGCCAAGTAGTCGGCAGTTGAGGAAGCAGAGCCGCCCGATTGCAAGAATCATGAGAGATTCAGGGCTTGCCAAACATTCTCCCTTGATCACAATTTTAAGCAGCTTGATTGTTGCAGGATTCTCGATCGCAGTTCTGAGTCAGCCTGGTGCACAGAAACTTCCCAATTGGGTGCAGCAGACGATTTTGAAAAATACCGATCTGAAAAATTAAATATTACAAAACATTGCGAATTTATCGGGTTAATAGGTCCTTATACCTAGCTTGAAAGGTTCATCTTTACATTTCTTAATTAAGAAATGTAAAGAAAACTAGAGCACTAGCTCATAACTCTGTAACGGTTAGTAACAAAAAATTACCGATTTCTTATCAATTTGTGTCATATATGTCCCGAAATGCGCTTTATGTATACGTTTTCTGGTAAAAACACAAATGTAGATTAAATACAGTTTGCGATCGCAAAGCCGAGCATGTAACTTTACAAACCGTTACATCTCTGCCTGAATCTGGGGTTGATCTGGATTAGGACGCTCACGTTCGCTTGTCGATTTAAGAAGAGAACACGCTAAAAGGAGTCTGACTGCATGTTCACCCACGTCAAGCCCACCGTTCGACACATTACGCCAGAGAACTTGGCAGGACGGTCATTGCTCAAGGTGGTCTATGTCGTGTTAGAGCCACAGTATCAAAGTGCGCTCTCCGCCGCCGTTCGATCAATTAATGCAAATCATCCCAAGGTCGCTGTTGAAATTAGTGGCTATCTGATTGAAGAACTCCGCAACCCGGAGAACTACGAAGCCTTTCAACGCGATGTTTCAGAAGCAAACATTTTCATTGCCTCGCTCATTTTCCTCGAAGATTTAGCGGAGAAAGTGGTTGCTGCCGTTGAGCCGCATCGCGATCGTTTAGACGCAGCAGTCGTCTTCCCGTCGATGCCGCAAGTGATGCGCCTAAACAAATTGGGTAGCTTCTCAATGGCTCAGTTGGGACAGTCAAAAAGCGCGATCGCGAACTTCATGAAGAAGCGCAAGGAAAATTCCGGCGCAGGCTTCCAAGACGCGATGCTGAAGTTACTCAATACTTTGCCCAAAGTGTTGAAGTACTTGCCGATGGATAAAGCCCAGGATGCTCGCAACTTTATGTTGAGCTTCCAATATTGGCTCGGCGGCAATTCAGACAACTTAGAAAACTTTCTGCTGATGTTGGCAGATAAGTATGTTTTCAAAGGCGAAATCGGTCATAACGTCGAATACCAAGACCCGCAGGTTTATCCGGATCTAGGAATTTGGCATCCGATGGCTCCTCACATGTTCGAGGATCTCAAAGAGTATCTCAACTGGTTTAGCTCTCGCAAAGATATTCCCGAAGATCTGCGCGACCCTCTCGCTCCAACGGTTGGGCTAGTGTTGCAAAGAACTCACCTGGTCACAGGGGATGACGCTCACTATGTCGCAATGGTTCAAGAATTTGAAGCGATGGGCGCACGGGTGATTCCAGTCTTTGCGGGTGGCTTGGATTTCTCGAAACCAGTTGATGCGTTTTTCTATGATCCGATTAATCCTGAGAATGCGATCGTTGACGTGGTTGTCTCTTTGACTGGATTTGCGCTAGTAGGTGGCCCCGCTCGTCAAGATCATCCCAAAGCGATCGAATCTTTGCGCCGCTTGAATCGTCCTTACATGGTGGCATTGCCGCTGGTCTTCCAAACAACCGAAGAGTGGCAAGATAGCGAACTCGGATTGCACCCGATTCAAGTTGCGTTACAAATCGCATTGCCTGAGCTAGATGGTGCGATCGAGCCGATCATCGTGTCGGGTCGAGATGGTGCGACGGGTAAAGCGATCGCGCTTCAGGATCGAGTCGAAGCGATCGCACAACGCGCCTTGAAATGGGCAAATCTGCGTCGCAAACCTAAGCTGCATAAGCGTGTTGCAATTACAGTCTTCAGCTTCCCGCCGGATAAAGGTAACGTGGGAACCGCAGCTTACCTGGATGTCTTTGGCTCGATTTACAAAGCCATGGAAGCTTTGAAACAAAACGGCTATGACGTTCAAGATTTGCCTGAATCAGGTGAAGCGTTGATGCTAGAAGTGCTGCATGATGCTCGCGCCCAGTACAACAGCCCCGAACTGAACATTGCTTACAAGATGTCAGTTCCTGAATACGAGGAATTGACTCCCTATCATGAGCGCTTAATCCCGTCATGGGGACCAGCTCCTGGACATCTCAACACCGATGGACAAAATCTTTTGGTATATGGGAAATCGTTCGGAAATGTCTTTATCGGAGTTCAGCCGACTTTCGGATATGAAGGTGATCCGATGCGGCTGTTGTTCTCGCGATCGGCAAGTCCACACCACGGATTCGCAGCGTACTACACCTATCTAGAGAAAATCTGGAAAGCAGACGCAGTCCTGCACTTTGGAACGCATGGATCGTTGGAATTTATGCCTGGTAAGCAAATTGGGATGTCCGATGAATGCTTCCCAGATAGCTTGATCGGCACCATTCCGAACCTTTACTACTACGCTGCCAATAATCCATCTGAGGCAACGATCGCAAAACGCCGCTCTTACGCTGAAACGATCAGTTACTTAACACCTCCGGCTGAGAATGCTGGACTATACAAAGGGCTGAAAGAACTGAGCGAATTAGTTGGCTCTTATCAAACCCTGAAAGACTCCGGTCGTGGGGTTCAGATCGTCGATACAATCATGGATAAAGCTCGGATTTGCAATCTCGATAAAGATATTGCGTTTCCTGACAATGCCAGCGAATTGAGCCAAGAAGAGCGAGATACGATCGTTGGAAAGGTCTACATCAAACTGATGGAGATCGAATCGCGGTTGTTACCTTGCGGATTGCACGTGATTGGTAAGCCACCTACGGCAGAAGAAGCGATCGCAACTTTAGTGAATATCGCAAGCCTCGATCGTCCTGAAGAGGAAATGCTGAGCTTGCCTCGGATCATTGCGAATAGCTTGAACCGCGACATTGACGAAGTCTTCCAAAACAGTGATTTGGGCGTGCTCAACGATGTTCAACTGTTGAATGATATCAACCAAGCCACTCGCAATGCTGTCGCAGCAATGGTGAATGCTCAGATCGACCAAGAAGGGCGCGTTTCTAAAACCTCGATGTTAGGCAACTTGTTTAACTTTGGAGGCAACAAGAAAGCACCTTGGATCGAAGCTTTGCATGAAGCAGGCTATCCGAATGTGGATCAAGAAGCGATCAAACCTCTGATCGAGTTCTTGCAGTTCTGCTTGAAGCAAGTCGTTGCAGACAATGAATTGGGTGCATTGCTGACGGCACTAGAAGGGGAATACATTCTGCCAGGCCCCGGTGGTGATCCGATTCGGAACCCCGATGTATTGCCGACTGGAAAGAACATTCACGCACTTGATCCACAATCGATTCCGACTGCTGCTGCGGTGAAATCTGCGAAGATCGTCGTCGATCGCTTAATTGCCCGGCAATGTGCAGAGAATAACGGAGCTTACCCAGAAACGATCGCCTGCGTGCTCTGGGGAACTGACAACATCAAAACATATGGCGAATCGCTGGCTCAGATTCTCTGGATGGTTGGAGTTCGTCCGTTACCCGACTCCTTGGGACGGATTAATAAGCTGGACTTGATTCCTTTAGAAGAGTTAGGCAGACCTCGGATCGATGTCGTCGTCAACTGTTCCGGTGTATTCCGCGACTTGTTTATTAACCAAATGGCATTACTCGATCGAGCTGTGAAAATGGCTGCCGAAGCAGAAGAACCTTTGGAAATGAACTTTGTTCGCAAGCACGCGATGAAGCAAGCCGATGAGTTAGGCATTAACCTGCGCCAAGCGGCGACTCGTGTGTTCTCGAATGCTTCTGGTTCTTACTCGTCGAATATCAACTTAGCCGTTGAGAATGGTACGTGGGAGAACGAAGAGGAACTGCAAAACATGTACCTCTCTCGGAAAGGGTTTGCTTTCTCCTCAGACAATCCCGGCATGATGGAACAAAACGAAGCCGTTTTCCGCGCCTCGCTGAAGACTGCCGATGTTACCTTCCAAAACCTCGATTCTTCTGAGATTTCGCTCACCGACGTTTCGCACTACTACGACTCCGATCCGACCAAGATCGTGTCGAGCCTGCGCGATGACGGCAAGATGCCTTCTTCCTACATGGCAGACACGACTACAGCGAATGCTCAGATTCGGACGCTTTCTGAAACCGTTCGTCTCGATGCTCGGACGAAAATGCTCAATCCGAAATGGTATGAGGGCATGTTGAGCCACGGGTATGAAGGCGTGCGGGAATTGTCGAAGCGATTGGTCAATACAATGGGCTGGTCAGCAACGGCAAACGCTGTTGATAACTGGGTTTACGAAGATACCAACACCACATTCTTCAAAGATGAGGAAATGTGTAAGCGCTTGTTGGATCTCAATCCCAACTCGTTCCGTAAGATGGTGACGACCTTGCTCGAAGCAAATGGTCGAGGCTATTGGGAAACGAGCGAAGAAAACCTTGATCGACTCCGCGAACTCTATCAAGAAGTCGAAGACCGCATCGAAGGCGTTGAATAATCTCACACTGAGATGAGTAAAAAGGCACGATCGATATCGATCGTGCCTTTGCTTTTAACGGAATAAATTAAGTGCCGCAAGGTTTTTTCCAAAATTCTCTGATGCAAAAGCTCAATCCGATATTTTGGAAATCAAAAATTTACTGCCGGGCAAAAATCATCATGAAGCTGCAAACCCTGCTTCAACCATGAGACTGCTCAACTCAATACAAACTCTTGACCCTAAGTCGCTACAATGAAGGCTCAAGAAGAATGATGAATAGACCTATCGGAATACATGCAACCCACAGACCCAAGCAAATTTACAGATAAAGCCTGGGAAGCGATCGTACAGGCACAAGATGTCGTACGCCGCTATCGACACCAGAATTTAGAAGTTGAACATTTAATGATTAGCCTGCTAGAGCAAGAAGATGGGCTAGCAGCAAAAATTTTAACTAAAGTCGGAGTGGAAGCAACCCGCTTGTGGCAGCAGATCGACGAGTATGCCCGTCGCCAGCCCAAAGTCGGGAGTTCTGAACAGCTCTACCTGGGTCGTAATCTGGATGTCATGCTCGATCGAGCTGAAACCGCCCGTGTCGCGATGCAAGACGATTTTATTTCGATCGAGCATCTCCTCAAATCCTTTGCAGATGATCCTCGCCTCGGCATGAAGCTATTTCGCAGCCTCAATGTCGATACCGCAAGGCTAGATACGGCAATTCGAGACGTTCGTGGTAGCCAAAAAGTGACCGATCAAGCCCCTGAATCCCGTTATTCCGCTTTAGAGAAATTCGGGATGGATCTGACCGAGCGTGCCAAAGCCGGAAAAATCGATCCAGTGATTGGGCGGGATGAAGAAATTCGTCGGGTTGTGCAAGTTCTGTCTCGCAGAACGAAAAATAATCCGGTCTTAATCGGAGAACCAGGCGTTGGGAAAACCGCGATCGCTGAAGGTCTTGCCCAACGAATTATCAATGGTGACGTTCCCGAATCGCTTAAAAATCGGAAATTAATCTCGCTCGACATGGGATCGCTGATTGCTGGTGCGAAGTATCGAGGTGAATTTGAAGATCGACTGCGAGCCGTCCTGAAAGAAGTCATTCAGTCCGATGGGCAGATCGTTCTCTTCATCGATGAACTCCATACCGTGGTCGGAGCCGGGGCAGCAGGGCAAGGCAACATGGATGCTGGAAACTTGCTGAAGCCGATGCTAGCAAGAGGCGAGTTGCGCTGTATTGGAGCAACGACTTTAGATGAATATCGCAAATATATCGAGAAAGATGCGGCGCTAGAACGGCGATTCCAGCAGGTGATGATTGACCAGCCGACCGTTGAAGACACGATTTCGATCCTGCGCGGCTTAAAAGAGCGCTACGAAGTCCATCACGGGGTCAATATCACTGATTCAGCATTAGTGGCAGCGGCAACCTTATCGAGCCGATATATTAGCGATCGCTTTCTTCCCGATAAAGCGATCGATCTCGTTGACGAAGCTGCCGCAAAACTGCGGATGGAAATCACCTCCAAGCCGACCGAGCTAGAGCAAATCGAGCGTCGTTTGAGACAGCTTGAAATGGAAAAGCTCTCGATCAAGAGCGAAGACAAAATCACGGGTTTAACTGGACTTAGCCGAAATTCTAAAGACCGTTTAGAACGGCTGGAACAAGAAATTTCGGAGCTTCAGCCCAAAAAAGACGCGCTCGATTCGCAATGGCAAAGCGAAAAACAAATTCTTGAAACGATTAAATCGCTCAAACAAGAAGAAGATCAACTGCGCGTACAAATCGAGCAAGCTGAGCGCGCCTACGATCTCAATACCGCCGCACAGTTAAAATACGGTCGCCTAGAAGCCTTACAGCACGATCGAGAAAAACAAGAAGCACAACTCATCGAACTGCAAGCCGGAGGAAGTACGCTTCTGCGCGAACAAGTCACGGAAGCAGACATTGCTGAAATCGTAGCGCGATGGACAGGCATCCCCATTACTCGACTGCTCGAATCTGAACGGCAAAAACTTCTCAACTTGGAAGGGCATCTGCATGAGCGCGTAATCGGACAGCATGATGCAGTCGAAGCTGTTGCAGCCGCGATTCGTCGAGCGCGATCGGGAATGAAAGATCCCAGCCGTCCGATTGGATCATTCCTATTCATGGGACCAACCGGAGTCGGGAAAACAGAACTCGCGCGGGCATTGGCGCAATTTTTGTTTGACTCTGACGATGCGATCGTGCGCCTCGATATGTCGGAATACATGGAAAAGCATTCCGTCTCGCGTCTGGTCGGTGCGCCTCCTGGATATGTCGGCTATGACGAAGGCGGACAACTTTCAGAAGCGATTCGTCGCAAGCCTTACTCGGTTGTCTTGCTGGATGAAGTAGAGAAAGCCCACCCGGATGTGTTCAACATTCTGCTGCAAGTTCTCGACGATGGGCGAATTACCGATTCTCAAGGTCGCACCGTCGATTTTCGCAACGCAGTCATCGTAATGACGAGCAATATTGGCAGCGAACACATTCTCGATATCGCAGGCGATGAAGCCAAGTACGAGGAAATGCAGAAACGAGTCATGACGGCTCTCCGGAAACATTTCCGCCCTGAATTTCTCAATCGGATCGACGATACTATCCTGTTCCATCCATTGAGCCGAGCAGAATTAGGCGAGATCGTCAGACTGCAATTGATCCGAATTCAAAGCATGTTGAGCGATCAGAAAATTACGTTGGAACTTTCGGCTGCAGCCCAGAAATATGTTGCCGATGTTGGATACGACCCAACTTACGGCGCACGTCCCCTGAAGCGAGCCATTCAACGCGAATTACAAAACCCGATTGCAACCAAACTGCTCGAAAACGCATTCGGCGAAGGAGATACGATCGTGATCGATCTCGTCGAAGGCAAGTTGAAATTTAGCAAGAAAGAGTTGGTTTCCAGTTCTCAAACTGTGAATACGGCTTCTGTGGCGGTGGCAGAAAGGCGGGAGTAGGGAGTAGGGGGTAGGGAGTGGGGAGTGGGAGTGAATTTAATCTCGACTCAACTGTTTGGATCTTGGATCATTCACCTACTCCCCACTCCCCACCTCTACGCGCCCAACTTTGCCTTCACGATCGCTTGCACCTTCTTCCCATCCGCCTTACCTTTCAACTGCTGCATCACTGGACCCATCACTTTGCCCATATCTTTCGGTGAAGACGCTCCGACATCTGCAATGATTTTCGCGATCGCATTTTCAACTTCCTCATCCGACATCTGCGCCGGGAGAAATGTCTCAATAATCGCCAACTCCTCCGCTTCTTTCTGAGCAAGATCCGGGCGATTCGCGTTTGTATATTGCTCGATCGAATCGCGCCGCTGTTTTGCAATCTGAGACAACGACTCGATCTCCTGCTCCTCAGTCAACTCCGTCTGACCCGAAGGACGAACACTCACCTCTTTTTCAAGCAGCACCTTTTTAATACTCCGCAACGTCTCCAAGCGCAATTTATCTTGAGCTTTCATCGCGGTTTTAATCTCATCGGTGATGCGATCTTTTAGGCTCATAACTGGCTAATCCTTGCATAACTAAAGCTCTAAGGATAGCTTAGTCCGTTTACTTCAACCTAGTCGTTCACCGCAAGAAATCGAATAGGGAGATAGACAGCAATCTGAACTTGGGTTCTCACCCATCTCCCCACGCCGTAAAATGAATGCAGTTGGCTGCTGAAGCACATTTGTGAATTTAGAACAATGTCACTCCGCACAAAATGATGGTGCCCGTCCGCGATCGCGATCCTCGTAAATACACATTGCGAATTGCAAACAAATTTGGCAGAATAAGGTGCGATAAATACCCTTTTACTGACTCACTGACTTGGATCGATTCTTACTTGTGGTAACTTTTTCACCTAATTGGATGAAGTTCGATAGCAGCAACTGTCGGTACGCTATCAGTGGTTCGGTTTTAAACAAATATTTCGCAAATTCATCTGCCATTTACGAATACTTTAGAACCACGAAATCTGAGACAACAGCTAGAAGTCTCAGTGATACTATTGCGTTGAATGCGTTCGAGGACTTGACGTGATCCATTCTGCAACATTGACTCCTCCCTCTGCTCTGCCTACGATTCCTGATAACCATCGTCTGCGGCTGCTTGCGGGATCATCTAACACTCCGCTATCCCTAGAGATTGCCCGCTACTTGGGAATGGATCTCAGCCCAATGGTGCGTAAATGCTTCGCTGACGGCGAACTTTACGTCCAGATTCAAGAGTCAATCCGAGGATGTGATGTTTATCTGATTCAGCCGACCTGTCGCCCAGTCAATGACAACTTGATGGAACTGCTGATTATGATTGATGCCTGTCGGCGCGCGTCGGCACGGCAAATCACAGCCGTTCTACCCTATTACGGTTATGCTCGAGCCGATCGTAAAACTGCCGGACGAGAATCAATTACGGCAAAACTTGCCGCGAACTTGATTACGCAAGCAGGTGCAAACCGAATTCTCGCGATGGATTTACATGCCGCGCAGATTCAAGGATATTTCGATATCCCAATGGATCATGTCTACGGTTCGCCGACTCTCGTTGATTACATCGCGAGTAAGCAGCTTGAAGATCTAGTCGTTGTTTCTCCAGACGTGGGAGGCGTTGCACGAGCACGGGCGTTGGCAAAACGACTCAATGATGCGCCACTCGCAATTATTGATAAGCGTCGGCAAGCTCATAACATCGCAGAAGTGATGAATGTGATTGGAGATGTCCGCGGCAAGACTGCGGTTCTCGTCGATGACATGATTGATACAGCAGGCACAATCTTAGAAGGCGCAAAAATTCTTCGGAAAGAAGGTGCCCGTCAAGTTTATGCATGTGCAACTCATGCCGTTTTCTCGCCTCCTGCGATCGAGCGACTCTCAAGCGGCTTGCTTGAAGAAGTCATTGTGACGAACACTATCCCGATTGCAGAAGAAAATCGCTTTCCCCAGTTGACCATTCTTTCTGTGGCAAACGTGATTGGTGAGACGATTTGGCGGATTCACGAAGATAGTTCTGTCAGTAGTTTGTTTCGCTAATTAGCTTGCACAAAACCGCCGATATCGGCGGTTTTGTTTTTTAAAATGAAAGTGGGCAGTGTCTAACCTGCCCACGGAGAGGAAATGTCTCACAAGGATTTAATTTCTATCAGTTCGCGGCTGATGATATTTCCTACACTTGCTCAGTCCTTGATTCCTGAAACTTATGAGAAGTTTTGCCACTTTACTGACTGCATGCATTGTTGCCGTTTGGATTGGCGCGATCGCGCTGATTGCTATTCAAAACGCAACCCCTGTCACCTTGAGATTTCTCACCTTGCAAACGATCGAAATCCCGTTTGGATTAGTGATTGCGTTCAGCGTCATGATTGGGATCATCGGCAGTGCGATCGCTCAACCGCTTCTCGGATTTTCTCTCACACCCAGTGACGAAGATTAGAGCGCATACACTTGCCCGTCAATCAGCAGCCGAGTAATTCCCTTCGCTTGCAAGTGAGGGGCCGTTTTTTGCAGCACTCGGCTATCCGGCACTTTGATCACCCGTTGCGTCCGGATATTAGAAAATCGTTTCGCAACTCGGTGATTATCAAAGACAGGGAGCGTTTTCTCTTCGATCTCATCTTTAGGAATTTGTCCCAATTCCGCAAATTCACTCAATGGACGCGCGACGAGTTCCGCAGAGCGATCGACCACCAAATAACACGTCTTTGGAATGGCAGCTTCTGCGATCGGCAAAACCCGAATAAAGTCTGACGCACTCAGTTGAATCGAAGGCAAAATTGCTGGCTCGTCATCCTCGTCATCGAGGTCATCATCGAGACCATCGAGATCATCGAGATCGTCTTCTAAATCATCGTCATCCAGCATTCCGTCTGGGGTGGGCGTGAGATCTTCACCGACGATCGCTTCAATGGTGCTCGCTTCCGTTAATTCTGGCTCTGCTGCAACCGGAGTTGACTCTACTTCTTCAGGCTCGGAAGAGCGACGACGCGAGCGACGAACAGGCGCAGCCGGTTTCGACGGCTTCTCTTCAATCAGTTCTGGCTCGACCGTTTCTTCGGGTTCGAGCAAACTGCCTTGCACAGGAGCCTCATCGGGGGGAGCCGCTGGTTTCGATCCTCCACGAGATGCTGACCGTTTTTGCTGAATTAGACTGTCGTACTCTTCAGGCGACAACGTGCTTTTCAGAATACGGCTGATCGTTGTATTGCTGACTCCGTAACGCTCTGCCAACGTAAGCGTCGTTTCCCCGGATTGGCGATACAGTTCAATAATATGGCTCTTATCAGAATCAGACAGTCTGCTCATGCGAAACTTAGCGCACTTGCGGCGCGGCAATTACTCATCTATTCTATGCTGAAGCGATCGAGAAGGACGGGCAAATCCGAATTTTGCATTGGGAAACCAATGGCATTGATCGGGTTGCGACTTCGCTCACAAAGATTCTATGTATCTGTATTCCCCGAAGGGTAGGGCAAAAAAAAGGAGAAGCAAGTTGCTTCTCCTTTTTTTGCTCTAAGCTCTTCTCCGGGAGCTACTCCGCCTCGATCGACTCAGATCAAACTCTAGCGCTGCGCCAATTCCAAAGAGCACGCCGCTAAATGTCCAGAAGATTTCGACTAACGCTCCACTCTGATAGTTTTCGAGTTGAGTGGTTGCGTACTTAAACCACATATCTGCGATATAAAGCGAAAATGCCGCTGCTGCAATCATTCGCCACGACTGCGAGAACCGTCCACCCCAGAAAGCAAGCAGCAACGTTGTCGCAATGATCAGAATGAACACATCCGCTAAAACGTAGAAGTAATCGAGAAAAGGTTTGAGCGGTTCGAGCTGGGTTTCAATCAGGACAACCCAAGCTGGAGCAGACTCTTCTGCGGGCTGTTCTTGCTTAGATTCAGTGGGCGCAGCCGTTGGTTTCGGAGCAGCCGGAGTCGCATTGATCACAGGAGAAGGCTTCGGAGCAGGAGCAGTCGTGGCTCTTGGAGCAGGTTTTGTAGGAGCGATTTGTGCCGGAGCGATTTGTGCCGGAGCCGTTTGTGCCGGAGCCGTTTGTGCAATTGCAGGTTCACCCAAGAGAGACTGCGTTGGCAGTTTTGCATTCGTTGCTAGAGTGAGCCAAGTTGCAAAAGCGATACTGATTGCTGCAATTAATCCAACAATTGCCCATTGCCAGAGATCCAAATTCAATCGGCGATCGGCAAACGCCATAATCATGCCCCACGACAAAAAGATATAAGTGGGAACAAAAAAGAAATCTCCAGGAGAAACCGCTGCCTCTCGTCCCAAATAAGTCTCCCAGAAGGTAAATAGAATCGTTCCAATGCCGTAAAACAGCATTCCTAAGCCAATCCCCAACCAAACGCGGCGACCACTCACGATTTGAGGGCTGTTCCAGTTCCTAAAACACAACATCGCCGCTGTGAAAAATGCCACAGCTTCAAACATTGAAGTGCCATAGGAATACCAATCCGGGCGACTTTGACCTGGATCTGGCACACTAAACAGTAAGGAAAACAGCAGGGCAAGGACTGCTAAGAGGATCTCTGAAAAGACGATCGCTTGAACAGAGAGAGTTTTCGAGGAAGATTTACTAGCTGAACTACTCATAAGGAATTTTCAACAAGGGGACGGTGTGCAAGGGGGTTAAGACCAGAGTTTGCCCGTGGGGGAATGACTCAGCCATTCCATAAATCGGCTGCGTTCGCCTTGCGGGAGATCTTGCAGGGCATCTAGAATACGATTGGAGAAAGATGATTTACCGAAATAGGCTTTTCCAAGACGGTGCAGTTCTTGTAGCAACACGTTGAGGAGATTCTCTTGCCAAGTTGGAGTCTGCAAACTGTTGAGGGGATTCACAGTCAAAAGTTGCTTGACTGCACTAGGAGACTCGGTTTGCGGAAATCGCCACTGCTGAAATACATGAGTGACATCTTTTTCAAACGAAGCCGCTTGCTTTGTGCCCATGAGATCTTCAATATCGATGTACATCGCTTGGAGCATCAACAAACAGGCTTGAGTAAACATCGCTGAAACCGCTCCCCCAGCGTCGTGACCACTTGGCTCATTGCCCAATTGATCGAGGCGGACTTTGCCCCAGATACTGTATCGCTCTGGTTCTTCAAGGAGAACGCAGGCTTTTCCTTGGTTGTCAGTTAAGTCTCGCCAGAAGGCGCGTGCATCTTCTTCCTGTCCAGCACTAAAGACCTGGATCAGGCGAAACGTTTGCCCTTGGTAGGACAAGATAGGAACTTTTTGATCGCGTTTGGGGTGCTGAATGCTGCTGATCTCAACATCCTGCCGTTTCAGAATGAACATAAAGCGGCTCAGGGCTAGGGGGTAGGGCACTGACGTTGTTCGTCATTATGCCTGGGATTGTGTCGATCGACACTCAAGATAAGATCGGATTTGGGACAAACCGCATCGAATCGGTTCACTTTCTTGAATTCCCCGTTTTGTGCCTCGACTTCACATCTGCTTGATAAATCTTGTTGCGATCGTCAACAGTACAAAGCTAAAAATTTATTTTGATGTCGTTTCGCTGTCTTAAAATTGCCTTCCGCCGTTATATTGGTAAATGACTTGATTTTTTTGGATCCTTAGCTCAGTGGATAGAGCAACCGCCTTCTAAGCGGTCGGTCATTGGTTCGAGTCCAATAGGATCCGCTTTTTTAGAGCGTGCGTTTAAGTACGGTTATCTCCCCTGAAACCCTTCTCTTGGGACATTCTCAACCCATCGGGAACGCGATACAGTAGATCTGTTAGCTTAAAACTCTGTAACGAAATGTTAAAGCAGAGTGCCACCCAACCGGACTGAGACAGATCCTTGTCCGGGTAAGAGATGAGGATAAACTCATGAAACTTTCAAACCTATTTAAAACGTTGATCCGACCTGTGCTTGCGATCGCGCTCGTCTTTACGCTGGTTTTTAGTCAAGCAGATAATGCAATGGCGGCGAGCGGCGGACGGATTGGCGGCGGATCGTTCAGAATGCCGTCTCGTGGGTATTCCTCACCGGGTCGTACCTATGCGCCTCCTGGAGGCGGGGGCTATTATCCGGGTGGGGGCGGCGGATTCTTTCCGTTTGTTTACTTCCCCTTCTTTGGAGTCGGTGGCGGATTTGGCGGATTGTTTACGCTGTTGATTTTTATCTCGATCGCGAGCTTCCTCGTCAATAGCTTCCGCCGGGCAGGTGACGATAACGAATTAGGATATAGCAGCACACCGACGATTTCCGTTGCGAAAGTGCAAGTTGGTCTGTTAGCCGAAGCGCGGGAACTCAAAGCAGATCTCGATCGCATTGGTGAAAAAGCAGATACCAGTTCTTCGGAAGGCTTGGCGCAAGTCTTGCAAGAAGCTTCACTGGCACTGCTTCGCAACCCCCAATACTGGGTCTACGGCACAACAGAAGCGAAGCAAACGCGATTAGAAGCAGCAAGTGGTGAATTTAATCGGTTGGCGTTGTCGGAACGGAGTAAATTCAGTGCTGAGACGCTCTCGAATGTGAATAACCAGTTGAAACAGGCTTCGTCAAGTGCACTCACCTTGGCAGACAAGGATTCAGCGTTAGCAGAGGCTCCAGGAGAGTATATCGTCGTGACGCTGCTGGTTGGAACTCAAGGAAAGTTGCAGCTTCCAGAAATTAACAGCGCTGAAGATCTGCGACGATCGCTGAGTCAATTGGGAAGTGTTTCGAGTGATCAATTGTTGGCACTGGAAGTATTATGGACACCTCAAGCTGATGGTGATGTTCTCACCCGAGACGATCTTCTGGCAGAATATCCCAATCTAAAGCTGGTTTAATGTGAACGAAAAAAGGCGGACTAACTTCCCGCCTTTTTATTGATCAGATTCTTCTTCAAGTTCTAGATATCCGCTACGAGGGCATTCATCCGCTACCATTCTTCACGATCGTCGAATCGAAATAATCCCCAATCGACCGCTTCTTTATCAGGACAGGTTTCAACGCCTTCTCCCATGCCATAGGGGTGCATTCCGCAGACTAAAAAGCTCTCCCCGTAATACTGACCGTGAAAATGACGGCAGCCGACACAAGCAGAGTGTTGCGTCAGCATCGGTTCAACGGTGCGAGTAATTGGCTGAGTCACTTCATCGATCGCGCCTCCTATCCCGAAGTAAGCTTCCAGAACCGGACTGACTAAGTGCGTGAGATATTCCTCAACTTCATCGACAAAGGTTGTATTGATTTGAACTGAAACTTCTTCAGAGAATTCAACAAATTCAGACATCGCCTCAGTGGCATTTTGAGCAACATCTAAAAAGAATTCTTCCACTTGATTGACGAACGTTTCTAACATCTCAGTTAAGTCCTTTTGCCAGTCATTCATGACAGATCCAGTCCGGGTTTGTTACAAGGGAAATCATTTACTTAAGAAACCGATCATAACTTGAACTCAAACCCTTGACTGTGAAGGAATCTTACGCTTCTGATGAGCAGATAAATTGAAATGTAGCTTTTGTTAGAGGGCAGAATCCGCGCTCAATTTTAGAGTGAAGATATTAATTTTTGAGTTGGTGAAAGAAATGAGTCGGGCTTTAACTTCGCTACTATTGATGACCTTGCTGTTAGTGTTCGTGATTTCGCCATTCTCTGCGTTGGCAATGTTAATGATGTTTTTGGTGGTCGGTGCGATCGTTGGAATTATTTCTTCAATCGTTCAAATTGTTTTGCACCATAATCCTCAAGAGCGATCAGATTCATAGAAAACTTACAGCGATCGGGATCAACGCGGTCTAAAGTATTAAGTGAGCAATTTCAAATCCTGAGATTGCCCACTTAAAGCTGTTTTAAAAGCCCGGTACGATTTAGAGCCATTTTGAGCGCAAAACCCGTGAGTTGATCCCATGAAGTCTTATTTAGCTGCTGCTGTGCAAATGAACAGCTTGCCCGATCTGCAAAAGAATTTGGCGCAAGCAGAAGAATTGATCGAGATTGCAGTTCGACGAGGTGCAGAATTAATCGGCTTGCCTGAGAATTTTTCGTTTCTCGGAGATGAAGAAGGAAAAATTGCGCAAGCAGACGAGATCGCCGTTGAAAGCGAAAAGTTTCTCAAAACAATGGCGCAACGTTTCCAAGTGACAATTCTAGGTGGCGGTTATCCTGTCCCTGTTGAGCCTGGGAAGGTCTACAATACGGCGTTGCTCGTTGCTCCGAATGGAGAAGAACTTGCCCGTTACGAAAAGGTTCACCTGTTTGACGTGAATTTGCCCGATGGTAATACGTATCGGGAATCGGCAACTGTCGTTGCAGGAACAAGAGTCCCACCGATTCATCCTTCCAAGGATCTCGGAAATATCGGTTTGTCTGTTTGCTATGACGTGAGATTTCCCGAGCTTTACCGTCAAATGACTCAGCTTGGCGCAGAAGTTCTGTTTGTTCCGGCAGCCTTTACGGCGCATACCGGAAAAGACCACTGGCAAGTATTGTTGCAAGCAAGAGCGATCGAGAATACCTGTTATGTGATTGCCCCTGCCCAAACCGGACGACATAATTCTCTGCGACAATCGCATGGACACGCCATGATTATTGACCCGTGGGGCGTGATCTTAGCAGATGCCGGAGAAATGACTGGAGTCGCGATCGCGGAAATTGCACCCGGTCGATTGGAGCAGGTGAGACGACAGATGCCTTCGTTGCAGCATCGGGTATTTAGTTGATTGGCTTGCAGAAGTAGGGAGTGGGGAGTGGGGAGTAGGGTAATGCAAGCTTTGTGAAAAGGTTTGTGAAGAAGAGATAGAAGGAATGCTTCGACTCCCCACTTCCTACTCCCCACTCCCCACCCCACTTAACTAAGGAAACCCTCATGCGCCAACTCTATCCCGCGATCGCACCGTATCAATCCGGAATGCTCCCTGTTTCCGCTCTGCATACGATCTACTACGAGCAGAGCGGCAACCCCAATGGAAAGCCAGTTGTTTTTTTGCATGGCGGCCCTGGGGGCGGCACAATTCCAACCTACCGCCAGTACTTTGATCCGTCGAAGTGGAGAATTATCCTGTTTGATCAGCGAGGAGCCGGAAAAAGTACGCCTCATGCTGAACTCAGAGAAAATACAACCTGGGATTTGGTCAGCGATATCGAGAAACTGCGATCGCATCTGAATATCGATCGCTGGTTTGTGTTTGGCGGGAGTTGGGGCAGTACTCTCTCACTCGCTTACAGTCAGACGCATCCTGATCGCTGCTTAGGATTGATTCTGCGTGGGATCTTTCTGCTGCGCCGTAAAGAGATTCTTTGGTTCTATCAAGACGGCGCAAGCTGGATTTTTCCTGATGCCTGGGAGCACTATTTAGAGCCGATCCCGCCCGAAGAACGAGACGATATGATTTCGGCTTATTATCGTCGGTTGACCAGCAAAGATGCAGAGATTCGCTCAACTGCGGCGAAAGCTTGGTCAGTCTGGGAAGGCACAACCAGCCGATTAATTGTTGATCCAAGTTTGCAGAGTAAATTTGCCGACGATGAATTTGCCGACGCATTCGCCCGGATTGAGTGTCACTACTTTATCAATCGGGGATTTTTTGAAACCGACGATCAGCTTTTGCAGAACTGCGATCGCATTGCTCACATTCCCACAGTGATTGTGCAAGGGCGGTATGATGTCGTCTGCCCCATGACTTCGGCATGGGCACTTCATAAAGCTTTGCCAGAGTCGGAATTGATTGTTGTGCCCGATGCAGGACACTCCATGATGGAAGCTGGAATTCTGAGTGCATTAATCGATGCTACGGATAGATTTGTAGCGCAGAAAACCAATGGAAAAATATAGGGGTAGAGGATTGTAACTCTCGATTGCGCCCGATTGATCGTCCTATAAGTATAAGTAGATTCAATCATGGTGATTTATTAGGAATCACGTTCAGCGATCGCGCCAAATAGCGGGTTTAACTCGCAAGTTTTCCCGTAGTATCAGAATTGGAACGAACTTGGTTACTCAACTATTGATTGGGAAAACTTAAGTCTCGGAATTTTTGGCAAATTTGCCGCTTCTACAATAGAGAGGATCACCGAATGCCTAGTTTTAAGGTCACATTAATCAACGAAACTGAAGGGCTGAACACCACGATCGAAGTACCTGATGATGAGTACATCTTAGATGCGGCTGAAGAGCAAGGCATTGACTTGCCTTACTCCTGCCGTGCAGGTGCTTGCTCAACCTGTGCAGGTAAGATCACTGCTGGAACTGTTGACCAATCTGATCAGTCGTTCTTGGATGATGATCAAATTCAAGCAGGTTATGTGTTGACCTGTGTGGCTTACCCCACATCGGACTGCACGATCTTGACTCACCAAGAAGAAGATCTCTACTAGTTCTCAGCAAAACAGGGAGCCACGTTCCGCTTCTCACGTTCGTTCTCCCCGTCTTAGTGATTTCTAGTGTTTTAAGCAGAACTCTCGATATGAGAGTTCTGTTTTGTTTTGGCACGATCTCAGCATCTAACGAGCAGAGGTTTGCTCAGTGGAATGATCACGCCAGATCGTGATCGAATTATTGATTGGCTGTAACTGGGTTCCAGGGAAATAGAAGCTGAGAATGCGATCGCTCGACCATCCCAATCGACCCAAGTTGTACGACCCAACTTGACTCATCCCAACTCCATGTCCAAATCCACCCCCGGTAAAGATAAAGCCCTTGACTCTGTTTTTATCCATCCAAGCATCGACATGAAATAGAGTACTCGCAGGCGCTTCAAATACCGTTTGAATATCATCTTTTTCAAGCTCGATCGTGCCTGCATCAGTGATGATAGCGGATTTGAGAATGCGTCCTCCATTCGATCGCGCTAAAACTTTGATGTTTTGAATCGTCTTGAAGTTTATCAAGGGGTGACGAATTGCAGTAAGGTACTCGCGAAGCTCTTGATTCAATTGCGCCATTGGCACTTCATAGCGCCAGCGGAACATATCCGTTCCATCTTCGTTAAATCCCTTCTTCTGCTTGAGAAACTCGCGGAAATTGCGCTCATCGGCAAGGGTGCGATTTTGTATATCCCACATCGGTTTGACCGAATCTACGACTGTTCTAAGATAGGGACGATCCCAGCCGTGCCAGATATCGTTAAAGCCAGAAGTGACCCCGCCACTCGTTGACGAGTACACAGCATCCACCAGTTCATTTTGGTAAGTCAACACCAACCCGCGCGTTGCGGAGATCGCTTTATCGGTTGAAGCTGCTGCCCCATCTAAGCCCCGGTAAACCTGACATTGAGTGGTGGCACAGAGTTGATAATTGTCGATCGCAAATCGCCGTATATTTCTCAGAGCATAGGTTCGCGCTAAGACCGCTTGCGCTTCTAGAACAGGTTGCGGTGCCCATGTTCCAATTTCATGCGGGACAACCCCTCTTAGATAAGTCTCAATCCCAACAAAATTCACTAAGGTGTAATTGCCATAGGCATTGGGTTGAATTCTGAGCGCGCCACCGTAGGGACGGTTAGGATTGTCATCTTTTTCTCGATCGACTTGAATCACATTTGATCCCGATGAGATATCCAGGACATCTCGGGTATATCGAAACCCATTGATCACCCAAGTTGGGCGAGGCACTTCTTTCATCGTCCGACTTTCAATCCGTGCGGTTTGAATGCCTTTGGCTTGCAAGCTTTGCAGCAGCAACCGTCGGAGTAACGGCGTATTATAGACCTCTCGTTTTGCCCAAACTTGCCAACGTTCCGGTTGAGCAATTTCAACTTCAATCCCTTGTTTTCGCCATTCCTGAGCCTGATCTTCAGCAGATTCAAAGCTGCGATGGGTACTAAACACAACGCGCTCATCGGTCACAGGTTCAGACAGAGACTGTGTTGCAATCTCCAGCTTCAACTCCTGAGCCGTTAACGTTTCAGGCTTGCCATTCGTATCAAATCGAACCGTTAAGCGATCTCCCGGATTCGCTTTGAGCGTCAGAGTATCTTTGGCGCGATCGCCGAATCGTTGCACAATTCCAACCTGGATTCCAACGTCCTGTTGTGCAGCAGCCGGGGTAGCAAACCCAATCAAACAAGTTAAACCAAGAGCGATCCGGGTCAGGGGTTTAAGAGAAATGAATGTCAGAGCCAAGGGGGTCAAGCCTCCGATTCGCGAGGTGGCATAGGTGAAAATCTGTAATCGATTGTAGTGGGATTTCCCAAGATCAGTTGTGTGTCATCAATTTTCGTCATCGTGTTCTTCTGCTCCGGAGATCCATGCAAAAGCTACATGAGCTGAAACACTTGTCCAGATTTGAGCAACTTCACACAATAGATTGCAAGTCGTAGTCATTATGAGTATGATATAGAGGTCAGGTGAGGACAGACATTTATGAGAATTGAAGAAATCCCCATCCATCAGATTCGCCGTCCTTTATTTCGACAAAATGACCAAGAGAAAGTCAGAGATCTGATGACCTCGATCGCTGAAATTGGACTTCAAGAACCGATCGATGTTTTAGAAGTAGACGGACAATTTTACGGATTTTCAGGCTGTCATCGCTACGAAGCTTGTAGCCGCCTCGGACATGAAACAATTTTGTGTCGCATCCGACGTGCGCCAAGAGCGGTTCTTAAGCAACATTTAGCCTAGAGATCAAGTTTGCTGCGAGATAATTTAAGTTAGACAGATCAGGAGAAAACTATGGTAAGTCAAGTGTCGATTGGAATTGAAGACACCAAGCGTCAAGAGATTGCAGAAGGTCTATCGCGATTGTTGGCGGATACCTATACGTTGTATTTGAAAACTCATAACTTTCATTGGAACGTCACGGGTCCAATGTTCCAAACCTTGCATTTGATGTTTGAGACGCAATATACCGAACTGGCGTTAGCAGTCGATTTGATTGCTGAGCGAATTCGGGCACTGGGATATCCTGCTCCCGGAACCTACAGCGAATATGCTAAGCTAAGCTCGATCGCTGAAACTCCTGGCGTTCCCAAAGCTCATGACATGATCAAATTGTTGGTCGAAGGTCAAGAAGCCGTCGTGAGAACCGCTCGATCGCTCTTTCCTTTAGTCGATGAAGCGAATGATGAACCGACTGCGGATTTGTTAACACAAAGAATGCAGGTACATGAAAAAACCGCTTGGATGCTGCGGAGTTTGTTAGAAGCTTAATCAGGTTTGCCAAGCCTTCAGGACTGAGATTCTGAAGGCTTGAGTTTGGTAGAAACAAAATCTACCGATTGAGAGTCATGCATTTCCTGATTCAGTCATTAGAATGTGCACATAGTTAATGAGCACTGAAGGCTCGGTTTCTCCACATTTTGCGACACAACACCTTTTAACCTTGCTCCCAAGGCAATTGGTAAAAAAGATTAAGAATTGCATCGTTTCTTAGACTTGTTGCGTTCGCTACTTTGGGGTTCAATTCAGTCAGTTAACATGGCAAAGACTGAGTATAAGTATCGGATTTAACATTGTCTGGAATGCTGATCTCCGTGAGGTGGAGATATTAGCAGCAAAATTAGCGGTGAAAGATTAAGAAAAGGTTTAGAATCATATGTGGTGATTGGAGGACAATTGTGTTCTTAAGACTTGCAGAACAGCACCGTCAATTCGTCAAAGACTTGGTTATGAATCTCCAGGCTTTGGCGACTGTATTGGAGAACCGGGGATATCTGGCATCCTGTTATACCTGTGGCGGTCAAATGAATAGCGCATCGTTTATGGTGAGCCTCGGCAACAACCATCTGATTCGATTTTTGGTGTCCGATTACGGCATTACCTGGACGGAAATGAGAGACGATCGCGAATTGATGAAACTTGAAGGAGCCGAGGCAATCAGCCAGCTTCAAGAATTAGCGAATCTGGTGAAATATCAGATCAAGCCCTCTGAGTATCGTCCTACCGCAGCGGTAGAAAGCGTAATTTAGACTGGGATCGGTTGCCTAGTCGTGATCCCCTCATTTCTGTTGGTGCGCTTTCAGTGAGATAATTCAACAGAAAGTGAGGCGCATCCTTGCACAAAACCTGGTGCTCCTCATCGTGCATCGTTTTACAGCGCTTTGTGGCTGTTGTGTAAGGGTACTATGGTTTCTGATTCAGCTTGGCAGCATCAATTCATTGAAGCGAATGCGATTCGCTTGCACTACGTGACGCAGGGAGAAGGAGAGTTAGTCCTTCTGCTGCATGGATTTCCTGAGTTTTGGTATTCGTGGCGCTACCAAATTCCAGCTTTAGCAAAGCATTTCAAGGTGGTTGTTCCAGATCTTAGAGGCTACAACGATTCAGAAAAGCCAAAGAGTGGATACGATCTTGATACATTGAGTACCGATGTTCGGAGTTTAATTGAGCGATTGGGCTACTCGCGTGCTCACATTGTTGGGCATGATTGGGGTGGCGCGATCGCGTGGCGATTGGCTCAGCAGTTCCCGAATTTTATCGATCGATTGGCATTATTAAGCGCTCCCCATCCGCAGCGATTTGCCAAAGATTTGCTCAGCAATTTGGATCAGTTGCGGCGGAGTTGGTATGTGTTGGCGTTTCAGGTTCCCAATCTGCCGGAATGGCTCATTCAGTTAAATCTGAGAGAATTTGTGCGCAATATGTTCCAGGAGCAAGCGGTGCGGAAAGGCGCGTTTACTCAAGAGCAGATTCAGCAATATCAAGCGGCGTTGCAAAAACCAGGAGCACTGGCGGCGGCTGTGAATTCTTATCGGCAATTATTTTTGTCGGGGAATTGGATCGATTGGATGCGATCGCCGGATCCGATTTCTGTACCGACTCTTGTACTGTGGGGTGACGAGGATTCAATTCTCAGTCCAAAATTGATGGATGGAATTGAGCAGTGGATTTCGGCTCCATTTCAGTTCAAGCTGATTCCACACTGTGGGCACTGGATTCAACAGGAAGCTCCTCAGACTGTGAATCGGGAATTGCTGCAATTTCTACGCAGTCCCGCTTTGGCATAGCTGCTAATTTAACGAAAGCCCAGTGTGCCTAAAATATGATCACGTCAGCGATCGCCAATCCTCATAATTTTGGAAGCAGCGAGTCTCGTGCGATCGATTCGGCTTGGAAAGATTTCGGAAAGGTCTTTCATTAAAATCTAGCCTTTTCGTGGCTTGAGCAACGCTGCCTTTTAATCTGTTGGCTGCCCGGCATGGAACTGATTTAGAATGCGAACCCGTCAGGAAGCGAAACGACTGCACACTCAACTGACGATTGTTTTAGCGATCGGGATTCTCTCCGTCTCAACCGCTGCAATTCTGATTCGACTGGCAACAAACACTGCTGGAACTTCCACGGTTGGATTTAGCCTGGTTTTAGCAGCATCTCGATTATCGATCGCGGCTTTCACCCTGATTCCCACCTGGCGATCGTTTCAACCGAGTTCACCAACTGCTGTGAAATTCGCAATTGGAGCAGGGATTGCCTTAGCGGTGCATTTTGCAGCTTGGATTTCGTCTTTGTCGTTTACGTCGATCACCGCTTCAACAACATTAGTCACGACCAATCCCATTTGGGTCGCGATCGTCAGTTGGATTTGGTTCAAAGATAAACCGAGCCGAGCGACATTCTGGGGCATTGCAATCGCCATGATCGGCGGAATGCTAATCGGGTTCAACAGTACAAGCCAAGGAGGAACCAATCCACTGTTAGGAAATGGACTGGCGATCGTTGGAGCTTGGGCAGCAAGTTTCTATTTATTGCTAGGAACAGAAGCGCAACGACGAGGATTGAGCGTGAAAAGCTATATTGCGATCGCTTACAGTGTTGCTGCGATCGCGCTGTTTCCTTTGCCGTTTTTATTTGGGGCATCTTATCTCGGCTATCCCAGTGCCACGTATCTCTGCATTCTCCTTCTGGCGATCTTTCCGCAACTGATTGGACATACCAGCTTTAACTGGGCAATGCGGCATTTGCCACCCACGATTGTCACGTTGATAATTTTGCTAGAGCCGGTGGGATCGACAATTTTAGCGATCGCATTTTTCCGAGAACTCCCTGGAATACAGGTGATTTTCGGCGCGATCGTCTTATTAGTCGGTGTAGCTGTGGCAATTTTGGGGAATTCTGAAAAAGTGTCCTGATTTACATGGAACCTTCGGTATAGGGAATTGGTAGATGCACCCTGATTAATTACCCCTGACTTCGGTCGGGGGTTTTTTGTATGGCAGCGATCGCATCTTCTAGCGCGATCGCCACATGCGTCCAATGCGTCCCACCCTGGCAGAACACGACATAAGGTTCGCGTAATGGACCGTCGGCAGAAAATTCCGAAGTGCTGCCATCGATAAACGTTCCGCCAGCCATCACAAGTTCGCTCTCATACCCAGGCATTCCAGAGGGAACCGGATCGAGATACGACCCGATCGGAGAATTTTTTTGAATCGCACGACAGAAAGCAATGATCTTTTCAGGCGAACCCAATTTGATCGCTTGAATTACATCGCGTCGAGGAGCCATCGGAGCCGGATTGACGGGATAACCTAATTTGTCAAACACATATGCCGTAAGGTGATTTCCCTTCATCGCTTCCCCAACCATTTGAGGCGCGAGAAATAATCCTTGGAAGAACAGGCGATTTTGCTCTAGGGTTGCTCCCCCTGAGCTACCAATTCCTGGAGCCGTTAACCGACAAGCCGCCATCTCGACTAAATCGGCTCGTCCTGCCACATACCCACCGGTTGTGACAATCGTGCCGCCCATATTTTTGATCAACGATCCTGCCATCAAGTCGGCTCCAACAGCGGTCGGCTCTTGATCAGCGACAAATTCGCCATAACAGTTATCGACGAAGCAGACCGTATTGGGATTTTGTTCTTTGACGATCGCAATAATTTTCTCAATTTCGACGATCGACAAACTGGGTCGCCAGGAATACCCACACGATCGCTGAATCGACACTAATTTCGTCTCGGGTCGAATTGCCTGTTGCAGCGCGTGCCAATCGATTAACCCATCCGGAGTCAGTTCCAACTGTCGATAGGAAACGCCTAAATCTTTGAGTGACCCTTGATTTTCGCCTCTTAACCCGATGACTTCCTCTAAGGTGTCATAAGGCGCGCCTGCAACACAGAGCATTTCATCCCCGGGACGAAGCACCCCGTAGAGCGCGGCAGCGATCGCATGTGTGCCTGAAACAAATTGGACTCGAACGATCGCCGCTTCGGCTTGGACGATTTGGGCAAAAACGCGATCGAGGACTTCTCGACCCAAATCATCATGACCGTATCCTGAAACACTTGCAAAATGGTGAACGCCCACCCGATGATCACGATAGGCGGTCAGCACTCTTTGTAAATTTTTCTTGACCTGAGAGTCAATACCAGAAAAAATTCTAGTTAGTGCTTGTTCCGCTTCTTTTAGCAGGATCGAGCCGTTCATGTCCGCCTCATTGATTAAAAGTTACAATTGATTAAAAGTTACAGTTAGAGATTGCGCTTTCCCGAACTGATCCGGGTTTTGGCAAACCGGGTCTTACATTGTCGCGCAAATTGAGCATCATAGTTCCGTTTAGAGACTCTTTCATGACTATTGCAACTTCCGAAAAACTGAAAATAGACTATCTCACCACAGGTTTCATGGTGGCGATTCATATCGGCGCTTTGTGTGCGTTTTTGCCAGGAAACTTTAGCTGGAGTGCAGTTGGATTAGCCGTTTTCTTGCATTGGCTGACCGGAGGACTCGGAATTACGCTGGGATGGCATCGCTTGATGAGCCACCGCAGTTTCCAGGTTCCTAAATGGTTGGAGTATACGCTGGTATTCTTTGGCTCCCTTGCGATGCAAGGGGGACCGATCTGGTGGATTGGGTTACATCGTCATCATCATCTTTATTCTGATCAACCCAACGATCATCATGATTCGACCAAAGGCTTCTGGTGGAGTCATATGGAATGGATGTTGCGCGACGTTCCAGCCGAAAATGAAGTTCCTAAATTCACGAAAGACATTGCAGATGATAAGTTCTATCAGTTTTTAGAGAATTATTTTGCGCTGTTGCAGGTTGCGTTGGGCGTGTTGCTTTACGCGATCGGAGGTTGGTCTTTTGTAACTTGGGGCATTTTTGTGCGCTTGGTGCTGGTTTATCACTGCACTTGGCTCGTAAATAGCGCAACGCACAAGTTTGGTTATCGGACGTATGATTCGGGCGATCAGTCAACCAATTGCTGGTGGGTTGCACTTTTGGTGTACGGCGAAGGCTGGCACAACAATCATCATGCGTTTCAGTATTCGGCACGGCATGGTCTGAAATGGTGGGAGATTGATATCACCTGGATGACAATTCGCTTGCTGGAAGTGCTCGGTCTTGCAACTAAGGTGAAGTTAGCAGAAGACAAGGCTTAAAAAAGTCTTCTAGCTGCCGTTCCTGGCTCAAGGGAACTCCATCAATCGCTGGCGAGGAGTGCAAACTCACTCGATATTGATTAGAAAATCCCGGATGCATCGTTAAGTGCGATCGTTCGGGATTTTTTGATGTCGCTTTGCCCTTCGGGATAAATCATTCCATTCACGAATTTTCGATTCGGATCAGCGATCGTGCTCACTTTGACTTTGGAACAGAGCGATGAATTTTTTGGAGGGAGTGGCGGTTATTGAATCATCGCTTGTGAAGGAGAAATCGCAGATTGTGATTTCTCTTTCTATTGGAATCCATCTGACGACAAAAAAAGCTGCCTTAATTTTTTCTATCGCAAAGACCTGTCCGGAATGTTGGGAATTGTCCTCGAAGGGGTTAGCATGATTTGGATTGCGTGCAGGAGCCGTCAGGATGAAATTGCAGATGGGTGCAACCCTTCAGAATGGGAAATATCAGCTAAATCAATTTTTAGGGCGTGAAAGTTTAGGCGCAACCTATATCGCGACTCAAACTCTGCTGCAACAACCCGTTGTTATCAAAACCCTCGATCCCAGCCTGCAAGTCACTCAAAGCTTCCCGCACCTCAAAGCACGCTTCATCGAAGAAACTCGTCTTCTCGCTCGCTGTCAGCATCCGAGCTTAGTCCGCATTCTTGACTTCTTCGAAGAAGATCACCTGCCGTTTCTGGTCATGGATTATATTCCGGGTCAGACCTTACACGATCGCGTTTCCACGACCAGCGCGCCACCCCTAACGGAAGCTGAAGCCATTCATTACATGCGGCAAATCGCTTCAGCGTTGAGCGTTGCGCATCGTGTCGGATTAGTTCACCGCAATATTCGCCCCGAAGCGATCGTGCGTCGGCAAGGCACAAATCTCGGTATTTTAGTCGGATTCGGACTGGCTCACGATGTTGCCATTCCAGACCTACTGCCAGACAATCCATTCGCCCCACCTGAACGCAACTGGAGCCGAGACAATCCATTCGCGATCGATCTGTACTCACTCGCGTCAACTCTCTACTATCTCCTCTCAGGACAGTTTACAAACGGTACGCTTTCCCTCGAACAGTACTCGTGGAGTCCTGCGACTAAACAAGCCATCTTCCGGGGACTAACGCATGATCCCCAATGGCAAGTCCAGACCGTTGACGAATGGCTGCGGCTCCTCCCCAATACAACGCTGCCTTTAATGTCAGTAAACACGTTGCAAGCACAACCTCTATCCGTCCCCTCCAAATCATCCAATGGCAAAAATGGCAGCCTGTCCAGCGGTCATGATCTCCCACCCATTCCTGCCGCAAATGTAACCGTTCCTCCTGCTCCGGTCAAAGTTTCACTCCCTGAACCTCCCACTCATCCTGCAATAGTGAACTCTTCAACCGTGAACTCTCCAACCGTGAATTCTTCAGCGGTGAATTCTAGAGCAGGTGCAGCAAAGCTTGCCGTTCCGGTAAAGGCAGCAATTGTGGCTCCAAATCGCTTGCCAAAATTCTTAATGTTCGCGATCGTCACGGCAGGCGCAATCGGCTTAGGGTTTGGAGTCACCCTCCGGCTCAGTGCCGCTAAAGCTCCGGGAAGCAGCATTCTGAATCCAGTTCAACCCTTTGCAGAAAAAGACTGGAAAGGCACATTAACCCCCAACGACCGCGCTGATATCTTCACCGAGACAGCAGGAAGCGCCAAATCTTCTAGCCCTTCTCAAAACTATATCGATCCTGAAGTTGATCAACGTTCCGCTAGCCCATCCCCCAACCTGCGAAAAGAGCCAGAATATCCTTCACCCATCCAGCCTCGCTATCCGCGATCGCAGAGCAACCCGATCTCCCCAGCGCCGATTCAACCTGCGCCTGTCAAACCTGCTCCAGAACCCGTAGAAACCGCTCCAGAACCGAGCGATTCCCTGCCTGTCGAACCTGTTACCCCGCCAGTTACGCCTCCTGCACCTATCGAACCTGCCCCGGTCAAACCTAGCACTCGTGATATCGAACCGGCTCCCCCACTTCCACGATCAGATCGTGGAGAATAATCGGTTGCGCCTTGCTCTCTCAACGTCGCACGCTATAATTCAGGCAGCGCGCTAGTAAAGTAAAGGGTTTATGAGTACTCCATTAGTTCATGCTTTCTTTGTCGGTCGAGCGATCGCGGAAGTTGTCTACGAACGTCTCGAAACAGGCGTGACCGAAGCCTTGAGCGAACTCGGTAAATTTGATGCCGAGCAGCGGGAAAACCTGCGGCAATTTGTCGATGAAGTAGTGGAACGGGCACAGCGCGAAGAAGCGATCGCGACTCAAGCCAGCACAACCACCACCATCGTTCCCACGGATTTACAAACAGGTGGAGATCTGCAAGCAACGATCGATGATCTGCGAGCAGAAATCGCCGAATTGCGGTCTGAACTTCAGCGGTATCGGACTCGTTCTAGTCAATAATTCTTTAAAGATTTCGTTTTAGTTGAGAAATTGCGTGTCTGTTTCTTCAAATGACTCCAGTTCGCCTTCGGTAGAGCCAGTCACGCCTGAGCAATCCGAGCAGCGCGATCGCCCTAATCTGTCTGACGTTACTGAGCTAAAAGCCTTGTCTTCTGCCGATCACCGCATTCCTGAGTCGCTTCCCCGTCGTCGCAAACCCCCAGAAGTCTCGTATTCCGGCAAAGCCTACCGTTGGAATCGCGAAAAATATTCGCGACAACGGCGCTTTATCGACATCTGGGCATTTGTGCTGAAACTGATGGGAGCAAGATGGCTCTACACCAAGTCTTGGAGCTACCGAGGCGGGGTTAGTGATGCCAAGAAAGCGGCGCGGCGGCAAGCTTTGGCGATCTGGATTCGAGAAACGCTGCTCGATTTAGGTCCAACGTTTATCAAAATTGGGCAGTTATTCTCAACGCGTGCAGACTTGTTTGCCGCCGAATTTGTCGAGGAGCTTTCTAAACTTCAGGATCGTGTGCCTGCTTTTAGTTACGAGCAGGTTGCCACGATTATTCAGCAGGATTTGGGCAAATCGATCGAAGAACTGTATCGGAGTTTTGACCCCATTCCCCTCGCTGCTGCAAGTCTGGGACAAGTTCACCGCGCGCAGCTTCATTCAGGTGAAGAAGTGGTCGTCAAAGTGCAGCGTCCAGGCTTGCGGAAGCTGTTTGAAATTGATTTGCAAATTCTCAAAGGAATTACACGTTATTTTCAAAACCATCCAGAATGGGGAAAAGGGCGCGATTGGTTAGGAATTTACGAAGAGTGCTGCAAGATCCTGTGGGAAGAAGTCGATTATCTCAACGAAGGACGCAACGCAGACTCATTTCGTCGGAATTTTCGAGGAGAGGATTGGGTGCATGTCCCTAGAGTCTACTGGCGATATGCCTCTCCGCGAGTTCTAACCCTGGAATATATGCCAGGCATTAAGATCAGCCATTATGACGCGCTTGAAGCTGCGGGACTCGATCGCAAAGAACTGGCGCAATTAGGAGCTAAAGCGTATCTCCACCAATTGCTGAATGACGGCTTTTTTCACGCAGATCCTCATCCTGGAAATATTGCAGTCAATCCAGACGGGGGGCTGATTTTCTATGATTTCGGCATGATGGGGCAAATTAAGCCTGTCACGCGCGAGAAATTGCTCGATACATTCTTTGGAATCGCTCAAAAAGATGGCGATCGCGTGGTCAAATCTCTCATCGAACTGGGCGCGCTTTCTCCAGCAGACGATATGGGACCCATTCGGAGATCGGTGCAGTTCATGCTCGATCATTTCATGGACAAACCGTTTGAAGAACAATCCGTGGGAGCCATTAGCGACGACTTGTATGAGATCGCTTACGATCAACCCTTCCGATTCCCCGCAACGTTTACCTTTGTCATGCGAGCGTTCTCAACCTTAGAAGGGGTCGGAAAAGGTTTAGATCCAGACTTTAACTTTATGGAGGTTGCAAAACCGTTTGCAATGCAGCTTATGACCAATGGAAATTCTCCCGATGGTGGACTCTTAAACGAGTTGAGCCGTCAAGCCGCACAAGTTGGCACGACTGCTTTTGGGCTACCTCGTCGCATCGAAGATACTCTCGATAAATTAGAGCGCGGTGATATCCGAGTCCGGGTGCGATCGACCGAAACTGATCGCATCTTACGGCGGATCAGCGGTGTGAATATGGGCACAAACTATACCTTGCTCGCTAGCGCTTTCACCGTATCTGCCACAATTTTATTGGTCAATCATCTCTATTGGATTGCCGGAATTGTTGCGGTTGCAGCTGTAGTTAGCGGCATTGCCCTGATTCGATTAATGATGAAACTCGATCGATTTGATCGAATGCCTTAAATTTTGGTGTGATTTAGGGCGAGATGTGAATAATTGAATGAGAGCAGCAGATTGACTGCCGCTTTAACTGTCTTCTACCCTCGCGCTTGAGAACTCATGAAACGCTTTTTCACTGCCGGGATGACTGACACGGGATTAATCCGATCAGTTAACCAAGATGCTTACTATGTCGATCCAGAAGAGCGATTCTTCATCGTGGCGGATGGCATGGGTGGACATGCAGGTGGGCAAGAAGCCAGTCGAATCGCGATCGAGACGATGCAAGCATTTCTTGCTCAGCAGTGGGAGACTGACCTCGATTCTGCAACTCTTCTCCGTCAAGCCGTTTTAGAAGCGAATCAAGCCATCCTCAAAGATCAGCGGTTGCATCCAGAGCGATCGGATATGGGCACGACCGCTGTTGTTGTCATTTTCCGAGATGAAGAACCGCTCTGTACTCACATTGGAGATTCGCGCCTTTATAGGCTGCGCGGAGCCAAGCTCGATCAAATTACTGAAGATCACACCTGGGTTGCACGAGCGATGCGGCTCGGCGAACTCACGCCTGATCAAGCGAGGGTTCATCCGATGCGACATGTTTTAGCGCAATGCTTAGGTCGCCCAGACTTGGAATTTGTAGAAATTCAATCGCTTTCGGTGCAATCCGGCGATCGCTTACTGCTTTGTAGTGATGGACTGACGGAAGAATTATCAGACCAGCTCATCGCAACCCATTTAAAAACGATTCGAGCTTGTGAAAAAGCAGCAACCGCTTTAATCAATGCAGCAAAAGATCGCGGTGGGCGAGACAATATCACAGTTGTAATTGTTGCCGTTCCGTAGTCAGGACAAAATTCAACATTTTCCTGGGGATCGCTCTACGGATCCGGAAAAACAGAAATAGACCATAATATGAGTAACAATCGTGCAGGATTTCAAAGACTACATGAAGATGTAGTTTGAAGATAGACCTTTTTACGTGATATTGCTAGGATGCTTGCACGTAGATTAGAACGGTTCCGATCCACTTGGCTCTTCCAAGCAATTGCTTCGGCTATTGTTTGAGAACTAAGTGGTGTAATTTCCGCAACTGTACTGACTTCTAAAGTACTAGACCCTTAAGCGAGAGAGGAAACCACCCTTGACCCGTCGTTATTTTTTCACTTCCGAGTCCGTCACTGAAGGACATCCCGACAAGATTTGTGACCAGATTTCTGACACGATTTTAGATGCAATTCTCAGCCAAGATCCAAGTAGCCGAGTTGCCGCTGAAGTAGTTGTAAATACTGGACTTGTATTGATCACTGGTGAAATTACCACCAAAGCGAACGTCAACTACATTGACCTTGCCCGCAAGAAAATCGCTGAGATTGGTTACACTGGCGCAGAAAACGGTTTTAGTGCAAATAGCTGTGCGGTGATGATTGCCCTCGACGAGCAGTCTCCTGACATTGCTCAAGGCGTTGATACCGCTCAAGAAAGCCGTGAAGAACTCAGCCAAGAAGCACTCGATGCGATCGGGGCTGGTGATCAAGGGATTATGTTCGGGTTTGCCTGCAACGAAACTCCCGAACTGATGCCATTGCCGATTAGCTTAGCGCACCGGATTTCCCGGAAGCTCGCAGCGGTTCGCAAGACAGGTCAACTCCCTTATCTGCGTCCAGATGGTAAGACGCAAGTGACGATCGCTTACGAAGACGATCGCCCGGTTGGAATTGACACGATCCTCGTTTCGACACAGCACACTGCAGAGATCGATGGCGTTACCGACGAAGCTGCAATCCAAGAGCGCATCAAAACCGATCTTTGGGCATTGGTAGTTGAGCCTTGTTTTGCAGATATCGACATCAAACCTGATAGTGAAACTCGCTTCTTGGTCAACCCGACTGGGAAATTTGTCATTGGTGGTCCTCAAGGCGACTCTGGTTTAACCGGACGGAAAATCATTGTCGATACTTACGGTGGCTATTCTCGTCACGGTGGCGGTGCTTTCTCTGGAAAAGACCCCACAAAGGTTGACCGGAGTGCAGCATATGCTGCCCGCTATGCCGCGAAAAACATTGTGGCAGCAGGCTTGGCTGAGAAATGTGAAGTGCAATTGAGTTATGCGATCGGGGTTGCTCGTCCGGTGAGCATCATGATCGAAACCTTTGGCACAGGCAAAGTCAGCGAAGAAGTCTTGCTGGAATTGGTGAAGACTCATTTTGAGTTGCGTCCTGCCGGAATCATTCAGACCTTTGGATTACGGACTGCACCGGGCGATCGCGATGGTCGTTTCTATCAAGATGTCGCAGCTTATGGTCACTTTGGTCGTCCTGACTTAGAGCTTCCTTGGGAGCAAACCGATAAAGCGGCTGTCTTGAAAGAAGCTGCATTATCGATGACCGCAGTTGGCTAAGATTTAGCCTTCTCATCCCCTTTAGCCTCTAGTGAGACTCTCGTTCTTCTAGAGGCTTTTTTATGATTGAGTTCCTGTTTCCTGAGACACATTCAATCGATTTCGCTCAGAAATACAATTAAGCTGAATTTCGTTCTTTCTTTGAACGATTTCTTCCCGTAGAATTAAGGGCGGAATGCAGCCTTACAATAACTGTCTTATGAGAATTCTTGCCCTAGTGCCTGGCGGCATTGGCGATCAAATCCTATTTTTTCCAACGCTGGATGATTTGAAGGCGACTTATCCTGATGCCCAAATCGATGTGGTCGTGGAGCCAAGGGCAAAGGCAGCGTATCGCGTCTCTAAATCAGTCAGCGACACAATTTTGTTCGATTTTAGTGGCAGCAATAGTTTGGCAGATTGGGGAAATTTGCTCGGGGTGTTGCGCGATCGCGAATACGATATCGCGCTTTCTCTTAGCCCAGGTTGGGGCACTGGATTTCTCTTATGGCTCAGCGGCATTCCAACCCGAATTGGATTTAGTAGAAGTTCAGCCACAGAGAGATTTCTGACTCAGGCAGTCGAGTTTAGACCGGAGCAATATGAAGCCGCAGTCTATCACGACATTTTGAAGGGATTAAAGATTGATAAACCGTTAGGCGAACTTGCAGTCAGTGTGCCAACGAAAGACTTGGAATGGGCAGATGCAGAGCGCAAGCGGCTAGGACTGCAAGATGGCGGTTATGTTCTGATGTATTCAGGTGCGGATACACAGAAGAAGGGACGTTTGAAGTCTTATCCGATCGAGAATTGGCAAAAAATCATTGCAGATTTCAAGCAAAAGCAGCCGGAGCTCCCGCTTGTTCTCATCGCAGATGAAGAGAATGCAGCACTGGTCGCTGAATTGATCAAACTGTGTCCTGGAACCAAAACTTCTGCACCTGAAAATATGGGGCAACTGGTCGCCATGACCGCTGGAGCCAGTCTAGTTCTTACTACTGATGGCGCACCTATGTATGCGGCGATCGCGGCTCAGACGTTTACCTTGGCATTACTCGGCGAAACGGAACCTGCGAAGATTTTGCCAAAGAGCGATCGCGTTTTGGGCATCAAGTCGCCGACTGGAAAGATGGCAGACATTGCCCCGCAGATGGTTCTCGATCGCGTTTGGGGAGGATAGAACGTTCGCTCGGTTAGCAGCGTCTGGAGCGTTAAACTGAGCCGAATCGCAGCGAATTGAGAAGATTTGGCTCAAATATCCTCAGTTCTGATTAGGGCATTCTGGTGAACTGATTAGTATTCGCCGCCTGCTGCAATGCCACTGCCGTAGACTTCAGCGTTCTGAATGTTGATGCCTGTCAGGATTGCGCCGAATGTTTCTGCATTGTAGAGACGCGCGCTTGATAAGTTGGCATTGGTTAAATTTGCACGATCGAGCGATGCATTCGTCAGGTTAATCCCGCTCAGATTTGTATCTTTGAGAATCGCACCCGTGAGATCTGCACCTTCGAGATTTGCACCTGTGAGATTTGCGCCTGTGAGGTCTGCATCTCGGAGATCAGCGCCTAAGGCATGCAGTTCTTTTAAATCTGCACCTGTCAGATCACACCCGGAACATGCACCCGTTTGAATCAGTCGTTGGACATGTTGTGGATTTTCTGCTCGGATTGGAGCCGCGATCGACAGAGCAGTCGCACAAGCTAAAGCGATGCCAACTTTTGCAAACATAGCCATATCCTCCCAGAATCCGTAAGAGCAGTTTTATAAATCGAGTTCGTGCAGAGTTATATCAATAACTTCAAGACTATGAAATCGGATTCCAGAACGTCTCCCTCGATCGATAGGAATCTTGTCTCATTGAAGTTCGCCTAAAGTGCAATGCAGCGAATTTGCACTGGCTGGATTGAAGTTCTTGAACTGCCTAAGAAGCTCTATCTGCCTTAATTCTGCCAAATTTTCCTGTCCTTCGGGGAATTTCTCAACTTATCCTCACAATTCGGACAATTTAGTTCACTCGTTTTTCTCGAAGGCAAGTGGATGGATTGAGAATTGCCATGCTTGTAACACTAAACAGATATTAAGTTTGGTAAAATCAACTTTAAGTAATGTAAAAGTTAGAGGCGAAGACATCTCATGACCGGGTTTATCCGTGGGTTCTTTTCAAAACCAACATCGAATGAAGCTGAAGCATCCGCACCTGTAGAGCGCCCGAAGCGAGAGAAGGCTGTTCGTCCTGAGAAAGAAGGCGGTGCTTTCTTTTTAGATTCCAATGAAGCGCAAACGTTTGGCAACTTGGAATACATGAAGACCTCGAAGAAAATCAGACGGACTTTCCCAAAAACTGTGGACAGCCCAGAAGAGAAAGAGTTTATTCAAGAGCTTTCGGCAATGGATCGCATCGTCAATGGCAAGCCTGAAACGAATGCGGCTCCGATCGTTGAAAGCAGTCCTGCCGAGAGCAAGACCGCTGAGAGTACTTCTCGGCGCACGGCTGGATCAGACATGGACATGTTCCTCAAGATGGCGAAGGACATTAAAAAGTAGAATAGGGCGCTTTTCCTGATAGATTGAGCGTTGTAAATGCCCAGGAGTCAGGAATATGCAACCTAAAATTATTGTTCTTGATGATGATCCAACTGGATCTCAGACGGTGCATAGTTGTTTGCTTCTGATGCAGTGGGATGTAGAAACCCTACGGTTCGGTTTGCAAGACGATGCACCGATTTTTTTTGTTTTGACGAACACGCGATCGCTGACTCCTGAAGCGGCTCAGTCGATTACGCAGGAAGTCTGTCGAAATTTAAAGACGGCGATCGCTCAAACCGGAATTGAGGATTTCCTAGTCGTGAGTCGATCAGATTCGACGTTGCGAGGACATTATCCGATTGAAACTGATGCGATCGCAGAGGAACTTGGTCCATTTGATGCTCATTTCTTAGTTCCAGCCTTTTTTGAAGGGGGGAGAACGACTCGCGATAGTATTCATTATTTGAAAGTGAATGGAGTGGATACACCTGTTCATGAAACTGAATTTGCGAAGGATTCCGTTTTTGGATACAAGCATAGCTATTTGCCCGATTACGTTGAAGAGAAGACCCACGGGCGAATTCGAGCCGATCAAGTTGAGCGGTTTTTGCTTGCGGATATTCGATCGGGAATTCAAGCGCGATTAGATAAGTTACAAAATAATCAATGCTGCGTTGTAGACTCTGAAACGCAATGGGATATGGATCGGTTTGCGTCAGATGTATTGGCTGTGGCATCTGAAGGGAAACGATTTTTATTTCGGAGTGCAGCGAGTTTGTTAACGTCGCTCGCGAATTTGGGAGCGCAACCGATCGCACAGGCAGAAATGGCGAAGTATGTGCGGGATGGGAAGCCTGGTGCGGTAATTGTTGGGTCGCATGTGAAGAAAACGACCGAGCAATTGCAGAAATTGTTAGAAGCTCCGGGGACAGTTGGAGTGGAAATTGAAGTGGGGCAGTTAGTCGGGTCGAATGATGCTCACGATGCTTTGCTCAATGATGCCGTTGAGAAAATTAATGAGATTCACAATGCTGGAAACACACCTGTCGTGTATACGAGTCGGACAGAGCTAACTTTTGATGATGCTCAGACTCGGCTGAATTTTGGGGAATCGGTTTCTGGATTATTGATGGATATTTTGCAGCATTTGCCTGCGGATATCGGTTTTTTGATTAGTAAAGGTGGCATTACTTCAAATGACACTTTGAGTAAGGGATTAGCTTTAAGAACTGCAAGACTTTTAGGACAAGTTTTAGCAGGAGTTTCGATGGTCAGAACGGATTCAGATCATCCTCAGTTTCCGAATCTACCTGTCGTGCTGTTTCCGGGGAATGTGGGAGATGAGACGGCATTGGCGACGGTTTATCGGCGGTTGAGTGGGAAGTAGGGAGTGGGGAGTAGGGAGTTTTCATTCCTTACTCCCCACTTCTTGGTAAATTAATCCGAAATGGCGCTTTTATTTTTGGTAGTTTAGACTATAATTAACTCAACTCTCTAACCGACGATCGCGCATGTTTACGACTGCTGCTCCTGTTAAAACTGCTCTGCCCCGCGACTTATTTAGCGCGATCGCAGATCTCAAACGTGAATTGAATGCGGTAATTTTGGCGCATTACTATCAAGATCCAGATATTCAGGATATCGCTGATTATCTCGGCGATTCGCTAGGTTTATCGCAGCAAGCTGCTCAGACTGATGCGGATGTGATTGTATTTGCAGGCGTTCACTTCATGGCAGAAACCGCGAAAATTCTCAATCCAGATAAGCTCGTTTTGCTGCCCGATTTGAATGCAGGATGTTCCTTAGCAGATAGCTGTCCGCCCGATGAGTTTGCTAAATTCAAGGCAAAATATCCTGATCATTTGGTAATTTCCTACATAAATTGCACCGCAGACATCAAAGCAATGAGTGACATCATCTGCACCAGTGCCAACGCGGTCAAGATTGTGAATCAGATTCCAGCCGATCAGCCGATTATTTTCGCACCCGATCGTAATCTTGGAAAATACGTGATCGAGCAAACTGGGCGAGATATGGTGCTATGGCAGGGAAGCTGCATGGTACATGAAACGTTTTCTGAGAAGAAAATGGTGCAGTTGAAAATTCAGTATCCGGATGCAGAAGTAATTGCACATCCAGAATGTGAGGAAGTGGTGCTGCGTCACGCTGACTACATCGGTTCAACCACAGCCTTGCTGAACTATTGTCAAAAGAGCGATCGACAATCTTTCATCGTGGTAACTGAACCCGGCATTATCCACCAAATGCAGAAAGCTGCACCCGATAAGCAATTTATTCCGGCTCCTCCCTTGAATCAATGCGCGTGTAATGAATGCCCCCACATGCGATTGAATACTTTGGAAAAATTGTATTTGGCAATGAAAACTAAAACGCCAGAGATCACCCTGCCCGAATCGACTCGGATTGCAGCATTGCGTCCAATTCAGAAAATGCTGGCGATGAGCGTATAATATTCAGCGATTTGTTGCTCGATTTCGGATTGCAAACAATCAAAAATTGGGCAACAAATCCATCGGTACAGTAGTCAATGCCGATGAATATTCATACCCGGAAATCGCTCCTATGAAGCTGGCTCCTCTGGTTTGTGCAACACTGGCATTGTCGATCGCGTCTGAAAGCCTTTTTGCTCCCGTCCGCGCCCAAACACCGCTATTTCCGCCGCCGCTCACCCCGCTGCCGCGCGCGACACCGCTCCCTATTCCACCTCGCACGACACCGCTGCCTGTCACGCCTCGACCCACAACACCCGCTCCCACCAATGGAGGCATCTGTCCGGCTCAATTGGGAGGAACGCTCGATCGTATTGTCAATCAGCTTCCAGCCAGTTGGAGCGTTTTAGTTCAAACTCAAGCTCCACGAGGCACACGGCAAAATCTTTATTCTCGCAATCCTTTCACTCAGCTTGTTCCCGCTTCTAATAACAAGCTGTTCACAACCGCTGCTGCTCTGACTCGGCTGGGTGCGCAGTACCAGCTCCGGACTCCTGTTTTCGGCAATAGCAATACTTCAGAGCTTGCAACCTTGCGAGTCATCGGTCAAGGAGATCCAAGTTTCAGTTCGGCACAGTTAAACTCGCTGACGCAGCAACTTCGCCAAAAAGGGATTCGACAAGTTGGGTTACTGATTGGAGATGACACGGTTTTTAGAGGGGCTGATTTTAATCCTTACTGGGATCAAGAAGATCGAGGACAAGGTTATGCACCGCCTGTCAACAGTTTGATGTTGAATCAGAATAATATTTACACTGGCGCAGTCCCCAATCCTGGCAATTACTTTGTCGGTGAGTTTCGGAACCGATTAGCCAATGCCGGGATTCAGGTCAAAGGTTCAACGCTGGTGAAACGGACTCCTGCACCTCCTGGAGAAGTAGAACTCGCATCGGTCATTTCCCCCCCGCTCTCACGCCTGATTTTTGAAACCAATCAGGAAAGCGATAATGCATATGCAGAAGCGATTTTAAAGACGTTGGGACGGTTGCAAGACCCCAATGGATCGGATTCGACCGCGAGTGGAGTCACTGCTGTTAGATCGATCCTGTCTGAGTTGGGAGTCAATCCGAATCGCTATAGTATGGTCGATGGTTCAGGACTTGCCGATCGTAATCGCGCCAGTGCAGAGGCATTTGTGCAAACGTTGCAAGCGATGGCTGAAGGAGCCAACGCAGACGTATTTCGGCGATCGCTCGCTGTTGCAGGCGTGAGCGGAACCTTAAGTAGTCGATTCCGAAATACCCCCGCTCGCGGCATTGTTTTTGCCAAAACTGGAACAATCTCTGGTGTGGTGTCACTCTCAGGTTACGTTACGCCTCCAGGCTATTCTCCCGTTGTATTTAGTGTGATTGTGAATTCTGGCTATTCTGCTTCGACAGTTCGCGCTTCGGTTGACAGTTTAGTAGTGGCATTAACACGATTGCGGAATTGTTAACGACAGTTCCAGCAAGTTTCGAGCCATGCGATTTGGGTCTGACGGGGCGTTGTGATGTGTTTTGCAACGCTCCATAGTTGCACGAGCGCGATTGGAGTCTCGACTTTGACAATCAAAGGTTCATAAGCATTACAGGTACAGGCGATCCCCAATTCGCAAAGCCGGTGATAAATTTGCCAGCGATGACCGCCTTTAATCTCAATAGGATTTAAATTCATAATTTTGCGTAAAAAAATCTTTCTCAGTAAGACTCGAAGACTGGAGTTCCGAATTTGCACAGTTTTGTAAGGATACAGCCTCCGGGGGATCAGGTTCGGATTGCTCTTGAGCATTCATCTGCTTTACCCAATTAATAATGGTGTTGTGGCTAACTCCTGTTGTTCTCTCGATCGCTCTAAATCCGATGCCATCGCGATACATTTTCAGACAAATTTGCTTGGCATCGTCGGAATATCCTTTGGTCGATCGCGCTGCGACAAATTGACGACCACAGCTTTTACAGCGATAGTTCTGTTTTCCTCGGCAGTGCCCGTTTTTATTAATCTGGGTTGAGCCACAGCTAGGGCATTTCATGACTTACTTGTGCAGCAGCATTCTAGGAGGAAGTTGATATGAATGAAACGAAAAATTTCTAGATAAAATCTTTTCTCAATTGCGATTTGAAATGAATAAAAACATACAGAATTTCACTTGATTTCTCATAGAAAATGCGCCAATTATGTAGAAGAAAGTGGTTGTACAGATATCATTCCAGCGTTTCTGAACTGTCTTGTTTTTACAGCTAAGCTCTCTAGATCATTAGGAGAATAAAATGTCCAACACGCAAGTTTTGATACGTCAATTTGGTCAAATCGCTGAAAACCCAGTTCTACTCGATCACACAACAACTGAGCCAGTTTGCGAAGGTTTGAATGCTTTGCTCGCAAGTTTTCAAGCACTGTATTTGCAGTATCAAAAGCATCATTTTGTTGTCGAAGGTGCAGAGTTTTACTCGCTTCATGAGTTTTTTGAAACAAGCTATGAGGCTGTGCAAGACCATGCTCATGAAATTGGGGAGCGCCTCGAAGGCTTGGGCGGCGTTCCAGTCGCAAGCTTCTCAAAGTTGGCTGAGTTATGCTGTTTTGCACCAGAACCGGATGGAGCCTACAGTTGTCGATCGATGTTGGAGCACGATCTAGTCGCAGAACAGGCAATTATTGACCTACTGCGTCGTCAGGCTGCTCAAGCAGAAAGCCTCGGCGATCGCGCAACGCGCTTTTTGCTAGAAAAGATTTTGTTGGCAACAGAAGATCGAGCATTCCATGTTGCTCACTTCCTAGCACCGGATAGCTTGAAGCGATAGATTTCTGGGTGGTCTAAGCCTCCTTAGAGTAATTTTTCTCAAAATAAACGCAAGAACCCCACAGCCTCTTCCCCAAAAGAAGGGGCTTTTTATCTGAATTGAGCAGTTTATTGAAATCTCTTCTCAATAAAGAAGATAAGCCAATCAATAATATGTGTCAAGAGTTGGTCACAAAAAAGCTGCTAGTCGGCGCAGCAACAGCCAACTAGCAGCTCATTTTTATGAATTGAATTATTGCGGTGCAACTTTATCTTTGAAGCCTTTACCTGCGGCAAACACAGGAACGCGAGTTGCAGGAATTTGGATCGCAGCACCTGTTGCAGGGTTACGACCTTCACGGGCTTGACGTTCCCGCGCTTCAAAACTGCCAAATCCGACGATTGTTACTTTGTCGCCGCTTGCCACGGTTTCAAGGATGGTATCGACCATTGCGCTGAGAATTGCATCAGCTTCTTTCTTGGTGACACTCGCCTTTTGAGCGATCGCATCAACTAATTCACCTTTGTTCATTTACGTGTCCTCACAATGATTCCTACATTGGTTCGCTGCATTGTAGTGCAAGATTTTCAAAAGTTCAATCGTACTATGCAAATTTGCGTCACAATAAGACACCGTAAGGGTTTGAGGGATATCCGTATATGATCGTACCAGCGACATGCTCTCCAGGAATTGCAGCCGGCATGGCTGCATTGCAGATGTTTTACAACGCCGGGACGGGGCTTTGGGACTCGGCAAATTGGTGGAATGCGGCGAATGCACTCGAAGCCACGATCGAGTATTCAAGATTAACGGATTCACTCACCTATCGAGGCAACATTTTCAATACGTTTTATCAAAAGCCGCGCTACGCAAATTTTATTAATCCCTGGTTTCGAGATGATGATGGTTGGTGGGCGATTGCTTGGATCAGAGCCTATGATCTCACAGGTGAAAAGCGGTATTTAGATCAAGCTAAGTTGATCTTTTGGGATATGACGAAAGGTTGGGATAACGTCTGTGGGGGCGGGCTTTACTGGCATAAGCGCGAATTGAACTACAAGAATGCAATCACAAATGGATTATTGCTATCGGTTGCAGCAAAATTGAATCTCCGTGAACCGGAAGACAAACGATATTTAGAATGGTCGCAAAAGATTTGGAAATGGTATCAGCAAAGCGGAATGATCAATGCTGAGAATCTGGTGAATGATGGTTTAGATTACGAGACTTGTCGAAATAATGGCAAAACGACTTGGACTTACAATCAGGGAGTTTTGATTGGGGGACTCGTCGATTTATATCGGGGGACAAATGACCCTGAATTGTTGCAACAGGCAGAAGCGATCGCCGATGCGTCGATCGTCAAACTTGCCCGAAACGGAATTTTACGCGAACCCTGCGAAGATAACAATGATTGTGGCAATGATGGACCGCAATTTAAGGGCATCTTCATGCGGAACTTAGCCGAGTTGTATCGAGTCAGCCCAAAACTGAGCTATCGAGAATTTATTACTCGAAATGCAGAGTCGATTTGGGCAAATCGCAATCAGAACGGTCAATTTGGACTCGATTGGGCAGGAAATGTTGATCAAGCCGATGCGAAACGGCAAACGAGCGCGGTCGATGCTTTGAATGCAGCCATTGCCTTGAGAACAACTTGGACAGGCATTCAACCCAAATTGAGCGCTGATACAACAAAGTTCAATGTTTCAGTCGCTTGCTCAGGTCGGTATGATTTGCAATTTCGGTACGCCTCGCCTGAAAGTGCTGTGAGATATCTGTATGTGAATGGAAAAAGTTTGGTCGATCGACAACTTTTCCCAAAAACAGGTGCATTGGATCAATGGCAAACGGTCACCGTTGAGAATGTCTGGCTGAATGCAGGTGATAATGCCATCTCCGTGATTTTTAATTCGAGTAAAGGCAGCCAAAATCCCCTTTCTGTAGGTGCATTATCGATCGATGTATCGCGCAGGTTGAAATGAACCAGATTAAACAACTCTATCGTCAGATCAAAGCTGGAATCGAACTCAGTGTTTGGGAAACGTCGCTGATCAAAGAGCGCATGACCGATTGGGCACAGCTTCAACGGTATGAGCAAGCGAATCGCGATGTCAAACAGGCTGAAGTGATTTTCTTTGGCGATTCCATTACTGATCAGTGGGATTTATCGCTGTATTTTCCAGATCAGTCTTATGTCAATCGTGGAATTTCCGGGCAAACGACTCCTCAAATGCTGGTTCGATTTCGTCCTGATGTGATTAATCTACATCCCAAAATTGTTGTTTTTCTTGCTGGAACTAATGATATTGCAGGCAATACGGGACATATGACGATCGAGCAAATTCAGAATAATTTTATGTCGATCGCAGATCTCGCAAAGGCACATCAGATCCGACTCATCTTTGCTTCGATTCTTCCGGTCAGCGAGGAACGATCCATCACTCGACCTCTTACCAAGATCCAAATGCTCAATCAGTGGATCATTGAATATTGTGAGACAAATCATCTCATTTATCTGGACTACTACAGTTCGATGGTGGATGAGCGAGGATATTTGCGATCGCACCTTGCGGACGATGGGTTACATCCGAATGACGCTGGATATCAGATCATGGCTCCGCTTGCAGAAGCGGCGATTCAGAAAGCTCTCTAACGCCATCTCACAAATGAATTTTACCTATGCAGAAGGATGTAGCAGAAATGAATTTTACCTATGCAGAAGGATGAAAAAGCTTTTCAGGAGGGAGAAACTAAAAATAACTTCTGCAATCTAGATTTATGGCACAACCCACTTCTCAAAAAACTGGTAAAAACTTGCTCGCGCTTCCAAGTACGATCGCGCAGCACTCTTTGCGTTTGATTCGGAGCTTTTTACCGAGATTAGGACATGCCTTAGATTTTGTCGATACGATTCCTTTACTGAGAAATCCGATTGTTAGACGATTCGCAGGAGTTTTGCGATTAGAGTGGTTACTTGGGCTGACAGGTCAAGTGAACCTAGAAAAAGCGGAAGCAGAAGTGAAAAAGCTTCAGCAACAATTTCCGAACGAAACACCGAGCCAAATCTCGCATCGATTGATGGTGAAAAAAGCAATTCAAGCAGGTGGTACGGGCTTAGTGACCAGCATTTTGCCTGGATTTGCTGTGGCATTTCTCGCACTTGATATCGCGGCAACAACGGCACTACAAACTGCTTTAGTCTATGAAATTGCTGCTGCCTATGGATTGAATCTGCGGGATACAGCCCGAAAAGGTGAAGTGTTAGCGATTTTTGGACTCGCACTCGGTGGCGGCAACGCATTGAAGGCAGGCTTGAAGTTTTTACGCAATGTTCCGCTTGCTGGAGCCGCGATCGGTGCCAGTACAAATGCGACGATTCTCTATTCCGTCGGTTATGCTGCAAGTCGATTCTACGAAGCTCAGATCCAAGAGGCTTCTGAAGTTCCCAAGACCGAAACCTTGAAGACGATTCAGCAACAGAGCGAAGCTTATCTCAATGTCGCGATCGCTCAGCAAGCAATTGTGGATCAAGTCCTTGCACATATGCTTTTAGTGAGCTATCCAGAGAAAACTTGGGAAGATATTTTGCCTGAGTTAAAACAATTGCAGTTAGAACCGTCTTCATTGAAGACGATCGCAGCTCACTTAAAGTCACCTCAGCCTTTAGCTAGCTTGTTGGATCAACTGAACTGCGATTTTGCCGCTCCTCTGTTAGCTCAATGTCGTCGGATTGCAGAGAGTACAGGCGGAATTTCTCAGCCAGAAGCAGATGTGTTGAACGCGATCGAGCAAAAGTGTCAGACTTCATTCATCGACGCTTAGCGATCTATTTTAAACAGATCTTAAAGGATTGACGTATTGAAAGAAGTTTCTAAGCGCCAATAGGGTTTATCTCGATCAACTGCAGCCAAAAGGACAAAACTCGCGTACATTACAAGATGGAGAATCGAGGGTGTTTTTATCGGGGTGGTCGCCTTTGTCATAAACTTCTACAAGATTTGTATCGTATGTTCTCAAAAAACTACGGGACGGGTTCCTTGCGAGTTGCGACCCTTGCACTAGCAGGAACGATTGGACTAGTTACGTCTGGATGTGAAAATTCGACACTCTCCAGTGTCCCCCAAGTACAAGCTGGACCAACTCCACCTCGGCAGCCACAGATTGCATCAGTCTCTGAGGCGCAAGATTCCAGTTCAGCCACTAGAACGCGAAACTTCACGGTTTCAGATGGAATGAGAACAGTTGGAACGATGACGATCGCTGCAGACGGAACCGCAATTCTGAAAATTCAAGATCCAAAAACCTCGGCTGTCGAATATCACGGCAACTTCTCTAGTCCAGCTGCTCTTGACGATCGCAAAGCGCCTCTGCCCGAAGTCAATCAGGTCTATCCACTCACGCCTGAAGGGCAGAGTGAGAATCGCTGCGTGAGTGGGGATACAGCTTGCGAATTTCCGCGCAGCCAAATGACCCATCAAGTCTCGGAAGTCGCTGTGCAAGATGAGAGTCTGGTTAACCATGACGATCGCTTTATCTATCAAGACTTTAGCTCTTCTTTCTTCCAACAAGTGCTAGAAATCAATCGCGATTGTGGACTCAGTATGGTGGCTGCTCCCTGCTCTACTCGCGTTTATGCTTTCAAAGACGGCAGCCTGACGACGAAATTTATTGACACTGAATCGACAGAAGAATACACAATGATGTTCCAGCAACCTGTGACAGAGGAAGTTGCTTTCAGTTATCTCGCAATCTTGAATGATGGTAAAGCAGTTGACTTCACTTCATCTACATCTGACCAACCCCATTCGCAAAGTTGTCCTGATGACACTACACGCACTGCCTCCTACTGCAAAGCTGAACTTCTTTTTAATGCAGATGGAGCCGTGTCAGGAGTCAAATTGACTCATATCAAACCGAAACGGAATGGTTAGCAGGAATAGACGGGGAAGTGTATACCGCCCGCCACGCTAAAGCAAGAGGACTAGCTGAATAGGGAGCAATACCCCGATATCAACTTTGCTTAAGTGTCCATTTTCAGACTTGCCGATCGCACAACTGCTTGAATTAACCCTTCCAAAGTAAATTCTTCGGCTTCAATCTCAACGCGCCCTAACAAGGCTCGACAAGTTTTAGAAGTCTGTGGACCGATCGACGCGAACCGCACTTTCTCTAAATGTTGGCTCCAATTATCCCCGATCGCTTTTTGCAACAATTCGCAGAAATGCTTGACGGTTTTAGAACTCGCGAAGGTAACGATATCAACTTTGTGAGCTTGAATCGCCGCGATCGCAGTGGCATCTGGAATTCTCGGACAAGTGGATTGATAGGCGGCAACTTCTGTGACAATTGCCCCGCGATCGCTAAATGCACGCACGAGCACATCCCGCCCGCCTGTCTCAACGCGCGGAAACAAAATTTTCTTTCCTTCGACCGAGACTGGAAAATTGATCACCATCGAATCCGCCACAAAATCCGGCGGGATAAAATCTGGCTGCAATCCGCGTTGTCTCAATCGCTGAGCCGTTTTCTCGCCCACAACGGCAATCTTAATGCCCGACAGTCCCCGGACATCCTGAAGTTGAGAACCCAATCGCTCAAAGAAATAATCGACTGCATTCGTCGAAGTCAGAATTAGCCAATCGAATTCGTTTATTTTTGCGATCGCTTGATCTAATCCCGCCCAACTCGACGGAGGCACAATCTCGATCGTCGGCATTTCCAGCACACTTGCGCCATAGTTTTGCAGCGAGTAAGCGAACTGACTCGACTGTCCTGCGGCGCGGGTGACGATGATAGTTTTGTTAAAAAGAGGCAAATTCATAAAAACGATCGCAGTCGAACGACTTCCCCAATCACGATCACACAAGGCGATAATCGCTGGGGTGTCACCTGCGACAGGATTTCATCGAGTGTACTACTCCAGATTTCTTGTTCAGGATGTCCAGCCCACCGAATAATTGCGATCGGGGTCTGTTCTGATTTTCCCTGACGACGTAGCTCTTCGACAATTCGTGGTAAATGTTTACCTCCCATTAAGATCACGAGCGTGTCAATTTGAGCCAAGACTTGCCAGTTTAATCGCTCAGGTTCATGCGCTGTAATCACCGTAAATCCACGGCTTAAGACCGGATCAGTCAAGGGGATATGGGCGAACAGCGGAGCGGCTAAAGCTGAGGAAAGACCGGGAACAACTTCATAGTCACAATTTGCCGCTTTGAGCGTTTGAATTTCCGAAGTGGTTCGTCCAAAGATGAACGGATCGCCACTTTTGAGCCGAACGACTTTTTTGCCCTGTTGACAGTGCTCAACGAGTAAGCGATCGATATCTTCCTGCTTCATGCTAGGTTGTCCCCCTCGCTTCCCAACATTCAGCTTCAAACAGGTGTCCGCCACCAACTCTAAAAACTGCGAATCGACCAACGCATCGTAAACGAGAACTTCAGCCTGAGTGAGCAACTGATACGCTCGCATCGTCAAATTTCCAATATCTCCGGGTCCTGATCCCACTAAAAAAACTTTGCCTGACATCGCTTAACCCAGAAAACAAGCGGCTGGAAAAATCAAATATTCTAAGAAAAACAGCTTCCAAATGACTTGATAAAAGCGAGCGACTTCTACTTTGTCGTGTAGATCGATTTTGTAGCTGCGAAACCACAAGGTTGCTAATACTATCAGATGGCTCACCATCAAAAAAGGCGCATTGACACCCGGTAAAAAAGGCGCGATCGCCACAATCGATAGATAACACCCGGTCAAAACTGCCCGCGATAAATTGAACACCGGGCGCTGTCCCAGTCTCAAGGTCAATGTGCGAATGTTGTATCGTCGATCGCCTTCTGTATCTGGCATATCTTTGAAAATTGCGATCGCAAACGTAAACACCAAAATAAAGATGGTCAACGCCCAAACTTTCGCGGGAATGGGAAAGCCCTGATTGAAATGCAAGAACAATCCCAAATTCACGATCATGCCTCTAACCGTAAAGATGCACAGCGATGCCCAAAACGGAAATCGCTTCAATCGCACAGGCGGCAAAGAGTAGAGTGTGCCGATCGCTAAACTCAGCCCAACCATTCCGAACAAATAAGGACTCTGGGACGCGGCAACTGTGATCGCGATGATTCCTGTCAGTACCACCAGCAGTCGCCCTTGCTGAACTGAGAATTCGCCCGAAGCTAAGGGAAGATGCGGCTTATTAATGCGATCGATCTCGATATCTTCAAGTTGGTTCAACCCCACAATGTAGACATTGCCACACAGACAGGCAATCAGAGGCGCGATCAACAAGGTCGGATGCAGCAATAATTCGCGATTGCCAGCAAGCACGATCAGATATAGCCCCAACACACTTAATGACGTTCCAATCACTGTATGAGGGCGCGAGAATTTCCAGAAAGCATAGAGCCAAGGGGCATAGCGTTGAACGAGATTCGATGATTTATTCGATGACTTGTTGGATGATTTGTAAGAAGTTCGACTCATAACTTTCTGGAATCTTGACCCCTAAACCCTACCGTGGTTCTAAACTTTCTTGCCGCAAAGCAAGCCAAATTTAATTAATCCGCGTTTGTACCCTTGCTGCATTGATCCCAGCGAGAGCGCGGCTTGAATGGTTGTCCAGCCCGATGTAAGCAAGCCAAAAATTGCACCAGGTGTAAAAGCGGAATCGATCACAACATTCCAAAATGGAGCCACAGCCGTTGACCAGTCTGCGGTTTGGATGTCTTGCAGTCCAATCTCTTGCGCGATCGCGGTGTATTCCGGCAATGAGATCACATACGGCAAGCAATACACGCGATAAATCTCAGCTAACCGTTTGCGATCGTCGATCGTCAGCGGCACTTGATCCGTCGGACGATGACACCAAGTTGCCATAATAAACGTCCCACCCGGTTTAAGCACTCGATAGCATTCGGCTAAGAATTTCTGCTTATCCGGCATGTGTTCGCCGCTTTCCAGCGACCACACTAAATCAAAGGAATTATCCTCGAAGGGCATATTCAGCGCATCAGCGACTTGAAAATTGGCGGAAATCTGAGCCACTCTCGATCGTTCTTTTGCCCGATTTGCCTGCACTGGACTCAGGGTGATTCCCGTTGCTTCCGCTCCAAATTTTTCAGCCAAATAGAGCGAACTTCCTCCGATGCCGCATCCGACATCCAGGATTTTCTCTGCTTTTGTGATCCCCGCCCACTTCAGTAATTCTTCGATCAGATCAATCTGTGCCTGTCTGCGCTCCTTTTGGGTCTTGCCGTCTGCGCCGTAATAGCCGTGATGCATGTGCTCGCCCCAAACTTGCTCCCATAAGCCAGAGGACGCATCGTAAAACTGCTGGATTTGCTCAGATAAGGTTGAAGTCATAGACAGCCCTAGGAAATGTATTCAATCTATCAAATTGATTGATAAGAATTCGAGCATTTTAATCTTAAGAAAATCTATTGATTATGAGAATTGAAGATAGTAATAAAAAATACGAATTTGCACAGTTGATGCTGTAGCCCTATGTTTATGTCTAAGGATGAATACCAACAGGAGTACTTTTGCTTGGGGGTGAAGAAAAAACTACCCTGTTGGATGCTGTGCGCTGCTTTCGGGGATCGCTTTAATTAAGAATATCTTGAAAGAAAAGAGATAGAAAATCGGATCGAAATCTAATGCATAGGTTGAGAGATTCATACATAGATATGGGTATGTTGAAGCTGAAATAAGCAGAATTGATTCACTGAGTTAATTCATCAACACTTCAACTAACTCTCTTCTGAAGTTCACGGAAATCTAAGACTGCTTGTGTATCTTGTAAGTGAGAAAACACAAGTTCTTCTCTTCTTCTCTCTGTTGATGGCTACTCTCTCTCGTTTGTCTGGAAGGTCAATTATGTCTGAAACCCATTTCGACTCCAACTTGATCGCTCGCCCACCTCAAAAGTTCGATTTCCTACAACCACTCCGCAACTGGTTCGACTCGATTCAAATCCACGATCGTAGAGCTGCTCACTTCGTCTGCAAGCTGATTCCAGCACAATGCCCGTTTGAACGCGATATCAAGCTGTTTGGACGCACGATCGCGCATATCCCTCCCATGTGCAAATTGAATCCCCTGTATGACCAATTTGTCGGTCTAAGATTCCGAGCATTGTGCTATTTAGTCGATGAATGCGGCGAAATGGTCGTCTAACCAAGCTTCGAGATTAATTGAGTCGAATCGAGGTCTTTACCGATAAAGACTAATCGAGTTTGTCTCCGTTCATCAGATCGCCACGGTCGATCGTAGAAATGCTCAAACCTGGAACCCACCCCCTGCATGACGAGCCGCATCGGTTTATTTGGCACTGCCACGAACCCTTTGACTCGATAAATCTCCTGCTCCTGGACGAGTTTTTCTAAACGCGATCGCAACTGTTCCGGATCAAAGGCTTGATCCAAAATTAAATGAGTCGAGTTAATCTCATCGTCATGGTCGTGTTCTTCTTCTGTATCGTGATGACTCGGACGCGCTTCTAAATGATCTTCTACCGCCGCATTGAACCCTAGAAGCAAGTTTGGATCAAGCTCTCCTGCCCGCCCATTTTCCACAATTTTGACAGCTCTTGGAAGCTCCTGCTCGACGAGCGATCGCACATTCTCCTGAGCCTCACGGTCTACGAGATCCGTCTTATTTAAAATCACTAAATCAGCGCAAGCTAGCTGATCTTCAAACAATTCTTGCAGCGGCGTTTCGTGGTCAAGATTGGGATCGGCTTGTCGCTGTGCTTCGACCGCTTGCAAATCCGCCGCAAGCGTTCCGGTTGAAACCGCTTCGCAATCGACAACGGTGATCACACCATCGACTGTAGCTGCATTACGAATCTCATGCCAGCGAAATGCTTTGATCAACGGTTTTGGTAAAGCTAAGCCAGAGGTTTCAATCACGATCGAGTCTAAACTGTCTCTGCGCTTGAGCAATTCCAACATCGTGGGCAAAAACTCTTCTTGCACTGTGCAGCAGAGGCAGCCGTTCGTCAATTCGACAATATTACTCGTCTCATTAGTCGTCTCGTCTTCGGGGCAAACCTGGCAAGATTTCAGAAGTTCGCCATCGATTCCCATTTCCCCGAACTCATTCACCAACACAGCAATTCGCCGTCCCTGATTATTTTGTAACAGGTGACGAATCAGCGTAGTCTTTCCACTTCCTAAAAAGCCAGTAATGACAGTAACCGGAATCTTCGCAGCCATAAATTCAGTCCATTTAGTCTAAAGCTTAGATTCTCAGAAGTTGGATGTTTGCAAAATCCCGACTTCTCGCATCACGCGGAATCTTTCACGATCGCGCTAATCATATCAATTCCAACAACGAATCCTGAAAACTTGATGGGTTTCTTCACCAAGCCTCCAGGATTCAAAAAATGAGAATTTAATCTCAAGACTCGAATTATTCAGCCTATTCAGCCGTTGCCAACTCTGTGCTGCCGCGTGCGCGTCTGCGGGTCAACGCATTGAACAATGCTTGTCCAATTGCTTTGATCAGGTTGCCTTCTAGCTCTTTGAACATGTGCATGTTCATGCCAAACGCATCGTTTGCTTCTTCGACAATTCGATCAGCAGTTGCTTCATCAATATCCATCGAATCCAAACGTGCCCGATACTCTTTCTTGAAGGCTTTCTCATCAGAGATATGTTTGAACTCATAGAAGTTCGTGCCTTCGCCTTCTGTGAGATTCATGCCGTTCTGAGCAATTTTCTTGAGAATTTGACCACCCGACAAGTCGCCAATATAGCGCGTGTAAGAGTGAGCAATCAGCAACTCAGGATTGCTTTGTCCGACTTGATGAATTCGAGCGACATAGGACTGAGTGGCATCCGACGGAGCGACTTGATCGCGCCAGTTCTTACCGAAGTAGTAAGCAAGATCCTGTTCTAGCGTTTCTTTCCGTTCAAGCTCTGGGAAGTAGATTTTCGACAAGATCGGATGATCTTTGTGTCGGCGCATCTCTTCTTCCATTGCCGAATAGACAAAGTAAAAGTTTGCAACGAGCTTGCGATAAGATTCTTTCTCAACCGTTCCTTTCAAAAAGCACGCGATGAATCCGGTGTTTTCCGCCATCGTGTGAGCTTTCTTGGTTCCTTCGCGAAGTTTTGTTGCTAAATTACTGCTCATTCTAAACTTCCCAACACTGTAAATTTAAGTGATCTGCTGACGTGTCATTTTACAGATGATCCCAAGTTTTAGCTTAAGGGCTTGTATCCATTGCTGTGTAAGGCTTTGAATCAAGAACTTAATGGTGACCGTAGAAATCATCATGTTGCGCTATTTGTTAAGGTAATCCGTTTTGATGAGCGTTTTTATTACAAATTCTTACATCGGATGCAAGCTGCTCCTCGATACGAGATTCACGTTACTTTAATTTCAGCACTCTATTTTTTAGTAAATGCTACTTTTTAGTAAATGCTACAAGATGCCCTGACTTGGATTCAAAATCTTGGCGCGACAGGCGCGATCGTGTTTATCCTGCTCTACATGTGCGCTGCTGTTCTCTGGATTCCGGGAACGCTGCTCACGCTAGGGGCAGGGCTTGTCTATGGACTTTTTCTTGGTTCACTTTATGTAGCAATTGGGGCGACTTTAGGCGCGATCGCAGCTTTTCTAGTCGGACGATATGTTGCGAGAGATTGGGTATCTCAACGCATTGAAGCCAATGCGAAGTGGAAAGCGATCGACCAAGCAGTTGCAAAAGAAGGATTGAAAATTGTTATCCTTACCCGATTGTCTCCCGTATTTCCATTCACGTTATTAAATTATGCGTTTGGTGTGACCCAAGTTTCATTAAAAGATTATGCGCTCGGCTGTTTCGGCATGATTCCAGGAATCATCATGTATGTCTACATCGGCTCGCTTGCGGGCAATCTAGCAACTTTAGGCAAAGCACCCTTGAGTTCAGAAGCACAACTAGCGCAATGGGGACTTCGGATAGTTGGGCTAATCGCTACAGTAGTCGTAACAGTCTATGTGACACGAATTGCGCGAAAAGCGTTGCAAGATAGCGGGGTCGAAGATTCATGAGCCTGATTTCTCCTGATGATGTTCACAATCAACTCTTGGTTTCGCGGGTGCATCCGCCGGATTGGGTGAATCCGCAACCGAGCGATCGCTATGATTTGGTGGTTCTAGGCGCAGGAACGGCAGGTTTAGTCGTTGCAGCAGGAGCCGCCGGACTGGGGATCGGACTGAAAGTGGCGCTGATCGAAAAACATTTAATGGGCGGAGATTGCTTGAATGTCGGCTGTGTTCCGTCTAAATGCATGATTCGATCGTCGAGAGTCGTGGCTGAGATGCGAGATGCTCGATCGTTTGGTGTGATTCCTCCGGATACGATTGAAGTCGATTTTCCGGCTGTGATGGAACGAATGCGTCAATTGCGAGCAGGCATCAGTGAAAATGATTCAGCCGATCGATTTAAAAAATTAGGCGTGGATGTCTTTCTGGGTGAAGCGAGCTTTTTGGATCGCGATCGCATTCAAGTGAGCGATCGCATTCTCAACTTCAAAAAAGCCGTGATTGCGACTGGAGCACGGGCGCGTGACCCTGAAATTCCAGGATTAGCAGAAGCAGGATATTTGACGAATGAAACAGTTTTTTCATTAACCGATCGTCCTCGTCGCTTGGCTGTGATTGGCGGCGGTGCAATTGGCTGTGAATTGGCACAGACCTTTCAGCGCTTAGGCTGTGAAGTGATGCTATTTCATAAACATGCTCGGTTACTCGATCGAGAAGATCCTGACGCTGCCGAACTGCTTCAGCAAGTTTTTCTCAAAGAAGGCATTCGCGTGATCTTGAACTGCAACATTGATCAAGTTAGATCTTCTCCTGATGGGAAAGTGATCGATGCAAACGGCGAGAGCTTTGTCGTCGATGAAATTCTTGTGGGTGCAGGTCGCGCTCCGAATGTAGAAGGATTGAATCTGGAAGCGGTGGGGGTGAACTACGATCGCAAAGGTGTCAAAGTCAACGACTATCTGCAAACGACCAATCCGCGCATCTATGCAGCAGGTGACATCTGTATGGATTGGAAATACACACATGCGGCAGATGCTGCGGCGCGGATTGTGATTAAAAACGCTTTGTTTTCACCGTTTGGGTTTGGTCGATCGAAACTCAGCAGTTTGACCATGCCTTGGGTCACTTACACCGATCCCGAAATTGCGCATGTCGGGATCTACGAAAGCGATAACGCTGAACTGATTAAAATCACCTTAGATAAGGTCGATCGTGCGATTGCCGATGGAGAAACCAACGGCTTCATCAAATTACTGCATCGAACAGGATCAGACGAAATTCTTGGAGCCACGATCGTCGCGCGTCATGCCGGAGAAATGATCAGCGAAATCACAACCGCGATCGTCGGGAAACGCGGACTCAACACGTTATCTACGGTCATTCATCCTTATCCCACTCAAGCCGAAATGATCAAAAAAGCCGCAGATGCCTACCGCCGAAAACTGCTCACTCCCACTAGCCGAAAACTCTTAGGACTGCTCACCAAATTTTCTTAAAGCGTTCATGAAGGCTTCACCGCTGACATCGGTTCAGAATTGTTAAGCTAGGAGCGCGCTATAGCCAGATGATATGCAGCCCCTATTCACCCAGTCGCTTAAGGTCGAAACCCTAAATTTCACGATCGACAACCTTCCCCCTCACCTGCATGGGACAACACTCGTTCAACTCTCTGACCTGCACTTTGACGGAGAGCGATTATCTGAAAAAATTCTGAATCAAGCGATCGAGATTACCAATCAAGCCGCAGCCGATTTCATCGTCATCACAGGCGACTTTGTGACTGATGATCCGCAGCCGATTTATGAACTTGTCCATCATTTGAAACAGTTAAAAGCCAGATCAGGAATTTATGGCATTTTGGGCAATCACGACTTATATCGCCGCGATAGTCAGCAAATTATCATTGATGCTCTAGCCAACATTCATATCCAAATTCTCTGGAATGAAATCGTTTATCCGGTTGGATCAGAACTTGCCCTAGTTGGACTCGCAGACTTTTGGTCGCCTGCCTACAAACAATCTAGCGAAGTCATGGATCAACTTCCTGCCGACTTGCCGCGCATTGTGCTCGCTCACAATCCCGACTGCGCCGAATCCCTACAAAAATGGCGAGTCGATCTGCAACTTTCAGGACATAGCCACGGTGGGCAAATCATCATTCCAGGCATTGTCAATATTTCAGCCTTTTGCGCCTATCTCTATCGCATCCTTCCCAAGAAAATCAAGTACAGAATTCCAGTTCTCGCTGCCTGTTACCGAGTTATGAAACATTGGGAATGGGTCAAAGGACTGCATCACATTGGCAAGAATCGACTTTATGTCAATCGTGGATTAGGAACTTACTTTCCAGGTCGATTGTTCTGTCCTCCCGAAGTGACGATCATCACGCTGAATGCTAGCGATTGTGATTCTCCATCCCCACGCTGATCAATTTCCTCGGTTGCGTGACCATACTGGAAAAGGCAATTTAGTTTTGCCTCCTATTGTTCAGTGACTTAGGCGTTTCCCGTGTGAATGACCTAGACTTGGAGCGACCCACCATCTTGGTAGTAGACGATCATCCTTCGAGCCGGATGACCGCTGTAGCTTTGCTTTCTGTAGAAGGCTACGATGTCATTGAAGCAGAAAGCGGCGCGACTGCACTTGCACAACTTCAGCAAACGAATCCTGACCTGATTTTGCTCGATGTGATGATGCCAGGCATGGATGGGTATGAAGTGTGCCGTCGCCTCAAAGAAGATGAACTCACTCGTTTGACGCCAGTCGTCTTTATTACAGCATTAGACGATCGCCGATCGCGGCTCCGCGGCATCGAAGCCGGGGGCGACGACTTCTTGACCAAACCCTTTGATCAATTAGAACTCTCGGCACGAGTCAAATCGCTCGTGCATCAGAAACGCCTGAATGAAGATTTAGATCACGCGGAAAAAGTGTTGTTCTCAATTGCGAGAACCGTTGAAAGTCGCGATCCAAATACTGGAGATCACTGTGAAAGACTGGTGATGCTGGGAAAAGCATTCGGTGAATTTTTGGGATTAACGCGATCGCAAATTCGCGACTTGATGTGGGGTGGATATTTGCACGATATCGGCAAAGTAGGCATCCCCGATGCTGTGCTGCTGAAAACAGGACGACTCACTCCTGAAGAGTTTCAGATTATGAAACAGCATGTCCTGATCGGCGAAAAAATCTGTCAACCGCTGCGAACCATGCGCGGCGTTGTCCCGATCATCCGGCATCATCATGAACGTTGGGATGGGTCTGGCTATCCAGATGCCTTGAAAGGCGATGACATTCCTTTTTTGGCACAAGTGTTTCAAATCCTTGATATTTATGATGCACTGACCAGCGAACGCCCCTATAAAAAAGCATTTTCACCTGAAGAAGCGTTGAGAATCATTGCAGAAGAAACAAGAAAAGGCTGGCGTAATCCAGATTTGATTGCAGAATTCAGCGATTTTATTCAAGCGATCGAACTGCAATTCAAGAGTGAACCGATTTGGTTTGAAAAATATGTCAAAGCAGTGAATCGTATCTGACAGTTAAGCTGTATCAGAATTACCTTACTTTTCAAAAAGCTTGTTCTAAAATAGGCTCAAGGGTCAAGTGTAGAGCGCTTTGAATGCGATCTGAAGATTCATGAAGTGTGTGATTTAATCATTCTTTTGGAGGCGCGATGTTAGTCATCCTAGCGGGCGAACAACTCCTTTCACCCCAGCAAGTTTGCCAGAACTGCTTAATGGCAGATCAAAGTGGACAACCCAGATGGCGGCAGGGTCAACTGCGTTGCGGGCAGGCAATTTTGAAACTGGGGGAAAAGACCCCAGATCAGTTTGAGTGCCAGATGGGATTTCGGGTGGCAAATATTGAATAAGGTGGAAGTGCGCTATTCTGGGCGTATCCCAATTCATCTGAATACGAACGAGGAGAACTGAGTTATGACGTGGCGCGGCTCTACAACGGTGTCTGATCGCATTTTTGCTTGTCTAGTGTATCTCTTACCCTTATTAGATGTAGTGGGCTTCGTTGGGCGGATCTTGCTGGCGACGGACTCGTTTCTCAGTCCACTGGTTGCGATCGTTGCCTTGCCGCTGGCTCCACTCCTCTCGATTTACACCGGATTCATTCCGTTAATTGTGTTCTTTGCGCTGTTCCTATTGGTGGTGCGCAACGAAAATGTGCCGCACTTTATCCGATTCAATACCATGCAAGCGATTCTGTTTGGAATTTTATTGAGTTTGGTCAGCATTATCTGGCAATTTGCGCTATCCCCTATTTTTGGTATGGGCTTGTTGACGCAAACGCTATTCAACGCTGTCTTTTTAGGGATGATTGTGGCAGTCGGGTATTCGATCGTGCAATCTGCATTGGGACGTTATGCAGAAATTCCCACGATCTCAGATGCCGTCTATATGCAGGTGCGCTAATCCTGTAATTGGGCTTGGCGAACGGGTAAGCGTTCGCCAACCGTATTTTCTAAGAAGCCGATGCCTTCGATTTCAACCCGAACTCGATTGCCAATCTGCATGGCTCCCACACCTTCAGGAGTGCCCGTTAAAATCACATCTCCAGGGAGTAGGGTCATCACTTGGCTAATGTAGGAGACTAGGAAATCCGGTGAAAACACCATATTTCCGATCGAATCAGATTGAACGGGGGCTTCATTCAAAAAAGTTTGGATGCGCGCATCGGGATTAATTTCTCTGACAATCCAAGGACCTAAGGGGCAGAACGTATCGAAGCCTTTGGCTCGCGTCCACTGCCCATCTTTTTTTTGTAGATCTCGGGCAGTGACATCGTTTGCGATCGTATATCCCCAAATTTTGCTGTGGGCTTGTTGAGGGGTGCAGTCTTTTGTGCGATCGCCAATCACTAGCGCTAATTCTCCTTCATAATCGACTCGCTCAGATTGCGGTGGATACAAAATCTCAGCGTCCAACGGAATGATGGTGGTGGTGGGTTTGAGGAATAAAAGCGGCTCTTGGGGCACAGGGGTTCCCATTTCAGCGGCATGACTGGCGTAGTTTTTGCCGACTGCAATAATTTTCGAGGGCGCACAGGGGGCAAGCAGCCGATATTCAGCGGCATTTAGTCGATGCTCTGTCAGTTGTCCTCGATGCCAAGGGGGAGCGTCTAAAACTTGAACAGTGCGATCGATTTGCAGTAAGCCGTAATAGATTTTGTCGTCAGGGGTTTGAACGCGGACATAACGCTGTGCCATAAGAAATTAATCGTATTTTGCTAGACCGGGGAATAGAGCGCGACGAATCATTCAGAAACTGGTATAGAATTGTAATTCCTTGCCCTTTCATTATTGGGGTTTCCCAACCTAAATCAAGCGATTTTTGTCTGATTGTTGGGCGATGCTGATCACTCGAAAGAGCCATTTAGACCATAAGGAGTCGATTTCATGAGCCAGTTGTACGAAACGATGTATATTTTGCGTCCTGACATCGGGGATGAAGCAGTCGATCAAGCGATCGAGAAGTATCAATCGATCTTGAAGGAAAACGGTGCGGAGATCATCGAAACTCAGCATCGGGGTAAGCGTCGCTTGGCTTACGAAATTGAAAGACAGCGCGAAGGTGTTTATATCCAAATGAATTTTAAGTCAGATGGAAGCCCGATTGCTCAAATGGAACGAGCAATGCGCTTGAGTAACGAAGTGATTCGCTATTTGACCGTGAAACAAGAAGAACCGAAAGCGGAAGCTGTCGAAGCTTAGGGCTAACCGCTAATTCATCAACATCTGGTGCAGTTGATTCGGTGCCAGATGTTTTGTTTTGAGGGTCTAGACTTCATACAAATCAATGCACCTGATCAGAACCCAAAATCGCTCAACCTGATGGGGACTGATTTTAGTTTTCTCTGAGGAAATGTTAAGTTTTCCATCGATTATGAGCGTTGAGTTGGGAATGCTTGGAGGAGAAAGATTGCAGCCTAAAAGCCCTCTATGATATTCAGTTCCGAATCTTTTTCTCGGTGGAAGTTTGAGCCAATTTCAGCGAATCCTGGTTCGATCTTGCCTCCGATTCTGCCAAGAACGTTAACCTCGTTTGAAACTTTGGGATTCAGTTTAGGGGGAGTGCTGCTTTGGTTAGGAACTGCGCCAGCGATGCATGGAGCGCTTGGGATACAAGCTCTCTCAGTCTGGATCATCAGTACAATTGCAGGAGTGATGTTAAATCTGCAAGTGCGGCATCTGGGGCAAATCTATCCTGATGTTTCAGGTGGAACGCCGAACTATACGACTCGATTATTAAAGGCGTATCCAGCGATCGCTCAATATAGCGCGATCGGTTACTGGCTTGGATGGGTTTCCATTCCTCCGATGAATGCGATGATTTTGACGGATTTGATTCAGACAAATCTCGATCCCATCTCAATTCACATCCCAACGACTTTCTTCAGAGTTCTCTTTACGTTACTGCCCTACATCCTTGCGTTCAGCGGAACGAGAGCTTTGAGTATCCTGCACTCGTTTTTTGTGCTGCCTGCGATCGGACTGATCATTGCTTTTTGTGTGTTTGGATTCAGTTGGCTAACCTTCTTCGCGCACAACTCAACGATCGTGCCGATGCAAAGTGCAAGCTTTTCGCTGGAAGGTTGGATGAAATGGTATTTCATGGCAGTGTATGCCGTCTATGGGGCTGAAACGGGATCTTCATTTGTCGCAGATAGTCAGCGGCCTCGATCGACCTTGAATTTTATTGCAGGTGCTGCTGTTTTATTACCGCTTGTCTACATCGCTGGCTCTTGGATTATCAATCGTCTCAGTCCTACTGATGCCACCTCGACCTTTCTGGTTTTAGTGAATTCGGCGCAACCTTTTTGGGGAGATGCTGCTCCATTGCTGGTGACGATGTTAATTGCAAGTGGCGCTTTGCTGAGTTCTGCAACGGCTGTTTCTAATACGTCTCGAATTCTCTATCAGTTGGCACGCGATCGCTATATTGCTCCAGTTTTTGGGGTCGTTTCGCAGCGAGGAGTATTTGCACCTGCACTGTCTCTAACTCTGCTGTTTAGCTTGATATGCCTGGTCTGGGGAAATGTTGATCGAATCATCATGATCACAGGCACGGGCTATCTGATTGCGATGATCGCGTTCCATCTGGGAATGTGGCATCAGCGTAAGAGTCCAGAGTCTCTTTGGGCAAAAGCATCGCTCTTTTTCTTGTGCATTGAAGTCACGGCACTGATTGTCGGTGGAATGGCTTGGAGTTGGCAAGATTTACTTCTCGGGCTGTCGCTTCCTTTCATCGTTCGATTGCTCAGTTGGGGAATGCAGCAAGTTAAGTTTGCTCCATTTCAGTCTGAATGGTGGTTTCGGCTCTATCAACCCAAATTGCTTTCGGAACAAACAGATTTCCTCTCAACTCAGGTGATTTCGCTCCTGGTCATCATTGCTATGACGACGAGTATTAGCTGGTGGGTGAGATCAACATTAGATAATGTAGCAGCAAGCATTCAGTCTTCTCTGCTGATTTTGGTACTACTCGTGGTGGCATTCTTGGGAGTTGCGATCGCCTGTTGGAGTAGCTTACCGCAGGTTTTAGCCATTGATGAAGCAAGAGAAATGTCCGAGAAAACTCAGGCAGAACTTTCGATCAAAACTGAGAAGTTAGAATCGACTCTGCAAGATTTACAAAATGCTCAGTTACATATGGTGCAGAGCGAAAAGATGTCTGCACTGGGTCAAATGGTGGCAGGAGTAGCGCATGAGATCAACAATCCCGTGAATTTCATTCACGGTAATCTCTCCTATGTCAAAACTTCTACGCAAGACTTGCTCACTTTGGTTGAAACTTATCAGCAGACTTTTCCGAATCCCCCTGCTGTGATTCAGGATCAGCTAGATGAGATTGATCTGCCGTTTCTGACTGAAGATCTGACAAAGCTTTTGCAATCGATGCAAGTTGGGACGAACCGGATTCGGGAAATTGTTTTGTCGCTTCGCAACTTCTCCCGATTAGATGAAGCTGAATACAAAGCAGTCGATGTGCATGAAGGGATTGAGAATACGCTGCTGATTTTACGCCATCGGTTACAAGCTACGACAAAGCATCCAGCGATTCAAATTACTAGGGAATACGGTGATTTGCCACTGGTTGAATGCTACGCAGGGCAACTCAATCAGGTCGTCATGAATCTGTTGAGTAATGCGATCGATGCGTTAGAAGAGGTGAATCACGATCGAACCTATGAGGAGATTGAGAAGAATCCGAGTACGATTCGCATCCGGACGGAGGTGACTGAGAAAAACTTCGTCAAAATTATGATTGCGGACAATGGGCAAGGCGTTCCAGAAAGTGTACGGTCTTCTTTGTTTAATCCGTTTTTTACGACGAAACCTGTTGGAAAAGGAACCGGGTTAGGACTTTCAATTAGCTATCAAATCATTGCGGAGCGGCACAGAGGTAGGCTTTACTATGATTCAACGTTTGGAACGGGGACACAGTTTGTGATCGAAATTCCAGTGTTGCAACCTGATGTCTTGACATAACGCTCTGAAATTGAGAGTTCAAGCGCGGTTAGCGATCACGTAGTAGATCAGTTCTTCGTGCCAAATACCTTGATCGGTGGCGAGTGATGCGATCGCACGATCGTAACTTGCTTTAATTTGCTCAAGGATTGCTGGGTCTACTTGAGGTAGCGGATTATCAATGTGCAGCCAGAATTTTCCGCTCCATCGGCTTTGGGCTTGTTCGACTGTTAGATATTTTCCAAGCTGGTGTGGATGGATTTCGATGGAATGAAAGCCGATCGATCCGAGTAAGTTCTGAATTCGCTCAGGGGTTCCAAGCAAGTAATGCAGGTTTGGCAGGGTGACACCATGAGCGGCACAGGATTCTACGATCGTATCTACAAGGTAGGAGTTCTCAGAGGAGCAGCTAAAAGCAATGAAGCCATTAGGTTTGAGAAAGTAATACCAGTTTTGCACAATTTTGGAGATGTTGGGGAAAAGCACGATCGCAAACGAACAGTAGATGGCATCAAATTGCTCTGGTTCAGCTTGGTAAGCTTCGACATCAATTTCAAGCAATTGAATGTTCGTGAGTTGTTCTACGGCGATTTTTTGTTGAGCGATTTTGAGAAGCTCTGCGGCGATGTCGATACCGATGACGGATTTGACCTGTTTGGCAGCCGCGATCGCAATGCTACCTGTTCCAGTCGCAACATCTAAGACAGAATAATCTGGATGCAATTGAGTGTAGTTGAGTAAACGGACTGCGCGACTGTGAGTGAGGTCATTATCATAGTTAGCTCTCGAATTGTAGAAATCAGCAACTTGCTGTTTATAGTTCATTGTAGGGATGTAAGATTTATGCTCCTCTGTGCAGCGACTTTAATTCATTTGATGCCGCTGCTATTGACGCTTCCGAGGCTTGGTTCATTTCCGTTGAATGATTTCGTTGGGTCGCATTGAGTTCAGCATCATGATCTGGCAATACGTAAAGATCGACATCGATTTCTGCATTCAGTTGTAAAACAGCCTTGAGCAGTTCTCGATCGAAGTGAATTGCTGGACGCTCTCCAGATGTATAAATCACTCCACAAAATTCAGCTTCGTAAACTGAGCAAAGTTCAATCAGAGGTTGCCAGCCTTGTCGGAGTTGTTGCAGAATGACTCGGAAATGTTCGTCTAAATCGTCTGAAGCTTCTAAGTGCGATCGTAATTTCCAGCCGTTCTGCTTATACCGAATCTGCCCTTTTGGAGAAATCAACTCATCTTTAAGCCACGTTTTTGTTGGCTCAATTCCAACTTTCGACGTGATATCTTCAGGGTTCAAATCGATTCCTGTCAAGCTGAATTCCACATACACTTCAGAGTCCATTTTGATTCCTCCAAACGGTAGTGTTCTAGATATGTGGATATATGGCAGAATGAAAACGATGTGTTAGAGGGCTGAGTCGAGATGGTCCTAGAACCTGTTCAATGTCCCGATTGCCAGAGTGTGGATGTCGTTAAGCATGGTCGCAGTGCTGCTGGAAAACAACGGTATTGTTGCCGTAACTTAGAGTGTTCGAGACGATCATTTATCTTGAACTTTAGCTATCGAGGACGACTGCCTGAAGTCAAAGCGCAAATCAGCGACATGGCAATCAACGGCAGTGGTATTCGTGATACCGCCAGAGTGTTGAAGATTAGCCCAACGACTGTGATTGAAACGCTGAAAAAAAGTCAAGTCAACTTGAACAAGTAAACATAAGTCTGCTCGAACAGCACCAACCGGATAACACGGCAGTCATGGTCGTCAGAGTCGAGGCGGCGGAGATGGACGAGATGTGGAGTTTTGTCGAGTCAAAGCAGCATCAACGATGGTTGTGGCACGCGATTGACCATCAAACTGGAAAAGTCCTTGCCTATGTGCTAGCCACCCATGAAGACTCAGCTCTTAAGCAACTTCAGCAACTGTTAGCTCCTTTTTCGATTCAACGGTTTTACACCGATAGTTGGGGAGCTTACTTGCGATTGCTAGATGAGCAGCACCATACGGTTGGCAAAGCCAACACACAGCGCATTGAGCGGAAACATCTAACTTTGAGAACTCGGATCAAGCGGCTTGCCAGAAAGACGATCTGTTTTTCCAAGACTGAGAAGATGCATGATACTGTGATTGGATTATTCATCAATCGTCATGAGTTCGGGCGAGCAGTATAACGTTATGCCCACACATCTAGAACACTACCCTCCAAACAAAAGCAATCAGAAATCATTGATGTTCAATCCTGTTGGCTCGCCTATATCAAGTCCACCTTTGCGCTTGATATAGATGTTACCTACTTCATCTTTGTAGAGGTCAAGCTTACTTGCACCTCGCCCACCTTTGAGTTCGTGAACGTCAATTCCTGATTGCTTTAGTTTAGAGTTTAGCAATCTCGCCACGGCTCAACAGCTTATCCTGCTGCCAGTCGCGTTCATTTGCCACGCTACATCAACTCACGTACATCGGTCACTTTGCCTGTGACTGCTGCTGCAACGACCATTGCAGGACTCATGAGTAAAGTGCGACCGGATGCTGATCCCTGCCGACCTTTGAAGTTACGATTAGAAGAAGATGCGCTGAGTTGCCGACCTTCTAGCTTGTCGGGATTCATTGCTAGACACATTGAGCAACCGGGTTCACGCCACTCGAATCCAGCTTCGACGAAGATACGATCGAGTCCTTCTTTCTCAGCTTGGACTTTTACCCGCTCTGATCCCGGAACGACAAACGCTTTTACACCTGCTGCAACTTGTCGCCCTTGAGCGACTTTTGCCGCTTCTCGCAGGTCAGAAATACGCCCGTTTGTACAGCTTCCAATAAAGCAGACATCGACTTTGGTTCCTTGCAGCGGTTCACCCGGCTTCAAGTCCATATATTGATAAGCTTCAAGCGCGATCGCTCGTTCATCTTCGGGCATCGTATCTGGAGTAGGAACGGGATCGCTAATGCCAATTCCCTGCCCCGGTGTGATACCCCAAGTTACAGTTGGAGCAATGTCAGCCGCGTCGAAAACTACAACATCATCGAAAACAGCATCGGCATCGCTACGGAGACTATTCCACCATTCGATCGCTTGATCCCATGCTTCGCCTTTGGGTGCGAAATCTCGACCGTTGAGATAGTCATAGGTAACTTGATCCGGATTGACATATCCGCATCGTGCGCCTCCTTCGATCGACATATTGCAAACGGTCATGCGCTCCTCCATGCTCATTTGCTCGAACGTGGTTCCAGCGAATTCGTAAGCGTAGCCCACGCCGCCTTTCACCCCAAGTTTACGAATGATGTGCAAGATGACATCTTTGGCAAACACGCCAGGATTGAGCTTGCCGTTGACTTCGATTTTTCTGACTTTCAGTTTGGACAACGCCAAGGTTTGAGAAGCTAGCACGTCGCGGACTTGACTGGTTCCGATCCCAAATGCGATCGCGCCGAATGCTCCATGTGTCGAAGTATGGCTATCTCCACATGCGATCGTCATTCCAGGTTGCGTGAATCCCTGCTCCGGTGCAATCACATGTACAATTCCCTGCCTGCCAGAACCGACTGGATAGAAGCGAATATTGTTAGCAGAAGTATTTTTTTCAAGCTCCTGCAACATTTCTTCTGCCATCGAATCGGCGAAGGGGCGCGCTAAGTTGTCGGTTGGGATGATGTGATCAACGGTGGCAACGGTGCGATCGGGGAATAAAACGGATAAACCGCGTTCTCGCAGCATTGAAAATGCTTGAGGACTGGTCACTTCATGAATGAGATGGAGTCCGATAAAAAGCTGAGTTTGACCCGACGGTAAAATTCCGACCGTATGTAAGTCCCAAACTTTATCGAACAGTGTTCCAGTACTCATGATGGTTTTGTGGTGGCGTATACAAGCAGGAATTTATCTTATCGTACTGATGTGGAGACTGGGGAGGCGAAAGCTAAAAACAATCAAGTTTGTAGTACAAAAACTCGCATAGCGGTAAAATGCCTGTGAATGCTTGAGGAGTCGATCATGCGATTAGGAAAGATTGTTAAATCGAATTCACACTGCGATTATGTGGTGCAGGTGGACGATAGCCTGGATTTTATCGATGCGCCTTCTCCCGATGATTACGGCTTTGGCACATTTGTCAAATTGGAAGACGATCGCCATTGGGCAGTCGGGATCGTCTACAATTCTCAGCTCTTTAATCCGCTATTTCTCAATACGGGCATTCGCTTGACGAGCGAGCCTGATCCTATGTTTACGCCTGACCAAGTTCAGGAAGTCCGAACGTTGTTGTGGACGGTTTTAGTGGGGGAATTGAATACGCGTTCAGGTAAACCGTATGGGGTTCAGGGAATTCCGCGCGTTGTGGTTCCGGTGAATACGCCAGTGCGGAGGATGACCTGGGAGGAGATTTATCACTTTCATCTGAATGAAGAAGGTCGATCGCAGTTTTGTTACTACAGCCATTTGCTGAACTGTGGGGGCACGTTTTCGACTCAGTTGACGCATCAGGTTTTAGAGGAGCTGATTGAGAAGCAACTTTTTAAGGGAGCAGAAGAACGGGCGTTGATTGTGCTTTGTCGAGAGCTAGCTTGGAAAAATACAATGGGGGCGATGCGGTAGAAGTAGTGCTAGCCCTGTTGCTTCCAAATCGCTTTGGGATTGACTGAATTGAGGGAGATGCAGCGGCGATTCATTGGTTCGATGACAGTCATTTGGGTCTAATTCATCGGAGCTTGGCAAATCGCGATCGATAACAGTTCTGCTCAAAGTTGTACGGCTTCTCTCTGTTGCTAAAAATGGGCGAGGAAGTGAAGGGTAGATAGTAATCTTGACCAGTGCTGTTGATCTCATAAAGCAGAACGAACAATGCTACTAGAACATCCCTTGAACTGTCCCGAAACAGTCCTGAATTTAATCAATCAACTACTTTTCTCTGAAGCTTAGGCTTTCGCGTATATAGAACTCTCAAAGCTTTGCCTTCAGATGATTTCTGTATACCAAATCTTTTCTACCCTATTTGGCTGAACTGCTCTACTGGCAAATCTCTCGTCATCCAAACTCCAAAATGGATTGTCTCATACGAATTTCCCTGCAAAATCCCTTTATAGTCGAAACAGCAGATAATTCAGGAATTTGGCGATGACCACCACGACTCCGAATGCGATCGCATCGGTTCTCAGCGATTTAGTTGGACTTGATATCATTACCGACGCAACCCAAGTTGCAAAGCTCTCTCACGATTACTACCACTTTAGCCCTGTCTTACAACCGCAATTGCAGGACAAATTTGGCGATGCGGTTGTTCGTCCGGTAAATGAAGCGGAAGTACTCAAAATTGCTCAAGCCTGCGTGCGTCACAAAGTACCTTTGACCGTGCGGGGAGCCGGAACGGGTAACTATGGGCAATGCATTCCACTTGAAGGCGGGGTGATCCTCGATATTACGAAAATGACAGCAGTCAAGTGGATGAAACCTGGAGCGGTTCGTGTCGAAGCGGGTGCAAAACTTGCTGCATTAGATAAGCAAACCCGCGAAATCGGCTGGGAAATTCGCATGGCTCCCTCGACGTATCGAACTGCGACGATCGGTGGATTCATTGGCGGCGGCAGCGGGGGCATTGGCTCAGTTACGTATGGGCAATTACGCGATCGTGGCAATCTCCTTGCCGTTCGAGTAGTCACGATGGAAGACGAGCCGCGGATTCTTGAACTACGCGGCGATGACGTTTACAAAGTCGCTCATGCTTATGGAACGAATGGGATTATCACCGAATTAGAAATTCCCTTGGCTCCGGCTTATCCCTGGTCAGAAATTATCGTCAATTTTCCCGATTTTATGAGTGCGGCGCGGTTTGGGCAAGCGCTCAGTGATGCAGACGGCATGATCAAAAAGCTGGTCTGCATTTGTCCCGATCCGATTCCTCAATACTTTGCTGCACTGAAAAGTTATATTCCTGCCGGAAAACACGCTGCTTTGTTAATGATTTCTGAGACTTGTTTAGAGCCACTTGCCGAATTCGTCAAAGAATTTTCCGGCGAAATCACGTATCAAAAACCGGCTCAAGAAGCAGGAAAAGGGATTGCCCTGGCTGAATATACTTGGAACCATACAACCCTACATGCGCGCAGCGTCGATCCGACGATTACTTATCTACAAACCCTCTTCCCCGACGACAAGAACTTGTCTTTGCTTGAGGAAATGTATCACCACTACGGGGATGAAGTCATGTTTCATCTGGAATTTCTCAGATATGGAGGCAAAGCCCGCCCCGCTTCGTTGCAATTGGTTCGCTATACAACCGAGGAGCGCCTGAACGACATCATTCGAGATCACGAATCGAAAGGCGCATTTATTTTTAATCCGCACACCTATTTAATTGAAGATGGCGGGATGAAAATGGTGGATCTCGCACAACTGCAATTCAAAGAGCAAGTCGATCCATATGGCTTATTAAATCCAGGGAAAATGCGGGCATGGCTTGAACGATCGTAAGCGGCGTTGCGACTGCGCTGAATGATTGTAACCATTGCGCTGTCTGGTTTCAGCTGCAAAATGGGCTGACGCGCAGTCAGAATTAACTCTCGTAACGAATATTAAATCTTCCTGCTGAAGGTATAGAGCATTTACCATAACTTTGCTAAAGTTAACAAAACACTAAGGGGAAATTGACCCATGCGATATGTCAAAGAAGAGAGTGGATTGCTGAATAATTTTGCGATCGAGCCGAAAATGTACGAAGCCGAACCGCCGACCCAAAATCAGAAACGCAATTACATTTTTCTTGGAATCGCTGCCGTAGTCTTGATTGGTGGATTAGTTGCTGTCGCCGCTGCCGTTTCCTAAACAAAAATTCGCTCTACAGTAGATTTAAACGAACCAGGTCGCTTACCTTAGTAGGTAACCTGGTTTTTTCGTAGGATTTTTCTTGGGACAATCCATAAATTTACGTAAACCTCAGTTTCATCCTGAACATCGGTCAGATTCGACGAAGAGATTTAATATCATCTCGTCTATACTGCGCTTGACAAGCGATTCTTGAAATGCTGATGTCTGTCATTGATCGTCACCCCCTCGCTCAAGATATTCCTGTGAACGAGATCGTCTCTCAGGCTGTTCCCAGTCTGAACCAACAGATCTATCTGCGCCTACGGATGGCGTTAAGTCTAAATTTGCGCCGTCAAATTCTGATGGTCGTTTGTGATGATGCTGCCTTACGTAGTCAATTGGCTACACAGCTTCAGGCTGAGCTTGCTCAAGAGACTCCTGCCACTTCGCTCGTCAGTCTAGACCTCGATTTAGAAAATCCTGACATTCTGGCGCATGTCCAAGCGGGGATGCCCAATTATCAAATCACGGGCATCGATCGCTTAACGCGCCAGCCTGTTCATATTCAAAGAACATTTCTCGATTCGCTGTCTGCGATCGCGCTGCAACTGCCCAAACTCGACTTCAATCTGGTTCTTTGGCTGACGCGTCCTTGGTGTCGCTCGATTCAGCAAACTGTGCCCAACTTCTGGCAATGGCATACGGGTTTATTTGAGTTTGAAGGTGATCCGTTCGGAGATAATTCGGTACAAATTCCGCCGCCTGCAACTGCGCCAACTAACGGACATCGCAAAATTAAGCTGGATAATGAACTTTCAGATTTCGTGCTGGCTTCAGTCATGCAGACGATCCATCTTGAGGATCAAGCATCGATTGGCGATATCTTGCAGACGAATCATCCTAATGCGAAACCGCTACAATTCTTGCAGCAGATTGAAGATCTGCATCAACAACGGGCTTCAGCTGCGACGATCGCTCAGTTATATCGCGATCTCGGAGATTGGTATCGTGATCGCCTCGATCCGGTGCGTCCCAGTTCTGGGGATTTAACGATCGTGATTCGCGCCTATGAGCAAACCCTGAAACTGATCGACATGAAATCTGAGCAAGTGCCCGATTTGCTCAATGACATCGCCAATTTGTATTGGATCAAAGCTCGCTCTGGAGAGGGTGCTGTCGAAACGAATTTAGAGAAAGCCTTAAAAGCTTATCAATTCGCGATCGATCGCACTGATCCGGCGATTCAGCCGCAGACCTATGCGATGATTCAGAACAATCTCGGTTCGGTTTACAGCGACTTAGCAGGCCTGCGATCGCCCGAAGAAAATCTGCAACATGCGATCGCGGCATACAAAGCCTCGATTGAACATCGCCCCTTTGACACTGATCCGGCTCGCTACGCCGCGACTCAAAACAATTTAGGAACCGCGTATTGGAACTTGGCGCAGCATCGTATGCCCATGTTTAACCTGCAATCTGCTGTCTTGGCATATAACGAAGCCCTGCGCTATTACACTCCAGAGCGTGAGCCGATGCACTACGCGATGCTGCAAAACAATTTAGGGACTGCCTATTGGAATCTTTCCCGCTGCGATCAAGCGGTTCAAGAGTTAGCGATGGCAGAAGACTTTTTGCACTTAGCGATCGGGGCTTACCGAGTGGCGCTGATTTATCGCACCCTAGAGGCGGCTCCTAGCGCTTATGCCGCGACTCAAAATAATCTCGGCACTGCCTACTGGCACTTAGCAAATCAAGACACGACGCATTATGACGATCAGGCAACTTACATGCTTTGCGCGATCGATGCGTATCAAGAATCCCTGAGTGCAGTGCAATATTTAACTGCAAATCTCTCTTACGCGCCGACCCTCAGCTTCGATCTGTCGGCAACGCATCATCATATTGGGCTGGCTTACTATCAAATGGCGACTGATCAACGTGCCAGCCTTGAGACGAAAGAGCGATCGCAATTTCTGCATCATGCGCTCAAACATCAGGTGCGAGCGGCTCAAGGCTGGCAAGAGCAGCCGGACTTCCAACCGAGTGCGGTTGGGCAGTTGAGTCAAATCGTTAAAGGCATCTACGAGCGTGAAGGGATTCAGGGGCAGACGCAAGCCTTATCGCAAATTCCGCCCACATTTTTACCCCAAGTGATGCGAGAGCTTTAGGACAAATTCTTAAGTTGTCTAGAAGAGTAATTTAGATAACAATTTGTAGGTGTTATAGTGCGCGATCGTTAAATAACGCACGATTACCCCCACAGATCAGTTCTATGCTCCAAGACAGCGAACAGTTTGAAACCGCCGATACCCGAGTCCGCATTCTCAGCGAAGCTCTGCCCTATATTCAGCAATTTGCAGGACGGACGATCGTTGTGAAGTACGGCGGAGCCGCGATGAAAGAAGGCGCGCTCAAAGAGAAAGTCATCCGGGATGTTGTCTTTATGGCTTGTGTCGGATTACGTCCGATTCTCGTTCACGGGGGTGGCCCTGAAATCAATTCTTGGCTGAATAAATTAGGGATTGAAGCTCAGTTTAAGAATGGACTGCGTGTGACCGATGCGGCAACAATGGATGTGGTCGAAATGGTCTTGGTCGGTCGCGTCAATAAAGAGATTGTGTCTTTGATCAATCAGGCTGGCGGTTCTGCGGTTGGACTGTGTGGCAAAGATGCGGGGCTATTTGAAGCGCGTCCTGCTGACGAGGAAGGGATTGGATTTGTGGGAGAAGTAACCCGAGTCAATCCTCAAATTCTTAATTCGCTCGTGAACAATGGTCATATTCCGGTGGTGTCCAGTGTGGCAGCGGATGAGTTTGGGCAGGCATACAATATCAATGCGGATACTGTCGCCGGGGAGATTGCAGCAGCCCTCGGAGCTGAGAAACTGATTTTACTGACGGATACTGCTGGAATTCTGCGCGATTACAAAGACCCATCGACCTTGATTCCGCGATTGAATATTCAGACGGCGAGAAAGCTGATCGATGAAGGCATTGTTTCGGGCGGGATGATTCCGAAAGTCAATTGCTGTGTGCGATCGCTGGCTCAAGGTGTGAAAGCTGCTCATATCGTGGATGGACGGATGCCGCACTCGCTGCTATTGGAGATTTTTACCGATACGGGAACGGGTTCGATGATTGTGGGTTCAGAATTTGCGCCGTAAAGTCGGGCACTCTGGATTTATCTGCCTTTACTGGTCTGCACCATGCCTAGAAACTTTTTTACTCAAATCGGTTACTCGATCGCTGCAAATTCTCTGCCTCAGCGCACGAAGTTTCAGGAGGATCGACTACCGATAAAAAATGATGGCTGTCGATCGCAGTTTCTCTTACATCCCGCTCCGACGACGAAAGTCTGTCTGTTTTTTCACGGTTTTACGGCTGCGCCTTATCAGTTTTTACCAATGGCGCGGGTGTTTTACCAGGCGGGCTATAACGTGATCATTCCGCGATTGCCTGGGCATGGGCAGGCGGGCGACTGGAACGGCAAGAATCCACCCCCGTTGCCAACGAATGTAGAGACTTACAAGAATTTTGCGCTGGAGTGGTTCCGGCAGGCTCAGGGGCTAGGCGATAGAGTTGTGGTGGGCGGATTGTCGGGTGGGGGGACGCTTGCAGCGTGGCTGGCTCTGGAAAAAGCGAGTCAAATCGATCGTGCTTTACTTTTTGCTGCTTATCTTAGTAGCAGTAACAAAGTGATTGATCTATTTGTCAAAACGTTCAATACCTATTTTGAATGGCAGAGTGATGAGCCTGGAGAGCCGATCGGGTACAAAGGGTTTACTTTTCCAGATCTAAGAGTCTTTCTCGATTTAGGGAGTGAGGTGCTAAAACGGTCGAAGTCGGCAGCGGCTCCTCCAATGTTTGTCGTCTCAACTGATGCGGATCGGGCAGTGAGCAATACGGATCACACAGTCTTGTTTGAGAATCTATTAGTCCGTCAGCCGAAAACTTGGTATTACAGATTCGATCGTGAGTTGAATATCCCTCACACGATGATGACGAAGGCAGAGGGCAATCAGTGGGAAAATCTGCTGAATGTGATGGCAAAAGCGTTTGTGCAGAGTGATTTGGCTTGGGCAGAGATCGAAGAAATTGCTTATCGAATGACTGAAGGTAAAACTTGTAAGCAAGCCGTTGCAGAGTTGAATCTCACGAGTAAAGCTTCTCCTGATTTACCGGCGTTGATGACGATGATCGACAAGCGTGAAATTGTGATCAAACGCAATCCAACCTGGGGTAATGATTAATTTTTTGGAGGAAGCTGAATATCGATCGTATCTTCGCTTGTGCTAGAAGAATTTTATTACGGTCGATCGCTTAGTTGCTATTCATTGAAACGGACGGAGAAAATAAAAGCGATCTCTATCTTTGCGTCCGATGAATCCTGTTAACGGCGAAGAAAGCTCAATCAGAATGTCTCTTAATTGCTTCTCATCCAGTAGTCGAGGTGGATTCGAGGCTTCATAATGTCCTTGAATGAATCCAACACTTAACTCTTGTGGTGCTTTTGAAGAACTTGAATAATTGTGGCTCGCACTTCGATATCTTCTTGAATGCGATCGAGATATCTATTAATTTTTTCATTTGAGTCTTCGCCAAAAGGCGATTAAAGCAAGCTTCTAGCTCAAATAGATTGACTGCTCTAGGATATTGAGCCTTTAGTGTTACTAATCGTTCTAATGTTTCAGGGCGCATAACATCATTTCTCCTTCAACTGCTGCTTTCTCGGCTGCATTAGTTAATCGACCAGCAACAAATAAAACTTTAACTGAACGCTCAATTTGAGCGTTCCCCAAATGAGTGTGACCTAAATTAATGAGCTGGGCAGCAACACCATTTGGTAAATTTTTGTGTTTGCTAGCTTTACACTCACCTACTAGGGGATAAGGAGCTTCGCAATAGATATCAATTCCTCCTGCACCCCCAGCAGCATTTAGATCAAGGCTAGCTTTGAGATTGTTTAGAGAGTTTTGAAATCCAAGTTCTACAAAGCTTCTTCTCACTAGTTTCTCAAAGCGATCGCCATCACTTGAATTCCCAGACTTGCCAATGCACCTCGACGACAAAGCGAAACGCCTCTGCTGGGGAACGCTCAAGTAACTCAGCCACCAGTTTGTGGCTCATCTGTCGTCGGTCTTCTGGGGCAATCAAGCCAAATTGATGCGCTTTCATGCGAATTTGATTCTGCACCGCCGAGCGCTGCTGCACCAGTTGCGATCTCGTTCGACTCAGCAGGCGACGCTGTTCCTGTTCTGGCGTGGGCACTCGGATGCCGCGCAAGCGTCCCGCTTCCAACTGGCTCGCTAATTTCTGGGCATCGCGTTTGTCCGTCTTAACGCGACTGTGCGCTGAGACTTCGACCGCCGCTGCATGGACAACGATGTTGTCGATCCCGTGCAACTTCAACACACGGTGCAACACATACCCAGAAAATCCGGCTTCGTAGGCACTGTGGAGAGTGGCTTCAGGAAAAAATCGTAACAACTGTTGTGCTAGTTCCTCAGGCACGGCTGCCGTACTCCATTTCTTCACGACCGTTTGGTTGATCTGCACGACCACCACGTAGCGCCGCTTATGGACATCAATGCCGATATAAACCTGTTGCCCCTTGTATGATGAAATTGGTGTGGCGTTCAAGCTGGTTTTCATGCTGTCCTCCTGGCTTGTTTTTGTTACTTTCAGGCTATTTCGGAGTGGGGCATCTTGGCTAGTGCGCCATACTATCCACCATAGGGACACTGAACTAGACTAACAGCCAATCGCAGTCCCTTCTTCAGTGGGTTTCAACCCACTTCGCACAGTTAGCCCGAACTTCCAGTTCAGGGCGGGATGCAAACGAGAGCGACGATCTCCCAATTCATTTCACCTTACATGCAAGATTTCAGGAGGGGCAGCGCGATCGCACTGTCTCTTTACTCTTTGCAAAAGCGCGATCGAGTGCGACACCTGCTACACTCGATCGCTGAAATCTTGAGAAAATGCACCAATGCCGATCGAAACTTGGTTCCCGCTTGCTATCTACTATGACGACTTACCCGATGCTTCAGAACATCAACAAGCATTGCTGGATGCAGTTATGCAATTAGAGCACCAGGGAGCCGAACCTCGCAATTATCCTGAAATGGCGTGGACAGGCGATTTACATGGAGTCGAACAGATTCACACTCATCCCGCTTTTTCCTGGATTGTCAAACAAGTTGAGTTGCATGTCGCCACGTATTTACAAGAAGTGGGAGTCGATTTAAGCAAAGTTGATCTCTATATTCAGCGGGCTTGGCCGATCATTTCACGTCCTGATCAAGGTGTCGGTGCACATTGCCACAATACAGCGCATGTGAGTGCGGTTTACTACATTAAAGTTCCAACTGGGGAAATGTCTGATCCTGGCAGTTTAGTGTTTTTCAACGATGCGCGAGTGAATGAAGTTAGCCCAGGTCTGGGAAGCGAAAATACAGATATTGTTGATGCGGATAACTATCTGAATCAACTGGATACAGCTTATGCCCCTGTAGAAGGACGGTTAATAATTTTTCCTGCAAAACAACGCCATGCAGTCACGATGAACGAGACCGATGAAGTGCGCGTTTCATTGTCGTTTGACATTGTGCTAACTGCCACTGGCAAAGCTGCGGGTGCATATGAATTTCTCACGCCCCCTCCGAATCAGTGGAGAAAGTTTTTTGCATAAGTTGAGCGATCGAGTCGTAGGCAAGAATGAAGAGAGGAATTCTTGCCATGATGAGTACTGCTGACCAAACTACACTTGTTAGTCAAACCCAACCGTTTATTGAACTAAACAATTGTGGTGAAATTCTCCGGTTTCAACTTCAAGACGCAGAGTATCAACTTGGACGCGATCGCGCTTGGTCGGATTTAGAAATTCCCCAGATCGGTTGGGAAGTACTCTCGCGACAACAAGCGATTCTTCAGCGTGAAGGTGAAGACTATCGAATTTATGATGGCGATCGCGAAAAGGTGAGCCGCAATGGAATTTATATCAACCACACGCGCATCTCTGCCCAAACAGGTCATTTACTGAAGCATGGAACTCAGTTAACGATTGGGCAAGATCCAAACAATCAAGTTGTTTTAACTTATTTCAATCCTGCTAGTAGTCCAACGATCACACCCAGTAAGTTTCGGCTCAATCTCAAACAGCTTCGCGAGTTTCCCGTCGAACTCGGTCGCGATCCTGATCCGTTGCGCTATTCCTCGATGAAATTGGATGCTCCCGTTGTGTCCCGTCGTCATGCTTCAATTTCTCCGACCCGCGATGGTCGCTATACGTTGCAAGACCATAGTACGAACGGAACCTTTGTGAACGGGCAACGAATTGAGCGCTTTGCTGAACTGCGTGAGGGAGATCGCATTCGCATTGGGCCTTTTACGTTGCTATATGAGCGCGGCTGTTTAGAAATCGTCGATCGCGGCAATGAAATTCGCTTAGATGCAGTCCATCTCGTTCGCAAAGTTCAAGATAAAAAAGGTCAGGAACGAACCATTTTGAGCGATGTTTCTTTGTCGATCGAGCCTGGACAATTGGTGGCACTCGTCGGAGGAAGTGGAGCGGGAAAATCCACCCTGATGAAAACGCTTTTAGGCATTGAGCCGACAACATCAGGAACGGTTTATCTCAATGGAGAAGACCTGCGGCAGCAGTTTGAGCTATATCGATCGCACATTGGCTATGTTCCTCAAGATGATATTGTGCATGGCAATCTAACCGTTGAAGAAGTTTTGAGCTATGCCTGCAAGTTGCGATTGCCGCCGGATACGAATGTCAAAGCGGTTCTCGATCGCACGTTAGAACAAGTGAAATTAAGCCATGTAAAACATACGTTTGTGCGCGATTTGAGTGGAGGACAACGCAAGCGAGTCAGCATTGGGGTCGAATTACTCGCTGACCCAAGATTATTTTTCCTAGATGAGCCAACTTCTGGACTCGATCCAGGGCTGGACAAGGAAATGATGAACTTATTACGCGAGCTTGCCAATCAAGGAAGAACGGTCATTCTAGTGACTCATGCAACTGCAAATTTAGAAGTCTGCGATCGCGTTGCATTCATGGGGCGTGGAGGTAAGTTGTGCTACTTTGGCTCACCTCTGAACGCTTTAGAGTTTTTTGAAATGCCGTCTAATGATTTGAAGTATTTTGCTGATATTTATATCAAGCTTGACCAAGGCAGAACCAAACAAGAAGTACAAGCAACGGTTCAAATGTGGGCAACGAAGTTCGCCAACTTGATTGAGCAACGTCATTCTACTTTTTCTAAATCAAAATCTTCTGCCTCTCCAAAGCCAGCGCATTCTGCTCTCGTTCGTCAACTCGGTTTGTTAAGTCAACGCTATTTTCAATTGCTTTTGCGCGATCGTACAAGCTTACTTCTCACGCTACTGACTGGTCCAATCGGTATTACTTTAATTCGGCTCGCTCTAAAAGATAATACTTCTCTGACGCAAGTGGTTCCAGCGGAAGCAATGCAGGCTTCTCTTGCTTTAAGAACTTTATTCATCTTTAGCTGTATTGCAATTTGGGTGGGAATTTCCTGCGCGGCTCAAGAAATCGTCAAAGAAGCTGCGATCTATATGCGTGAGCGTTTGGTGAACCTGAATTTGATCGCTTATATCGGCTCAAAGCTCTTTGTGCGATCGGGAATTGCACTTTTGCAAACGATGTTGATTGTGATTGCGATCGCGCTAAATTTCCAATCTCCTGAATCAAAATTACTTCCCTGGATATTGAGTACAGGCGTGACAACTTTCCTAACGTTGCTGAGTAGTATTTGTTTGGGGCTATTACTATCAACCTTTGTCAAAAATGAAAATGAAGCCAACAATGCGTTACCGCTGATTATGATCCCGCAGATTATCTTCTCCGGCGTGTTATTTGAACTAGAAGGATTACCCGCGAAGTTTGCTTGGCTGTTACTAAGCCGTTGGTCAGTTGGAGCTTATGGCGCGATCGTCGATGTAAATGCAATGATTCCACCTGCGATTACGATCCCAGGACATGCGCCGATCCCACAGCCAATTCAAGCGAGTGCAGTTTACGATGCAACTTGGCAGAACTTAGGCTTGAACTGGGGAGTGCTTGGTGCCAGTAGTTTGGTTTACTTAGCGATCGCATTCATTCTGCAAAAACGCAAAGACATCAAAACGAATGGTCGCTGAGATCAACTCACACGCATTGCTCAAAACTCGTCTTTCACTGCGGCTTGTCCTTACCAAATCGCAAATCCGCCAATCGCTTCTGAGCATCTGGATCGAGCGAATGCATCAACAATCGTCCCGCTGATTTCTTCTTCGGCTTCAATTTGCTCTGAACTTTCCGCGCCGCAAATTCGACTTCATTGGCTAACTTTTCTGCCGACATCCACTCAGCTCCATATCCGACAACCGTTAACTGCTGAGCGCGATCGCTCGTTGCCACAATCAACCGCTGCTTAAATTTCCGCATGTCATATCGAAAATCTGCACAAGTTTTCTCGATATAAGTATCTGCGGTTTGCCCAAAATCGGTATAGCAGACATATAAATGCTTCGTGATGATTTCTCGATTTGTTCCGCCATCTCGAAACTGAGCATCGAACACCACATGCGTCTCAAAATCTTGATAAGCGCTATATCCCATCAGCGCTTCGACTAATTTCCGCCGCGACTCTTCTAATCCTTGGCGATCGCGAATTTCTTTCAGCTCATGCCAAGCTCCGACTATGTTATAGCCGTCCACCAATAGAAGTGCCTGTGGTGCAGAACGTGGCATCACTCAACGCAGAAAGGACAAGTTTGTAAAGATTGAATCGCTTCACATCTTAATAATATTGCATTTTTTTAATAAGGTCTGCATTCAGAGATGGGATTCGCAATTTCATGTCGATCGTGCAATTCTCGCAAAAAGCACAGTGATTCGATCGACATTTCGATCTCTAATGTTCAATTGATCGAGTTGACAGCCAATTTGCGATCGCTGCTTGAGATTCTTGCCCTGCTGCCAATCTCAACATGACTTCTACAACTTCCTCTTCTGGTGCATTCAAGAAGTAACCATTCAACTCAAGAAAAACTGCGGCTACTACGAAAGCGATTCTCTTATTGCCATCAATAAAGGGATGATTTCTCGCCAATCCGTAAGCGTATGCGGCGGCTAGATCGAAAATTGTTGCAGATTCACCGTAGGTAAAGAGCTGTTGTGGTCTTGCTAAACTAGCAGACAATAAATTTTCATCCCGAATGCCAGGGCGACCGCCATATTGTTTAAGTTGATCAGCCTGAACACGTCGCACAAAAGATTCTGATATCCAAATCGGTTCCTGAGTCACTTTGAAAGCTCGCGCAACGCATTCGTATACTTTTGATTCACTTTCTCGTATGCTTTTATCGCTGTGTCTAAGTTGGGATCAAAAGTTGTTATCTTAATTCCATCAGGCGTATCAAGAATATAGAGTGTATCTCCTTCCTTCACTTCAAGTTTTTTCAAAACCTCTTCAGGCAGGACGATTCCTAGCGCATCCCCAACTTTTTCAACTTTAAGATTGCTCATATTAGTAAGTGATAGTAAAGAATAGCTTGATCATAACTTCTAGCCCTGATCTCAAATTCTTAATTTATCTAGGCTTCCTTCTTGAAGAGGTGAATGGAAAGTGGACTTAATGAGCGAAAAAGGCTTCTAATTTAGAAAATGCTCGATAAGGAAATTCTCCTGAACGATGCTGTTCAAAACTTTTCTCCTTAAGTAATATAGCCAGCTTTTTCATTTGAAAGTAAATTAGCGTCGCAAAATGACTAATTTTGATTTCAAACTCAACCAAGAGCTTTTCGTCTTTGATCTGATCTCCATATCGAGATGAAAATTCTGTAATGATAATTTTCATCCAATGTTTCTGAGCAGTGTTTCTGAGCAGTGTCCATCGATTGCCTCCCGGCTCATCCCACCATGTAAATTCGGCAGTTACAACACCTTTGAGTAGGGAGGTTGTTGCTTCAATCAGATCCCGAATTGGATCTCCAAAAACATGAGTGATTCCCAACTCGTAGATCTGTTTGTCAATAGACAGAAAGCAGGTACTCCATCCATGCGGTGAAAGAACATACATAAGATCGATATCGTCGCCGTCATACATATGATGAAATTGCTGCTAAGTACTACACTGATTCAAATCGTTAATCTGCAACGGCGAGCTTCATCTGTAAAACTGAGAATTTTGTTCGCTTAGCTCTAATGGCTCTAATCTTCGACCTCTTCCGTCTGCATCAATCTTTGTTTCAACCGTTCGGGATCACCTCGATCGACAACTTTCCCCGCTTCCAGCAAAAATGCCCCGTCACAATATTCCAATTCTTCTAGCCGATGCGTCACCCAAAGCGCCGTAATTCCCCGCTTTTTCACTAAGGCTTGCACCTGCGCGACTAATTCCAACTGGCTATCGGGATCAAGCAGTGCTGTTGGCTCATCTAATAAAAGGACATCACAATGTCGCGCAATTGCACCCGCGATCGCGACTCTCTGCTTCTGTCCCCCACTCAGCGCATAAATCGGACGACGCTGAAACGCTCCCAAACTCACTGCCGACAGAGACTCTTCCACCCGTTGGCGAATCTCATCGATCTCTAATCCCTCATTCACCAACCCAAATGCCACATCTGCGCCAACCGTCGGCATCACCAACTGATGATCCGGATTTTGAAACACAAAACCGACCGGAGACGAAATCTGAATTTCTCCCCCAGTCGGCTGTAATAAACCTGCGAGAAGCCTTAACAATGTAGACTTCCCGCTTCCATTTGCGCCTAATAGCATCCAAAACTCTCCCTCTGGCACTTCCACAGCGCAAGAGTGCAGAATTTCTTTATCTTCCGACCAAGCGAAGCACAGATCAGTTGCTCGAATTGCCGCTTTCTGGAGCGTTTCTCCAGTCGGGTTAGGCGCGTCCAAAGTCATAACTACTCAGCCGCCACTGCAAAGAATCCAGCAGGTCTGCCCGAAGCCGCAGCGCTCGACTTCTCGTACATCTGAACGGCAGCGATCGAATCCGCAAACACCGCAATCTTCTTATCCGTCTGACGATCGCACGTGAATTCCAACAATTCACCTGGAGCCTTCATTGCCCCGATGATTTCTTGATAAGTCGCTTCTGCATCTTCAGCCGATTTGCGGTGAAATGACAGACCAATTGGAGTTCCCTTTAACGTTAATTCCAGAATAAACATAATGTCGATCGTACAAATTGCCAGTTCTCAGTATCGCAAATATCCGCAGAAACGGCTTGCTTCCCCATTCTGTCGGATCGAAGTCAAATTGCAAGAATTTCCGCAATTTTAAGATTTATTAAGAAAATACTGGAAATTTCTAGAGAAGTCTTCCTATAATCAAGAGCATAGGTAACGAAAAGTAAATTCTGCTCATAATTCTTGATGCAGCAGCGTTCAGTTTTTCATTCCATACTTATCTGGAGTTTTAATAATGACCATCGCAGTAGGTCGCGCGCCGCAGAGAGGAGTCTTTGACGCTCTTGATGACTGGCTCAAACGCGACAGATTCGTCTTCGTCGGTTGGTCGGGCATCCTGCTCTTCCCCTGTGCCTTCCTGGCACTCGGCGGATGGATGACCGGAACCACCTTCGTTTCCTCGTGGTACACCCACGGACTCGCGTCCTCGTACCTCGAAGGCTGTAACTTCCTCACCGTCGCAGTCTCCACCCCCGCTGACAGCTTAGGACACTCCTTGCTGTTGCTGTGGGGACCCGAAGCCCAAGGCGACTTCACCCGCTGGTGTCAACTCGGCGGTCTGTGGACATTTGTTGCCCTGCACGGCGCCTTCGGACTGATTGGCTTCTGCCTGCGCCAACTTGAGATTGCTCGGTTGGTCGGCATCCGTCCGTACAACGCGATCGCGTTTACTGGACCGATTGCCGTGTTCGTGTCGGTGTTCTTGATGTACCCCTTGGGACAATCGTCCTGGTTCTTTGCTCCCTCGTTTGGGGTAGCTGCCATCTTCCGCTTCATCTTGTTTGTGCAAGGGTTCCACAACTTCACCTTGAATCCGTTCCACATGATGGGCGTAGCGGGGATTCTCGGGGGTGCGCTGCTGTGTGCGATTCACGGGGCGACTGTAGAGAACACGCTGTTTGAAGACGGCGAAGGCTCTAGCACGTTCCGGGCGTTCAACCCGACCCAAGCAGAAGAAACGTATTCGATGGTGACGGCGAACCGCTTCTGGTCGCAGATTTTTGGGATTGCGTTCAGCAACAAGCGCTGGTTGCACTTCTTCATGCTGTTTGTGCCCGTGACCGGGTTGTGGATGGCGTCGGTGGGCATCATCGGCATTGCGCTGAACTTGCGGGCGTATGACTTCGTGTCGCAAGAGCTTCGGGCTGCTGAAGACCCAGAATTCGAGACGTTCTACACCAAGAACATTCTGCTGAATGAGGGCATCCGGGCATGGATGGCATCTCAGGATCAGCCTCATGAACACTTTGTATTCCCCGAAGAAGTATTGCCTCGCGGTAACGCTCTGTAAGGGACAAAATCTTCTGATTTTCCTGGCTTCTACCACTTTGGTAGGAGCTTTTTTAATTGCTTGACACGATCCCGAAAGGGTGTGCTACATTCAATTACAGATGAAGGGATTCGACGAATTCCAAGTCTGTAAACCCTTTGAAATTTACCCACTTAGGAAGTAGGAGGTGATGCCCATGCCAGATAGTAGTAAACGCTTGGGTCGTCAGGTTAGAGTAAGTCGGCTGTGCGCCGGAGCTGTCCTCTAACAGTTATTTCAGACCTTTTGAATGTATTGTCCGTACAATTTTCAATTACTGGACTAACTCGGAGTTCCTTCCGGCAGTCTGGTTTCTAAACTGAAGACCCGCTACACCGCTCTGGTTATGAAAGTTGGATGCGTCCACTTTCCCCAACCAGAGCGGATAGTTTTTTAAAGCTAATTGAGTTTGGTTTCATTAAAACTTTATCGATCGCTCTAAAGAAGTACCTCTTTAGGTAGAGGAGGGTAAATTTTGAGTAAGGCAATCTGTTAGCCGTGGGTACTCTACCTAAAGAGCCTAAATCGTTGTCTTGCCATCGAATCCTGTAATGAAATACTGACAGTTTTAGAATTGGCACAATTTCCGTATGTCACATTTCAGCTATTGCAGGTAAACTATGGAAGTGCAGAGAAAAATCGGGCGCTTTTTGCCGATTTAGTGCTTTTGGTATAGAAGGCTCATCCAGTCGCTCTATCAAAACGAAAAAGGTGTGAGGAAAAAACACAATGCGTAAGATTCTATTGAACTCTTTGTTCACAAGTCCCGCTGTCTTAGGTGCAGCACTTGTGATGTCTTCGTCGGCATTTGCAGCTCAAAAAACTGAAGTTGCTGGATTGCCTGCTCTGGAAGTGGGAACTCAAACCACTCAAACAGCATCAGTTACGCCTTTGACAGAAGTTAAATCTCTCTCGACTGAGAAAACTGCTGAAGCTGTTAAGCCCCAACTACAAGCATCCGCTGAATTCAGCCCCGCTAAATCTGTAGTCGTTGCTGAGCCTGTAAAAGTTGCCCAAGCTGCACCTGAAGCTCAAGCGACTCCTAGTGTTGATTCTTTAGAGCAAATCAACCGCTACAGCCGCGAAGGCAGAACCGCAAATAGTGCTGGACAAGTCACCTCGGTGTCCCAATTGTCTGATGTTAGACCCACCGACTGGGCATTCCAAGCACTGCAATCCTTGGTTGAGCGCTATGGTTGTATCGCAGGTTATCCTGACCGGACTTATCGTGGAAACCGCGCACTGACTCGTTATGAGTTTGCGGCTGGTTTGAACGCTTGTCTCGATCGCGTTAACGAGTTGATCGCAGCAGCAACCGCTGACTTGGTTAAGAAAGAAGACCTCGCAACCTTGCAAAAACTGCAAGAGGAATTCGCAGCTGAACTCGCAACTCTGCGTGGTCGCGTTGACTCCTTAGAAGCTCGGACTTCGACCTTAGAGAAACAACAATTCTCTACCACCACCAAACTGGCAGGGGAAGTGGTCTTCGCTCTGACTGATGAGTTTGGTGTGGATGGAACTAACGGAAACAATACCGTATTCCAGAACCGGGTTCGTTTAGCTCTGAACACCAGCTTTACCGGAAAAGACTTGCTCGTTACCCGGATTGCAGCTGGTAACGCAGGTCTCTTCAACCTTCCCGCAGGTAGCGGTGCTGAAGGTATTCAAACCTTCAATTTTGGTAACACTGGCGGTAACTCTGGTTTGATCGACTGGGTGGCTTACTACTTCCCGGTTGGCGAAAACCTGAAATTCTATATTCCAGCCGTTAGTGGTCTGCACTATGACTATGCTCCGACTGTCAGCCCTGCATTGGATGCGGCTGATGGTGGTACAGGTCCGCTCTCCATCTTCGCGCAGCGCAACCCGATCTACTTGATTGGTGGCGGTGCAGGGATTGGTGCAAACTACAACCTCAACAATCGCTTCCAGGTTAGCTTAGGCTACTTGGCTGATAACTCCACTGGCACTCAGTTGACTTTCGGTGCGAACAACCCTTCTGATAAAAATGGTTTGTTCAATGGTAGCTACAGTGCTTTGGGTCAATTGACCTTTAGCCCAAGCGAAGCGTTGCAAATTGGTCTGACCTATGTAAACGCTTATCGTCGTGGAGCAATCTTCGACGGTGGTTCGGCAGTTGCTTCTTCTGGTACTGCTTTGGCTAACCGCAACACTCTTGGGACAGGTTCTTCCCAAGTTAACGCTTATGGTGCGTCGGTTGCGTTCAAGCTCAGCCCTCAAGTTGTTATCAATGGCTTCTTCTCCTACATCAACGCAAACTTTGTAGATGATGGACAAGGTAAGAAAGACATTTGGACTTATGGTTTGGGTGTTGCATTCCCTGACTTTGGTAAGAAGGGCAACTTGTTAGGTTTCGTCGCAGGTGCTGAGCCTTACATGGGTAACCCTAGTGGTGGTGCATCGAACGATGTTCCGCTGCACTTTGAAGGTTTCTACAAGTACCAATTGACCGACAACATCTCGATCACTCCTGGTGTGATCTGGGTTGTGAATCCTGGTCAGAACGATGCAAACGATGATGTTGTTATCGGAACCTTGAGAACAACCTTCACGTTCTAGTTTTGTGAAGCGATCGCTGAAATATTTTGGCGATCAACCCTTTAAAGCGTTTCATCGCTTGATAAGCCTCATTATCTAAACCCTGTCAATTTGGCAGGGTTTTTGTCTTATCTCTATGCAACGGTAGAACTCATATCAAAGAATGAAGATTTAGTGATATGTTCAGCTCTCCTATTTTGATACTGAACTGGAGAAACTGTCACAGTAAAGACTAATTTGATTGGAGTTCAAAAAATATTTGAAAGGCATTGATTATCCTGCAGAAGCAAAGAATATATCATTAAGCATGCAGGAGGAAATGGGATTGATGAAGAACTGCGATCGCCTTTAGAAGAATGGCTAGAAGATGAATATGAGACACTCACTGATGTCAGTAAAGCAATCGTCAAATTAATAGCTAAGATCGCTGAAATTCTTATTAGGAATATTGCAGCGATTTGCTGCAAAAAATAGCGTGAAGAGAGACATAATTTCTCTTCACGCTAATAGTAATTATTAACTTTAGACAGACACTAACCGATTAAGTGTAGAACATCGCGAGCCACACTATAACCTGCTAAATCCCAAAGCAGATAAGCAAGAAATCCAATCATTGCAAAGCGACCATTCCATAGCTCAGCTTGGGGTGTCCAGCCGAATAGGAAGGCATTGCGGTCTTTGCCATTGTAAGCAGTAGAGAGAAGTAAATCAGTCTGTGCATCAGTCTGGGGGGTTTGCATAATTAGGTTCCAAACGCTTCATACCTGACATGGTATTGTGGTCTTGGTTTGTCGCTGTCTATCTGTAGAAACAAGCTGTTACTCCTTCTTTAGATAGAGGTTGTACTAATCTTTGAACTGCAAAAGATTTGTGCTGTCTTTTCCATAAATGAGTGCAATAACTGAGATTTGAAAAACGTATTCATCAATACGGCAGTGTTGCTTCAACTAACTTAAAGTAGAACTGTGATTCTGATCCTGAAATAGGCATGGTGCAAGGAATCTTTAGCTACATCCTGAGATAGAGGCTACAGTGGAAAGCAAACGCTACATTACAACAAGTTAATTAACAGAACTTTCGTAGCGGTTTCGCTTCTGCCTAGCATCTATTGAGCTAGAGTTTTCTACTTATTATCGTTTAGCATTTGGGTTGTGGGGCATGGAATTATTAACTCGAACTATTCAGTTCCCGGAAACGTTGGATGAAGCGGCGATCGCTCACTTTCATCAGCAAGCAGATGATGCGATTCAGTCAGATGCAACTGTTCTGCTCGTTGATTTTACCAACGTTAAATTCATGAGCAGTCCCGGTCTGATGGCGCTCGTCATTGTTTTCAAACAGGCGCGTGAGGAAGGCAAGACCATGTTCTTGCAGTCGATCAATGATCAGATTAAGATGCTGCTGGAACTGACAGGCATGGATAAAGTTTTTGAAATTATCGAACATTCTACGGAAGAAGCTGAATTTGCGATCGTTTAGATCGAAGCTGAAACTTTAAAAACTCAGGGGCTTACTAAGCCCCTGAGTTTTTATTTATAAGCCGATAAATTCTCGAATATATTGATTGACTAAATTCGGCTGTTCTTGCTGTACCCAGTGGCTGCAATTTGGAATATATCGAATCTGCAAATTACGAACATATTCCTCTGTTCCGTAAGTTAATTCTTTTCCTAAAGCGATATCTTTTTCTCCCCAGATCATCAAGGTCGGGACTTCTAAAATCCCCCATTTTTTCTCAAGGATACCCGCTTGAAAAATGTTGCGGTAATAGTTAATAGCCGCAGTCGCAGCACCCCGTTTTGCAAACGCATCTTTGTAGAAATTGATGTCTTCAGCAGAGAAAACCTCTTGATTAACTGCCATTCCTTTTAAGGCTGTTTCTAAGAGTTTGTAGTCATCAAATTGAATGAGAAATTCCGGCAAGTAGGGAATTTGAAAAAGGAAGACATACCAGCTTTTTAATAACTGCTGTGGTGTGCGTAGACCTTGAGAAAACTTAGCAGGATGAGGAAGATTGAGGATGATTAGGCGATCGAGCATCTCCGGATACTCATACGCGAAATTCCAAGCGATCGCGCCTCCCCAATCGTGTCCAACCAGCGTACAGCGCTGGTATCCCAATCCTTCAATCGCACCTTTTACATCTGCGACTAATTCAGGCATTTTGTAAGCGCTAGACTCGCTGGGTTTATCGCTCTCGTTATAGCCTCGAAGATCCAGGGCAACAGCGTGATGATCTTTAGCAAACTCTGGAAGTTGTTTGCGCCAGGAATACCAACATTCAGGAAATCCATGCAGAAACAGCATGAGATTGCCCTCGCCTTCAGAGACGTAATGGAGATTGATCCCGTTCGTATTGATGCGATCGTGTTTCATGATCCAGCAGGATATTGTTCTAGAACTTGTTTAAGATATTGACCTGTATAGGATTTAGGATGCTTGACGACATCCTCCGGAGTACCGACTGCAACAATTTCGCCGCCGCGATCGCCGCCTTCAGGGCCTAAGTCAATTAACCAATCCGAGCAGCGAATTACATCTAAATTGTGCTCGATGACTAACACAGAATTGCCTTTATCTACCAAGCGTTGAATCACATCTAAGAGTTTGTGAACGTCGTAGAAGGACAAGCCTGTTGTCGGTTCATCAATTAAATACAGCGTCTTTCCGGTTGCACGTCGAGATAGCTCAGTGGCTAATTTCACACGCTGGGCTTCTCCTCCAGAGAGAGTTGGAGCGGTTTGACCTAACCGCATGTATCCTAATCCAACATCAACTAACGTTTGCAGACGATTTGCCGCTTGGGGAATATTTTGAAAGAAGTCGGCGGCTTCTTCGACAGTCATGTTTAAGACATCTGCGATCGACTTGCCTTTAAATTTCACCTGCAACGTTTCACGGTTATACCGTGCGCCTTTACAGACATCGCATTGCACATACACGTCAGGTAAGAAGTTCATCTCGATGACATTTACACCCTGACCGCTACAAGCCTCGCATCGTCCACCTTTGACGTTGAAAGAAAATTGCCCCGCTTTGTAGCCTCTAGCTTTGGCTTCGATTGTTTCAGAGAAGACTTCGCGAATGCAGTCGAAAACGCCAGTATAAGTGGCTGGATTGGATCGAGGTGTGCGTCCGATTGGAGATTGATCAATGACGATCGCTTTATCAAGCGCATCTAAACCTTTGACAGGCTTCATTTCCTTCGGCTGCGGAACCTTATGCCCAAAATGATGCTGAATTGCAGGATAGAGCAATTCATTAATCAAGGTTGATTTTCCAGACCCGGATACACCCGTGACGCAAACTAGTTTACCTAGTGGAATTTCGACATCAATATTTTTGAGGTTGTTGCGTTGGGCAGCGCCAAGTGTAATCGCTCTCCCATTTCCCGATCGCCGTTCTGCTGGCGTTTGAATCGCCCGTCGTCGAGACAGATAGGCTCCAGTCAGCGATTCTTCGGCATTCAGCAGTGTATCGAGATCGCCTTGAGCAATCACCCGTCCTCCATGCACGCCTGCACCCGGTCCAATGTCTACCAAATGGTCTGCTGCCCGAATCGTTTCTTCATCGTGTTCGACCACGATTAAGGTATTGCCCAAATCGCGAAGTTTCGTCAGGGTGTTGAGCAAGCGAGTATTATCCCGTTGATGCAGCCCGATACTTGGCTCGTCTAGGACATATAGCACTCCGGTCAATCCTGCACCGATTTGAGTCGCCAGTCGAATCCGTTGAGCTTCTCCACCCGAAAGCGTCATGGCGGTGCGATCGAGTGTTAAATAATCGAGTCCAACATCGAGGAGAAACTGCAAGCGGGATCGAATTTCTCGCAGCACGAGATCCCCGATCTGAGCTTGTCGATCGCTCAGTTCTAAATTCTCGACGCGATCAAGACAATCTCGAATCGAAACCCCTGTGAAATCTTGAATGTGATACTGCCCTAAGCGAACAGCGAGCGCTTCTGGCTTTAATCGTTTGCCATGACAGACATCACAAGGTTGATCGACTAAATACTGCTCGAGTTTCTGCTTGTACAGATCAGAACTGGCTTCGCGATATTGTCGATCGAGCAGAGGAATCGCTCCTTCATATCGACGGTGATAGCCTTTATTCTCCTGGTATCGCGAATCGACTTCGATCCAAATCGGGTCTTTAGAACCGTAGAGCATGATGTGTTGCTGCTCGGCGCTCAGTTGATTCCAAGGGGTTTGAATATCGAATCCGTATGCCTCGGCAACACTGCAAATCAGCGAAAGATAGTAAGTGTTGTCCTTATCTGACCAAGGCGCGATCGAGGCATAAACCGGAAGATTTGGATTTGGAATGATCAAGTCAGGCGAAAAGGTGCGATGGCTGCCAATTCCATGACAATTCGGACATGCTCCATACGGCGAGTTGAACGAAAACAGGCGCGGAGAAAGCTCTTCCATCACTGCACCATGTTCTGGACAAGCGAAATTTTCTGAGAATACGAGTTCTGAAGGCTGATCTTCTGAGTCTGCTTCGCGCATCAAATCAATAATGGCGATTCCGTTCGATCGCTTTAAGCAAGTGGTCAAGGAATCGCTCAACCGTTCTTGCATGTCGTCTTTTTTGATTAATCGATCGACGACAATTTCGATCGTGTGCAATTGATTTTTATCCAATTCGATGGAATCACTCAACTCTCGCACTTCGCCATCGACGCGCACCCGCACAAATCCTTCTGCGGCAAGTCCTGAGATTAATTTGCGGTGAGTGCCTTTCTTCCCACGCACCACAGGGGCAAGAATTTGGAACCGAGTCCGGTCGGGCAATTCCATGACGCGATCGACCATTTGATCGATCGTCTGGGGAGTAATCGAGCGATCGCAAATTGGACAATGCGGCATCCCCGCGCGACCATAGAGAAGCCGCATATAGTCGTAGATTTCTGTGACCGTGCCGACGGTTGACCGAGGATTATGAGAGGTCGATTTTTGATCAATCGAAATCGCTGGACTTAATCCTTCGATCGCATCGACATCTGGCTTATCGACTTGTCCGAGAAATTGTCGTGCATAAGCGCTGAGCGATTCGACATAGCGGCGTTGACCTTCTGCGAAGATGGTGTCGAATGCCAGAGAAGACTTGCCTGAGCCTGAAACTCCGGTAAACACGATTAATCGATCGCGCGGCAGATCGAGATCGACATTTTTTAAATTGTGTTGTCTTGCGCCTCGAATCCGAATGGAATTCAGTGAAACAACTTTTTGAGCTTTCTGAGCAGGCTGTTTTTTCGAGCCGTTCGATTCGATTTCGGCTCCTAAATCAGGACTTAAGACCGGAGCATCGGAGCTTTTGGGTTTGCTGACACGCTTAGGCATTCGGAGGGCGAAGAAATAGTCCTTCATGATTCTATCGCTCTCACCCACCGATCAAGTTGATTTGTACTGAGGTTTAGTTGAATTCCTTCTGCAATTTCGCTCGATCGCGAATGGCAGGCCGAAAATTTGGATTGTACTTAATTGCCTGATTATAGGAATACAACGCATCCCGAAACCGTTTTAGCTCTGCCATGACTCGCCCCCGCCAGTACCAAGCCCCGTGATGCGAAGGTTGAAGTTGTAGAGCTTTGTCAAAACACGCGATCGCTTCTCGAAATCGGCGCAGTTTAATTAACGAACTTGCAGAACAGCACCATAAGTCGGCATTCTCTGGCTGAAGCTGGATCGCTTGGTCATAAGACGCGATCGCTTCTTCATATCGCGATAACGCATAAAGGACATTGCCTCGCCAGCGCAGAACTTCTGGGTCTTTTGGATTCAAGCGCACTGCCTTATTGAAAGCAACCGCTGCTTCTGCATGATGTTGAAGCTTTTCTAGAATCTGACCTTTCTGGAACCAAGTTCCGTAATCATTGGCGGGTTGAGCTGGTTGCTCAGGCTGATCTCCTGAATTCAATCGATCTAAAACTCTTTGACGACCTGCGATCGCAGCTTGCCAATCTCCCCGCAGCTGAATCGCTCGGATATAAGAAAATAAGGCTTCTTCATATTGAGCCGTGGCTTCTAGCGCTTTTGCGCGATCGTGCCATCCCCAATAATTCTCAGGCTGAAGTTCAACCACTTTGTTGTAGCTAACGATCGCTTCTTCAAACCGCTGTAAATGCTGTAAAACATTGCCTCGCTTAAACCAAGCGAGATGGTCGTTCGGTTGCAAAGCGACTGCTTGATCGTAAGCAGCAAGCGCTGCTTCAAATTGCCCTTGTGTTTCCAGCGCCATTCCTTGCGTGAGGCAATCCGAGGAATGTTCTGCAATCTCGGATGCGCTATTGGCCGCTGGCTCATCGAACGGCAGATCGTAGAGAGAATCAACGCGCTGAAGCTGCACCAAAATCCGCCGCCGACTCTCGACCGCCAATTGAAAATTGGGCTTCAATTGAACTGCTCGATCATAGGCTGCTACTGCTTCTTCAAAGCGTTTCAGAGTTTCTAGGACTTTTCCCTTATCGTGCCAAGCCCAATAGTTTTCTGGCTGCAGTTGAATCACTTTTTCATAGCAAGCTAATGCTTCTTTTGGCTGGTTGAGATTTTCACAAGCGGCACCCTGCTTAAACCATGCTAAATAATCATCTGGCTGCAGCTCAATCACTTTTTTGTAGCAAACGAGTGCTTCATCAAATCGCTGCAAATTTTCACAGGCAATTCCCCGCCTGAACCAAGCGGTGTAGCCTGCCTGAAACTCGATCGCTTTATCATAAGCAGCGATCGCTTCTCGGTAGCGCTGAAGTTGAAACAATTCATCTCCTCGCTCCAGCCAAGTTAAGACTGAAGCATCTAGAGAAGAGTGCGAGTCAGGAGACGGTAGCATAAACGCAGCCAGAATGGTAGTACGGCTATTATTCCCGATTCGATTTTTCTGCGTTCAAGAAAGAATCGATCACTCCTAACGATTTTTCATGGCTCGCTGCATATCTCGTTGATCATCCCGGCGTTTTGAATCTTCGCGTTTGTCGTACAACTTTTTGCCGCGCACTAACGCCAAATCTACCTTGACCCAGCCTCGCTTCAAATACATCTTCAACGGTACAAGGGTCAGCCCTTGCTGCTCAACTTTGCCCACAAGTTTGCGAATTTCATCGCGTCTGAGGAGGAGCTTCCGAGTTCGGGTTGGATCGTGATTAAAGACCTGACTTGCAGTTTTATGTGGCGAAATATGGACATTGTGGAGAAAAACTTCTTGATTGCGAACGAGCGCGAAACCGTCGCGTAAGTTCACTCGACCGGCGCGAATGGACTTCACCTCGGTTCCCGCAAGCTCGATTCCCGTCTCGTAGGTCTCCAGAATCTCGTACTGAAACCTCGCCTGACGATTATCGCTAACAATTTTGAATCCGTCGCTACTTTTCTCGCTCATAGCATCACTTTAGCTCAGTTAGGGGGCTTGTAGCGAAAAAAATCGCCCCCTTCCTCACGCAACGGTCAGGTAAAAAGGCGAATTACTCAAGGAGACGAAATTAATACACAAGTACTATATAAGATAGTCTCGAAAAAAGCAAATCTTAGTTTGAATGAGATCTTTTATTCATAGATAAAACTCGATGTTGAATTGAGAAATAATCAATCCCCCTATTTTTCTCTGGGAATCTCTCTCTAGAATTGAGCATTTGTAATCTGAGATACAGAATCACATGACTCAATCAACGAAATTTGACTTCATCTCATCTAAAGATTCTGTTTCTTTAGCTATGTGACATGCCCCCACTTCGTCGTATATTTCAGTACCTCAAACGACGTACCGACCTTGTGGCAGCTGAATCATAGAGACCTAACTCGTCCTCGATCGTGGCACTGATTGCCAAGTAGTGGAGGGTTTCGGGATTCAGGAATTGCATTGCCCGACTGCAAGACAACTCTTACTTGCTGGAATGGTGTAACGCTCTCATGCCAGCAGGTCAACTTCGCATTGGTTTATTTACATTAGGAATGTTCGTGTCATGGTGTTAAGAGCATCGTTGAAGCAAAAATCGCAAGTTCGCAAGCGGAAGCCTGCCTTGCTTAAATCCTGGGAAGCACTGCTCAGAACAGTGAGTAAGTTGTCTCTCGGTTGGCAAATGTCAATTCCGATCACAGTCGCGATCGTTGGACTTTGGAGCTATGCGGCTGTTGCCCAAACTCCGCCTACGCTTGAAAGCGTTTCGACTACAACCACAGATCTGAAAGTGGGTCTTGATACCATGTGGGTCATGGTTGCAGGATTCCTTGTGTTCTTTATGAACGCAGGCTTCGGCATGCTCGAAACTGGGATGTGCCGACAGAAAAATGCAGTCAACATCCTGGCGAAAAACTTGATCGTGTTTGCGCTCTCTACCGCTGCGTATTGGGCGATCGGGTTTGGCTTAATGTTCAGCAACGGCAATGGTTGGCTCGGCGCAAGCGGTGGATTCTTCCTCACAGGTGCAGACAACAGCCCTGCTACAGGCGATGCTTACCAAGGAATTTTCTCAGCAATCAGTTGGGCAGGTGTGCCGCTCGCAGCAAAGTTCTTCTTCCAGTTGGTGTTTGCTGGAACCGCAGCCACGATTGTTTCGGGTGCAGTTGCTGAGCGGATCAAATTTATCGACTTCTTGCTGTTTAGCTTACTGTTGGTTGGGATTGCTTACCCCATTACAGGTCACTGGATCTGGGGCGGTGGCTGGCTAGCAACGCTTGGATTCTATGATTTTGCAGGTTCGACGGTCGTACACTCGGTTGGGGGTTGGGCAGCTCTGATGGGAGCTGCTTTCCTCGGGGCAAGAATTGGCAAATACAATGCAGATGGTTCTGCAAATGCGATTCCGCCTCACAATCTCAGTATTGCAACCTTGGGTGCTTTGATTCTTTGGTTGGGCTGGTTCGGATTTAACCCTGGTTCGACTATGGGCATTGGCAATGGCTCTTTGATTGCTCATATTGCTTTGACGACGAACACAGGTGGCGCATTTGGTGCGATCGCGGCAACGGTAGTTGCATGGGCAATTTTAGGCAAGCCTGACTTGACCATGACCATCAATGGTCTGCTGGCTGGATTAGTCGCTGTTACAGCACCCTGTGCTTGGATTAGCGTTCCTTCTTCTGCGATCATCGGTGCGATTGGCGGTATCTTAGTTGTCTTCGCCGTCGGGTTCTTTGATAAGTTGAAAATTGATGACCCAGTAGGTGCGATCGCAGTTCACTTAGTGAACGGTGTCTGGGGAACGCTGGCGCTCGGATTATTCAGCCAAGCTGATGCTTTTGGTGCAACTCCTGCTCCCAAAGCTGGATTGCTGTTTGGTGGCGGTATTGAGCAGTTTTGGTATCAGCTGGTTGGAGTCTTATCAGTAGGTGGCTTCACAGTCTTGGTTTCCAGCATCTTCTGGATTTTGCTGAAGTCTACTTTGGGTATCCGTGTGACCTCTGAAGAAGAACTGGAAGGTTTGGATATCAGCGAGCACGGTATGGAAGCTTATGCAGGATTTGCTAAGGAAAGTGCTTTTGGCTCTTCTAGTAGCTACCCCAGCAGTTCGTCTGAACCGACCAAGTATTAATGACTTGAAAGGTCTAATCTAAGATTCTGCGAAGAGCGCTCTCCAATTTGGAGAGCGCTCTTTTTGCACTTTGTTAAGTCCGATGAATCTATTAGGAATTCACATAATCTTTTAAGAAACATCCTCCCTAGTGATGAAACTTAGGGTCTGCTGGGATTAAGGCTTTCTCGATCGCAAAAGTGTAATTTCAATTACAGAATGAGCCTTTCAATTTTGGTGCAATCCAATAGCAATCATTCGGATTTCCAATGGTTTCTGTATCTACAGCCTAACGGAAGTCTGAAGATGAGTTCTTTATTGGCGTTGAAGGTTTGAAGCCAGTGTTGAAAAAAATCATGTGGACAGCGCTCACCACGATCGCGCTGTTTAGTATTCCGTTGATGGGTACTGCTCTTGCTGAGCCTGTGACGGCTGAAGCTGCAAAAGCTGCCGCCGATCAGGCAGCTAGCCAAGCTGATACAGCCTTTATGTTGATTTCGGCTGCCCTCGTGTTGCTGATGACTCCGGGTTTAGCGTTTTTCTATGGCGGTTTTGTTCGGTCTCGGAATGTTCTCAATACCATGATGATGAGCTTTATTCTCATGGGTATTGTTGGAACCAGTTGGATTCTGTGGGGTTATAGTCTTTCGTTTGCACCTGGAACTCCGTTTATCGGCGGGCTACAGTGGTTGTTCTTGAACGGCGTGGGTCTAGAAACGACAGGATATCTAGCGGGCAGCCAGCCCGATGCGGTTGTTTCCTATGCCGGAACGATCCCGCACCAAACGTTCATGATTTATCAGGCGATGTTTGCCATTATCACGCCTGCTTTGATTTCGGGTGCGATCGTTGAACGGATTAGCTTCAAAGCTTATTTCTGGTTCATTGTGTTATGGTCTGGAATTTTGTATCCGATTTTCGCTCACATGGTTTGGGCGAAAGGCGGATTTTTGGGCTTATATGGTGGCTTGGGTGCTTTGGACTTTGCAGGCGGAACCGTTGTTCACATCAGTTCTGGTGTGTCAGCACTGGTTGCAGCTTGGGTCTTAGGTCCGCGCAAAACGTACCCCAATCAGCCTGCTGCACCGCATAACGTTCCTTACATTTTGTTAGGAGCTGGATTGCTGTGGTTTGGGTGGTTTGGCTTTAATGGCGGCAGTGCTTTAGCCTCTGGCTCATTAGCGACAGTTGCATTCGTGGCAACGACAACTTCTGCCTCAGCAGCAGGTTTAGTCTGGGTGATTTTGGAATGGATCTTACGTGGCAAGCCGACCGCCGTTGGGATTGCCACAGGCGCAGTTGCTGGATTAGTTGGAATTACTCCGGCTGCGGGATTTGTGACTCCCATTGCAGCTTTGCTGATTGGGGCAATCACTGCAACGGCTTGCTTCTTTGCTGTGAGTTTGAAAGCGAAGCTCCAGTTTGATGATTCGCTGGATACATTCCCAGTGCATGGTGTGGGTGGAACAATTGGTGCGATCTTAACTGGTATTTTTGCGACTAAAGCAGTCAACTCGGCTGGTGCAGATGGGTTGCTGGCAGGGAATGCAACCCAGGTGTTGACGCAGATTGAAGCGGTAGCCATCACTTATGTCTTGGCAGCGCTAGGAACGATCGTGATTCTGAAAGTCTTGAGCGCAGTCTTTGGTGGATTGCGAGTCCACCCAGATGCTGAGTTTCAGGGTGTAGATATTCATGAGCATGGTGAAGAAGGCTACGGTGAAGAGGTTACCGCAGGGTTCATGATGACTCGAGTTGAATAAGATGCGGTTACAGGGATGATTTACTTAAAAGGCTCTAGGAGTTGAAATCCTAGAGCCTTTTGATATGCGGTAGCAACTCGCTTTGCTAGTGTGCAGCTTTTGTCCTCTCTGTCCCCGATTTGGGAGCTTTGAAGTCAATTGAGGGTGTGTTAGCGTCGTTTGCTCGTTGGTTTTTGCTCTTGTTCGCGACGGCGACGATCGCGCCAATCTGCAATGGTGATATAGCCAACGCCACCAGTGATGGCTATGAGAAGACCAAACGCGACAAGCACCAGTGTGTTAAAAACTGTAAATTCCACGATCGGATCTCAAAGTTCTAGATTTTCAGTGCCCGCAGCGTGTTGACCACGGGCTGGAAACTAGGCATTAGAAGCCATTGCGTCCCCAAACGACCATTGCGATCGAGAAGGTAAAAACGGATAAAAGCGCGACCCAACCAAGTGACAAAATATCCATGATAAAAACGGGCGGTACAAAGGATGATAAATCTAATAATAAGGCAAAACGGGCTAGCGACTGGGGAACTGGGATCTAGAGATTGACATGCAACACTTAAAGCTGAGCTGGGAAGAACGAGTCGAGTCGTTGAAAGCAGGATTGCTTTCGGCAGGTTCGGTTGCGTTGATTTTTCCGTTGATTGCGTTATTGAATGATTTTTTGGTCAGCCGCTATCCCAGTGTTTCGATGAACTACTGGATTAGCGGCGCGATCGCGCTGTTTGCAGGGTTCTTATTTGGGGTGACTTACCGCTACATCATTCGTGAAGATGAGAATTCTCACCTCAAATCTGGGGCGGTGCTGGCGTTTGGATTAGTGCGAGGGTTGGCGCAGGTGGAAATGGGAATTGCAAATCAAAGTGCAGTCATCCCCATTGTCAGCTACGCAGTTGAAAGTGTTTTGTTGTTTGCGATCGCCAGACTGGTGCTTGATTGGGGGATGTCCCTTGGCTGGATTCAGCGATTTAAGGGATAAATTCTACAATTTCACTTGCACTAAACATCTGATTGCGATCGAGCGCCGAGAGAATTTTTTGATTGGCGCGATCGCTGATTAAGCATTTGCACACGAGATCTGCGACATCGGCACGGTGAATTGAGCCAGAGATTTTGGGATCTTCGGTGAGAAATCCGGTTCCGGTTGCGGGTTCGGACTTGAGACCGCCCGGACGCACGATCGTATAGGTCAGCCCGCTGTCGATCAGATGTTGTTCCGCTTTTTCTTTGTCTTCGAGAACCGCTCCTAGCGCTTCGAGAGCACGAGGCGGTAAGGCAACCACACTATCGCCGCACCCGATCGAGGTGACTAAGACGAATTTTTTCACGCCTGCTTTGCGTGCTGCATCAATTAAATTGCGATTGCCTTCATCATCAGCGCGTTTGATATCGCCGGGAAGACCGCCGATCGTGCTAATGACTGCATCGATTCCAGAGAGATCTAACTGTTCTGGAATCATTGCATCGCCCATGATCGGTTGAATGCCTAAAACTTCGAGTTCATTAACAGCAATATTCGATCGCAATAATGCTTTGACCGTAAAATTCGGCTGTAAGATTCGAGCAATTTCGCGTCCGACTCCTCGACTTGCACCTGCAACGAGAACGGTTTCAAAGGGCGTTAAGCTTTCCAGCATTTTAATTAGCCTTCTAGAGAGATCATTTATGCTTAAGAGTAAGCCTGCATAACCCAAAGTATACGGATACCAGACCTCACTGAAGTCGAGAAAGCCGTCCCTAAGATTATCAAGAATTCTGTTCCAATAGAGGAAGCATAGACAGAGGAAATCACCGTGAACCAGAATCAACTTTATAACTTACAACTCGGTCTAAATGGATTTGGTCGCATTTTAACGATCGTGGGATTTGCGTTACTGCTGAGTGCCGTCGGGTTGGGCTGGTTGGTGAAATCGTTTTTCTTTGTACTGGGGCTGTTGATTCTTGCGCCGATTGTCGGGATTTTTGTGTTCCAGTGGTGGGTGAGAAAGAATATTGTCCAGTCGGCTTGTCCGGTGTGTGGAACAGAGTTGACTGGATTTAATCAGGCTCAGATGCAATGTTCTAGCTGTGGAGAGCCGTTACTCGTTGAGCATGGGAAATTTAAGCGCATGACTCCTTCCGGCACGATCGATGTAGAAGCCGTTGAAGTTGCGGCTCAAGTTGTTGAAGATTAATCCAGAGAATCGGGTTCAGCTTCGCTCACCCTGCGAGAACTCTAGAATCGAGCATTCAGCGAAGCCGAGACACATTTTTTATCTTTCTACTGCACTTGTTTTTGAGCGTACTGAATGCGGTAGATTCTGTTATTGGCTTCGTCCGTGAAAATCAGACTGCCATCATTAAGTACGAGTAAGCCGACAGGTCTACCCCAAGTTGTTGGAATGCTGGGATCAAGGAGAAACCCTGTTACAAAATCTTCGTATTGCCCTTGCGATTGCCCTTCATTAAACGGCACGAAGACAATCTTATATCCGGTTCCCTGAGAGCGATTCCAAGACCCTCGGAAGGCGACAAATGCGCCGTTGCGATAGCGATCGGGAAATGTATTGCCCGTATAGAATCGCAATCCTAATGCTGCCGAATGCGCTTCAAATAAAACATCTGGCGTACGAGTTTTCGCAACGAGGTCGGGGCGGGTGCTTTTTCCGTCCTTGAGATGGCGCGGGTCGAGGCGATTGGGTGCGAGATAGGCATAGGGCCATCCATAAAATTCGCCTGCTTGTACTTGCGTCAGATAATCTGGCACTAAGCCATCTCCGATTTGATCCCGTTCGTTGACCGTTGCAAAGAGTGCTCCGGTTGCCGGATTGAAATCTAGACCGACGGGATTACGCAGCCCAGAGGCGAAGGTTTGACGATCGCTGCCATCTAAATTCATGACTTGAATTGAGGCACGCGGGAGCGGTTCTTCATCAGCGTTCGAGCGCGATCCGATGGAGACATAAAGCTTTTGTCCATCTGGAGAAGTGACCACGTTGCGCGTCCAATGTTGGTTATAGCCTTGTCCAGGTAATTCTGTGATCTTCGTGCCCCGACCTTGAACGCGATCGTTTGCCACAGAAAATCTCAGGACTGAATCAGTATTGCCGACAAAAAACGCATCTTCGGCAAATGCCATTCCAAACGGTAAATTTAGCCCGTTTTCTTCAGTTGCAAAGGTTTTGCGGACTTCTGCAACGCCATCCTTATTGGCATCTCGGAGCAGCAGAATTCGATTGCGACGGGTTTCGGTGACGAGAACATCGCCGTTTGGAGTCAGGGCGAGCCAACGCGGTCGATCAAGTCCTTCCGCAAACACATTGACAGTAAAGCCAACAGGAACCCGTAAGACTGGATTTTCAGGAATTGGAACAACTTCAGGTGGTTTTGAGGCGCTTTGTGTGGCGTTGGGTTGAGGAAGTTGATCGACATCAATTCGGATCGGTTGGGGGTTCAGAATTTCTGTCCGAATTGGAGCGCTAGAAGATGAAGCTTGGGCAACTTGGGGTTCTCGATCGCGCTCGACATTCGGATTCGATGAATGACAGGAACTCAAGGCAGCGATCGCAAAAAACAGCCAAGCGATCTGAGGAAAACGGTTAGACATGGAAGCGTCGGGACAGTGCAACTTGATTTCTAGAGTACAGATAGAAATCGAATTTAACACCTTCCGAGAGGCTCACTATCAGGAAGCGCTAACGCTGACCGGATCAATTTTATGAGTTCGGGAACTGAAGTCTGAATATTTTGAGGGCTAGGAGTTACAGCGATCGCCAGGTATCGCGCACGACTTGACGAATTACTTCAAACGGCTGGCTCTCCGGCAGATGCAACTGCTCGGTTGAGAACACGTAGTACACTTCACCCGCATCACTCACTTCAAAATTCGCGTCGTATTCGCGTGCCCAAAGATCGAGATGTCGGCGCGCAATTTCCGGTTCGAGGCGGGTGGCTCTGGAGAAATCGAGCAGTGAAATCCTGCCCTGCTTGATCCGCAACAGTTGGAAAAAGCGATCGCGAATGGCATGGCGATGCGCTTTAGAACTGGCATAGAGTAAAAGTCCTCCGATCGCACTGGGAGTCAGCCCAAAAAATACCAGCAGAATCAAGAGAATTGTAAATGCCCAGGTTGGAGGTTGGAATGCCAAAATCGACAGAGAAAGCGCGATCGAGATCACGCCACCTCCGCAGAGAAATAGGCTTCCAGCAACTTTGCTTGCAACACTCCAAAATCGATTCATGCGCGCCTCCGAAAAAGCTTAAAAAATTGAAGGGCGAGGCAACTTCAATCACAGTATTCATAGCCTAACTGTTTTTCTTGCAATCGGGGCTATCGGGTTGCCGATCATTCGATTGACGGATTTCGCTCCTCAGTTTTCCCCCGGAAGAGGATGGCTGAACGGTGGAGATCTACGTTAGTTTTAAGTCACTGTTCTGATGCCGTTTTGCATTAATTGTTGGAATTGCTTCTATGTTTTCCAGACTTGTCCAAACCAGTTCGCGCCAAGGTGAAATCTTAGAAGTAGTGCTTCGGAACGGATGGGATTTTATGCGGCGGCTCTTGACCGGGGGAAAAGTTGACGAGCCAAAATTGCCTCCCCCGGCTGTGTTGCGCAATATTTTGGTCGATTTGGGGCCCGTGTATGTGAAGCTCGGGCAACTGCTGAGCACTCGTCCTGATCTCTTGCCTGCGGAATATATTGATGCTCTGTCCACGCTGCAAGCAGAAGTTCCTCCGGTGGATTGGGCAGAAATTGAAGTCGTGCTGCGAAAACAATTTAGTCAGCCCCTAGAAGAAGTCTTTGCCTCGGTGAACTACACGCCCGTTGCAGCGGGTTCGATCGCTCAAACGCATTACGCTGTTCTCAAAGATGGACGAGCCGTTGCGCTCAAAGTTCAACGTCCAGGACTCTCAGCGGTTGTAGAACAAGATATTGCGCTGATTCGTTTGATGGCAAGACTGGTTGCTCAGACGGATTTTGGACAGTACTACGATATTGTGGCGATCGCTGAAGAATTCGCGGAAGCGCTACGAAACGAGCTCGATTTTACTCAAGAAGCTCGATATACCGATCAACTGAGACAGAATTTGAGCGGGACTCGCTGGTTTGATGCCTCTCAGCTTGTGGTTCCTCAGATTTATTGGGAATATACAACCGATAAACTCGTTGCGATGGAATGGCTAGATGGTGTGGCGGTACTCTCTGCATTTCCGCCCATCAGTGCTGCTGAAGGTGTCGTCGATCTCCAGCGACGAGAAGAAATTTCAACGTTACTCCTCAGAGCGTTCTTCCAGCAAATTTGCTTAGATGGCTTCTTCCACGCTGATCCGCATCCTGGGAATGTGTTCTATCTCAAGGATGGGCGGGTAGCATTGCTCGATTGCGGCATGGTGGGACGACTCGATCCAAGAACACAGCAGTTGATTTTGGAATTGGTACTCGCGATCGTCAATCTGGATGCCCAACGATGTACTCAACTCGTACTGCAACTTGCGCCCCCGATTCAACCGATCAATCGAGTCAAGCTCGAAACCGAGTTCGATCGGTTACTGCGTCGGTACTATAGTCTGAATATCTCGCAGGTCAACTTTAGTAAGCTCGTTTACGAAGTGCTGCAAATTGTTCGAGACAATAAGGTGCGAGTTCCCGGCAATTTGGGGCTATGTGCGAAAGCGATCGCGAACCTAGAAGGCATTGCTCGATCACTCGATCCGAATTTCAACATTCCCAATAAAATTCGCCCAATGATGACGGAAGTTTTTCAGCGTCAGATTGTTGGAGAAGCGCCGTTAATTGCTTTGTTGCGAACGGTGTTGGATGTGAAAAATCTCTCATTGCAATCTCCGCGGCAGGTTGAGTTATTGCTCGATCGCGTCACGTCTGAAACCTTGCAGTGGAATTTTTCGATTCGAGAAGCAGAACCAATACGACGCACGGTCGATTCTGCTGCGAATCGGGTGTCTTTTAGTATTGTTGTTGGCTCATTGATTATGGGTGCAGCGATTATTTCTGCGAATACGCAGTCGAGTCAAGTCTATTGGGTGAGTGATGTCTTGTTTGCAGCCGCGAGTTTCTTGGGGCTTTGGTTGATTATTAGTATTCTGCGATCGGGGCCTTTGCGATAAAAAGATCTGGATTATATTCAAAGCATGTCCAAAGTTGTTGGCAACGACATGATGGCTTCGCTGACGCTTCCTCTCAAAATTGACATGAGCCAGGTTCACTTTACAGATGATCAGTTTTATCTCCTTTGTATGAGCAATCCTGACTTAACGATCGAACGAGATGCGAAAGCAGCTTTGATTCTTACGTCTCCAGTTGGCGGTGATAGCGGAAGACGAGAAGCGAGCTATATTGCTGACTTGATCATTTGGAATCGTCAAACTGGACTCGGAGAAGTGTTCAGTTCTTCAACGATGTTTAAGCTGCCAGAAGGGGGCGCTCGCTCTCCTGATGCGGCGTGGGTTGAGTGATCGCGCTGGCAAACTCTGACTGCTGAACAGCGTCAGAAATTTCCTCCAATTGCACCTGATTTTGTCTTGGAACTGCGATCGCGAACTGACAGCTTGGAGACATTGCAGGAAAAGATGCAGGAGTATATGACGAGTGGTGTTCAGTTGGGTTTGATGGTGAATCCTCAGAATCAAGAAATTGAAATCTATCGTCAAGGACAACTGAGAGAAGTGCGATCGCTGCCGACGCAATTTCCTGGTGAAGCTGTTTTACCAGGGTTTATGTTGCAGATTGATCGATTTGTAGAGGATTGATGCCAAGTCCTTTAAGTCGTTTGCGATCGCTGAGCCAACAAGCAGTCCTCAAAACTAAATGCTTCTTCATCTAGAAAGGACGCGATCGCCATCTCAACAACGGCTTCGATTGGGCAATCTAATTCAGTTGTTTTCTTGATTAGGGCAGCTTTCACATAATCAGGCATATCTTCTAAGATCTGCTGAACCGATTCTGCTGAAAGATGCTGTTTACTTAAGGTCGGATTCATAGCTCTCTTGGAATCATCACGTTATAGGGTGGATTCGTAGCTTGCAGAATGAGCGTCTCTAGCTCATATGATAACCCTGGTCTTTGCCATTGCTGAATGACCTGATAAGCGATCCGCACCTGATCTGGATCATAACGATCGAGCCATCCCCATAGATAGGCTTTGTGTCCTCCTTTCAATCGATCTCTAAGATTCTTTGCTTTGCCGATATACAGCAATCCCTCTGTTTGATGTCTGAAAGCATACAATCCTAGGCGAGAAGGGATATCGTCAAATTCACGACTCAAAGGGATGCAGTTTTCAAAAGGCGTAAAGGCAAGTGTATCGAGAATTAGCTGTGCTTCCTGCTGAATCTCATTGCGATCGCGGGTCATTCTAAAAGTCGTGTGCTGTTGATCTGTAACAGCGCTGATTTTATCTGAGAAGTGATGAATTTTTCGGAAGATGTGCGATCACGTGGTTTTTCCTGAGTTGAACCAAAAGACTTAGGATTGACTAAATTGGGAAGAGAGAGTCGTTTGCCCTTGCTTTCTCGATCGCTTAATGCAGTTCCGACCCATGAAGCTTTTTATCTCCTATGCCCACAAAGATGAGAGCCTGCGCGAAAAGTTCGACAATCACCTCAGTCTCTTGAAACGTCAAGGTGTCATTGAGGCTTGGCACGATCGCGAAATCAAACCGGGAACTGAATGGGCAAAAGAAATTGACAGCAATTTGGATAAGGCAGACCTAATCTTACTGCTGGTTAGTTCCGATTTTCTTGCTTCTGATTACTGCTACGAAAGAGAGATGAAGAGAGCGATCGAGCTTCATGATAAAAAAGTGGCTCGCGTGATTCCGATTGTTTTGCGCTCTTGTGATTGGGAATCTGCACCTTTTGGCAAACTCCAAGGACTTCCAATTGTGACAGGTGGAGGCATTAAGCCTGTTAACAAATGGGAAGACGAAGTATGGACGCAAATTGTCAAGAGTATCCGAAAAGTCGCGGCGGAGATGAAGCAATGGGTTGAAGAAATTCGAGCGCGCTGTTGCCAAAAGATTCTCTCTCAATACAGCACGATTCAACTATTGAACCAAACTGAGATTACGGTCGATCAGCTTTATGTGGATGTGTGGTTGTTGAATCGCTCTCCTCGAACGTTTCTGGTTTCAGAAGACAAGATGTTGGAGAAGTTTGATTTGCGGAACGATCGATTAGGATTGGGCGATCGCATTAAGCGCAATGAGGGAATGGCAGTTGCACATGAAAACACTCGATTGCTGATTTTAGGGAAACCGGGGGCAGGGAAAACAACTTTTCTCAAGCATTTGGCGGTGGATTGCAGTAAGGGTAAATTTCAGCCAGACTTAATTCCAGTTTTAATTGAACTACGGCAGATTCAATCTGAGGAATGGAATTTATTAGATGCGATTTCGGAGCAATTAGCGCTAGACCCTCAGCAAACGCAAAAGCTATTAGTGCAAGGGAAACTCCTGGTTTTGATGGATGGACTTGATGAAGTCCCGACCAGTAGCTTTCGACGTAATGTGCAAGATCAGGTGTGTGATCTTGCTCAAGAACCAAAACATGAGGGCAATCGGTTCACGCTAACTTGCCGGACGCAAATTATTGAAACGATCCCGCAAGGCTTTGCTTCCGTAGAGGTCGCAGACTTTAACTCGGAACAGGCCAAGACATTTGTGGAGAATTGGGTTTGTGCGAGTGGGCTGACCGAGAGCGAGATCGCACAGCAGTGGCAAGAATTTTCAGATGCCATAGAAGCGAATCCAGCCTTGAAAGAACTGACCGTAACGCCTGTGCTGTTGAGTTTGATGTGTTGGGTGTTTCAGGATTCAGGAGAATTGCCTACCCAGACGGCTTTGCTCTATGAAAAGGGTATTCGGTTGCTGTTGGAGAAATGGAACGATCGTAAGGAGATTTCTAGATGGGAAGTTGGCAATGAAGTGTATAGGAAACTAGAGCTTGAGCAGAAAGAGCGACTTCTCACCGAAATTGCAGCATGGAAATTTGAGAATCCAGAGAACTTCGTTTTATTTGAGCAGAAAGATTTGGCAATTCAAATTGCTCAAATCCTCAAACTTTCCAATGTACAAGAAGGAGAAGCTGTATTGAGAGCAATCGAGGCACAGCATGGATTACTCGTCGAAAGAGCTGATGAATTATGGTCATTCTCTCATCTCACCTTCCAGGAACACTTCACAGTTCGATGGCTGACTCAACTTTCTTCTGAGCAGCTTGCTCAGAGGATTGCACATTCTAGATGGCAAGAAGTGCTGAAGCAACTTGTCAAGTCTCAACCAGCAGATAGATTGCTCAAATTGATGAAACAGGCAATCGATAATACTCTTGTGCAGGATGACAAAATACAGGAATTTCTGAACTGGGTTCGCGAAAAGACTGAATTGATTGATACATCACATAAACCTGTTGCGATTCGAGCGTTTTACTTTGATCTCGTCTGCGATCCCAATCTCTACCGCACTCTCTACCGCCCCCGTAGCCACACCCTTGCCCGTCTTCTTGATCTTGACCTTGACCTCGATTTTGACCTCAATCTTGACCTTGATCTTGCTCGTGTTCTCGACCTTAACCTTGACTGTGATCTATACCGTGTTCTGGCTCGTGTTCCCAATTCCGAATTAGCGCTTAAGCTTCAACAGCTTAAATCGCAACTACCAGAAGGGTTTTCTACTCAGAACTGTCAAGCGTCAATGTCTTGGTGGCACAGCAATGGGCAGGCTTGGGCTGAAGCATTGCGTCAGGTCACGATCAAGCATCGCAATATCGGGCACAATTGGCAGTTTACTGAAGCGCAGAAACAGGCTCTACGCCGATACTATGATGCAAACAAATTTCTAGTCGAACTACTGAAACATGAGGGCGCTGGCAGTGTGTCAGTGCGTCAAGGAATTGAAGATAATCTGCTGTTACCCATTGCCACGCTTCAAGAACGTTTTCCGGAGATGTATGGAAGGGATGAGATTAGGGAGTAGGGAATAAGAAAGAACTATTTTTGGTTGAGGTTAGGAATCATTGTGTGATCGAATCACGATCTTACTTCATCCCTTGCAACACAGTTCAAATATTCGCGTAGCACCCAGAAAAGCGTAGAAGTTTATCGCACGTTACATATCCACGCATGAGCGCGACCAAAATGATTCTTATCACCCTAGATCCAGATGATTTTCGACATCGCGTGTATAGTGATTAGAAGCTTTTCCATTGCCTTTGAGAGTAATCTATGAGACTTTCTGCCCTATTGCGTCTTCGGTCTTGGCAAATCCTATTTTTTCTCGGATTGAGTTTGACGATCGCCAGCGCTCAACTCAGCGATCGAGCCACGGCTGCCACTCCCGAAACCGCGCCCGCAGAACTCAAACAAGTTTTATCAAAAATTGATGCCGCTGCAAATAGCAGAAATGCACAAGCCGTACTTCAGTTTTATAGCCCAAACTTTACGCATTCCGACGGGCTAAATCGTCAGAGCTTAGAGCAATCTTTGACACAACTTTGGAAGCAGTATTCCAACTTAACGTACAAGACCGAATTGCAGTCTTGGCAACCGAGTAGTAACGGGTTTCAAGCAGAAACGGTCACTCGGATTACTGGAACGCAAGCGCAAAACGGACAGCAAGTGAAACTGGATGCAACCTTGCGATCGCGGCAGCAATTTCAGAATCAAAAAATCGTTAAACAAGAGATTCTGTCTGAAAAAAATCTAATTACAACCGGAGATAAGCCACCTTCTGTCAATGTTAGTCTGCCTGATCAGGTGCGGGTAGGACAGGAGTTTAGCTTTGATGCGATCGTCCAAGAACCCCTCGAAAACGACCTACTGCTAGGTACAGTCGTGCAAGAAGCGGTGAATTCGGCAGGGTATCTGAAGCCTGCAACGGCTGATCTGGATGTGCTGAATTCGGGTGGACTGTTTAAGATTGGCAAAGCCCCGAATCAAGCTGGCGCGCAGTGGATTTCAGCCGTTTTGGTACGGCATGGTGGAATGACAATGGTGACACAACGATTGAATGTCGTTGCCGGATCAACTCGACCCGCAAGATAAGATATCCCCAATTCTTAGAATTTTCCCCGCTTCAGTTGGCGCAATTCTTGTATTGATTGCCATGCGGTAGTAATGAGTAAATCGAGTCTCATCTGCCCAAGCGGGAAATTCTGCTCGGCGCTGAAGCATAAACGTCTTCTGAAACTGAGGATAAGCTTCGCCTGAACGTGCATCCCGAGTGGGAACAATGCAGCGTTGACAGGGATTGATGCCTTGTAGCTCGACCTCCCCGATTTGAAATCGGACAGGCGTTTCATCGGTTGAATACAATCGCTCTTCCCAAAAAGCAGCGACATCCCCGAGTTCTAAATTGGTGCGGAGTCGCGATCGCATTTCCTCAACGGTGATGTCTGAAAACCATGATGCGGCGCGTTCTAATGTTGCTGTGCTGATCAGAGTCGGCCCAGGGGAAGCTGAATCATCGGGAAATCCGGTCGTGAGATCTTGTTTCAACGTCACCGAAAAGCCAAAATAATCGCTCAACCAGCCTTCAATCCCCCTGCGACCGTGATCGAGATGGAAACTGACAGGTTGCTCGTTCTGAATCGCAAGCGTGACAATCCGGGCTTTGAGATCAAACGTCGATCGAATCTGATGAATTGCCGCAGTTCGTTTGCCATTCACGATTTTATTGGCACGATCAACGATACAAAATTCTCGATCGTGCTCTAATGCGCCACCGGGCAAAATCTTGGCGTGATCTACAGCGATGCCATCGAGAGATTTGATCGGATAAATCAGGAGATGGGTCAGCTTCGGCATAGGATTCGTAAAATACTGCATCCAGTTTGCCAAGATTTAAGCTGGCTTGACTGGAATCGTAATGATAAATTCTGTTCCGTGAATCGGATTAGAAATACACTCCAAACTGCCGTGATGCCGCTCTGTGACAATCTGGTGACTAATCGAAAGCCCCAAGCCTGTCCCTTTTCCGACAGGTTTGGTTGTAAAGAAAGGATCGAATAGTTTAGACTGAATCGATTCTGGAATTCCAGAACCATTGTCATGGATGCAAATTCTCACCGTACTCTCGATCATCTCTGTAGTAATTTCGATGCGAGGTGAAAAGCTAGAATCTTGCTCACACAACTCTTCTAAAGCATCGATCGCATTACTCAAAAGATTCATGAACACCTGATTGAGTTGCCCTGCAAAACATTCGATCAAAGGCAAATCGGCGTAGTTTGTGACAATAGTGATGGCTTTTCGATCTGGAGTTGCTTTGAGTCGATGTTTCAAAATCATCAATGTACTGTCGATCCCAGCCTGAAGATCGACGGCTTTACAGTCTGGCTCATCCATGCGAGAAAAAATCTTCAACGAAGCGACAATTTCTCTAATCCGATCGGCTCCAATCGTCATTGATGTGAGCAACTTCGGCAAGTCTTCCATCAGAAACTCTAAATCAATCTCCTCTTCTTTCTCTTGAATCAATTCAGCATCGGTAGCCTTGCGATAGAGTTTGACCAATTCAATCAGATCGGCTGCGTACGCACTGGCATGCGAAATATTGCCATAAATGAAACTAACGGGGTTGTTAATTTCATGCGCAACGCCAGCAACTAACTGTCCCAAGCTCGACATTTTTTCGCTTTGGATCAGTTGGCTTTGGGTGTGCTGGAGTTCTTGTAGAGTCTGTTCTAGAGCCTCGGCGCGATCGCGAATCTGAGTATAGAGATTCGCTTGACTAATAGCAGATTGGATTGTCTGCATCAAATTGATCAAGCCTAAAATTGCATCGTCATCGCTTTGAATCCGGTGATGATATTTGGCTCGCTCCCGGGCATTGCCTAGTAAAATTAAGAACTCAGACTCTGCGATCATAAAGCCGATAAACTCATCCATGCCAATGCGATCGCCCAGATCTCGAAGCGCTGGATTCGGACTGTCGATCAGACCGATCAGCTGATTCGAGACAAATGCTTGAAAAGCAGGGTGGTGCAAATCTAGCGCCAGCGAATCGACGATGTTATCGTCTTCGTAATAGCCTTCGTGTTGCACCAACTGAAATTGCTCATGCTGACGCTGCAAAATTAAACAGCGCTGAAAATTGCGATCGTAAACAATAAACTGGAGAATTTCCTGCAAAATTCCGCTAATTGAAAAAGACTGGCTCACCCGTTTCCCAATTTCATTGAGTTGACGGTAGAGGCTGATTTGCCCATCGAGTCGATCTTGAGATTCGATCATCCGGCGCTCTGCACGCACGAGACGTTTGACCTGTTCGGAGAGCCGTTGATTTTCAGCGCGCAGATGGGCAATTTCAGCATCGAGAGACGTGGCAGGAACCATAGCAGTTTGGGATATAGAGCAAGTTTCAAAGCCGTTCTTGAGCAGACCATCTAGTGATCGATCGTCTAGTAAATGGCAGCTAAGACTAATGTGTAATTGTGAAATCCGTTTCTGCCTTTGATCGGAGCGATCTCACCATGCGTATATAGCCCAATCCAAGGGAGAGAAGTGCCGACCTGTTGCTGGAGTTTCTGCTCAAGCCGTTGTTTTTCTAATTCCCCCAGCACAGATTTTCCACGTCCATAACAGTCGAATTGGAAAATCAACTTCGCGGATTGGGCTTGCAGTTGAGTGTTTAAGTGTTCGGCGATCGTATCAATGCCTTGAGCAATCTTCTCCGGATCGCGGCGAGTAATCCAAATACTACTTCCTTCTACAACGTCAGTTTGCAGCGTTACAGATCCGGCAACATCGTCTTTGCTCGGCAAGTAGCGAATCACAAACTCATCGTGATCTTGAGCATAATTCGGAGCTTTTAACCCGAAACAGAAGGCAACGATTGTGCGATCCCAGGCTTGAATTTCTTCTTCTGTGAGATACTCACGCAGCACCTCAAACACAGGCTGATGATCAATTTCAAAAATCTTATTGCCTTGGGCGCGGGTAATTTTTCGCTCTTGACCGATCGGAACACAGCCATGATTGAGTGCCCAAATCACTTGGCAATCTCCAGAGAGCAACGTGGCAACTACACCATCTGAAATGACTTGATCATCACAATACTGATAGGTTGCTTTCATTTCGATATCGCTGCCCGCTGCGCCTCCTAAAATCGGCGGAACAGTGTAACCCTGCTGAGCAAATTCTGATTCAATCCCGGTCATCAAGCGATCGAAGTTCACCGTAATGCCATCGGTGAAGAGAAACATGGCTTGAGCTTGTTCGCTAAAATCCATCAGCAATTTACTGGCGATCGTTTGACCTGTTTCGGTTGGCTGCTCTTTGAGTCCGACGGCGTAGCGATTCGTAAAGCGGAGTTCATCGGACTGGATCACCATCACGGCAACTGAAAAATTCGATTCATCGGCTTCATTCTGGACAATCACGCCTTGCCCAGAGCATCCTGCCAGCGGGCAATTGCCTGTCTCTTGCCGCACGACTTGTACTAATTTCTGTTGGTGATATCCAAGCGAGGCGAAGAGAAAAACGAAATCTGGCTGTGTGATATTCGCAGCAGTCATCGCTTTTTGAACAGCCTCTTTTGCTGCTTGAGTCACATTGCGAAGATGACTCATTCCAACTCCAGCTTGAGTTCCCATTGCAGAGTGTTGAAAAACTTCAGTTTCTAACATGCCCGATCGTCTCTTTCTACAAACAAAAAACGAAACTCAGCTTCATATTTCACCGCTAACCCAAAATGGCTGCTATACGCTATAAGTAAATACTTGGAACTCCGGTTCTATAGAATTGCCCTTTATCCTTGTGCGTATCGGAATCGACCATGCAGCCACCTATTCCCCCAGCTACTGTTTTACAAAGTCGCTATCGGATTCTCAGCGTGTTGGGACAGGGAGGGTTTGGTCGCACCTATCTTGCCGAAGATCAAGGACGATTTAACGAAGCTTGTGCGATTAAAGAATTAACGCCGCCTCAAGATAATCCTTACGCGCTAGAGAAATCCAAAGAATTATTTCAGCGCGAAGCCCAAACGCTTTACCAAATTCAGCATCCTCAGATTCCGCAGTTTCGTGCGACGTTTGAGCAGGATCAGCGATTTTTTATTGTGCAAGATTATGTCGAAGGGCAAACCTATCGATCGCTGTTAGATGAACGCAAATCGCGCGGGTATGTTTTTTCAGAAGCAGAAGTCACGCAGCTTGTGAAGCAGGTTTTACCTGTGTTGGCATATATTCACGGCAAAGGGATTATTCACCGAGATATTGCGCCGGACAATATCATTCTGCGTGATCACGATAAGCTGCCCGTCTTGATCGATTTTGGCGTGGTCAAAGATCTTGCGACTCGCATTCAGGCACAAGATACGGTCAAACAGCATACGACGGTTGGCAAGCTCGGCTATGCTCCGACCGAACAAATGCAGACGGGTCGAGCCTACCCGAATAGCGATTTATATGCGTTGGCAGTCACCGCTGTTGTTTTACTCACGGGACGCGAACCGCAGGATCTCTTCGACGAAAATACGATGACTTGGCGTTGGCAGCGATTCGTCAATTTAGAGCCAACGTTTGGACAGGTGCTGAATCGAATGCTGAGTTATCGAGTCAGCGATCGCTATCAATCTGCAACCGAAGTCTTGCAAGTTCTACAAAGTCCGGCAACGATGGCTCCGCTGCCAGCGACCCCTCCGCCCACTCAGGCGCAGCCACCGACGAATGTCTCTAGAGCAGAAACCTTGGCAGTGGGTCGGCGCGATAGTACGACGGTTGCGCCGACGAGTTTGCAAAATCGCAATGATCCTTCGATTCCATCGAGAAGTTCGCTTTGGGATGATCCGTGGGCGGTGCTTGCGATCGGAACTGGGCTAGTGCTGCTGACAGGACTGGGAGCTTGGACTATCACCCGTGCTTTGATGACTCCTGCCCCGATCGCGTCTCCGACTCCAATCCCAACGACTCCGTCTCCAAGTCCAACTAAAACTGCGACTCCAAAACCTTCTCCGACTACAACTCCGAGTCCTGATCCGGTCACGTATAGTCAGCGACTTGATTTTGTTCAAGGTGCAGCGACTCGCAGTGGAACATTAAAATCGAATGAGACTCTCAATTTTATTGTTCCCGCTAATCAAGGGCAGCAGTTGAATGCAAGTTTGGGCGGTGGAGAAGGTGTGCTATTAAGCGTTTTAGCCCCGAATCGCGATCCAGTCGATAGTGCATCAAATCGTGTCTCGAATTGGGCAGGAGAACTCCCGTTTACGGGGGATTACATCATTCAATTGAGAACCGTAAAAGGGATTCCTAAGAGCGATTTCAAGCTCAACGTCAATCTGCAAACGCCAGCCCCTAGCCCTTCACCGTCTCCCTCTCCAACGGCAAGTCCAAGCATTGTGGAAGCCGTGATTGAAATTCCACAAGGTCAGACTGGAACGAAGGTGAGTGAAAGAGTCGATGCCCTCACGACTCGTCGCTATCTCATCAATGTTCGTGCTAAGCAATCTTTAGCCTTGACCCTTACTCCGGGGACACGATTTACGGTACGGTATCCAGATGGTAGCCCGGTTGAAGATGCAACGAATTTACAGCGATGGAGTGCGATTGTACCGAAAGGCGGAAGCTATCAAGTTGATGTGACGAGTGATGCTCCAGCGGAGTTCACGCTGACTGTTGATGTCCAAGGATAACGAATTGTGAATGCACTCTTGATCACCGGAACCGATACGGATGCCGGGAAAACGGTACTGACGACTGCTTTAATTGCATATTGGCAAAAGTATTGTCGATCGCGATCGCTCGGCGTCATGAAACCTTTGCAGACGGGAATCGGCGATCGCGAAACGTATGGTCAGTTATTTCAGTTAGATCAGCCACCAGAATTGCTGAATCCGCTGCATTTTACAGCGCCGCTTGCCCCTCCGATCGCGGCGGATCTAGAAGGCAGGCAGGTTCAGCTTGAGCCAGTTTGGCAGGCGTTTGAGACGTTGCGAAGTCAGCGAGATTTTGTCCTGGTTGAAGCGTTGGGTGGATTAGGTTCGCCCGTGACGCACAGTACAACCGTGGCAGATTGGGCGTGGGATTGGCATTTACCTGCGGTGCTGGTTGTTCCGGTGAAGTTGGGAGCGATCGGGCAAGCGGTGGCGAATGTGGCTTTGGCGCGTCAAATGAAGGTGCATCTGCGCGGAATTGTGCTGAACTGTATTCGATCGACTTCGATCGAAGAAATCGAGAATTGGGCATCGGTGAGCTTGATTCAGCGATTAACAGGACTGCCTGTGCTGGGGTTGATTCCGCATTTAGCTGATCCAACCGATGTTGAGAAGCTAGCTCAGATTGCAGCAGATTTGGATTTGGAGCGATTGATACCGGAAGCGCTTTAGTAAAACTGCTAGTCAACTGTATTAATTTTGCGGAGTGGGAAGATAGGGAGCAATCTGAGCCTGCGTTCTCCCCATCTCCTCACCTACTATCGCTGTCTCCAAGGAATCAATACATCTTTAGCAATATGAGTCGAGACGGCATGAGCACCATAGCGATTGAGGTGACTGGGGTCAGAAAAGAAATCTGGCGTATTTTTCCAGTTTTCTAGTAGGTCGCGATAGGTAAAGCCGAGTTCCCCAGACAGTCGCATCAGATATTCTTGGAACTCTTTTTCACGATCGCGGCGATACGGATCAAGATAGTTCTCTGTTAGAGGCAGATTGAGCACGACTAAGGGAATGTTTTGGCTCTTAGTGTACTGAGCGAGTGATCGTAACGCCTGATCCTGTTCTCCGAGCAAGTTGAAGTTCGCATAATCAGCATCACTATCGCCTGAGACTCGTGAATACTTTTGATAGTAAGTCACTGGATTGAAGCGATTGGAAATCGGCAGGAAGCCATTGATATCAATTAAGCCTTGTCCATCTTGAGCGATCGTCAATTCAGGGTCAATCTCATCCGAAGTCGGAGCTTGCTCAAATCCAAAACTTAAGCCACGCTTGAGCAGTCCTTGTAACTTATTGCGCTGACTCCAAACCGTTGAAAATTGCCCGACTTGGCGAAGCAAATGATCATTGAACGATTGATAGCTATCGCTCACTGTCATATTAGTTCGATTCAGAGTCTCTAAAGGTTTCGTGAACGCTTCAGTGGGTGTAGCAGCTGTGTTTGTACTCACTTCAGGCAGCTTGCGGAATCCCGGAGAAGACACGATCGCTTTATAAGTCGCATCCGGACGACCACTGTTGAACGCTCGCAGTCCATCGGCAAGTAAGATCAGCTTCGGTTGTTTTTCGTTGGCAAGGATGCGCCGCACAATCAGGTCAACCACTTGAACCGTGGCTCCATTGATACCGAAATTGAACACTCGCATACCCGCGTAGCCTTGAGTCGCCAAGGTCTGTTCTAAAACCGCTGGATCGATGCCCCGCATCGCACGCGAACTCCCCACGATCAAGACATCCGGCGCACCGTTTTGATTGACATACTGACGGTAGAGCACGAGTTTTTCATCGAGCTGACCCGCATTGAATGTGGGATAAGGAGAACGAGCAGTGTCGATCGCTGCTTTTGGCTTCAAGGGAGAGGCAAGAAGCGCGGTTGATCCTTGACCCGGAGCGATCAACGTCTGTCCAGATTGCGTAAATCCAGCCGCTCCCAGTTCTCCAAATCCAGTCGTTTTTTGCAGCGAGAGTTGGGGGAGAGGCATCTGTTCAGAGGTGAGCGGTGCAGGAGAGGCTGTTGGAGCGGGTTTTGAGGCAAACAGAGGTTTCGCATATTGTCCCAGGAGCCAATCTGCTTGCACCGTAAGCAGAATGCCTAAAACACTCCAAACAATCGCCGCTTTTGCTTCATTTGGAACCGCAGATTGAGTCGCGCGGGCAGTATTGGGAGCGGTGTCAGACGCGATCGTAAAAATCCGAGTTCGAGCCAATGCGCCCTGGATTGCTTCTACAATGCGATCGCCCCAAGTCGCGTCGGCTTCGTCAAACTCGGGAACCGTTAACGCGCCTGGCTCTTTTGTCAGTAAATCGCCGACATAGGCATCAGAGGCAGCAAATTCGGGAGTCGCTTCTGGAATAAAGCGAGCCTGCTCACGGCTGACGAAGTCGATGCCATAGCTCCAGATTGGGCGTTTTTGACCGGATCTGCGCCCGTAAACTCGCACGCCTTGCACATCAGAGAGACGGAGATTGTGAATGTATTTGGCAACTTTCACTCCAACTTGGCTTTGAGACGGACAGACTGGCGCATCGGTCATGATGTGCAATAAGTCCTCTTTTTGGCGAATTTGCAGGCGAATTCCACCCGTTGCGAGTTGGGTATCGAGATTGGGATTGAGTTGGCGAGTCAGCAGAAATGCGATCGCGCTTAAATCGCCTTGCTGCGCGAGTTGTCGAGTGGATTCAGCGAGGGCTGGATGTTCTGCGGCGGGAAGATTAATCCATTGCACCCAAACCGGAGAATCAGGAATCGAAAGCTGAGGAATGGGATTCGCTGTACCCTGCAAGCCATAAACCGCAACGGCTTGAATGCCTTGGGGTGCGATCGTTTCGAGCAAAGGCGCGATCGCGGCTAACACTCGCCCTCGCTCCGGTGCCTGTTCTCGCTGAGCCGTGACATGCAGCGTGATGTCCATCAGGGTTGCTGTAATCTCAACGCCCTGATCGCGAACTGCGGCATTCATCAATCGCGTCAGCGCCTCGATATCGCCCCAGCGCGCCCAATCTTTGAGCATTTCTTGAGGAGGAGTCAAATCGACTCGCAACACCCATTCTGGGTCACTCTCGCCCTTAACACGGCTAAAGACGATCGCATCTCGAAATCCGTCGAGTTCCAAGTCCCGCAGTTTTTGTGCGATCGATTCGGTCATCAAAGACGTATCGGGACTGTATGCGGATTCGCAGACGACCCACAGCCGATTCAGCAAGGCTTGTGGTGTGAGCGAAGCGGTACTGCTTAATACAGAAGCCAGATTTGCAATTTGAGGCAGTCCTGTGTCGTCGGGGAGTGCCGCAGATTTGACGCTGGCTCGAACAGCGACTCCCAATGCACTTAAAGCTTCACTGAGATACCGCGCAATTGCATCGGGTCTCCCACGTTTTGCCAAGCCCAGATTCGCAAGTTCGATGGCAACGGTCGCTTCAGCTTTACTCTGAGGATCGTCGAGTTTTTCTAAATAGCGATCGATCTGCGCGACATGAATCACTTCTGCCCACTGAGGACGCGGTTCTCCGATGCAGCGACCATAGAGCACGACTTGATAAATCGTGGGCTGAGTTGGAGGCAGCAGCGTTTCCAGTGAAGTTTGGGAAAGCGCGCGCACGAGTTGTGCAAAAATCAGCGATCGCTTTGGGCAATCGCGACTTTCTGCGAGAATATACAAATTGTTTCCCCGCAGGCGAGCTTGCAAATGCAGATGAGGAATCCCAATGACGCGATGCAGCCACGGGAGCAAGGGCAATTTAGAGCCAACCGATGACGATGATGAAGAGAGTGTACGGTGTGATCGATTCCCCATCCGACTTTTAATTCCTTATCTCAACTTGCTGCATTTAAGCTTAACTTTTGATTTCGACACGCTTTTTTTGGTTATTGTGAGCACAAATGGCACCCAGTGCATAGCAACATCCGTAACTTTCACAATTTCCGTTTTGCAAATCTTGACCTCATCGTTGAAGTTAGCCGATCTTGTCACCACTGTCGATTTTTCTCTCCCTGTATTCTTAGACACTCTGAGAGAATTGACAATGCTGAAGCCGAATACACAATGTTGGGAACAAGATTGTTACGCTAAATACTGGTTTACTGGACTATTGGAACCTACAATCTATGAAACCTCAGTCTGATCGCGTTTTAGGCTTGCTTGATCCGGATGTTGTATTGGGTTTGGCAACAATTCCGGTGTTAGTGGTATTGGTGGGAGGGAGTGCGATCGCGCAAACCCTACAAGACCTTGGCACGATTAGCGAAGAATTATTTCGCGGCGATCGCTTGCCGCATCTAGATTTGGACGATCGTTCTTAGCCTTGTCTCCCCAAATCTGCCTCATCTCCCCTAAAATTGTTGAACCTCTCTGGATTGATACTGTATGAGTTCGAGCCGACCCTCTTCTTCTGACGAATCATTTGCCAGCCTTGCCACTTCTGCGGACGCAATCGGTGAGGATGTGAGTGCGTTGATGTCCGATTTATTTTTGCGCCATCGGCTAAGAATTGTTGAGGATCTCTGGGAGGCGGTGCTGCAACAAGAATGCGGGCAGGAACTCGTCGATCTGTTGAATCAGTTGAGGCGGATGTGTTCGCCAGAAGGGCAGGCAACGACCTTTACTGAATCAGACGTGCTGCAAGTGGTGGAGAATCTGGATCTCAATGAGGCGATCCGGGCAGCGCGGGCGTTTGCGCTTTATTTTCAGTTGATCAATATCGTCGAGCAGCATTACGAGCAGCGCGATCAGCAGTTGCAGTATCGGATGGCACGGGAAGGACAGGTTGAAGAAGTGCCAAAACCGTCGTCACCCAGTAGTTATGCCACAGAAGAAGAAGCGGGACGACCAGAAGCGGATTTCCTAGAGCGGAGTCTGCATGAAGCGGCGTCTCGTCGAGAAATTGGCACGTTTCACTGGTTGTTTCCTCGTTTGAAGCAGCTGAATGTGCCGCCTCAACAGATTCAACGGTTGATTCAGCAGTTGGATGTATCGCTGGTGTTTACGGCGCATCCGACCGAGATTGTCCGGCATACGATTCGGGATAAACAGCGACGGATCGCGAAGATTTTGCGGCAGTTGGATAGTGTTGAAGATAGTTTGAAAGCGATCGGGCTTTCCTCATCTTGGGAAACAGAGTCGCTCCGAGATCAGTTAACCGAGGAGATTCGCCTCTGGTGGCGCACTGATGAACTGCACCAATTTAAGCCGACTGTGCTCGATGAAGTGGATCATGCACTGCATTACTTCAGAGAGGTAATTTTTGAGGCGATTCCGCATTTGTATACGCGATTAGAGCAAGCGGTGCATCAGTCGTTCCCGCGCATGGAAATGCCGAGTCGCAATTTCTGTCAGTTTGGATCTTGGGTGGGCGCCGATCGTGATGGCAATCCTTCGGTCACGCCGCAAGTCACCTGGCAAACAGCATGTTATCAGCGCCGCATCGTTTTAGAGCGCTATGTGCAATCGGTTCAGTGTTTGACCGATTTACTGAGTTTGTCGCTGCACTGGAGTGATGTCTTGCCCGATTTGCTGGAGTCTTTAGAGCAAGATCAGCAACGCATGCCGGATGTGTACGATCGCTTATCGATTCGATTCCGCCAAGAGCCGTATCGATTAAAGCTTGCCTACATTCAGAAGCGCCTAGAAAATACGCTCGATCGCAATCACATTCTCTACAGCGGAGATGGCTTGCAGCAAGAAATGCCTGAATTTGACGAAGCAACGCTTTATCGATCGGGCGAAGATTTCTTAGCAGAGTTGCGACTGATTCAAAGCAATCTAGCTGCGACTGGATTAAGCTGTCGGGACTTAGAGCATTTGATTTGCCAAGTCGAAATCTTTGGCTTCTGTTTGGCGCATCTTGATATTCGCCAAGAAAGCCCTCGCCATTCGGAAACGATGAACGAGATTGTCGAATATTTGCAAGTGCTGCCGAAAGCTTATAACGACATGAGCGAAGCAGAGCGCTGTGAATGGTTGACCAGAGAACTCCAGACTCGAAGACCTTTGATTCCGACGGAGATGCCATTTTCGGAGCGCACCCGCGAAACGATTTCGACGTTCCGGATGGTTCGCAAGCTTCAGCAAGAATTTGGTCTGGAAATTTGCCGGACTTACATCATCAGCATGAGCCATGATGTCAGTGATTTGCTAGAAGTGCTGCTGTTTGCCAAAGAAGCCGGACTGTATGATCCCGTCACAGGGCTAGGAACGATTCAAGTCGTACCGTTGTTTGAAACGGTTGAGGATTTACAGAAAGCGCCTGGAATTATGAAACAGGTGTTTGCTCAGCCGTTCTACAAGGCGTTGATTGCGGGGGGCTTTGACGCGATCGATAAAGGAACGGCTTTGCAGGAAGTGATGCTTGGCTACTCTGATAGTAATAAAGACTCTGGATTTCTCAGTAGTAACTGGGAGATTCATAAAGCTCAGCAAGCGTTGCAAAGAATTGCCGATGAACATGGTGTGGCATTGCGGATCTTCCACGGTCGTGGCGGGTCGGTCGGTCGCGGCGGTGGACCTGCATATGAGGCAATTTTGGCGCAGCCTGGACATAGCGTGAATGGTCGCATCAAGATTACCGAACAAGGTGAAGTACTCGCATCGAAGTATTCTTTGCCCGAGCTTGCGTTGTATAACCTTGAGACGGTGACGACTGCGGTGATTCAAGGCAGTTTGTTGCAGAACAAGTTCGATGAGATTGCACCGTGGCAGCAAATTATGGAAGAATTGGCAGCGCGATCGCGCACGCACTATCGTCAACTGATCTATGAGCAAGCCGATTTTATTGATTTCTTCCATCAGGTGACTCCGATCGAGGAGATTAGCCAGTTGCAGATTAGTTCTCGTCCGGCTCGTCGCGGCGGAAAGAAAGATTTAGCAAGTCTGCGGGCAATTCCTTGGGTCTTTAGCTGGACTCAGAGCCGATTTTTACTGCCGTCCTGGTATGGAGTCGGAACGGCGTTGAATGCGTTTCTAGATGAAGCACCCGAGAAGCATATGCAGCTATTGCGGCATTTTTACTACAAATGGCCGTTCTTCAAAATGGCCATTTCTCGGGTGGAGATGACCTTATCGAAGGTCGATTTGCAGATTGCAGGACACTATGTTCAAGAACTGACTCAAGCTGAGGATCGCGAGCGATTTGCGCCTGTGTTTGAGCAGATTCGACAAGAGTATTTCTTGACGCGTGAGCTTGTTCTGAAAATTACGGGACACAATCGCTTACTAGATGGTGATCCGGAACTTCAGCGATCAGTACAGTTGCGCAATGGAACGATCGTACCGTTGGGATTCTTGCAAGTGTCATTGTTGAAGCGACTGCGGCAGCATAAGACTCTGGCGGCTTCTGGAGTTGTGCGATCGCGCTACAGCAAGGGTGAATTGCTTAGAGGCGCATTGTTGACGATTAACGGTATTGCTGCAGGAATGCGGAATACGGGTTGATGACTGGGCGAAAGAAGACGACATATTCTGAGAATCAAGAGATTCTGTTACCATCAAAGCATTGAGATTGGAAGTGTTTATGACACCGGCAATTGTTGCTGAAATGGCTCCTCTGCAAGCAAATGAAGACGGCGTAATTCTCGTCGGAAAGACTCGTGTAACCTTAGATACTGTAGTCGCTGTCTTTAACCAGGGTGTAACAGCCGAGGAAATCGCTCATCGGTATCCGTCGTTAAATTTGGCTGATATCTATGCCACAATTGCCTACTATCTTAAACACCAGTCGGAAGTGGATGCTTATCTCCAACAACGGCGGCAGCGATCGCAGGAGATTCGGAAAATGAATCAAGCAGTATTTGACCCACAAGGATTGCGCGATCGCCTGCTTGCCCGCAAACCTGCACAGGAAGCATGCTGAAGTTTCTAGCTGACGAGAATTTCGATAATACGATCGTTCGAGGATTGTTTCGGCGTAATCCAACACTTGATATTACTCGTGTGCAGGATGTTGGGTTGTCAGGTAAAGATGATCCAACCGTTTTGGAGTGGGCAGCACAAGAAGGGCGTATTTTACTCACTCACGATGTCGCTACGATTACTCGCTATGCCTACGATCGGGTTAAGGAAGGTCAGCCGATGCCAGGGGTAATTGAAATCAGCACAGATGCACCGATCGGACAGGTCATTGAAGATGTTCTTGTTCTAGTAGAGTGTGGTCAGGATGGAGAGTTAGAAGGGCAAGTTCAGTATCTTCCGTGGTGAGAAAACAATCAGAGATGTCTTGCAGCGATCTCATGTATCGCTCTTTTCAGGTCTAAAACATATCGACAACTGCTGGAAGCGTTACTCTCTAGCAGCTTTTTTATTGACAAGATAGGGATTTAAACGCAAGATCTGATGACTTGCATTTTGTACTACTAAACTATGGCAAAGGCATCCGTCTGGAGTCTGATTTCTGCTATTGTTCTATTCTTTTTTTCGCTACAAATTCCGGTTCGGGCTGAATCGCTACAATCTTTTGAGAGTGAGATTGAATCTAGTGCAAAGGTTGAAATTGCTAGGATTCGCTCTGGCGTATTGCCGGGTGTCGTGATTGGAGGACACTACGACGGATTGCTGAAGATGCGACAACAGCGATATGTTGCAACCGAGCGCTTAGAGGAGCAATTAGAAACCTCGGTTCGAGACTTATTAGAGGATGAACTGAGTCAAGCCGGATTTGATGTCATGCGATCGCATCCTCAATCTCTGTTTGCAGATTTAGTTGCATCTTCAGAACCCGGACGATTCTTAATCGGTGGAACGATTACGAAGGTCAATCTCAATTCTTATAGTTCGTTTTTTAAGGAATACACGCACGACGATCGCAGGGTGCGTTGGGAGTTGTTCGATCGAGATTTAAATAAAGTGGTGTACCGTCAAGAAATTGCTGGAAGTGCTGAAGCAGAGGGAATTGATAATCCAGCAGCAACTTATGAAGCGATTCGAGCCAGTTTTAGAAGCTTACTGGCTGAGCCTCGCGTTGTTGCAATCCTCAATCGCCCGATCGAAGAAACTCCGAGTCAGGCGTATAAAATTGCAGCGATCGCGGCTCCGAGTCGTTCATCCTTGACCCTAGAGCAACTCGTCGGGCAGACCATTCCTTCGATCGTGCAAATTCGCACCCCAAACGGACGAGGCAGCGGATTTCTGCTCGACTCGTCTGGACTGATTATGACCAATCAACACGTTGTTGGGTCTGCATTTTCCGTCAAAGTCAAACTTTACGATGGCAATATCGTGAACGGGCGAGTGTTAAGGCGTGATTCTGTGGCAGATGCAGCGTTGGTGAAATTGGAAGGGGATATCAGCGAAGTGACTGGCTTACCGATTTGTCATACTGATCGCGTGCGAGTCGGACAATCCGTTGTCGCGATCGGCAATCCGTTATCTTTTTCCAATTCCGTCACTCAAGGGATTGTAAGTGGGTTTCGGCGCAATGCTTCTCGGAGTTTGATTCAAACGGATACGGCGGTCAATCCGGGGAATAGTGGCGGACCTTTACTCAATCGAGACGGCAAAGTGATTGGGATTGTGACTGAGAAGATTGCGAGTGAAGGGATTGAAGGGTTAGGATTTGCGTTACCGATCGGGGAAGTTTTACAACGATTGAATGTCTCGATCGATTCTCCTGCCAATTCAGAACTGGATACTTGCGGTAATCCACTACTGAGTTACAAATGAAAATCGAAGAGTCTTATAGCGGGTTGACAAAACGCTTGAACATCATCTTGGCTGCGTTTCTGTCCCGCACCGGATTCAAAACCCGGTGCTAACAATGCGAACTCCCTCAAGGGACTCCCGAACCCAACCAATTGCTCAGGGATACAGTCTCTTCAGAGACTTTGTCTAATAAGCACGGGGTTTCAACCTCGTGCGGGGCAATGCGATCTCGATGTCATCAGCATTTTTGATTCTGGAATTACTCTAAAATCACATCTATATAAAAATGCAGAGGAACACGGTTGAATCCCTCTGCAACATTGATGTGTAAGCATTGAGCATGTCTTTAATCGTGCAAGATATCAAGCGCGATCGACAGTACCCACACAGCTACTATTCCATTCCAAACACTTGATCAAAAACCTTCTCGACCTTGTAACCTGAATCGATCGATTCCATCGGATCTTTCCGCAGACGGTGACGCAGACACAGAGGCGCAATTCGACGAATCTCATCCACGGTGACTTCAGTTCGTCCTTCTAATGCTGCCAAAGCCTTTGCTGCACGGTTGGTCACGATGTCTCCGCGCAATCCATCGACATCGAGTTCCGAACACATCTGAGAGATTTTGACGCGCAAATCGTAGTCGATCGCAATCTGTTTCAAGCGCTCCTGAGCATCGACAATTTGCTTCTGCAGATCCTTCTGCTGTGGCTCATATTTTTCTAAGAACGGCATCGGATCTTGGTCAAACTCTGTCCGTTGCTCCACAATTTGAACTCGCAATGCAGGTTCCTTCACGGTGCGAATCTCAGCATGCATCCCAAATCGATCAAGCAATTGCGGACGCAGTTCCCCTTCTTCTGGGTTGCCTGAGCCTACTAGAACAAATCGCGCTGGATGTCGAATCGAAATCCCTTCCCGCTCGACCGTATTCCATCCCGATGCTGCCGAATCGAGCAGCACATCGACGAGGTGATCATCGAGCAAATTGACTTCATCGACATAGAGAATGCCGCGATTTGCCTTTGCCAACAATCCCGGTTCAAAAGCTTTAACCCCTTCGGAGAGGGCTTTCTCGATATCGATCGTGCCGCAGACGCGATCTTCTGTCGCTCCCAAAGGCAGATCGACCATCATAACTTTCTTCTTCACCACAGGCACATCCGCACCCTGGTCGATCATCTGCCGCACCGTATCGCCCATTAATTCGATATCGTTTGGATGACTGTTGAAGGGATCATCTGCCACGACATCAATTTCTGGCAACAAGTCAGCCAGTGCCCGAATCGTCGTTGATTTACCAGTTCCACGATCGCCCATAATCATCACCCCGCCAATTTTCGGGTCAATGATGTTGAGCAGGAGAGCAAGCTTCATTTCTTCTTGCCCGACGATCGCAGTGAAAGGAAACACCGCACGCCGACGGGCGGGAACTGCGGTGGATCGTCCGTTTTGTGAAGTTGTTTCTGTCGTAAAGGTCACGGGAAGTCCTGAAAAAGTTAAGGCTATTTTTAAGTCGCGTTACTTATTGTGACACGGATTGTGACCTGAAATAGGCAGGGGAGCCTGCGATCGTAAATCAAGGTTTTATTCTGAATCGAGTTTGAATTGGTGAAGTAAAATTTGGATCAACGGGGAAAATCGTTGGAGGCACGTCGGGTTATGTCTAGTTTGAAACAAGTGGATGTGTCAAAGCTCACCGAGTCAGATATCGAGATGCTGGCGGCTCGGCTGGAAAAAGATGACTATACAGATGCATTTGAAGGGCTGAACGATTGGCATTTGCTCAGAGCGATCGCGTTTCAGCGCCCTGAATTAGTAGAGCCTTACCTTTATCTCTTAGATTTAGAAGCGTTTGACGAATCGTGAGATCCGATTCAATCATTTTCCTGTCACCTGCAACATTCCGAGTGCTCTTCAAACCAAGCGACCTGGAGTGTTGCAGGCTCTGAGTCTCGCAGTTTAGCGGGTTAAAAACATTTGCAGTAATCCACCCACGACATTGATCAAGCTCTGACCAAAGTTGTTGCCTCGACGTTGTTGATCAGGTGGATTCTTTAAGCCTTGTGCGAGTGCGACTGCTGATTTTGCATTCGCCGCATCCCCTTGCCGATCAAACAAAGCCGCAGCTTGTTCCGAGTCTTGAATGGCTCCTTTTTGATCACCCAACTCTAAGCGTGCCATTGCGCGCCCAATCAAAGCAGGCGCAGAATCCGGTTTCCGCACTAAGGCTTGATTGAAATTTGCGATCGCGGTTTCATACTGTCGCCGTTTCCCAGCTTCCATTGCCATTTGATAGAACATTTCTGCATTCCCGGCTGAAGTCGGTAAGCCAACGGCTCCGTGAATGGCTGCCGTTTCGATTTGAGTGCCTGTTAAATCTGCTCCCACTAAATACGATCGCGTTAAATCTGCCCCTTGAATATTCGCATTCGTCAACTTTGCGCCTGCGAGATTTGCGCCACTCAGGGAAGCGCCTGCGAGATTGGCGTTGGTTAAGTCTGCGCCCGCGAGATTCGCTTGACTGAGATTTGCGCCCGCGAGATTTGCGCCCGCGAGATTTGCCCCAGACAATTGAGCCAACACTAACCCGGCGCTACTGAGTTCGCAATTTGCACATTGCCGAGTCGAAAGTAATTGCCGAACGTGATCAATATTTTCAGCCTGAACGGGTAATGCAATCCCCAATGAGAAAACTGCTGCGATCGTCGTCAAATGAGTCCGGGTCATATGCAGGGAACGGGTAGGGTGATCAGGAAAACACTTCATATTACTTTCTGGTGACAGTTGTGGCACGATCGATATTCAGTACGATCGACAAGCGCGAGTATTCCCGATTTGGTTCTCGATATGCCTAAGAAACAAAAATTTCCGTATCTCGTCGGATCGAAATGGACTGCTCAGCAAGAAACCTGGGGCTGGCGGCACTTTCAAGTTGTAAACCGCAAAAATCAGGGAGCCTGGGTATTTGCAGAAATGGTCGCCGCCTGCGATCCAGCCGTTCGGTTTTGGATGAATGCCAAACTGCTCAAAGACCGATCGCAATGGCAAGCAGGCTGGAAATCGCTGCATGAAGTCGAAGAAGGATAGGGATGTGGGGAGTAGGGAGTGAAATTTCACCCCGCTCCTCAGGGCTAATTTGTTGAAGACAAGATAAATGCCTGCGGATACTGCGGTTGTCAGGCAGGCATTGTCAGCGTTCAATTAAGCTCATCATCCAGGAAAAGTAAACAACAGCATTTTCATTTTCCTCTTCTCTAACCATATGAAACAGCCCTGCCAGAATGGGGATCTCGAAGCAACACCCGTTTATCGGCAATGCTCGGCAATTTTCATTCATTGTAAAACTGGATGCAAGCAGTAGAATTTATGCCTGGTCCAGCCTTGAAATCCAGTTCTGTGTCATTTTCAAGCCCAAAGGGGAAGTCAGATTGTAGTGCAAGGGCGTGATCGTAATGTAATTCTCCCGATTTGCCTGCACATCGGTCGGAACATCATTCGGAATATCCGGATCGTCTACGTCTTCAAGCAATTCGCCTGAAAGCCAGTAGTAAATTTTTCCTCTGGGATCAACCCGCTTCTCAAACACATCCGTATAGCGTCTCACGCCTTGTCGCGTGATGATTGCCCCTTTAATTTCATCTCGCTCGATCGCAGGCACATTCACATTCAATAACGTCAACTCTGGCAATGGATCTTTCTCCAACTGTCGCACCAAGGTACAAGCAAAATCCGCCGCAGTCTGAAATTCTCGCGATTGAAAACTGGTTAAACTCAGTGCAATTCCCGGAATGCCTTCAATTACACCTTCCATCGCCGCAGAAACCGTTCCCGAATACAGCACATCTGTGCCCAGATTCGAGCCGTGATTAATTCCTGACAACACCAAATCCGGTGGTGTTTCCAACAGCGCCCAAATCGCCAATTTTACGCAGTCTGAAGGGGTTCCTGAACAAGCCCATGCCTTAATGTTGGGATGAAAAAGATGGCTCATTTCTTGAACTCGCAGCGGATCGTGCAACGTTAAGCCGTGCCCCGTTGCCGATCGCTCTCGATCAGGACACACCACCGTCACCTCATGTCCTGCTTCTGCCAACGCATTCGCTAGAGTTTGAATCCCTAGCGCGTAAACACCATCATCGTTACTAACCAGGAGTTTCATGTAATCCACTACAATAAACAAGTTCGCAGTTCATTGTGACGCGAATTAAGGATTTATGAACTACTGAACTATGGCGGCACAAACCCAGGAACTCGAAGCCCAATTAGATACCATTCGCCAGGAAGCGACTCAAGCGATCGCGCAAGCTGATTCTCTCGATCAGCTTGAACAGTTGCGCGTCAAATACATGGGAAAAAAAGGTCCCATTCCCCAAGTGCTCGGCGGGATGGGCAAACTCGACCCCGCCGAGCGCCCGAAAATCGGGGCACGAGCCAATGAGGTCAAAGAAGCGATTCAGGTCGAACTCGATCGCCAAAAAACCGCGCTGCAAGCGGCTGCGATCGCGGCTCAATTAGCTTCAGAAACGATCGATGTGACGATGCCCGGAGTGGGAAGACCGCAAGGGCGGATGCATCCGTTAAATAGCACGATCGATCAGGTTCTCGATATTTTCGTTGGACTCGGCTACACAGTCGCCGAAGGTCCCGAAATGGAGACGGACTATTACAATTTCGAGGCGTTGAACTTCTTGCCCGATCATCCGGCGCGAGATATGCAAGATACGCTGTATCTCCCGGATGGCAATCTGCTGAGAACTCACACTTCGCCTGTACAGATTCGCTACATGGAAGCGAATGATCCACCAATTCGAGTAGCGGTTCCAGGCAAGACATATCGCCGCGATACAGTCGATGCGACACATTCGGCTGTGTTTCACCAGATCGAGATTTTGGCAGTCGATGAAGGACTGACGTTTACCGATCTCAAAGGAACCATCAAAGTGTTCTTGCAAGAGCTATTTGGAGATGTCGAAATTCGATTCCGTCCAAGTTTCTTCCCCTTCACAGAGCCATCTGCGGAAGTCGATGTGCAATGGAAAGGTCGCTGGTTGGAAATTCTCGGTTGTGGAATGGTGGATCCCAATGTTCTTAAAGCCGTGGGATACGATCCGGAGATCTACACCGGATTTGCTGCCGGATTTGGGGTGGAACGGTTGGCAATGGTGTTGCACCAAATCGATGATATTCGTCGGTTGTACAATAGCGATTTGCGGTTTTTGAAGCAGTTTTAAATTGCACAACATTCTCGCTAAAAACGCCCTTGATCGTTAAAAATCGAGGGCGTTTGAGGTATTTGAGAAGGTAGAAACGAGCGCCCTGTAAGAAGCCCTTTGCGATCGTCATGAGTTTCTGTTCACTTGAAAGTCTCTACGCTTCGTTGTCATTCCGCTAGTTTTCTTCGTTAGGAAACTCTTCTTCAAGGATTTGATCAATATCTCGCATTCCGGACAGAACACGGAGAACTTCGATTCGCTCAAGTCGAATTCTATACACGATCACATAAGCTGTTCGACCAAGTTTTGGAGTTATTAATTCGCGAGTGCCTTCAACTCGTCCAGGTTTTCCAAGGTTTGGGAATGTAGATAATCTGTTGATAGCTTGAGCTAACTGATTTCCGATTTGTTGGGCTGTATCTGGAGTATCAACTGCAATATAAGACCGAATTTCAGCTAAATCTAGGACAGCGACTGAAAGATACGTTACGCGCATGGAGTCGGCTTCTCGTTGTCTGTTCCCCAAGAGTTGAGCCATGCCTCGACAGCTTCACCTTCGACCCAAACTGCTCGATCGCTCTCTGCAAGGTCAACTGCTGCTTCAATTTGCTGAATTTGTTGAGATTGGGTTTCGACATAGGTTGTGATCGCTTGCGTCACTAGCCAAGACTGACTTCGATTTGTGCTTGTCGCAAGTGCTTCGAGCTTTTGTTTGATCTCGATCGGTAATTGAACTGTGACAGTTTCACTCTGCGACATAAGATGTTCTCAGCAGTAAGGTCGTATCCATATTTTATATGGCTTATCAATAGAACATCTCGGACGAATGTTTTTGCTTCGCTCCCAATGTTAAATTCTCCACTCTGAGAGACTTTGACTAGGAAATGCCCTCCAATTCAAAGAACTTCTCCCATTCAAAATCTCTCAAGTTTGGGGGATTTGGGGGACACGATCCGCCGAAAACGCAGCCTGCCCTTATTCGATCGCAATACCTGTCGCAACCTTCGTCACTTCGGGCGCAACGACTCCAGGTTTCCTCGCAATCAGGTACTTACTCATAAAATGCACCTGTTCTGAAACTTCGCCAAACCCTGCCTCTTTCAATCGCGCCACCAAATCATCGGTCATGTAATGGCGGTAATAAGGCTCATGGAACGTCTCAGGAAACCCTTCCATTGCAGGAGCGAGTTCCGGCGAATCGCTCATCTGAATCGAATCACAGATGATAAATGTTCCACCAGGTTTCACCACTCGAAATGCTTCATTGATCACATTCTGACGCGCTTGGGGCGGCAATTCGTGGAATAAAAACACACTCGTCACCGCATGGAAATAGTTATCTAAGTAAGGTAATTCTTCCGCATTTCCTTGCACTAACTGGGGCAAAGTTCCCTCGAACTGAGACAGCAACTGATTTGCTTTTCTCAAATAGGCAGCCGACAAATCCACTCCATACAAAGAAGCCTTCGGCAGCATTCCTCGAATGTTTCTCAAAGTCCGCCCTGTGCCACAAGCAACGTCTAGCACTTTAATCTGCGAAGGTAGAACATCACTGAATGCCTTCAATCCTTCCTTCAATGGAGCTAAAATCCGGCGACGCATCGGATCAGCCGTGCCATTAAACAGAATTTCAACCTGCAAATCGTAGAGATTGGCAGAAGTATCGGTTAAATACCCATTCGTCTGATGATGGAAATTTTGCACATAGTAGCTTGGTAAGCCTTCTGTCTCAACTCCTGCATCAAACTCTTGATATCGCTTCGCATTCACGCGCTGCCACATTTCCGGCATATCAAACCACATCACCGGATAGTAGCGGAAAAAATCTTCCCAAGGATTATCAAAGACAAGACTCGCTGGATAAACGCCTTTTTCGACATCCTGCCAATCCGCTTCGAGAACTTCAGCCATTCGTTTTTGAATGGTTTGAATCAATTCTAGAGAGAGCGGCTTTGCCTTTCTTTTTTGTTCAATCGAGGGCGGTGCGACAAGATTCAAGACTTGGGTACTAACAGCTTTATGCATCAACCCAAAGTAACTTTTGCCTTGCTGAAACGTCTGATACGCCAACTTTGTTAATGTATCGGGCATGATTTGTGTGAGACGACACTCTAAGACTATTGTCTAATTGTAACGAACTCTTAAGAGCGAAATAGTCTGTAATCAGTTAGATTTCGAGAAAAAAGCGATCGAGCCAATTAGCTCGATCGCTCCTTTTCAATTCAGCTTTCAACTCAGCAAATTAGCAATCGTAGTAGAGCATAAACTCATACGGATGCGGGCGAATGCTCATCGGAATTACTTCGCGATCGAGCTTGTAGCTAATCCAGCTTTCAATGAAGTCTTCAGTGAACACGCCACCTGTGGTCAGGTACTCATGATCCGATTCCAAGTTCTTCAGCGCTTCTGCCAAAGATCCAGGAGTCGAAGGTACTTTCGCCAACTCTTCAGGGCTGAGTTCGTAGATGTCTACATCCAAAGGAGAACCCGGATCGATTTGGTTCTTAATTCCATCAATCCCTGCACAGAGCATCGCGGCAAATGCCAAGTAGGGGTTCGAGGTTGCATCAGGACAACGGAACTCTAAGCGTTTTGCTTTCGGGTTCGTGCCAGACAACGGAATCCGCACCGAAGCAGAACGGTTCCCTTGCGAGTATGCCAAGTTCACCGGAGCTTCAAAGCCTGGAACCAAGCGCTTGTAGGAGTTCGTGGTCGGATTCGTAAACGCCAACAGAGAAGGCGCATGCTTCAGAATTCCGCCGATGTACCACAGCGCATTTTGGCTCAATCCAGCGTACAGATCGCCCGCAAAGGTGGGTTCGCCATTGTTCCAAATCGATTGGTGACAGTGCATCCCCGAACCGTTATCCCCAAAGACCGGCTTAGGCATGAACGTAATCGACTTGCCATACTTGCGACCGACGTTTTTGATCACATATTTGTACGTCATCAACCAGTCAGCCGCTTGAATCAGGGTTCCGAACCGGAAGCCTAATTCGCACTGACCGCCAGTTGCCACTTCATGGTGATGTTTCTCGATCGGCACGCCGCACTTTTGCATCGTCAGCAGCATTTCCGATCGCATATCTTGCGACGTATCGGTCGGTGCAACCGGGAAATACCCTTCCTTGTTGCGAGGCTTGTACGCCAAGTTTCCACCCGGTTCTTGACGACCAGAATTCCAAATCCCTTCTACGCTATCAACGTGATAGTAACCTTCGTGCTGGTTTTGGTCATAACGGACATCATCAAAAATGAAGAACTCCGCTTCAGGTCCGAAGAACGCCGTATCGCCTAACCCCGTAGATTTCAAATAATCCACAGCTTTTTGAGCGATCGAGCGAGGATCACGGCTGTAGGGCTGACCCGTACGCGGCTCTTGAATCGAGCAAATCATGCTCAGCGTTGGATGCTCCATAAATGGATCGATCCAGGCAGTATCCGGATCGGGAACCATCGCCATATCGGATTCATTGATCGATTTCCAACCCCGAATACTCGATCCGTCAAACGGAACGCCATCGGTAAAGCTGCTTTCGTCAATTTGGCTCTTATGCAGGGTGAGATGTTGCCAAATCCCTGGCGTATCGATGAATTTGAGATCAATCAATTCGATATTCTCGTCATTGATCTTCGCCAAGATCTCTTGTGGGGTCGCCATGAAATACTCCTAGTAAATCGCGTAGCTTGCTCAACGCTGAGCGCGGAATTGAATCAGATCGCCTCAAGCAAATCTGTCCTGCATCATGGTAAAAACAGGCTTCCCGTAATTTTGTATCCTAGGCTACGGAAAGCTCCGTGTCCGAAAGAATTAACGCTTAAATTAAAGATCGTAAATATTACATTCGCGGATTCCGTAACCCGATCGAGTGTATGGATTAAAAATTGTAACGATTATCTCATCTAGCGGGATTCCCCACGGTACGGTTCAAATTAGGCTCAAACCTGCGTGGTAAACTGAGCTTGAATCTTTTACGATACGAGAGCCTATACAACTTGCTGTGGGGCGGTTCGTTACTCTTGTCTACAGAAATATAGACACATTGAACCAAAATTTGGGAGAAGACTTTCATGCGGGACGCAGTGACCAGCCTGATTAGAAATTACGATATTACAGGGCGTTACTTAGATCGCAATGCGATCGACAGCCTAAAATCCTACTTTGCTACCGGAATGGCGCGCATTCAGGCAGCTGCGCTCATTACCTCCAATGCAGCCGGGATTGTTCGTCAAGCCGGGCTGCAGTTGTTTGACGAAAATCCTGAGTTGATTCGCCCCGGTGGCAATGCTTATACGACTCGTCGGTATGCAGCCTGCCTGCGCGATATGGATTACTACTTGCGCTATGCTTCCTATGCCTTGGTTGCGGCTGACACGGATGTGCTGGATGAGCGCGTTCTAGAAGGTTTGCGCGAAACCTATAACTCGTTAGGTGTGCCTTCAGGACCGACCGTCCGGGGAATTCAAATCATGAAGGATATCGTCAAAGCAGAAGCAGCAGCGGCAGGAATTGCTGATACGAGCTTCCTGGATCAACCCTTTGATTACATGTCGCGTGAACTCGGTGAAAACGATCTGTAATTGAATTCACTTCCCATGAAACGAGTTTCGGCTCGGCTCAGCCCTCGAATTTCGGGCGTTGAGTCGAGCCGAAACTCGTTTCAGACAAGAAAAATGTCAGGGTGAAGGCTTCAAGTCCGAAGCATCGCTTCCGCCTCTAAGACCCACAGCGTCCAGCCTTTGCTGTTTTGAGTAATACGAGCAGCATGTCCTTTATCAGAGAGACGTTCTGCCAGCGCGATCGCTTGGTTTTGTTCGCGTACCGTTCTGAGATAGCTGTAATATTCACGATCGCTATAGATTGCAGCCATCGGTTTCGCCACATCTGGAACGCGAATTTGACACACCTGATAATCGCGCTCAGATGTCAGAATCTTCCATAATCCTGAGTCTGATCGAGGAATGTCGTAGGAAGTTGAGGGTTCGACAGATTTGGGCTTGTCTAGCTGCGCTTTTTCCTCTTGGGCATCTGCTTCATAGATCCAAAGCACATCGCCTTTCATCGTTCGAGTAATCGCAACTTCATCTCCTCGATAAACGAGTTTGGCGGCAATTTGCAGAGCTTTTTGAGAATCTTGCACGAGTCGAAAAAAGCTGTAATAGCGATCAGCAACGACGATCGCGGCAAGTCGCTCATCGGAATCCGGCACGCAGATATGACAGGCTCGATATTGACTCCGGGAGTCTAGAATTTTGCAGCGAGCAGGATCAGGGGTCGGAGCAAGGTCAGCAGAGATGGGGCGAACAGAGGACATAGGATTGACGTGTGGGTTTGCAGGGTGGGTTTGAATTGTAACGATTGTTTTCGCAGAGCTAAGCACATTTTGCGAATCAAGCGAGTGGGTTCTCCACCGTGAATTTCCCTAAAACCCAAAATTTTCAGCGATCGCGGTCGTTTGCGAGGGTAAAACTGTGCATATGATGGTGGCATCGTTTCATATCGCTTTCCTATGCCAGTTCCTTGTCACATCATTGTTGAGGGAAATCCAGCGATTGTTTACGCCAGTCGCAAAGGTGCGCCAGAGAAAATGCTGCCTATTTTAGAGTCTTTTTTAGAAACATTTTGGCAAGAGCGAGATGCGCTGGGTGAGGCACAGGACACGCCAGAATGTCTGGTTGCACAGATTGTAGTGCGGTTTGGATTTGAGATTTGTGAGGATGATTTCTCGAACCTGAAGGTGGGCTTGAAATATGATCCCACTGCAGAATATTTATATTTCATCTCAGCGAATCGAGAGGTGAGTGTGTGGGTTGCTGACGATCGCTATCGGGCAAATCCGCACTTAGGCATTCAAGCTTGCCAACAGATGCAAACCGTTTCGATAGGGTGATCCGAAAGATGCTAGGAGTTAGATGTCTCTAACGCGCGATTGCTGAAGTTTTCTATGTCAACTATTTGGGAACTCGATTACTATTCACGTCCAATTTTGGATGAGCAAAATAAAAAAGTTTGGGAAGTGCTGATCTGTGAAAGCCCGACCACAGTTGATGCTCAGCCAGAAAAGCTGTTTCGCTATTCGCAGTATTGCTCGAGCAGCACTGTAAATTCAGGCTGGTTAAAAGACGCGATCGCAGCAGCCATGGCTGAAGCTCCCAATCCACCGGATAAAATTCGGTTTTTCCGGCAGGCGATGAACAACATGATTACGACGGCTTGTGATGGCTTAGATCTGCCTTCTCAATTGAGTCGGCGCACGTTTGCCTTGGCAAGCTGGCTGCAAGATCGATCTCAAAATGTTTATCCGAAAGAAGACGGATATCAGCCTTCGATCAATCCTTCGGTGACGTTTCCGATTACCCCTGCCCAAGTGTTGCCCGATGCGCTGCAAGGGCAGAAATGGACGTTCGCAACTCTACCCTTTGAAGCCTTTGCGGAAATGGGGGAATGGTCGATCGAATTCGGAGAAGCCTTTCCCATGAGTTTGGCGCAGCTTGAACCGGATGCTCCTGTCTCGGGCATCATTATCTACTCAGCCCGAGCCACCGCGATGGCAGCTTGGATGTCGGGATTAGAGATTGCGGCTGTGAAATTTGATGCCGAGACCCAGAATCGACTGCTGTTAGAAACCGGGGTCAACGATCGCTGGATTTTAACCACTTTAGATAAGCGCGCTGTTCCCGAGGCGCAGCAGTTTGAAGCGGCAAAGGCACGATCGCATCAAGTCCATTTTTTAGCGATTCAAGAAAGCCCGGATGTCGAAGCGTTTGCCGGATTTTGGCTATTGCAAGAAATCGCATTGTGATCCTACGGTTCCTAATCACGGTAGGATGAGAAAACTGTTACGTTTGTTCATTATTTAACGCAACCTGCTTATGAAGCGCTTTTTGTCTCGCCTGCTGGCGCTAGTGATGGTCATGTCGATTGCTCTTGTGGGCTGCTCTCCCGCTGGCGGGCTGACGGGCAACTATCGCGATGATACGCTTACTGTGATTAATACTCTCAAAACGGCGATCACGCTGCCTGCGGATTCACCGAATCGAGCGGCAGCCCAAGCTGATGCCCGTAAGTTGATGAATGATTTTGCCTCTCGCTATCGTCGAGATTCTGCTTTGACGAAGCTGAGTTCGTTTACAACCATGAGAACAGCCGTGAATTCGTTGGCTGGACACTATAGTTCCTATCCCAATCGCCCGGTTCCTCAAAAAATGGTCGATCGCTTGACCACAGAATTTAATCAGGTGGAAACCTTCCTCAAACGAGGCAATTAACCCGATTGGACATTAAAAAACGCCAGATTTAAGAGAGTCTGGCGTTTTTTAATGCAGCATTTTCTGATCAGGCAATCGTCTGAGATCGAAAAATTAGGCTTTGAATCTGTTCAACACGATCGAGATACTCCTTGTCGCTAAGAACGGGAGTCACCTGATCGACGTTGATTTCATCGATTTCGATCCACGATCGACACCCCCCATAAGCTTCTCGATACGGAATCAGTTGAGGGTCTGCCAATCGAGAGACTTTAAGCAGCAGTAAATACAACGGCGATCGCGGTTTCCATTTCAGACGCTCCTCGACAAAGCGTTCATTCCAAATATGGAACGGCAATAAGGCATGAACAATCTCTGGATCGCTGATTTGTAAAACATGCGTAATCTCTGCGATCGAGCTAATGTTCACCTGTTTCGGATGCCAGCCTGATTCAACCCGCTCGACATTTGGGGTTTTCAGCAGGTTTGGATCTTGATGCTCAAACGTGGGATAAAGCAGAACTCGTTGGAACGGAACTTCAAATCGTCCCGCTGTCTCCCGAATTCCGCCTTTGCGTAACAGCAGAATTGTTTCACCTCGTTCGAGGGCTTCCACTGCGATCGCCCACTCTTTTAATGCCTGTTTCATCAATCTATTTGGAGAGGTTCAGGTTTGAGAAAAACTCCAGACACACCATCACAAATGGAAATAAAATACCTGCGAGTCCGATCCAACCACCAAACTGACCGATCAATTCTGACAATTTGCGCTGAGGACGATAGCCTGCGGTTGCGACAAATCGAGAACTCATACTCAGCAATGCGGCTCCGCCTAGCCCAAAGGGGATACTCAGCAAAAACCATGCCCTCAGTCTAGCGCCCGGATTAATCAATCCCAAGGACGGGAATAAAACAAAACTGACAACCTCCACCATGAGCCAAAGCCCCAATGCCGTCAGTAAGTCTTTTTTCTGTAGCTCATCGAAGGAGAAGTTATTCATCGTCAAAACTTAAGGGTTTCTCAAGCCTTAGATCGATGGGATCACGATCGCATTGCCTAAGATAAACATAGACAAAACCAGGAGCGCTCACATAATGAACACCCACGATTTATTCATGCTGATTCTGATGCTGATCCCAGGGATCTTGCTGTCTGTGGCAATTATGGCAACGTTTGCAGCGGGTGGCTAACTTATTTCAGTCCAATTTCTGCTAATCGCTGCTGGAGATACTCGCCTGCAGTGATTTTTGGGAATTTCACCTCGTTGCCCGTTTTGGTGATGCAAGACGGGAGTGGGGTCAAATCGGTTTGAGCAACCGGATGCACAAAGAAGGGCATCGAAAATCGCCGATCGCGATCGCCATGATTGACGACTCGATGCGTTGTACTCTTCAGCAATCCATTGGTTAATTGCTGAAGCATGTCACCACTATCTACGATGATTTGTCCTGGGATATTGGGAATCGCAAGCCAAGTTCCATCTCGCTGTAAAAGTTCTAAACCACTATCGGTCGCTTCACATAAGAGCGTAATCAAATTAATGTCTTCATGCGGTGCAGCGCGTAAGCTGGCTGGATCAGCGTCTTCAGGAATCGGTGGATAGTGAATGATTCTCAAAATTGAATCTGCTGCGATCGTCATATTGCTGAGAAATGATCGCGGCTCTCCTAAGTACAAAGCACAAGCTTCGAGCAAAGTGACTGCACATTGATCAAGCTGTTGATACAGTTGATTCATTACGGGGCAAAACTCAGGAATCTCGATCGGATCAAGATTGGCTAAATGGTGCTCTCGTCCGACATGCCAAAATTCTTTCAAATCCGGTGCAGGATGGTCTTTTGCGTGTTCTTTTCCAAATCGAGTAAAGCCTCGCTGTCCATTCAAGGCGGCATCTTCGTAGCGCAATTTCACATCGTCTGAGCGTTGAAAAAATGCCTCAGCTTGTTGATACGCCTGCTGAATCAGATCGCGATCGACGCCATGATTTACCACGGCAAAAAAGCCGAGTGTTTCTAGAGCCTGTCCGAGTGTTGTGATAAAGGTTTGTTGCTGGCTTTGATCGCCATGCAGAAACAGTTGCAGATCGACAACTGGAATGGTTTGTTGCATCATGGCTGTAGTCTTGGAGGATTGCGATCGTGACCTTGATTATTGCACTCTACGGATTGTTCATCGCCATCGGTGGGATCATCGGCTACCTCAAAGCGAGAAGCCAGATTTCTTTGATTGCAGGTTTGGGAAACGCGATCGTACTGTGGATTGCAGCTTATGTGACGCTGAACAATCTTTATGGCGGATTAATTCTTGCAGTTTGTATTGCAGTAGAATTGCTCGTCTTTTTCAGCCTACGCTGGTCAAAAACTCGCAAATTCATGCCTGCGGGATTGATGGCAATTCTCAGTTTGATTGCCACGGTCGGATTTCTTTGGGTATTGTTAGCTCGTTAAGGCAGTGCCCCAGGGTTATTGCCCTTTTTCAAGCCGACAAAAACGTCATAGCGAGATGTGCGATCGCTCGTTACTGCTGCCGTTACCCCGATCGAAGAAATTGCCTCCAAAACGGTGCGATTTGCCGCAGGGATCTGAAGCAGTGGGAAATTTTGCAACTTGAGCACGCGATCCATATCGACGAAGAAGTTGCCATTATGCGGAGCTAGTTCGGACTGCGTACTCTTGCGAAACAGCTCATTCTCTGCCAAAGCTTTCGTCGGCTTTGGCAGAATTGCACTTGCGATCGGCGCACCCAAAGATAAAAATGCAACATTGCCATCGAGCCAACCGCGCGTGATGTTCACACTTGCAGCAGGCAGTGACCAATTCACGATCGATTGTCCTTCTACTTTTGCTTCTTCCACCTTAAAAGCGTACTTAGTCGCCATCACCTCATCGAGCTTTTTCAACGTCGCTTCTGCGGCACGTCGATCGCTGGTTTGCACCATAAAGACTAAACTTGCAGGCAGTGCTGCAGGTGCGCCTTGAGGTGCAGGGAGTAAGGCGAGTGAATATTCACCTTGCATCCAGTTGAGCAGATCTTTCTCTAAATCTAGCCCCACTGTTGTTCTAATTCCCTGCCGCAAGGCTTCAGGATTGACAAACTGAATCGGATTCGATGCACTGCCTTGGGTGTAATCTTGCCAAAATTGCTTCAAATTTCCACCGGATGCCATCATCAATGTGTCAGTCGGCAGGCGAGTTGGAATCGTTTTTGCAGTGTTCTCTGTATTCAGTTTGCGTTGACTATCGGGTCTAAGCCAGGAAATTCCTTTAAACTGAATGCCCTCATTGGTTAGCTTTGCTGTTGCTGCTAAGCCTTGATTTTGTTGCAGTTGAGCGAGCGTCTGGGGCGGAATTGGACGACTCGAATTTGCAGCAGAGGTATTTGCCGCCGCAGGAATGTTGACATAGAGGCGGGCGATCGCATTTTCTTCTTGAATCTGCGTCAATGCTTCGCCATATCCCGGCGTTTGTGCCAGCGATTTGCCCTCTTTCACCGTATCGATCGCGCGTTCGATCGCGTTCGGATTGTTTGCAACCAGCACTTGCGTTGTGTCTAACACTGCAATCGAAGTACTTTGATTGGCAGATTCTTGATTTTCCCGAACTTTCACGCCTTTGTAATCGCGCTCTGTCCACTTTGCACCCTGAGTTGCAGGCGATTTTTCAAGGGTGTCTTTAGCTTTCAACGCATCCGCGATCGGCACAACCATCACGGTCGGCTGAGCATTCGGCGGAGCAGCAGGCTGACCCGGATTCGGAACCGTTACCCCGGCTTGCGGTGGCAAAAATGCCATCGTGACTTCTTTCCCGATCCAAGGCTGAATATCGCGGGCATACTCCAAGCCGCGATTTTTCAAGAAGCGATCGCGAAATTGCACCAAACTTTGATCAAAAGCAGCTTGCGATCGTGGTGTCCCAAACTCTCTTAATTGCTGCCATTTTCCGGTGTCCGTCGAAACCGAAACGACCATCAATGCATCTTGCGGAATCGCATTTGCCCCAATCGGCATCACGTTGAGCTGCTGTCGAGTCAGTGCCCAAAATGCGATCGCACCACCGCCAACTAAGGCAGCCGCAGCGCCAATCGTGAGCGGCAAAGGAGGTCTTTGCTTTGTAGAATTCGGTTTCGTCTGGGCGTTCATGGGAGGCGACAAGTCGGGATGTAGTATTGCCGTTGCCACTTTAGCAAAGGATATGGGGTTCGGGGTGATGAAAATGGAAATTGAGGAGATAGGACGGTTTGTCCTTCCCTAATCTCTGGATGTATCTGACCCTTTCCTAATTCGATCGCTAATTTGTCGGCTCCGTTTTGGTTGCTTTATCTGCGGCTGGACGAGGCTGAGCTTTTCTTGGTTGCAGCGCATCTTTACCCAGTTGAATCGTGATATCTGATTGCAGATCTCCTGTATTCTCAATGCGCACTTCTCCAAACCCTAGCGCGCGCCGAATCGCTTCTGCACTGCTGACATCACCCCACTCTGCAACAATGCGAGTGACGCTGAGCGGCTCACTCCACTCTTTCCCTTCATATACATTGCGATAGCCTGCACTTTCGAGAGCGGTCTTAGCAGTTTGAATACTTTTGGCTTGCTTGGTGCTGTCTTGAATCGCGACTTTTACTGCGGCAGGTACAGTGCTCTCTAGGGTCGAGGTTCCGAAATTGAAATGCTGCGCCATGATCTCTTTGATGCGATCGGGATGAGGCAACCAGTAACTCGCTTTATATTCACCGGGCGAACTGAATTCTCCCGGAACCATGAGCATTTTCGTATTCGATCGATTGACCTGGGACGCAAAGCCCGTGAGAGCCACTAGTTCTTCCACCGTCAGATTTGTATCAATGTGCGATTGCACCACATTTAAGAGACTCGGAAACCGCGAAACAGTCGAAGGATTCAAAGACTGTTCCATCAAAGCTCGCATGACCATTTGCTGGCGCTGAATCCGCCCGATATCGCCGTTTTCGTCGTACCGGAAGCGCAGGAGTTGCAAAACTTTCTCGCCATTGAGTTGCTGTCTGCCTGCTTTGAGATTAATGTAAAGACGTTGGCTATCGTCTTGGTATTTCATGTCTCTTGGGACATGCATGGTGACACCACCGAGGGCATCAACGAGTGCTTGCACCCCTTGGACGTTAATCGTGATATATCGATCGATACCCACGCCACCGAGCAATTCACTCACTGATTTTGCACTGAGCGCGGGGCCGCCGTAAGCATTCGCTTCATTGATCTTCGTCATCCCATGGTCAGCGATATATGTGCGGGTATCGCGCGGAATCGAGAGAACGACGACTTTCTTCGTTTCAGGATCAAAGCGCAGCAGGAGCATGGTGTCCGTCAATCCCTCAAAGGAATTCACCAATGCGTGATAGGGGAGCTTCTTGAGATTTTCTGGAGCGTTATTGACATCACTGGTGAGAACCTTGGTGCCCAAAACCAGAATATTGACGGGACGGGTCAAGGCGGGCAGTTGCAAACTCATGCGGGTCGAGAAGCGATCGCCCTTACCAAAAATCGAGGCTTCTGCCGGAGAAAGTTGCCGCTGCATTAAGGGTGTGCTGGCGAGAGAAACGGCAACCAATGCGCCTGCCGTAGCTGAAATCATCGCAATGCCGCTCAAAGAAAGAAACATAAACAACAGCCGCATTCCTTGCGATCGCTTAGCCGGTTTCTTTTTGCGCTTAGTTGGGGCTGAAGCAACTTTGGGCATCGGCTTTTGCACAGGTTTTGTCGGCTGAACTTTCTTATTCACAGAACGTTGATTCGCGCTTTTCACAGGACTCCTCACCACACCAAAATTTTTGACAAAAAACAATCGCTCACAGGAATTCGGACTTTGTATTGTATGCAATAAAGCCCGAATGGGCGCTTTTATTGAAAGATCTCTTGCTTTGAGCCAATCGCTGAAAGCAGAATGTTATCAATATTTCCCATATTTTGTCTGTTAAAACTGGACAACGCCAGATTTTTTAGCTTGCCCTCTAAAATTTGTGCGATCGAGGGCTGCATTGATTTTAGAAGTAAAGAATTAAATGGCTCGTTTTTTTTGAAAATGGCTCCTCCAAAAGTAGAAAATTACGGCTCTATTCTACTTAAAGTAGATCAGAAGATTCAGTCCGGGAATCGTCCGTGAGAGAGTCCACAATAACAACGCAATGTACAGGGTGCCAAGCGACCACTGATACCAGACGAGAATCGACACGACGCTGGGTAGATGCTCGTCTCGAACGCGAATATCATTAAAGCCGAAGCGAAGAAAATTGTTGAAGCTAAAGTCGAAATAATTGAGCCAATTCCACCGACGATCCCACAAGAGCGGTAAATAGCGTTCTCGAAATAAGGGATATCTCGGAATGGTTGGCAAGCGTCCGATTAAAATTCTCAACTGTCGTAATGTGCCTTCTTCTGCAAAGTAGCTGGTTTCCATTAAGGAGTGATAGCGACCTTGGCGATAGAGCAGCCCTAATAAAATCAACGGCACAGGGATCACGACAATCGACCACCACAAAAGCGTAATCACCGGGCGGTCAGCCGATTGAAAAATTGCGGTCAACCCGAGTAAAAACAGCACGATCGAGAAACTGAGAACGGAAATGATCTCAGGGACGGTCGGCAAAATTGCTTTTGGATGCCGTCTTCGAGCGCGATCCACAGTCCAAAATAATACACTGAAGTACGCAACTGTAATTAAACCGACCCCGAAAATCAGCCAAAAACTGGTACCATTTCGAGTCAAAAGCAGCAGCGAATTTAAACTGAGCCAACGCACTCCTGTCGAAATTTTGCGCCAAAAATTTCGCACGGGCGGTAATGGATCAGCAGCAATCACGCGATCGCGAACATTAATGTAAGTGGCAATGCCAACCGGATCGAGTGTGAGTAATTCGGGCAAATTCCGAAACGGTTGTTCTAAGCGGCGTTGAATAATTGCACCAGCTTGGACTTCGCTAAATCCGACGTTTTTTAACTGGAGTAGAGAGGCGGTATTGAGATCGGTTCCAAACAGTTGACGTTGAAGCTGGCGCGATCGCAAACTCTGAGTCATGTAATCGATTTGATTCGCATCCGAGATCTGTTCTAATTTGCGGAAATTTCGCACCAATTCGCGTAATAAATTCTCATTGCCTTGCAAGGTTGGAACGGTAATAACGCGCCCAATTTGCCCAGGGTCGCCCAAAATTTTTGCTTTATCTGAATCGAATCGCAGCCCTGGAACGTTCAAATATGTGCCATTCATGAAACTGCAATAGCTAAAATCAGCACGATCGAGAATGGTTGCGCCGCGTAAATTGGCGAATCCATTAAATTGAGATTCTCGAAACAAGACCGCTTGATCAAACGTGGCATCGGTGAGAAAGAGCGATCGACTAAATTTGTTTTTACTAAAGAGCGCTTGGTCACGCCATCGGGTCTGAGCGAAGTCCGCATTGCCTTGCCACTGCACTTTTGTAAAATTCGCAGGCTGATAGAACGTGGCTTGATTGAAATTTGCCGTATTTTGGAATTCTGCACCTTGAAAGTTCACATTGCCCCGAAATTGAACTTGATTGAATTCTGATTTTGCAAAAAAGATCGCATTGCGGAACTGCACTTCTCGCCCAAAATTTGCACTCGCAAAGTTCATGGGGAGACTAAAACGAGTCTGAGAAAAGTCGGCTCCAGCGGGAAATTGTGTGCCTTGGGCTTCGACGCGATTGAGGAAAAAAGTATTCGAGAAGTCGGCAAAGCCGTTGACTCGTGTTTGCACCAGTTTCAAGGGCGCACGAAAGACTGTCAGTTGAAGTGGTGCTGCGGTTTCGACCGATTTTGGAGTAATTAAAAGCGACTGTGAAAGGGTGCTTAATCGATATAAGCGTCGGCGATCGCGTTTCAATTGCGCTTGTTCAGTCAGCGTAAATAATTTAGATAAGGCTTCTCCGTCATACAGGGGCGCACGCAATCCCAGTTTGCTAGTGGTAAAGTCTCCATCAATAACTGAATTGCTTAAATCCAATCCGACGGGCACGCCTGGCGTTTGAAGCTGTGCTTGCACCAGTCGATAAAACTGATCTCGGAAGGCTGAATTTTCGGGGCGTAGATCGATCGTCATGCGTTTGAGATCGACCATGCGCGTTCCTTCACTCGGAATTGGCGTACGCAATCGTTCTTGCAATAATTCCAATGTCAAAGGCGTTCGCTCGAATTGCGCTGCCTGAGTCGGGAGTGCTGGAACGAACAGAATCAAAATCGCAAACAGCAGGGCAAAGAACGATTGCACAACAAATTTTAGAGACTGCGATCGCTACTTATACCAGATCTCGGTCATGTTGCTGTCAAGGACATTGCCGTGAGAGGTTGGGCATTTGCGAGATTGACGAGCTTAACGATCGCGTAAAGTTTCCCCACCCCGATTTCTCAAATGCCATAATCTGAGGAGATTACTGAGATCAGGTCGCCTCACCTGAGAGAAGCCCCCGTATTTCCCCGGTTTGTTTGACTCTTCTCGATTGGTTTATGCATTCTGAAAAATTTCGGCGACAGTTGCGGCAAGAGGCGCAGCACTGGAGAGCGAATGGTGACATCTCCGAGTCGCAATTTCAAAAACTCAGCGATCGCTATCAGTTCGATCAAGTCGATCACGCAAGTCGCTTCACTCTAGTCTTATTAGGATTAGGGTTGAGTTTTATTGGAATTGGTGTCGTCACGTTCATTGTTGCAAACTGGAACGGGATTTCGCACCTTGGCAGAAGCGTGCTGTTACTCGGACTCTTCTTTGGGCTGAATGGCGGTGGACTGGCACTCTGGAAACGCTCGAAGTATCAGCGATTTGGGGAAATATTGCTGCTCTTTGGCGCAGTTGCGTTGGGGGCAAATCTGGCGCAGTACGTGACTGGATTTGCTCTATTTTTGGGTTGGGGAATTGGATGTTTAGCGATCGCTTACGGTTTAAGACTCAAGGGATTAGGAATTTTGGCGATCGCTTTAATCGGAATTGGCTACTGGACAAGTTGGAGTCAAATCTATTTCAGTCCTACGGGCATCGAAATGATCGGATTGCAAATGCCGATCGTGTCTGCAATTCTGTTTTTGCCGTTGGCGTATTGGTGTCGATCCAGGGCGATTTTTTTACTCAGTGAGATCGCGATTCATTCTGCATTGTTGAGCAGCTTAGCGGCAATTGTTACAAAAGCAAGTGTTTTACCGGCTCTGCTGACTATTCTTCCAGCGGCATTGCTATGGTCGTATGACGATTCGCTTTGGAGTTCTGGCAAATCATTTCAACCGATCGCGCGTCAACTTGCCGTGTTATTCCTCGGCGGATTGTTCTTCTGGTTTTCGTTTCATTGGGTCTGGAATGGCAGTCTGACGTGGTACACCAGAATTCCAGAATGGCGATCGCTGCCGAGTGTTGTCTTGTTTGCAGGAATTGCGATCGGACAGTGGCTCTATATGCTGAGAAAAGTTAGACTGATAAATCTCAATACAATCGGAATCGGGTTAAGCCTTGGATTGAGTACGATCGTCAATTTTTGGCATTTGCGCATTCAGCCCTTGCCGATTTTTGCGCCCATTCTCTTCAATGTGCTGCTGATTGGACTTGCACTTGGATCTGTGCGAACCAGTTTAAGCAATGGAAAACGTCGCGCGTTTTGGTTTGGAATTCTCTTATTGGGTTTGCAGATTGTGAGTCGATTGCTGGAGTATGACACGACAGTTTTGATGAAATCTTTCGTCTGCGTTGTCTGTGGGGTGAGTGCGATCGTAGCTGGACTCTGGTTTGAATCTCGATTGAGATCGAAGATGAATTCGATGGCGATCGCGCGCTCCGATTACAGATCTGAAAAGCCGCCCAAATCTCCTACAAGCGGGAGAATTTGAGCGGCAATAAATTGGAAAAATTTTATTCTTGCGATCGCTTGCGTTGGCTCCAAGTTGCACCTACTGCGGCTCCCGCTCCCGCTACCATTCCAGCAATCATTCCTTCACTCGTTTTCTTCAACGGATCTTGAGTCAGACATTGATCAGTAACAACTTTTTCCTGCATACACTGATTGCTATCTGCCCAACTTGCAGACCCGCCCAACACAACACCAGCAGCGCTACAGACTAACACGACAATCCAGACCGGGGGGTGTTTTTTTCTAGTCATACCAATTATTTGGAGGAGGATACTATCGGGACAGTACACATTACTTTACCCGCCAACCGGATTTCTCCTAACGCTTTATATAAAGATTCGGTGTATTTTTTTAGACAAATTTAATCTACCAAAAGGTAGAAATACGCAAAGTTAGAACCCATCGGGAATTGCCCGTTTTCTCGCAAATCTGACTAAAATTGAAGAATGCTTAACAATTGAACACGATCGATAAATAGGAGCTTCAGGAATGGACGCAGAAACAATTAAAGAACGGATAAAACTGATCGAAGGTAAGCGAGAATCATTGCTGAAACTGATGGAGCAACCGAATTTAGGCACGTTGCGGATTGATGTCAATCAAGCACTCGAAGAAATGGATATTTTGATTGACGAATTTAAGCAGACGTTTCCCGACGCTTAATTGAGTCGTTCACACCAATCAATCTGATAGGGAGCTAGGGAGCAATCTGCATCTGGTTTCTCCCCACTCCCTACTTCGCAACATCAAAGCGATTGACGATCGATTCACAATCTTCAGCAACTTCACTCCTCATTCGGTCGCTCCGCTTCATGCAACGATCGCAGTTGCCAATAGACCAACAGCAACGCCACAATCAGCAGAATTGTTGCCGCTGCCGCTGCATAGCCAAAATCAAATTGAGCAAACGCCTGATCGTAAATAAAGTAAACGAGCAAGTTGGTGGAATTCATGGGACCACCGCCTGTGATCACATAAACCTGCTCAAAGCTTCGCAGCGTGAAAATTGCTGTGGTGACTGTGACAAATACGATCGTGGGACGCAATCCTGGCAAAGTCACATAGCGAAACTGCTGCCAAGCATTAGCTCCATCGAGTTCCGCCGCTTCATATCGACTGATCGGAATCGTCTGCAATCCCGCCAAAAACACGACCATATTGAATCCAATCTGCTTCCAAATGCTCAGCAGAATCAGCACAGGCATTGCCCAAAACGTATCTTGCAACCAAGGAACCGCAGGAATATTTAACGCTGCTAATCCATCATTCACGATTCCATCGGTTTGAAAGAGCCAGCGAAATCCTAAACCGACTGCAACAAGTGAAGTAATCGAAGGAATGAAATAAGCGGCTCTGAGCAATCCTCGCAGCGCAATGGATTGATTTAGCAACACAGCTAATCCCAACGGTAGAACTAGACTTGGAATAACTGTTGCGATCGTAAAGTAAACCGTATTCCCCAAAACTTGCCAAAAATCGGGACTGAGCAGCAATCGCCAATAATTTCGCAATCCGATCCAGCGCATTCCTGCGCGTGTAAAGCTATCGGTCGTAAAGCTCAGAAAAAATAAATATGCAATGGGATACAGCACGAAAATTCCGAGCAAAATCAATGCAGGAGCAAGGAAAACCCAGGCTGCAACTGTATCTCGATCGAGCAGGCGTGAAAATCTGGAATCACTAGGAATTTTGGCGTTAAGGGGTGAACGCATAACGATCGAGCCAATGAATAGGACTACTTTAAGACAGAAGTTAGACAATGCAAAACATTGGCTGGATTCGTGCTGAGTGCGATGCTTTCAATCTTGAGTCTTATAGCTTATTTAACTCCGAGCACTAATCATATCAAGAGTTCTGGCTAAGTCTTCTAGGCTAATTTCAAATCCATTTGCCACCTGTTTGCCAACCACAAAACTATATTTAAGTCCTAGGCAATCTGCACATTCCTTATAGACGTTGTTAAATCGATAAGGAGGTTGCAGCGTTAAAATTGCCCCGGATTCCCTCAGCGTGAATAATCCATGTGCCAATTGGCTCCCTTCAACTCCAACCACGATTTTCGCACCCAGAGTTTGGCGAACAATCTCAGTTGCAGAGGTTTTTTCAGGATCGACAATGATAAAACCTTGATTTCTGAGAAATTCTGCGATCTGATTCTCATTGACTAGGAGTCGCTGGACTCTAGGATTTCCGCGCAGCAACATGACTCCTTCAACCGTTTGATGGGAAGACAAGCTGCTGAACTTAGAGCGGATGTATTCATACCGTTCACGTTTATATTGATTTTGTCCAAAATCTTCAAAAATGGTCAATTCCTTAATTCTGGCTTTACTCACTGGAGTACTGTGAATGTTAAGAAGATGGCTATATTCCTGTTGATGATTCGTTAACTTTTGAGCGGTTCTGACCGCTTGTGCAAACTGTTGCGCTGCCAAGGTCAAGGTTAAATCATCTCTGACCCAATGACCAAAATATAGATTGCCGACAAAAGTACAGGCTAGGGCAGCTTCAGGAATATTTTCTAGTTCCCCTGATCTAAAAAAGGATTCCTTAGCGGTTGTGAGGGGATACTTCATTGCCCCTTTGTACATATACCCATCGTAAATTGTCACATCCTGCAATTGGTATACGATAGTCGCCGCATATTCCTTCACACCCTCTTGAACTCTTTGCAGTTCAGCAGTGTAAGTTGTGTCTTCTTGAACACTCGTCACCTTATGTAATTCCCCGTCTAAATAGATGGCTGAAGGAGAGAAGAACTTCTTTGAAGGAGAAAGAGTCCATTGCTTGACACACAGATCTTCGCAAGTCTTACGACCCGTTAGAAGACGCAATCCTCGTTGATTTAGAAGAGCTAGATTGAGCATTGTAATACTCCTTCCATGCACTGATGTACGGATGTAAATAATCACATCAAAATATCTCCGTATAGTATGCTCATATATTTGGATTCGGAACGAAAAAACTCGGTGGAAGACAAAACCGCCGTTTTAACGAAAAAATCACAGTCTCGAAAACTTCTAGATTGATTTCGCAATCCAATTCCTTTAAAACACTGCTTCTGTAGCTTTGGGTTGCGATGGATTTTCCGGTCGGAGTTGGTTACAGAAAGTACAATCTGGATGGCAAAGCCCGTTCAGAGGAAAATCTGCAACGATATCGCGACCTCCGCAGATGGGGGCAGGCAACGGTTTAGGGAAAAAGAATGATGAAAACAATAGGCTGGATGAGTGGATTGATCGGTGTCGTTTTGATCTCGCAAAGTGTAATGGCTCTGCCGACCACAGAAGCTGTGCAACCTTCGTCGATCGCTGGACGCTGGCAAGGCACATTTAACGACAAATATCCGATGAGCTTTTTATTTTCCCCAGAAGGGAAGCTCGTTATGGTATTTGGAATGAATGGCGCTGAGCCGACTGTGCTTGCAGGCACGACCGTAAACTATAAAGTCGATGCAACGACAAAGCCGATGCATCTGGATATCACGATTCCGGATGCGAAAGAACCCGTTTTGACGATCGCGGATTTGCCTGATCCGCAAACGCTGCAGATTCAAATGAGCGATACGAATCCAGGAAAACCACGTCCGACAAAGTTCACCGATCAGACCAAAATGCAGAAAGTCAGCGATCGAGCGATCGAGCCGTTAGATGCTGCAAAATTTACTCAAGCTGCACAATCGTCTGAAGCAGAAGGACGCATCGTGATGCAGGCGTTAGCTCAATCCGCATTGTTCTCGACTGTCGAATCTGGCAAATTTCCAACGACATTAGAAGAATTGGGATTGCCGACGAACAATACTGCAAACTACCGCTATCAGCTTCAAACTCAGCCGAAGCAAATCACGATCATTGCGCGTCCTAAAAAAGCCAATCTCAAAAGCTATATCAGTGTGGTCGTCACAGGCACTGAGCGTAAAATTGATTTTGCAACGACTACGGTTTGTCAGTCTATTCGTCCATCCTTATTTGCTCCACCCCTTCCACGTCTGGGGTCTCCTTTTGCGCCAAATGATAGTCGAGCGGTCTGCGGCATTGGTTCAGAAGCGGTGAAGTTTTAAGAAATTGTTTCTAGATACGATCGCAACAACCACGGTAAACTGAGACGCTACTTTCCGAGATGGCTCTCATGGCTACGCTGATTTCTCCTGACCATTCTGAATTCCCACCGCACCCACGGCTGAAATTAGGCGTGATGGCTTCAGGCAGTGGGAGTAATTTTGAAGCGATCGCACAATCGATCCAAGATGGGCACTTGAATGCAGACATTCAAGTCGTGATTTATAACAATCCCGATGCCAAAGTTGCTGAACGTGCCAACCGATTCAGCGTTTCATCCGTTTTGCTGAATCATCGAGAATTCGACAGTCGAGAAGACCTCGATCAAGCGATCGTCAACACGTTGAAAGATCATCAAGTCGAATGGGTGATTATGGCAGGCTGGATGCGGATTGTTACGCCTGTATTGATCAATGCTTTTCCGAATCGGATTTTGAACATTCATCCGAGTTTGTTGCCGAGCTTTAAAGGAAATCGAGCGGTTCATCAAGCCCTAGAGGCAGAAGTTAAGATCACAGGCTGCACGGTTCATTTGGTGGTTCCAGAAGTCGATAGCGGCAAAATTATCATACAAGCCGCTGTTCCTGTACTCGAAGACGATACCGTCGAAGCATTGCAGGCTCGCATTCATGCACAGGAACATCAAATCTATCCTGCTGCAATTGCGATCGCTGCGATACAGGCCTCCCACTGATGCCCATTCTCATCAGTCTTAAGGATGATGTGAATGCCGTTTTGAGACGGCATGATATGAACAGATTGAGAAGCTCATCGTCTAACACAAGGGCAGTCCAAACCGGGTAGGGACTGCTTTTTTATTGCCAATTTTTCAGAACGCTTTCCAAAGCCACCTAATTCAGGCACAATCTAGCGTTATTGCGTTATCAGTGCCGCGAATGGATGCGTTTTTTGCTCAATTGGCTCAATTAATTGTCAACGGAATCTCGGTTGGAAGTATTATCGCCCTGTCTGCGGTCGGTCTGACGCTGACGTATGGAATTCTGCGTTTATCGAATTTCGCACATGGCGATTTCATGACAATGGGAGCCTACTTCACGCTGTTATTGAATGCGTTCGGCATCAATATTTGGATTGCGATGATTCTGTCGTCGATCGCGACTGTTGGAGTCACCCTGATTTGCGAAAAGCTACTCTGGGAACCGATGCGACAGAAACGCGCCACAGCGACTACCTTGATTATTATTTCGATCGGGCTGGCGTTATTTATTCGCAACGGCATTATTTTGTTTTGGGGCGGTGGGAATCAACGGTACAATCTTGCCGTGAATCCAGCCTTATCGTTTCTGGGAATTACGCTCTCGTTTAACCGGATATTAGTGATCTTATTAGCGATCGTCGCTATTGCCGGATTGCACTATCTGTTGCAAAACACCAAAATCGGCAAGGCAATGCGGGCAGTCGCGGATGATTTGGATTTAGCACGAGTGACGGGAATCAATGTTGATCAAGTCGTGATCTGGACTTGGGTGATTGCAGGCAGTATGACGGCTTTGGGCGGCAGTATGTTAGGACTGGTTGAAGCGGTGCGCCCGAATATGGGCTGGTTCTTGATTTTGCCGTTGTTTGCGTCGGTGATTTTGGGAGGTATTGGCAATCCTTACGGTGCGATCGCGGGCGGTTTGGTGATTGGGATTGCTCAAGAAGTTGGTGCGGGAATTTCGGATTTGTTAACGCCTTGGGCTGGAAATCCGATCGTCGATGTGATCGTCAATACGCGCATTTTTACGGCTCAATACAAACTCGGATTTGCCTTGTTTATTATGGTGCTGGTGTTGTTGTTCCGTCCGCAGGGATTGTTCAAAGGTACAACCTAGCAATTTATTCTCTAGATTTGAGAAAATCTCAGCCGCACGGTTTTCAATGATTTGAATCGAGAAATTTGGGGACACTAGGCACAGTCTTCTCAATCTTTGAATATGCAATACCCTTTAGAACTAACGTTCAAATTCTGGTCGCTGACTCCTCAAATGACGATCGCTGACGCTCAAGGAAACCCCTATTTCTATGTGCGTCAGCAACTCTTCCGCCTCAAGGAAGTGATCAACGTCTTCGCTGATACCCAGCGATCGCAAGAACTCTTCACGATTAAAGCCGATCGAATTATCGATTTTTCAGCCCGCTATAACTTCTCAGATCCCAGCGGCATGGTCGTTGGAGCCGTCAAGCGTCGGGGATTGCGATCGATTTGGAAGGCGCATTTTGATGTGTTTGATGGTGATCAAATTGTGTTCACGATCGAAGAAGAAAATCCTTGGATTAAGGTGATCGACTCATTGTTGTCTGAGTTACCTTTCGGCAACTTTTTCACGGGTTACTTGTTCAACCCGACCTATCTTGTGAACCGTCCGGGTGCAGGAACGGTGATGAAATTATCTAAGCGCCCGACGTTCTGGTCGCGTAAATTTATCATTCATCAAGTCGATCAAATCAGCGATCGCGAACAGGCTCAAATTTTGTTGAGTTTGATGATGATGATTCTGTTAGAACGCAATCGCGGCTAACGCATGGCATAGTCTCGAAATCGATCGAGGTCTGCCTGAATGGTCGATTCCACAAAACGACCGACAAAGGGTGTATTCATCACCCGCGCGAGCAATTCAGGCACTGCGTAGGAAATGGTCATTTTTACAATTGTACTGGTCGCGCGATCGTAAAATCGAATGGCTCCGCGATTGGGCAAACCATCGATCGATTCCCATTGAATAATTTGATTGGGAATTTGTTTGGTAATTTTCGACTTCCAGCTAAATTGCAATCCTGCGGTTGAGAGCGTCCAGCGTGAGAGTTCGGGCTGATTCTCTAAAACTTGCACCGAGGTAATCCAATTCATCCAATTGGGAAGCTGCTCTACATCTGCCCAAAGCTGCCAAACTCGGTCAATCGGCTGTTCGACTTCGACTTGAACCGTATGCTCTAACCATTCAGACATGTTAAAAAATCCAGCAATTGTGCCTATATAAGACAAAATATTAAGGCTGAATTGCAAGGATTGGGGTTATGGTTCAGAGTTTAATTGCGATCGCGACTTTCATGGCAGTGATTAGCGGCGTGATTTTTGGGGTGGCTCGATTTGAGAAATCGACCAAGCAAGAGGATGAGATCGAATTGATCACTCAACCAACTGTGAGTGAACCCAGTCCTCCAGAACCGCCTAAACCTGTGGTTTCAGAATCAGTGGAGCCTGAATCTGTCGTCTCTGAAGCTCCTGAAGAATCGATTCCTGAACCGAGTGTTCCAGAAGTGACGGAATCTCAGCCTGAATCAACTGTGGCTGAGGTGGCTGAGGAATCCGTGAATGAGCCAATTTCTGAGCCTGAATCGACTGTGGCTGAGGAATCCGTGAGTGAGCTAATTTCTGAACCCGTAGCGCCAGCGATCGACGTTGATAATGCGATCGAGCCGAGAGATGAAGTTGAAGACATCATTCTTCCTCCGGTGATTCAAGATCCGGTTCGGCAGGAGTTGCTTGAACCGAGAGCCGAAGTTGCTGAGGTGATGATTCCGCCGACGATTCAAGACCCGAAACGCCCGAATGATGGCAAGCTCGAAGATTTGACGCAAGAGATCCTGGCTTGGGGGCAATCGAAAGACCTGAAGCATCTGGCAAAACTCATGCAGTATGCGACTCATTCGGATGCGATCGTGCGGAGTCACGTTGCAACCTCGTTAGGTCGGATTGTCAGCGCTCATCCGATGCGGGGGGATGTTGAGCGATCGATTCCGGTGCTTGGTAAACTGACCAATGATTCTGATGTGAAAGTTCGGGTGTATGCGGTTCAATCGTTAGGAACGATTCGATCTCAGGAAGTTCTGCCGTATCTGGAACAAGCGTTGCGGAGTCCGTCAGGTAGTGTGACAAAAGCCGCCAACCGTGCCCTGCAAAACCTAAAATTGCAGTATGGCAAGCCTCCCTCGGTACAAGTTGCGCAGCAAATGTTAGAAAAAGTAAAAAAGCCAAGTAGAGTGTGATCCACTCGTGCTCCCAGGAGCCGAATTGATTGAAATCATTCAAAAACTAAGCCCCCCAGTCTTTAGAAAAACTAGGGGGCTTAATCGTTGCAAGAATTTTGAACTAAGCGCTAATCGTTGCAGCTTCTTGCTTGTACATCATCTCCCGCACTTTCACCATTCCAGCGACGAGTTGATCCATCTCCTCGCGAGTATGCAGCGCATTCACGGTAATCCGAATTCTTGGCTTCGCAATAAACCAGATCGGAGACACCCAAATTCCCAAATCGAGCAACTCCCGCGCATACATCTTCGGATTCATCTCAGGCGGAAGCAAGACTGGAACCACATTTGTTTCCCCGATCGCTTCAAATCCCTGAGCCGCCAAGCGCGATCGCAAATACCGCGTGCTTTCTTGCAACCGCGAAACCAACTCAGGCTCCTTCTGGACTTCCCGGAAACTCTGCAACGCAGCAGCCGTCAAAGGTGGAGCCAGAGAACAAGTCCCGATCGAAGTCGGCGAACAGTTCATCAACGGCTTCAACTCCGCCACATGCGTACTGATTGCCGCTCCTACTGAAGCGCCGAATTTTGCAAACGTCGAGAGAATTAACGGATTAATCCCGCGATCGATCGCATCCTGTGGCTTCAAGCCAAAATGCTCATAAATTCCGCGTCCTGTCTTACCGAGCGCTCCTGTTGCGTGCGCTTCGTCCATCAGCAGCGTACTGTCAGGATAATTCGACAAAATCTCGATCATCTCTGGCAATGGAGCAATATCGCCATCCATTGAAAATACTGCATCCGACACGACCATAATGCGATCGCCCGGTTGAGCATAGCGCTTTAACTTGCGCGCCAAATCTTCCATATCGCAATGGCGAAACGCCTTCACTCGAACTCTAGGACTATAGCCGAAAAGTTTCCCAGAGCGAGTTCCCGCATGAGCCAGAGCGGATACGATACAGCCGTGATTCAGCACATCCGTCATGATCAGGGTTTCACGAGTATGTTCAAACCCTGGAACCGGAATCGCTAAATGGCAAAACGCATCCATCAACGCTTGCATTCCCATCCAAGCATTGAGAAAAAGCTGCGTATGAGGCAAATGCTTAAATTTCGAGACCTCATCTTCAAGCTGGCGGTGCAAATCGATGCGACCACTCAACACCGAAGTTGAACTGTTTGACGTGCCGTATTGAAAAATCGAATCGATCGCAGCCTGCTTCACCGCTTCATTTTGAGTCAAGCCCAGCACATCGTTCGTGCAAAACGTTAGAACTGTGCGTCGTTTCCCGGTTTCAGCCTCCTCAATTTCCACCATGTTTCCCTGGCGTTGATGACAGAGATACTCATCCGGGTCGAGTTCACTTTCATACCAACGCCGCACATATTCCTTAACAACTTGCACAGTTTACTCCTCTCACCTGCATGACGTTCGCAATTTGCTTCTGACTCAACAGTATATTTGCCTATGATGAATTTCGCTCATAAATCAGGCGCAATTCTGATTGGCATGTCTCAAATTATTAAGACGTGATAACAGCTTATCAGGACTCATAGAAATCCAAAAAAAACAGCGATCGCAATTCAGTGTGCGATCGCCGTTTCTGAGGAAGTCAATCCCCCTAGATTTCTGCGACTGCCCGTTCTACGAGACGGCGCGCAAGAGTTTGCGTTCCCGTGTGGGTGTAGTATTTCACGGCAACATCGAGAAATGCGCCCACATAGTCGAGTTTGTCAGCGGAAACGTCTACAACCCCTCGAACGCGATCGAGTAGGGTTTGCTGGCTCAAATTGCGGGAAGAGACAAAATCGCCCATCCAACCTTTCACCGAATCAAAACTCTGTCCAATAAATCCTAGTTTTCCAGCCGCATCATTGCCAGGGATCAAAGATTGGACGCTGCTGAAGGATTGATTCTTCTCCAATTCTTGAGGGGTGGTATTGCTAATCGTAGACAGCCCCTTCTGGATAAAATCGCCCCCTAAAGGAATCAATCCGTCAAAACTGACCAATGCCGCCATCCGCATCAGCGATTCGCCGCTGTAGTCTCCTAAAGACGCGAGAAAATCTCCAATGCTGTCGCCTGGAATTCCATTAATTTGGCAGAAGGCAACGAGTTCGACGACGAGTTTGACGCATAAATCGATGCTTTGGGCTTTTTCGGGTTTCGGAGTGAGATTGCTCAAAAAGCCCAAGAAAGAGATATCTTGACCGACTTTATTTGCCAGCGCTGCCGCTCCTAGCGCACCTGCGGCATTATCGACTGTTTGGTAAAGCCACATTGCCCGCTGATAGCCTTGGGATTCGTCGTTGTAGAGATACACAGCGCGTTCCCCGATCGCTTGAATCATGCTCTCGTCGGTTTCGCCTGTGACAACGCGAATGGTATTGGTGAACCCAGTGAGATTCTGCCATTGTCCAGGAACGAGAAAGTCCAGTGCATGTAAAGCCTTGACCGTCGTGCCCCCGGTGGGAAGTTCGTCTACCAGTTCAAAAATCGGTTTACTCATAAACAACCTATGATGAAAATTTCAGAAGCAAGGCTCGTCTTAGCTTTTTAGCTGAGAGAGTCCTTTGAGATCGAATTTCGAGATCCACTGTTCGCGATCGGCTTTCGTAAAGGCAGGATCACGCGATAGCACTTTAACTTGATACTTGCCTACCAAGACTCCCGTTTGGGTATTTCCCATCGTCATGGCGGGGAAGCCGTTAATCTTCTCAGTTGTGTTTTGATACTTTGCAGCAGCAGCGGGCAGGCTGGAGGTATCCGAGATCGACAACATTGCCAAATCTTTTCCGTCTTTCTTCAATTTGGCTTCAGCAAACCCTTTTTTCTCTTGGGTATAAACCCGTTCATACCCCGCACCCGGTTTCGGGAAATACTTGTTAAATTGGCTGCCTTGGGTTGCATCTTTCTTGACTGCAACGACACCGGGTTGGTTACTTTCCTTCTGGGCTTCTGCAAAACGAGAAGGTTCTTTTGCTGTGCAGCCGCTAATGAATAAGGCGATCGCTAACATCATGGCGACGATCCCACGCCGCCAATTTGTGAAAGTCAATGCTTGGTGTCTCATATGGAGTGTTGGAAATTGGACTATACGATCGATTTACGCTGTTGCCTATTTTGTTGCAACCGACCCAAGTTAGAGATGGCTACGATCGCTACAAAATTCAGAGGCTCCTTGTTAATGTAGAAGGATTTAAATCGAATTTCACGCGATCGCAGTACTTTGCAATGAAAGGAGAAAATTGTTATTGATCGGTGCTCCGATAGCGATCGTACTGCTTCACAATCAATCTCTGAATGGCAATAATCGCGGGATTCACTTCAACATAGCGGCGCTGAGGATCTTTGAGATAGTTTTCCTGCTCGGATTCGATCATTTCAATATCTTGATGCAGGAATGGCAAGAACAATAGATGTAAGATTAGCGGCTGCAATGCTCGACGGAGTGGATTGAGCAACCAGGTTGGTATCGGAAGTCGCAAAAAGAACAATGCAAATGATCGACTCTCGGTTCGGGAGATGGGCAGTCGCATCAAGTAGAGTGAGGAGACGTTTTCGAGTTTATTAATGTAATTTGGATACTGATAATCGATCGAAATTGTCTTGGTTGTAATGCCGCCATCTTTGCTAAATCCAAGTAGCTTTGTGAGAAACCCGCGATAAGAAACCCGGTACTCCGCAAGGATCGATTCTTCAGTTTCGCCAAGCTTGATCAGGACAGGATCAAACCAGCCTTGTAAATTTTGATGGAGGTAGCCATGAAAGACATCCATCGTGTTTTCGTTGCAAATCGAGAAGTGGGCTTTGAACGCAGCCCCAAGCGGAATCATCAGACAATTCGGATCGTCGTATTCAGGGATTTGAGGAGGGGACTGGGTTGCAGCTAAAGCGCGATCGCCGGGGAAAATCCAAATCAAGCCATATTTTTCCTGAACAGGGAAGGGTTTCATCTGAGCACAGGGCAGCTTTTGCCCTTGATTCCAGTAGGGAATCCCAACACATTCGCCTTGTCCGTTGAATTCCCAGCCGTGGTAGCCACAGACGATCGCATCGCCTTGCACTTTGCCTTTATCCATCGCAACGCCTTTGTGGGGACAGACATTTTCGACGGCTTGCACTTGGTTTTGAGAATCACGATACAGCGCGATCGATTGATTCCAAATGCGGATGGGTAAAATCTTTCCGGCTTTCAAATCATGCGCCCAGGCGACGGCGTACCAATAATTTGGGTTAATTCCAACTTCGCGAACTCGATTTTGGATAGTCTGACCCTGTAATGATGTGGAAAGTGTATTTGCCAGTTCGAGCATCACTTAATTCTTCCTCTGGAATCCGTGTGACTCATCCTAGCAACAAAAAAAGGGGCAGACCTTCCCCCTTAACTTCAAGTTGAGAATTACTGTCCTCAAGTACCGCGCGCCAGAATACGGATGAGAATATTCGCAGCGATCGCGACTGACCAAATGATCATGATGTTTTTGAGGTTGTGGCGATCGACGTTCTGCCAGCCCCAAATGAATGTATAAATCCCGCAAATAATCCCGAAGATTCCCCAACCCACACCCTTATCAGGAAAGAGTTTGATCAGAACAAGAATCAAACACACCAAACTTGTAATCGACGCAACAATGGCAATTAGCCCGATTAAAGCTTCCATTCACACGCTCCTCAAGCAAACTATTTAGTAATAAAACCATATAAGTGCTAACTTGACCGTGTTGTTTAAACTACTTCATCATCGCTGAGAGAAATTACGAGGTAGTTTCAGAGCGTATGTTGCTGTATGTCTAATTTGTTACATAACGAGCTGATAAAGTGCGTCTCTAGAAAACAACAATCGAGCTAACCAATAGCCTAAGAAACTCCCTGCTAATAGAATCGTCAAACGATGCCGATAGTCTAATTGCTCCAAGAGTTGAACGAGTGTTGAGCGTTTTGAGTGAGGTAACACGATCGCACTGATTATCAATCCGCCACTGAGCAACACGATCGGTGCAAACGCATGAATTTCTAGCGCATGATGAACGTGTCCCTGCATCAGCGCGATCGTCGCGCGAGACAATCCACATCCCGGACAAGGCACCCCTAACCCATGTCGAATCGGACATTGCCAACTCGGTAGTCCCAATGTGATCAAACCTAAGTGCAGTACTCCGAATCCCATTAAACCGAGACAGATTTTTCGCGATCGCACCAATGCAGCAAACATAACTCAAATGGCTGTGGGTACTACAATATAGCCCGATTCTCGATCGCCCAAAACTAAATTCTTTTCAGTTCCCCAATACCACCAATACGCAGCAACATAAGCACAGATCAAACTATCCAGTTGGTCTTCTAATGCTTTGAGATCAGTGCCTTTAGTTGGAATTTCAGGCAGCGTTGTAATGTTTAATCGCGGTTCTATGTGAGGTAATTTCTCTAAGATCAATTGCCTCAATTTTGCTAATCCCAGTTTGCGATCGGCGATCGCTCCTTTTTTGTATTTCAGAATCTGATTTAACCCAAACAAATGAACCATAGCTGGATGCGGAAACACTTCGATTTGATAGCGTCCTGGCACTTGAGCTTTAATCGTTGGCGCATGTTCAAATCCGCACGCTTCTAAACTTAGACCGACTTCTAAAGTGCGATCGACAAATGCTAAACCTAAATTCGCCGGATAAGCTCCCGCATGATATTTGCCAAAATACTTGTGCGTTAAGCGATCGGGAACGCGGCTCCCGGTTTGATTTGGAATCAGGGTGGGAGCATCAACTGCAACAATTCCATCAGTCGGACAATAGCGATCGAGCCAATCGAAAATATCAGCGATCGTAGTTTCCCGACGCAGATCACACACAACCAATTCCTGATTGACAAATTCCAAGCAGCACAAGCCGCTCGGATTTGCACTCCAGGCTAAATCAATCCCCAAACATCTCACAAAAAACTACCGATGTTCTTCCGTTCTCAATCTTTCGATTTCCGCCCGAATCGCGGCTAACTGTGCGGTTAGCTCTTGTAATTCAAGTTGAACTTCGGGTGATGCGGGTTTAACCTCGGTTGCGGTTGTTGGCACCGTTGTCGAGGCAGAACTCATTTCACTGCGTTTTTGAGCAATGAAATTATCAACATAGTTCCGAGCTTCGATCTCGGTCACTTCCCCTTTTTCTGCCCATTCCTGCGTCAGTTCTTCTAGATCAGTCTTGAGTTTCGTTAAATTTGCTTCCCGCCTTTGAGGATCTTGCAGGATTTCGACGAGTGAAGCGGTTGCGCCAAGCGTCACTCGAAAACTTTTTTGTAATAGCCGAACAACAGTATCAGTCGTCATAGATATCTTGTAATTCAGTGATTTGATCTTACTGTAATCGTTCTAGAGTCGGGTTAAATATTCACGATCGCACAGTCTTAATTAAGAGGATCGGCGTAGTTCATTGGGGGGACGAAAACGTGCGAATTCTTGCTTAGGGTATGAAGCGAAGTGTTCAAAATTACTAACAATGAAACCATCTCTTAAGTTTCTAACGGCTGGCATCCTCAGTTTTAGTTTCGGTATTGCCTTACCTTCATTAGCGCAAAGCGATTTCACTCCTAGCCCTGCGAATACACCAGCGAACGCTCCCCAATCTCCTCCTCCCGCCAATCGCGATACAGGTGTTCCGCCAGTTCAAACTGCCCCGAACAGCGAAACGACTCCCTCCAACGATCGCGAAAGTGCTCCTAACACTTCCCCAAATCAGAATCTTCCGGGCGATCAAAATCAAAGTGTTCCCGGTGTCGTCACTCCTGCAAATCGACCCACGGGTGAATCCTCGCCGACAGGTAACACTGGAACGAATTCCTCTGCTTTCTCAGGTTCAGAAAATCAGTCGATCGATCAAATTGTCCGTACCAATCGCTCATTTGAATTGTTCAATGCGCTTTTACGGGTGGCAGAATCCCAAGGAACGTTCGCTGGACAATTTGCAGGAAGTTCTGACTACACGGTATTTGCTCCGACGGATGAAGCATTAGCAGCAATTCCGGCTGAAACTTTTAAGGCGTTAGTCCAACCTGAGAATCAAGATGTGTTGGCGCAAGTGCTGGCAAATCATGTTGTGCTAGGGAAAGTTTCATCGAGTGATTTAGCGCAGCAATCAGTGCGATCGCTTGCAGGCAATCCGCTGACGGCTCAAGGTGGTGCAGGCGCTTTGACCGTTGGGAATGCTCGTGTGCTTGGAGCAGATATCTCGGCTGAAAACGGGACGATTCATGCCGTTGATCAACTGATTCTGACTCCTGACTTGCAATCGAGATTGGCGAATTTAGCGCCACGAGCTTCGGCTAATCCAGGGGTTCGATAAATTACATTCATTTGTAATTGCTAAAATCTCTTCCCTGAAGCTCCTAGATATCGGAGCTTCAGGGAGAACAAGTCGATCGCATTCGTAGTGAGCAAACAGAATTCACTCTCACGATCGAGTTCTCTGTGGCTCCCCTCTGACACAATACTAATCGAATAGATTTAGAGCGAGAAATTATGCTTCCTTCGTGGTTAGTCATTGGTGGGGTCACATTTTTGATTGCGTTAGGGAGCAGCTTTCTCCGCCCCAAAGATGTCAAATGGTTCAATCGCTTACAGCGTCCAAGATGGCTGACCTTTGAAAAAGCAATTCCGCTGATCTGGACAATTGTATTTATCTGTGGCGCATGGTCAGCCTACATTGTTTGGGAAATGACCCAAAGCTGGCAGACCATGGCACTTTATATTCTGGTTGAAGCTGTAATCGTTGCCTATTCTCCTGTCTTGTTGTGGACTCATAGTTTGCGAAACGGCACGATCATAGGTGGACTTGGATTTCTGCTCGGCTTACTCCTTGCGGTTCTGGTTTTCCCAGTTTCAACTACTGCCGGGCTTTTACTGCTGCCATACTTAATCTGGAGTCCGATCGGAACGTACACTACTTGGGAAATGGGAAAACTCAACCCCGAATCGTTTTAAATCATTCGTAACGTTAAGATGAGAGTGATATTGTTGCCTCAGTGCCCATGAACCGCCAAGATCCCTACGTTGACTCAGCCCTTGGTCTCGTTTCGACCCAAAGCTTCCCCGCGATCGTGGGTACGGCTGACATGATGTTAAAGTCTTCCGGGGTGACGCTTGTCGGTTACGAAATGATTGGTGGTGGCTACTGTACTGCTGTGGTTCGAGGCGGCATTTCCGATGTACGACTTGCCGTTGAAGTCGGAGCCGATTTGGTGGAGCAATTTGGCATGAAGGTTTCGACGATCGTCATTCCTCGCCCGATGCCAAATTTAGATGCAGTTTTACCGATCGGCAGCAAACTCGCGGCGATGATCGGCAATCAAGGCACAAGCCAATTTCGCAACATGGCAGTCGGATTGCTTGAAACTCGCGGGTTTCCGGCGATGGTAGCCGCAGCTGATGCGATGCTGAAATCGGCGGATGTGACGTTGACTGCATATCACACGATCGGAGATGGTCTGTGTACTGCGATCGTTCGGGGAACGGTTGCGAATGTCGCGATGGCGGTTGATGTTGGAATGCAAGAAGCTGAGCGAGTCGGCGAATTACATTCAGTCATGGTGATTCCGCGTGCTTTAGATGATTTAGATCAGACTTTACCGATCGCGTCTTGTTGGGTCGAAGAACTCAAACCGCTACAAATTCCGATTACGGTCAAAGAAGTCGAGAAACCGTTGGTCGCGTTGCCTGAACTCGCGAAACCTGAGCCGTTAGAGTTGCCTGCTCAAGTTGAAAAAGCATTACCGGAAGCACAAGCGGCGGAGTTTGAACTAGCGACCGAGGAAAAAGAAGCCCTTGAACTCACGCAACCCGAAGCCCCACTTGAGAAGTTAGAACTGCCTGAACCTGAATCTCCTCCTGAAAACCAAGAGGAAAGCTAGTGTGAGAATGCGGATGCAATAACGCTCGATTAAATATTGCTACATAAATGATTTAGCCAGGTTTCTTCCTAGAAAAAGCCAGTCGAACCAGAAGATCGAATGCAGAGCAACGATCGAGCAAAACACCAATTGATAAGAAGTTTTACGAGTTTTATGTCGAAAAACTTGCTGCGCGACTAGTGCCCCAATCCAGCCGCCAAACAATTCGGACAGATGCAACTGAGCCTCTGGAATTCTCCACGCTTTTGAGACAGCGCGATTTTTATCTTCGCGGTACAGCAGAAATGTCAGAATTCCAAGCGCTATGTAAGCTAACGCTGGAAACGCATTGCGAGTTCTGAACATAAAATCGAACGCTCCCCACATCGGCAGAATCGAGAGCAAAGCGGGTGCAGGTGAAAATGAACTTTGGTATTTAGGTGCTTTTTTTGACACGACCGGAGATTGGATTGGAGGTTTCGGTCTATCTGTCTCGAACCAAGCGTTAGAGGCGCGTAATCTTCCTTGTTCGTCTCGTTCAAGATGAAAGTAAATTACATCTCCAACTTGAGGACGGTAAGAACTTTCTCGAATTGCTGTGATGTGTAGAAAGATCCGTCGCTTACCCACACTGGATTCAATAAAGCCAAATCCTCGATCGTCTTTCCAAGTCCTCAAAATCCCTCTCTGCATAAATAAATTCAGTCTTTTTAGAGTTCAGTTGCTTAGTCTGCCCAATCTGACTCGGTCAAGAAAACTTGAGCTTACAGCATCAAAACTTCAGCTTTAGGGAACTCTGGAAGAAGTCTACGGATCGGTTCGACCGTCTTGCTCTTTCAGATTGCGTAGGTTCATTGAGTGCTCAATTCAATGTGCCTGTTATAAGTCCCTTTAACTGAATCCTGCACCGACTATGACTTCCCTTTCTTCGCATCTGCCCGACCAGCCCCGCTCACTGCAAAAAGACCCTCAAACTATTACAATCTCGGTCGATTCCCCAAAACTCGACTCTAGTCTTGCAGTCACTTCGGGAGGCGGACTTGCGCCGAAAGGTAAATTCTCGTCTTTTCTTGCTCCTCTCACCCAGGACAAATTCAAAGAAGTTGTTCACGAAGTCGAACACAAATTAAAAATCGTCAATCAAACCCTCTCCATGCTTGATGCGCAAGGGTTCGACGCGATTTTAGAAGAAATGCTCAATTCGATCACAGCGAAAACGGGAGAACTGCTCAACGCCGATCGCACCACGATCTATCTTCTCGACGAAGAGAAAAACGAGCTGCATACCACCGTGAATGAAGGCTCAGGACGCTCCTACGAAATCCGGTTTCCTGCCGATCAAGGGATTGCCGGAGAAGTTGCAACGTTCAAACGTCCCGTCAATATCCCTTACGACTTTTTCGACGATCCCCGCTCCACGCAAGCCAAAATTCAATACAACAAAACTGGCTATCGCACCTACACAATGCTGACAATGCCCTTGCTCGGCGAGCAGGGAAACCTCGTTGCAGTCGTGCAATTGATTAATAAACTCCGTCCAAAATGCGATCGCACACTTCCCCTCGACGAAATCATTGCTCTAGAAGGCTTCACCACCTATGACGAAGAAGTTTTCCGAGAATTCGCTCCATCGATTCGGCTAATTCTGGAATCTTCGCGATCGTTCTATCTCGCCACCCAAAAACAACGCGCAGCAAATGCCCTGATCAAAGCGACTCAATCTCTCAGCCAAAGTAGCTTAGACCTTGATGACACTTTGAAACGAGTCATGGACGAAGCGAAAGCGCTCATGAATGCCGATCGCAGTACGTTGTGGTTAATCGATCGCGATCGCAATGAAATTTGGACACGCATTCCCACTGCTGACGGAGCCATGAAAGAATTGCGCTTACCGATCGGCGTTGGATTTGCTGGACAAGTTGCGGCATCCGGTGAAGTCATCAACATTCCGTTTGATTTATACAATCGAGAAGGCGCTGAGACGGCTAAGAAAACGGATCAAGCGAACGGATATCGAACCTGTAGCCTGCTCTGTATGCCCGTTCGCAACGCAGACGGAGAATTAATTGGAGTCACGCAGCTCGTCAACAAAACGAAAAAAGGCGAATTCCCGCCTTACAGCCCCGAAGATTTTCCTCAAGCTCCAGAGCGTTGGAGAGCGAGCTTCAACCGCAGCGACCAGGAATTCATGGAAACCTTCAACATTCAGGCAGGGGTCGCCCTACAGAATGCCAAACTGTTTGAAACAGTGAAGCAGCAAGAGCAAATGCAGCGAGACATTTTGAGATCGCTGACCAATGGTGTGATCTCAACCGACAAAGAAGGAAATATCATTGCGGCAAATGACAGCGCCAAGAAACTCCTGGGATTACAACAAGAAGACGCGATCGAAGGACAAGCAATTACGAAGTTAATCAAACTCGAAAAAGGTAGTTTCTATCATTGGTTTAATCAATCGATCAGTGCTCGCAGTCGAGAGCAGTACTATCCCGATCAGACCTTGCAGCCGATTCGAGGCGAAGAGCAGCATAGTATTAACTTGTCGATTAATACGATCGCAGATGCAACTGATGCTCAGCGAGTGTCAGGTGCGCTGATTGTGATGGATGACATTAGCGATGAAAAGCGGCTGAAAAGTACGATGTATCGCTACATGACTCAAGAACTTGCAGAACAGCTTTTAGAAAATCCTGATGCTGCAAAAATGGGCGGCGATCGCAAAGATGTCTCGGTTCTGTTTTCAGACATTCGCAGCTATACAACCTTGACCGAAACGCTCAAAGCAGAAGAAGTGGTCGAAATGCTCAATCAGTATTTCGAGTCAATGGTTGAAGCCGTGTTCATGCACAAAGGCATTCTCGATAAATATATTGGCGATGCAATCATGGCGGTGTTTGGCTCGCCTTTGCCTTTGGATGACCACGAATGGATGGCAGTTCAAACCGCATTAGAAATGCGCCAGCGATTAGCCGCATTCAATAAATTGCGGCATGGTCGCAATGAACAAACGATCGATATCGGCATCGGTATCAACTCTGACACCGTGATTAGTGGCAACATCGGATGCAGTAAACGGATGGAATTTACCGCGATCGGCGACGGTGTGAATCTCGGATCGCGGCTCGAAGGTGCAAGTAAAATCTATGGAACCGATATTGTAATTAGTGAGAGCACCTATCGTCCTTGTGCCGATCGCGTTTGGGCAAGAGAACTCGACTTTATTAAAGTCAAAGGCAAAAACAAACCTGTTGCAGTCTACGAACTCGTTGGGCTGAAGTCTGACCAGATTTCAGAAGAGAAAAAGCGAGTGATTGAGCATTATCACTTGGCACGCAAGCATTACTTGGAGCGCAAATTCGCTTTTGCCGTTGCTGAGTTTGCTTCTGTTCTGGAAATCGACAAACAGGATAAAGCAGCATTACTGCACATGAAGCGGTGTGAACATTGGCTGACAACTCCCCCTCCGGAACAGTGGGATGGGTCTTGGTCACTGACTGAGAAGTAGACCTGCATCTCAAAATAAAAGTTTCGTATAGCAGTTACACTCTCCTAAGAGCGATGCTATTCTGAACCCAGGCATCAGCGCGTCGTCTACTCAGGTCATGCGATTTTCTGGTCGTAAGAGCTATAGTGGCGGTATCAGAGGCATGTACTTCATGTACCTGAGGATCGAATAATCCTCTAGTGTTTCACAATCGTTTTTTTGCAGCTCATCAACCCCCAGTTTACTTATGTCTTCTTCTAACTCAAACGGTCACCCTGCTTCCATCGCGATCACTTCTGACGATGAGCAGATATCAGGTGTGACGACTAGCCCAGCGAGTCGAGAAGCGCTGATTCCGAACAATCTCAGCAGCAACAAGCGAGCAATTATCGAGCGGTTAATCGAACTTCATCAGCACAACGCAAATCGACGTTAAGCTTTTTATTCCAGAGGACTGAGGAGTAATCCGGAATTGCGATCGTGTCCTACATGTGCGATCGTAAAATTTATACTACAATGTAATTCCTAACGTCTGCTGATATCAGGATTGTTTCTATCTTCGCTGAGACCGACAATCCTTTCAAATTGTCATTCGGTTCTTACGAAATTCGTAAAGGCTGTTTTGTATTCCTAACTGGGCAACGTCCAGATGTCCCCACATGGTCTCAGTTAGGCAAGGCATATATGATGACCAAAGATCACTCGCTTCAACTTCTTCTGAATTTAATCGAGCAAGTTAAGACCGCTGATACCGACGACTTTTTTGATTTAGCACAGATCGCTGGATTGAACCCGCTGCAGGACTTTTCGGAAGCAGACTTAAGCGGAATTGATCTGCGATCGAAAAACATGACAAATGCAGATTTAATCGAAGCGACGCTCATTGGTGCAAACCTGATCAGCGCAGACTTTACGGACGCTCGACTGATCAGCAGTAAACTGAGTCAAGCTAACCTGACTGACGCAACGCTCACGGGTGCATCTCTGATCAACGCCGATTTATCTGGCGCGATTTTAGTGAATGCGACGTTAGATAATGCAAATCTAACAGGTGCAATCTTGACGCAAGCAAAATTAAGTTTTGCAGATGTGCGTCGATCGACGTTGACGAGCGCTGATTTAACTGCAACAAAACTCAGCGAAACGAATTTAAGCTATGCAACTTTGCGCCGGGCACATCTGACGAATTCAGATTTGAGCGGTGCTAGCCTATACGGAGCAGATCTGAGTGGTGCAGATTTGCGAGGTGCAGTGCTTGCAGATACCAATCTGATCGGTGCAAATGTAGAGCGGACTCGATTTAACGAGCCTCGCTGGTTTTCTAGAGAAATGAAGCGAGATTTGACTCAAAGAGGTGCAATCTTTGAGGTATAGCCAGGCTAGGCGTTTACCGCGACAAATCTGATAAGGGATAGGGAGTAGGGAGAACCCAGACTGAGATTGCTCCCTATCTCCCTATTTCTCCCATTCCTTCACACCCCACACCCCACATTCCACGCCCTTGACTAGCCGAAATTTTCTCTCAGTCATCAAGTTCTATCGATCGACAGAGACAGAATCGCGCCATATTTTCCAAGATGAAGCGCGATTCATTGGCGAAAATCTTTATGACAGTTGCAAATTCGGCATCCGTTTCTAGTCCTTTGAGTTCGGAGGAACTGCATAAAATCAATGCTTATTGGTCTGCTGCCAACTATCTGTCAGTTGGACAAATTTATCTCAGAGATAATCCTTTACTCAAACAACCTTTAAAGATTGAACATATTAAGCCCCGACTGCTTGGACACTGGGGAACAACGCCGGGTTTGAATTTTATCTATGCTCATTTCAATCGCTTGATTTGTCGCTACGATCTCAATTGCATTTACATTGCGGGTCCAGGACATGGGGGGCCTGGGATGGTTGCCAATACATATCTTGAAGGAAGCTACAGCGAATTCTATCCTCACATTACTCAAGATGCAGAAGGCATGGATAAGCTGTTTACGCAGTTTTCCTATCCTGGTGGAATTCCCAGTCATGCTGCGCCCGAAACGCCTGGGTCAATTCATGAAGGCGGAGAATTAGGATATTCGATCGCTCATGCTTACGGTGCAGCCTTCGACAATCCTGATTTATTAGTCTGCTGCGTGGTCGGCGATGGAGAGGCTGAAACAGGCGCATTGGCGACCAGTTGGCATTCTAATAAATTCTTGAACCCAGCCCGTGATGGTGCAGTGTTGCCGATTCTGCATCTCAACGGCTACAAGATTTCAAATCCGACTGTTTTAGCGCGGCTTAGCGATCGAGAATTAGAACATCTCTTTATCGGCTATGGCTACAAGCCTTATTTTGTCGAAGGTGACGATCCGGAGACGATGCATCAATTGATGGCAGCGACCTTGGATGAAATTGTGCAGGAAATCCAAGGGATTCAACGCGAAGCTAGAACGCATGGATTCAAAGAGCGTTCTCAGTTTCCAATGCTGATTTTGAGAACGCCGAAAGGATGGACAGGGCCTAAAATCGTCGATGGGGTGCAGATTGAGAATACGTACCGCGCGCACCAAGTTCCGCTTGCTGAAACGGCAAGTAAGCCCGATCATCTTCGCATGTTGGAAGACTGGATGCGAAGTTATAAACCTGAAGAATTGTTTGATGAAACGGGTCGACTGATTCCAGAATTGGCAGAACTGGCTCCCAAGGGCGATCGCCGAATGGGTGCAAATCCCCATGCGAATGGTGGATTACTGCTCAGAGATTTGAACCTGCCCAAATTTGAAAAATATGCTGTTCCAGTCGATGCACCTGGACAGGTCGAAACGGAATCCACACGAGTTTTAGGCAAGTTTCTCAGAGATGTAATGGTGCAAAACCAAGCCAACCAGAATTTCCGCGTGTTTTCGCCCGATGAGAATAATTCCAATCGATTGAATGCGGTTTTAGAAGCCACCGATCGCGTCTTCACAGGCGAGATTCTGCCCAACGATGATCACATTGCGATCGATGGTCGAGTGATGGAAATCTTAAGCGAACATCTTTGCCAAGGCTGGCTCGAAGGCTATTTGCTCACGGGTAGACATGGCTTTTTCTCATGCTATGAGGCATTTATTCACATCGTTGATTCGATGTTTAATCAACATGCGAAATGGCTAGAAGCTTGCCGTCATATTGTTTGGAGAAGACCGATCGCATCGCTAAATTATTTACTCACGTCTCATGTCTGGCGACAAGACCACAATGGATTCACTCATCAAGATCCAGGCTTTATTGATGTGGTCATGAACAAAAAGCCAACGGTGACGCGAGTTTATCTTCCACCTGATGCGAATACCTTGTTATCGGTTGCGGCTCATTGTCTGAAAAGCCGCCATTACGTCAATGTGATTGTGGCTGGGAAACAGCCTCAGTTGCAATGGTTGGATATGGAAAGCGCGATCGCACATTGCACCGCAGGACTCGGAATTTGGGATTGGGCGAGTAACGATCGCGGATCTGAGCCAGATGTAGTTCTGGTAAGTGCAGGCGATGTGCCAACCTTGGAAGCATTAGCAGCAGTCGATTTTCTGCGCGCTCATTTTCCAGAGTTAAAGATTCGATTTGTGAATGTCGTCGATTTGATGACCCTGCAACCGCAATCTGAGCATCCGCATGGCTTATCCGATCGCGATTTTGATTCAATTTTCACGACGAATAAGCCTGTGATCTTTGCATTTCACGGCTATCCCTGGTTAGTTCACCGACTCACCTATCGTCGAACGAACCACCACAATATTCATGTACGGGGATACAAAGAAGAAGGCACGACGACAACTCCCTTTGATATGGTTGTCCTGAACGATTTGGATCGATTTCATTTAGCGCAAGATGTCATCGATCGAGTTCCAAAACTCACGAATGTCGGCGGATATGTGAAGCAAATTGCACGCGATAAATTGACGAAACACAAGCGCTATATCGTCGAACACGGTCGTGATATGCCAGAAGTTGAGGATTGGAAGTGGCAGTACTATAGCGGCTCGAATGCCGAGAAGCAGGTAATTCCTCAAACAGATGGAAATTCACCGATTCAGCAGGCGGAGGATTTAGCGCGATCGGCGTATTAGTCAAGAATTGAAGAGTGGAATGAGGATGGAATCTCTCTCCTACTCATCGACAATTTTGAAAAGTGGGAGAATGGGGAGTAAACCAGACTCAAATTGCTCCCTATTCCCCCACTCCCCCATCAAAGCGACTGTGATCAAGACAACTCTGCTCTTTCACTGCTCATCCCGGAGATGTCGCTTCTCCCCAATCCGAAAATCCCCCTTGCATACTCACAACAAAAAATTCAACCTGAAGATGACTCAATGCAATGCAATCGCCATCGGACAGGGTGCGGCGTTCGAGTACAGGTAATCTTTGCCCCTTTAAAAACGTCCCATTACTGCTGCCGACATCCATGATGTAAAACCCTTCTGGCTGATGTCCAATCACGGCATGACAGCGCGAAATCGAGGGCTGTGACAGCGAAATTGCACAATTTCGGCTTCTGCCGATCAACCAAGTCGAAGCGATCGCTGTTAACTGTACTTGGTCTGAATCTACTAAATTTGTCGTCAGAAATGCCGAACGTCCAGTCGTGACCGCCTGAATGTAATAAGCTGTGGCACAGCGCTTTGGAGCTTCTAAAATCGGCTCAACCAATGTGGAAATTTTATCGATGTCGTGCCCACAATCCAGTAAAAGCGATCGCGAAAGAGCGGGATAGGTTTTCAAGAATTGGAGCGCACGATCGCCACTATTGCTTGATGGCGGCAGGTTTAACATAACAAGTGTCCGGGCAAAACCGTTTAACGACAGGATTGAGGAAGTGTGACGACAACAGCGGCGCTTGAAACCTTGATTCAGCTAAATCAAGCAAGGTTTAAATGCAACTAAAACTTGCTCAAAAAATTGCTAGGTGAAAGCAAGAGGTCTGAAAACAACCTATCACCCTGGTGGGTGAGATGCACGGAACTACGTAGACTAAACACTACCTAAGGAGGAGGCGCAATATTTTTGAGCCTCTCTTCTTGCTAGCTTTATACGGTTACGGCTACTGACCTAGATCTTTAAACTTTCATGAATTCTCAGCATCATTGAGCATTCAAAGTTGTCATCGTTGCTTCGGTATTTACGGATATAACGATAAAACGGAGGAACACTACTCTCATCTACGTTGGGCGAGAGATCTGATCAGGATTTTTTGACAAACAAGTAGAGTTGATCCTGTTGATATTGAAGCTGGAAGGCTGAATTCGCCTGCGCTTCAGAGAAAATTTGTTGAGCCAACTCCGGACGACTTGCCCAACCGGGTTGCTCTAGATTCAGCAGAATATACCGAAACTTATTTAAATCTTTCGGCGGTTCCGTAAATTTCGTGTAGTCGATCATGACTCGATGCGTTAGGTGAGGCACGAAATAGCTAGTTGTTAAGACGGGTTCTTGAGTCGTAATTTGCCCGATCGCGGTATAGGCTCCTGACAGCATTGGAACACGCTCTAGATACCGTGACCCAAAGTAGCCAAATTTTGCCAGAGCCAAAAATGCAATCAGCGACCAAACTAGAATCAACCGCGATCGACGATTCGGATTTGCCGCGACAGTCGAAATCGCCATCACCATAAGAAACGGCAAAATCGGCAAAGAATATTGATGCACCAAATCTCGCTGGTTCGACATCTCAGACAAGAGATTCATCGCAAACACTGGAACGGTTGCAATCAATGGCGCAAAGTGTCGGATGGAAAATCCCCATCCCATCGGAATAAATACAAGGAGCAAATAAAATAAACGGTCGATCGACAAGAGGCGACCGAGCCACAGCCAAGGTTTCAGAATTAAGTTCTGAACAATCTCAGTCAGCGAATTGCCTAAATAGCTGTAGCGCATCACATAATCGGCTCCGCTAGGACGAAAGTGAGGAATAATTCCCTGCGTCGCAATGATGAACCAGCTGACTCCAAAAATTAACGCGATCGCGCCCAATCGCTTGCGCTGCTCAAAGCCGATGAGCCAAATTCCCATTGCCGCGATCGACAGGGCTAAAGACGCTCGACATCCCAAAATCAGCACAACGCAAAGCGTAAACCAACCCATTCGATTAGCGCGCGCTGCCCAGATTGCCGTGAAAAACAAGGGCAGTGAAATGACTTCAGGACGAAAATCAAACAAATTGAGATTAAAAACCAGGGGATAGAGCAAAAAAGAGATCGCGATCGCATTCGATTTTGCGCGATCTAATCCTGCCTGTTTTGCTAAATACCAAACGGGAATTGCTGAAGTCGCAAAGGCTGCACTCTGAATCACAAACAACCAATAAACACTTGGAAAAATCTTGTAAATTCCAGCGATCGCATACAAAATCCAAGCCGCATGATCACCCAGCACATGATACGGACGGAACGAAATGATCGGCGTTATTCCTTGGCTAATTAAATAAATCGCCTGATCGAAATATCCTAAATCCAGCGCATTCGATTGCAGGAGTAAATGTCGAATAACGCTACAAATCAAGAAAATCGCAAAACTGGCAACCACGAGCGATCGCAAAAGATGGTTCGATTTCCAGAATTTGGCGAGAATCGCGTGCATAGACAAGAGAATAGGAACGCAGACAGCCTAACGTGTTCTACTACACTTCTCAAGATGTCACCCTAGTAAGGCAAAATAGAGCAATCGAATCGTTAGATTTAGAAAGTAGATTGAGGTTAGAGCGATCGCTTCGGCATCCGCGAATCTAAGCGCAATCTGCTGATAAAATTTGGAAGGTTTTTAAGAACTTAGAGCCAATGGGATCAACGCGGGTAAAAATTGCAATCGATGCAATGGGTGGAGATAATGCCCCGGATGAAATCGTCGCGGGTGCGGTGAGAGCACATGCAGAACTCGATGTCGATGTCGTCTTGGTCGGCGATCCACACCAAGTGGAAGCTGCCTTAAAGCATCATACGCATTCTTCTGATATTGAAATTGTGCCCTCCGAAGGAACAGTCGAAATGGAAGAAGAACCGCTCGTCGGGCTACGTCGCAAGCCAAAAGCCTCGATCAATGTGGCAATGGATTTGGTGAAGAAGAAGCAAGCGGATGCGGTCGTCTCAGCAGGGCATTCTGGTGCGGCGATGGCGGCTGCACTTCTGAAATTGGGACGGTTGAAAGGAATCGATCGTCCAGCGATCGGGGCAGTTCTGCCGACGCTGATCGCGGGTAAGCCTGTTCTGATTCTCGATGTGGGTGCAAACGTTGATTGTCGCCCTAAATTCTTAGAGCAATTTGCTCTGATGGGGACAATCTATTCTCAATATGTTTTAGGCAACTCTGAACCGAAAGTTGGCTTGCTGAACATTGGCGAAGAACCGAATAAAGGCAACGAATTGGCAATTCAAACGCATGAATTGCTAAGTGCTAATCCAGCGATTCCGTTCATCGGCAACGCCGAAGGACGCGATGTTCTGTCCGGTCATTTTGATGTGATTGTCTGCGATGGCTTTGCTGGAAACGTCTTGCTGAAATTTGCGGAAGCGGTGGGAGAAGTCGCACTGCAAATCTTGCGCGAAGAGTTACCGCGCGGATTGCATGGTAAAGCCGGAGTCACCTTCCTTCGTCCAAATCTGAAGCGAATTAAGCAACGCATGGATCACGCAGAACATGGCGGCGGTCTATTGCTGGGTGTAGACGGTGTTTGCATTATCAGCCACGGCAGTTCGCAAGCTCCAACCATCTTCAATGCTGCGCGACTTGCGAAAGATGCGATCGACAACACAGTTCTCGATCGCATTCGCTCAAGTTACGATCCGACGGTTGCTGTTCGTGCGGACAGTTAACTCACCTCAACCCATTTGGAGTGAACAATTTTGGTGGAATATTCAGGGGTCGGAGTCGCCATCACCGGATGTGGATCAGCCGCGCCCAATCCGACGGTTACGAATGATCAGTTAAGTCAAGTGGTCGAAACGTCTGATGAGTGGATCGCTTCACGCACAGGGATTCGCCAACGACACTTAAGCGAGCCTTCGGGAACGTTGGTCGATCTGGCATCGCAAGCGGCAAAATCTGCGATCGACATGGCTGGACTTGAACCCGATCAAATTGATTTGATTCTGCTGGCAACTTCGACCCCAGATGATTTATTTGGCAGTGCGTGTCAGGTACAAGCCGCGATCGGAGCGTCCCAAGCGGTCGCGTTTGATTTGACAGCCGCTTGTTCGGGCTTCGTATTTGGACTCGTGACCGCTGCACAATACATTCGCACCGGAGCTTATCGTAATGTCTTGTTGATTGGGGCGGATGTCTTGTCGCGCTGGGTAGATTGGAGCGATCGTCGCACCTGTGTTTTGTTTGGAGACGGAGCCGGAGCGGTTGTGATCCAAGCAAATCAAAGCGATCGGTTACTCGGATTTGAACTTCGCAGTGATGGCACTCAGAATCGCTGCTTGAATTTAGCTTATTCAGGCGAATCGAAGCAGTTATCGGAAGATTGTGAAATCGGTCAGGGCAACTTTCAGCCGATTACCATGAACGGTCAGGAAGTCTACCGATTTGCCGTGAAACGCGTGCCGGAAGTGATCGAAAAAGCTTTATTTCGGGCAAACGTGAAGACTGATTCTGTCGATTGGCTCTTATTGCACCAGGCAAATCAGCGGATTTTGGATGCGGTTGCGAATCGATTAAAGATTCCTTCCGAGAAAGTGATTAGTAATCTGGCAAAATACGGCAATACTTCAGCGGCATCGATTCCTCTTGCATTAGATGAAGCGGTGCGAGATGGATTGGTCAAGCCCGGAGATACGATCGCAGCTTCAGGATTTGGTGCTGGCTTGACCTGGGGTGCAGCAATTTTTCAATGGGGGCGTTAGCAATCCTCCTGCCCTGACCTTCAAGGGAATCAGGGCGAAACTGACTTGAAATTTAATTCACAACAATTCACGACAATGGCAAAGACGGCATGGGTGTTCCCTGGGCAAGGATCTCAGGCAATTGGAATGGGCAGTGACTTACTCGAACTTCCCGCAGCGAAGGCAACATTCGATCGAGCAGAACAGATTTTAGGATGGTCCGTGGTCGAGATCTGCCAGAGTCCCGAAAATAAAGTTTCTCAAACGCTGTACACTCAGCCTTGTCTCTACGTTGTTGAAACGATTTTGGCAGATTTGCTCAAAGAAAAAGGGCAAATGCCCGACTTTGTTGCGGGGCATAGTTTAGGCGAATACTCTGCTCTGTACACTGCAGGTGTGTTTGATTTTGAGTCCGGGTTGCGTCTGATGCAACGGCGTGCTGAGTTGATGGATAGTGCCTCCGATGGAATGATGGCAGCTTTGTTAGGATTCGATCGCGCCCAACTCGAAGCGGTTTTAGCTGACACGCCAGGTGCCGTGTTAGCCAATGACAATAATTCTGGTCAGGTGGTCATTTCTGGAACACCGGAAGCTGTTGAAACGGTGATGGCGCAAGTGAAGTCGAAAAAGGCTGTAAAGCTGAACGTCAGCGGTGCATTTCACTCGCCGCTGATGGCAGACGCGGCGGAGCAATTTAAGACCGTTTTAGATGCGGTCGAATTTAAAGCGGCTGAAATGCCTGTCTTATCGAATGTTGATCCGATTCCCAGCCGCAATGCAGGAGAGTTAAAAAGTCGGCTGAGTCGGCAAATGACAGGCTCGGTGCGATGGCGAGAAATTTCGCTGAGACTTCCAGAAGAACACGTCGATCGCGTGATTGAAGTTGGTCCTGGAAAAGTTTTAACTGGAATTATCAAACGCACTTGCCCCGATCTCGTGTTAGAAAATGTGGGCAGCCTTGCTGATCTGTTATGAGCCAAACTTCCGAACGTCCGAGTGCCGAAATTTCCCGCGATCGAGAACCTTTGATTAGTCTGGTTCTCTATCACCTGTTCAAATGGTCCGTGGTGTCTCCGGTTCTGCACACTTACTTTTGTGGACGGATTTACGGAGCGGAGAATGTGCCAAAACAAGGACGGCTGCTCGTCGTGAGCAACCATGCCAGCGATTTTGATCCGCCCTTATTGTCTTGTGCGATCGGGCGACCTGTCGCCTACATGGCAAAAGAAGAACTGTTTAACGTGCCCGTCCTCAAACAGGCGATTACTGCCTATGGAGCTTATCCTGTGAAGCGCGGAACCGGCGATCGCGCGGCGATGAAGGCTGCAATGGCTTCGATCGAGTCAGGATGGGCAACGGGCGTTTTTCTCGATGGCACTCGCACGCCAGATGGGCGAATTGCTGATCCAAAATTAGGAGCCGCTTGGATTGCCGCAAAAACAAACTCCCCGCTAATTCCGGTCAGTCTGTGGGGGACACATGAGATTTTCAAGCACGGAAAATTCCCTCAACCTGTGCCGATTACGATTCGGATTGGAAAAGTGATCGAAGCGCCAACTACGACCAATCGGGCAGAACTCGAAGCCATTACGCAGCGTTGTGCGGATGCAATTCATGAATTACACGATTTGGGGCGTTAACCGAGGGGGCGGCTCCGCTCATTCCGCGTGGATGGCGTCAAGATGTGCATCACGTTCGCTGCTCGATCGGTGCGAGTGGAGTCGAGTTGAACCTTATCTTGAAGCTCAAAATTGAGATTATCTAGATGATTGTGCTGACATTTCTAGCAGATTGGCTTGAAGTTTCAAACAATTCCGCCCATTGACCTGAAGCTGATATTCCACCCGATCCATCAGTCGATTTAGAATCAGCCAGCCATAGCCATGCTCCTGCATCATTTCAGGAGATGGAGCCAAATAGCTTGAAATGTCAAACCCCTGTCCGTGATCCCAGATTTCGATCGCTAAATCTCGATCTCTCAATTCCAATCGCACCACGACCGGAAGATCCGGTTGATTGCGGTGGGCATGCCGCACCACATTTGAGTAAGCCTCAACCAAAGCCAACCGTAGCCGACTCGATTGTCGTGTCCAATCAATTTGGTCGCCAATTTCAATTTTGAGACTCTCTAATAGCCAGGATTCAACTACCGTGAGAAATCGCAAATCGCTCGGAACGTGAAGTTCAGTCTTCATGGGTTAGAGAACCTCCAGAGACAGAATCGTTTGATCATCTTCTTGAATCGCATTGTGCGCCTGAATTTGGGCAAGCAGCTGTTTGAGATCCAAACTTTCTCCCGCTTGCTGTAGTAACTTCCATAACCCGGTTTGTCGTAACATCGCCCTTGCGGGATCGCTCGCTAAATTGACTTCTCCTTCTGGTCGCACGGTTGCCTCAGTAATTCCATCGCTGGTTAATAATAAGATTTCTCCATCTTGAAGCAATCGTTTTCCGGCAATCGCGTTCCATTTCGGTAATATCCCTAGGGGAATGCCTCGGACTTTCAAATAAGTTGGCTCAATGGCTTGCGCGATCGTATGCTTTGACCAAACTAAGGGGTAGATATGACCTGCATTCGCATAAACTAATTGTCCGCTCGATCGGGTATATCGCGCCAAAACCATTGTAATAAAACAGTTTGTGCCCATTAAGTCTTGCGAGAGAATGCTGTTTAAATTTCGCATCACTTCATCTGGTTCTGGAGAAACTTCTTGTGACAATTCCCGCCGCAACACGGAAATCGCACTTGCCATAAACAGAGCTGCCGGAACTCCCTTGCCTGAGACATCGCCCACGGCTAGCCATAAATCGCCTTGGGGATGCTGATAGACTTCAAAAAAGTCTCCTCCAACTTCACGAGCGGGATGACAACAAGCTTGTACTTTAAGATTGTCTAATCGCGGAAGCGTCTGCCGCAGGAGATTGGTCTGAATCTGGCGTGCGACTTCTAACTCGGCTCGAATTTGTTCCGCTTGCTCCTGAGTTCGACGATAGAGTCTTGCTTGAGAAATCGCCAAGGCTGCTTGCTCTGTGACGACTTCGATCAGTTCTAAGTCTTCTGTTGACCAGAATGGCTGATCGGATTCTCGATGCAGAGACAGAATCGCGAGGAGGTCTTTTTGGTAGCGCAACGGCAGCACAAAATGCGGTGGGTTTTGGCTCTTCATTCTGGCTGTGCTATCGTGCAGTACGATTTGTACCAGGTCTGAAGTGCGATCGTCTTCACAACTCTTGAAGGGCACATTCACTGCACAATACATGGCTGAATTGGATTTCAACCGTTCACCTTCGACTGGATGTAACATGCAGCAACTTGCCTCAAAGGTCAGCCCGATCGTTTCCACGATCGTGTGCAGCATGTTTTGATAATCCAGCGATTCGCGAATCGCGGTTGTAATGGCATTCAACGACGATTCGCGTCTGAGTGCCCGTCGTAAATCCGCTGTGCGCTGTTTTAGCACTTGATAGGTCTCAGCCGCCTGCTCGACAACGACTTGAAGCTGTTGAGACTTCCAAGGCTTGGTGATGTATTTGAATACTTTGCCAGAGTTAATGGCATCGACGAGATCTTCGACATCGGTATAGCCCGTTAGCACAATCCGAATCGTGTCCGGAAAGCGATCGACGGTTCGACTGAGAAACTCAGTTCCCAGCATTTCTGGCATTCGCTGATCTGAAATAATAATTGCGACTTCGCCTTGTTCATCAAGGACTTTGAGCGCTTCGATCGCGCTTTCCGCCCGAATCACGTCGAAGTCTCGCCGGAAGGTACGGTAAAGCAGATCGAGATTATCCGGCTCATCATCCACGATCAACAGCTTGAGTTTTTCTCGCCTCATGCGTTTCCTCGAATGCCGTATAAAGTCTTTATGAAACGTACCCGGGGAATTCGGGGAACTAACAGGGGGGAGATAGGGGAATTTGCGGAAAGTGGGGAGTAGGGAGTGGGGGAGTGGGGTTATTTGAGGGCGTTCCAGGCTTGAATGATGGTTTGGAGCGATCGCGGTAAGTTTTCTTGCTCAATGTCCGCATACTGAACGGTTCCTACGGGACTGGCTAAAGTTACGATGAAGAAATCGGCGGCACCTTGAGGAGGAGAGTAAGTCTTGCGATTGAAATTCTGAAATTGTTCACGCTTCAACAGTTCGCGAAATTCTTCAACTTTTTGGGGTGTGATCTTCCAAGCTCGCAGTGATGCTGATGAAGAAGCGCTTTGAGTTCGTCGTGGATCTCCCCCCATATCAATGGCTTGCTGCATTGTGCCATCGCTCAACAAAATGGTGTCATACGTTTGACCTGCAAATCCGCCGCTCATGCGCGATCGAAACACAACATTCTTGGGTAGAAGTTCGGACGGTTGAGATTCAGCGAGTCTGAGCAATCGACCTTGCAAATCTGTGTGATAAACCCACGTTTGATTCTGATGAGCAACCACAACTTTCCAGCCTTCAATGAGTTGTTGGGTGCAAAATTCATCTGTTTTTGGCAATTCGAGACAGCCATCTCCCCAAGTTTTGCGTTCTGCTTGCATGACCCTCAACTCAGTTGTGGGAATTCCAACTCGGCGTGCTAGATCTTTTCGCACTCGCCAACTCAATGTTTTTGGATAAGCAGTGGTCAGCAGGACTGTCGGATGACGTATTGGGGCGGCAGAGGCTTGCAAAAGCGGAATGCCACTACCAAGAGATAAGGCACTCATCAAGACGATCGCAGAAATGATCTGAACAGGGGAACGCATAAACACTCGCAGAGGGCTTCATGGAGAGAGGACGCGCGGATGCGATCACAAGTTACTTACTGATTTTGCTCTGAGGTAGAGGGAAGTTGCTGGATGAAAGGCTGGGCAAAACACCATCCCAACGTTAAGCCACTCAGAATTAAAATCAGAGGCAGCAGTGGCAATACGCGATCGCGCCACGTAGAGTGATACACAGGCTGAGAAGAGAACTTCGGATAATTTGAGGTCAAGAATGGGCGTAAGTGTCTGTGATTTCCAGCACTCAGTAGTTGGAGGGAATGCGACTGCATCGATCGCACATGCTGAATTACAACAGGCGGCTGGCGTTTCGTGCGGCTCCAAGTCAGGAAAGTACTCACTGGAACGCCAGTGAGATTATCCAGACGCAGGGCGTGAAGTTGTTGAAGCAAAGCTCGATCGTTCGATACCACTACGACTAATTGCCTGGGACTCGATTGCGCTAATGACTCGGCTGAGTTGCGCACATCGATGGCGAGTCTGGCGCGTCTCGTGAATGGGCGCTGTGTGTCGGCGGGAATGGGCGATCGTGCCAGGTACCAATCGCCTTCTAACATCAATCGGCAATATTCCCGCGCAATTTTTGATTCGGCTGTGTCGCTCCGATGACCTGCCCAAGCTTCTAACTCTTGATGAACTGCCTCTGGTACAAAACAGCGACCCATCGGGCTAAATTCCAGCCACTCATAGGGTTTACAGGCGAAGAGTGTATTGAGGTCGATGAGCAAGAAAATTTCAGGGGCATCCAACATAATCTGGGGCAGGTGAAACAACTAGCCGCCAATGCCTAGGCGACCGGCGAGACTTGGGGTCAGTGGGAGAAGAATCATCAGCATGAGAAACAGCACAACTAAGGCAATCCCGGCACGGGCATCATCGGGTTCAGTCAGTTCGTTGAGACTGGGACGTTCTGGTGTGCGTTGTAAAACAACAATCACGATCGCCCAATATAACGCTAGCGGATTGACAAACGAAGCTAATCCCAAAATAATGATCGTCGCGACTGTAGCGCGAGCCGCAATCTTGCGTCCATAGATGGCTTGTACAATCCGACCGCCGTCGAGCTGTCCTGCGGGCATGACATTAATGGCCGTCACGACTAAGCCAATCCAGCCCAGTACCACCAAGGGGCTGACTTCAACAATCGATCGCTGAATCTCCGCTCCCATAATTACACGCGCCAAGGTTCCAACCAAGATCGATCCTTCAAAGAATTGTGTCGGAACTTTAAACCCACTGCCTTCATGCGACATCAGCAATCCAGCAATTAACATCCCGAATGCAACGGCTCCACCAGCGAGCGGCCCTGCAACTGAAATATCAAATAACGTCGATCGATTAGGCAACAACGACGCGAATTTGGTAATCGCTCCGAACGAGCCAATCTGCCAGGTGGGAATAAAAAACGGCAAATTTAATTTGATTTGGTAACGTTTTGCGACAATCCAATGCCCAAATTCATGCGCTAACAAAACCGCTAGAATCCCTATGCTAAACGGCAGTACTTCTGCGTATCGCTCTGGAGAACCGTAAAAATCAAATCCGAGTAAAATGCCCCCTGTTTCTAAACTTGCAGCGATCGTGGCAAGAAACAGCACGATCGACAATAAAGTTTGTGTTAACGTCAACGGCTTCGGGTCGTTTTTGCTCGGTAACACGACGACGACAGGCTTTTCTTCCTGATTTTCGATGAGGAATAACCGATAGCGATCACCGACTTGGGCTTTCAAATTCTCGGTTAGTTTTGCATGGGTAGAGTCTGGATCGCCGCGCAAATTCCCTTTGAAAATTGCGCCATCTTGATATGAAATCGTTTCAGTTAAAAAGTAAGTATCAATGCCAAAAATACTTTTAATGGCTTGGAGATCTTCATTCGGAATCGATAGGCTCTCAGGTGGAATCATGACTGGCGCTTCAGTCGCGTCATCCGATTTAGGAAAAGCAGACTCGATCGCGACTTTCGCTGCTGCTCTTTGTGCCAAGAATTCCTGCCCTTCGGCTCTCAGCTTTCGCCCAATCCAGATATAAATTCCCGTCGAAATCACAAACAGCAGGAGCATTCCCGCCAAATTGAGATAAATTCCTGCCGAAAATAAGCCGAAAAAAATAATCCACGGAGACATCAGTACTACAGACTGAAACCAAGCCAGAATGCCAAGTTTGCCGTAAGGACGAGCACGATTAAATCCTACGGCTAAAATTCCTAAAGCCACTAATACGGCAAGTGCAGTAATCATCTCAACCCCCAAACTCGATCGCACAATTGCATGGAACACTACAAGATCGACGATATACGACTTCTCGTACCCTAGCGAGTTCTCATTCGCTAAGCCCATCACTTTGATCTACTCTACAATGCAATCTCAGACAGTCTGCACTCATAAATAACGATAGAATCTGTGCCAGAGATGAGAAATACGCGATCGTGAATTTAAAGTACGCCCTAGTCCATGAGTGGCTGACCCCTAAAGCAACAGGCGGATCAGAACTCGTCGTTCAAGAAATTCTCAAACATATTGATGCCGATCTCTATGCCTTGATCGATTTTGAATCGGTCAATCCCAACAGCTATCTCTATCGGCGGAAAATCGGAACTACCTTTTTGCAGCATTTTCCCTTCGCCAAAAACGGGGTGCAAAAATATTTGCCGTTTTTACCGATCGCGATCGAACAACTCGATCTCCACGAATACGACGTTATTCTCTCGTCGTATCATGCTGTTGCCAAGGGCGTAATCACCTCTCCCCATCAACTGCACATTTGCTACTGTCACGCTCCCATGCGGTATGTCTGGGATATGACGTTTGAATATCTCCGCAATAGTCGGGTTGGGCATGGAATTGCGGGAATTTTCACGCGATATCTTTTGCATCAATTACGACAATGGGATGTCATCTCATCGAATCGAGTGGACTATTTCATTGCCAATTCTCACCATACCGCGCGCAGAATTTGGCGATGTTATCGACGATCTGCTGAAGTGATCTATCCGCCAGTTGAAGTCGATCGCTTCTCTTATGAACCGCAAAAACAAGATTATTACCTGACTGTTTCAAGGCTGGTTGGCTATAAAAAAATACCCCTAATTGTTCAGGCATTTAATCAACTCGATCTTCCCTTAGTTGTGATCGGTAGCGGCGCAGAATTGTCAACAATTCAGAAGATTGCAAAACCGAATATCAAAATTTTAGGATGGCAGCCCGATGACGTTGTAGAGCAATATATGAAACAAGCAAAAGCGTTTGTCTATGCTGCCTACGAAGATTTTGGAATTGCCCCGGTCGAAGCGCAAGCCTGTGGTACGCCTGTTATTGCCTATGGTGCGGGTGGAACGGCTGAAACTGTGAGAGACTTACGAGAATACCAATCTCAAGGTACAGGAATTCTGTTTCCAAATCAGACAGAAGCCGCGATCGTCGAAGCCGTTCAAGCGTTTGAACAGCATCAGGCAATCTTTCAGCCCGAAGCTTCGAGATCATTTGCCATGAACTTTCACCCGGATATTTTCAAACAACGATATCTTGATTTCATCGATCGAGCTTATCGAGAATTTCAATCTCGTTGAAAATACTCGCCGAATTGGGGAGCAAATTTAACGCGAAACGAGTCTATGGCTTTATGATCAGGACTGTGTGTGTGTGGTGTGGAAAAAGTAAGGAGTAAGATGACTGCCGATAGCCAATTTGTTCCCGGCAAGCGGATTCGGTCAATCTTCAAGCGTGGTAAGCCGATTGGTAAACCGTCAATTTTCAATACTCGGAATGCGCTTGAAACCGATTTTGCCAAACGTCTGTTTGATATCGTATTTTCGCTGTCCGTTCTGATTCTTTTCTCTCCGGTCTATTTCATCTTGGCATTGTTGATTGCTCTGAGTTCTTCAGGGCCGATCTTTTATGTCCAAGAGCGAGTTGGAAAAGATTTCAAGCGCTTCGGCTGCATCAAATTTAGAACAATGGTGAGAAACGCGGATGAAGTGCTGATGGATCTAATCAGCACCTCCCCACAAATGCGCGAAGAATTTGAAACGACGTTCAAACTGAAATCTGATCCACGCATTACCTGGATCGGCAAGTTCTTACGAATTACTAGCCTGGACGAGTTTCCCCAGTTTTGGAATGTCTTGGTCGGAGACATGAGTGTTGTCGGTCCACGCCCGCTTGTCGTCGAAGAACTCCCCAAATACGGCGCTCATATCGATAAAGTCTTAACGATTCGCCCAGGAATTACCGGCTTGTGGCAAGTGTCGGGTCGTAATGATATTCCCTACCCGCAGCGGGTTCGCATTGATGTCTATTATGCGAGCTGTCACAATTTTCTGCTCGACCTCTGGATCATTGTCAAAACGATCGGAGTCGTTGTCTTTCCGAAAAATAACGGAGCGTATTAAGCCGTTTGGCGTTCAAACTTGCGAAATTGAGTCGAGTAATCCGGATTACGTGAATCATCTCCGTAATGGTTAGCAGTTTGGCGAGTTCGCATCCTTTCCATTTTCGAGTTGGAAGCGATTGAGTTCTGATGCCATATCGATGACTCCATCAACGAATTGTGACTGGGATAAATTGTGACTGAAGCGGCTGAAGCTTCTAAAATTTAGCGAATCTTATTCTAAGTCCATGGTTCTTTCACAGACAAGTTGAACCTTTTGCTGTAAGGTTGGGTGTTATTTTGGTGTTATTTGCGCTGCACTTAGGGTTAACTAGGTACAGCTTGTTTCGTGCGCCGAAAATGGCGATCGAGCGCAACAACCCAGGTTTAATTGATGTCCAGCAGTTTCTGTAATTGCAGGTGAGGAAAGTAAAGAATGACGCAACGTAAACGCGCACTGGTAACGGGTATCACGGGTCAAGATGGTTCCTATCTAAGTGAACTTTTACTCGAACAAGGGTATGAAGTCCACGGAATTATCCGAAGAACTTCGACGTTTAATACCGATCGTATCGATCACATTTACGAAGATCCTCATGTTGAAGGCGCACGCCTCTTCCTGCACTACGGGGATTTGACCGATGGTACGACGTTCCGGCGCATTCTTGAAGAAGTGAAGCCTTCGGAAGTGTATAACTTAGGGGCGCAGTCTCATGTTCGCGTCAGTTTTGATGCTCCAGAATATACGGCTGATGCGGTTGGCATGGGCGCGTTAAGAATTCTCGAAGCGGTTCGGGACTATCAACAACGGATTGGGGAACAAGTCCGCTACTACCAAGCGGGTTCTTCAGAAATGTACGGAAAGGTTCAGCAAGTTCCGCAAACCGAAGAAACACCGTTCTATCCTCGCAGTCCTTATGCGTGTGCAAAAGTATTCGCGCACTGGCAGACCGTGAACTATCGTGAGTCGTATGACATGTTTGCTTGTAATGGCATTCTGTTCAATCACGAGTCTCCACGCCGGGGTGAAACATTTGTGACCCGCAAAATTACTCGTGCCGTAGCACAAATCGTTGCAGGTCGTCAGAAGAAGCTGTTCATGGGTAACCTCGACGCAAAACGCGACTGGGGCTATGCGAAAGATTATGTGCGGGCAATGTGGTTAATGTTGCAGCAAGAGCAGCCAGACGATTACGTTGTAGCAACGGGTGAAACGCATTCAGTGCATGAGTTTCTAGATATTGCTTTCGGTCGCGTCAACTTAGATTGGAAGGACTATGTTGAATTTGACGAACGCTACTTGCGTCCGGCGGAAGTCGATCTCTTGATTGGCGATCCAGCGAAGGCGAAGAAACAGTTGGGTTGGGAACCTTCTGTAACGTTTGAAGAGTTGGTGCATCTGATGGTGGATGCTGATCTGCAAGCTTTGGGAATCAGTACCCCTGGTAATGGGCACGCGAAGGTAGCAGATTATGCAACTGTTCGCCAGAACCTCGCTGGAGTCTCTTTCTAAGCAAGGAAATTAAGTCATGACCTCAACAACGTTTGATCTTCACAATAAGCGCATTCTGGTTACAGGTGGAGCAGGATTCTTGGGTCGCCAAGTGGTTCGTCAGTTGTGCGAATCGGGGGCTGACCCACAAAAAATTACCGTGCCGCGATCGCATGATCTCGATCTTCGCAAGATGGAAAATTGCCAACGAGCGGTTGATCAACAAGATGTCGTGGTGCATTTGGCGGCACATGTTGGGGGCATCGGGCTAAATCGCGAAAAACCTGCTGAGTTGTTTTACGACAACTTGATGATGGGAACGCAATTGATTCATGCTGCTTACGAAGCAGGGGTACAGAAGTTTGTCTGTGCAGGAACGATTTGTGCGTATCCCAAATTCACACCTGTTCCGTTCAAAGAAGATGATATCTGGAACGGTTATCCAGAAGAGACGAATGCGCCGTATGGTGTCGCGAAGAAAGCGCTTTTAGTGCAACTTCAGTCGTATCGTCAACAGTATGGATTTGATGGCATTTATCTACTGCCTGTAAATCTGTATGGGCCGGAGGACAATTTTGATCCGAGCAGTTCACATGTCATTCCTGCTTTGATTCGGAAGGTCTATGAAGCTCAACAAGCGGGTGCGGCGACGTTACCCGTTTGGGGAGATGGTAGTCCGACGCGTGAGTTTCTCTATGTAGATGATGCGGCGCGGGGGATTACAACTGCGCTTCAGCATTACAGTGAGTGCGAGCCTGTGAATTTAGGCACGGGTTATGAGATCTCGATTCGGGATTTGATTACGTTACTCTGCGATTTGATGGAATTTAAGGGCGAGATCGTTTGGGAAACGGATAAGCCGAATGGTCAGCCTCGTCGCTGTTTGGATACGCAGCGGGCGAAGGAGAAGTTTGGATTCTCAGCTCAGGTGAGCTTTGAGGAAGGACTGAAAAAGACGATCGATTGGTATCGCCAAAATCCTCAGTAAGTTTCTATTCACCTTGTTCATGGGGGCGCTCTTTGGAGTCCCCCTTTTTTAGTGCTGAAATGTAGTGCGGAAAGCAGACGGTTGGAGCACAGAGACTTGGAAAGTCGATCGATGAAATTTCCAAAGTTTTCAAATCAATTTTCCGAATCGCATGATGATTCGTATCTGCAATAAATAAGTGCGTTGCAGTTGCGCTAATTCCAGATGGTTCAGAAAACGATTCTGTGAAAACGGTTTGACAAAATCCATCGGAATTGATGCGCTTGATTTTGTGATTGTAAGTATCTGCAATCCAAAGTTCTGCTGCGAATTCGACATCTAAACAATGTTGTAATCGAGCCTTTTCCCCGATGCTATCAACATCACCGAAGTTATACAAATCTCCACCACCGCAAACTGTTTTCACTTGAGAAGTTTCTAAATCAATTGATCGAATCGAACTTGTTTCACTGTCGGCAATCCATAATTCTTTTCCATTTGTCGTAATCCCACTCGGTTGAGCAAAAGCCGCTTCTTGAATGGCTCCATCAAAACTGGCTTCGGCTCCAGTTCCGGCAAAAGTTTGAATTACATCGTCTTGCATTTCCCAAATCTGATGTGCGCCTGCCATCGCGATAAATAAGCGATCGCCGTTCCACACTAAATCCCAAGGTGAATTCAGATCCACTTCTAAAGCTTTGCCACCATGCGGATAGATTGTTTTGCTTTGATTGCCAGTTCCAGCGATCGTCGAGACAATTCTCTTCTCTAAATCAATACAGCGAATTGCATGATTTCCAGTGTCAGCAACATAGAGAATATTTTGGTGAATCGTCATTCCCTGTGGATTTGAGAATTGCGCCTCATCAAATGAACCGTCTTTTAAGCCTGAAAAACCTGTGCCAATAATGTCTAAGACTTCACCTTCAAAGGTTGTAACGACAATTCGATGATGTCCTGAATCGGCAATGAATAAGCGATCGCTCGCCAAAACTTTTCCCGGAAAAGCTAATGGCAAAATTGGCATTTCCTCTAACTCAAACTGAATGTCTTTTGGCTCGATTCCGTTTACTAATTCGCCAATCAGTTGATCGAGTAATTCTCTTCTGCCTTCTCCAGCGATCGTTCTTACAATTCGCCCATTTGCGTCAATCAAAACGAAGGTTGGATAAGCGCGAACAGCATAAGACTCCCAAACTTGAAAATCGCGATCGACTAAGACCGGATGCGTAATTTCATAGCGCAAAATGGCTTGGCGAATATTCTTGATCGAGCTTTCATTCTCGAATTTTGCGGAGTGAATGCTGAGGATAGTTAAGAGATCGTGATACTTATCTTCCAAATATTTCAAATCCGGCAGGCTGTGAATGCAATTAATACAGCCATACGTCCAGAAATCTAGCAAAAGAATGCGTCCCCTAAACTCTTTGAGAGACAGAGGACGCTGAACATTTAACCAAGTGAGATTTTTCGGAAACTCCGGTGCGCGAACCATGAGCGTGTTTTATTCTGCGTTTCCTTCTGACGATAGCGCAGGTGCAGCAACACGAGGCTTCAGAGGCATACCGAGACGACGCTCAAGCTCAGTCTGAGGCTCAAAGTCTGAAGGGGCAGCAGGTTCTGCCTCGGTTACGGGCGGTTCTACTTTCTCCACGACTGGCGGTTCAACAGGTTTGGGAACTGCCTGACGCAATTTTTCCAAAGGATTCAGCTTGGGTTCGGGTTTAACTTCTTCAGCAGGCTTTGTTTCTAGAACGACTGGAGGTTCGACTGCTGGAGCAGAAACGGCATCAGGAACTGGAGTTGGGCTTGGAGCAACAATGATGGGTTTCGGCTCAGGGCGTTTGAAGCGATCGAATGGATTGACCTTCGGTGCCGCTTTCACTTCTGGAGTAAGTTCAACAGGTTTCGGTTCCTCAACTGGCGTTTCTTTCACTTCTGGAGCAGTCTCAACGGGTTTCGGTTCCTCAACGGGTGCTACTTCGACTGGAGCAGGTTTGGGTTCTGGACGCTTGAAGCGATCGAAGAAACTCGATTTTGGTTTCTCTTGAACTACTGGAGCTGGAGAGACTTCAATTGCTTCAGGTTCTGCTTCAACGGTTGATGGTTCCTCAACAGGCTTCGGTTCTTCAACGGGCGTTACTTCGACTGGAGCAGGTTTGGGTTCTGGACGCTTGAAGCGATTGAAGAAACTCGATTTTGGTTTCTCTTGAACTGCTGGAGCCGGAGCGACCTCAATTGCTTCGGGTTCTGCTTCAACCGTTGGCGTTTCTTCAACGATTGGAGCCGTTTCTTCAACGGGCGCTACTTCGACCGGATTAGGTTTGATTTCTGGGCGCTTAAAGCGATCGAAGAAGTTTGATTTCGGTTTTTCTTGGACTGCCGGAGCAGGCGAAACTTCAATTACTTCAGGTTCTGCTTCAACTGTTGGTGGTTCTTCAACAGGTTTCGGTTCTTCAACGGGCGCTACTTCGACTGGAGCGGGTTTGGGTTCTGGACGCTTAAAGCGATCGAAGAAGTTCGATTTTGGTTTCTCTTGAACTGCTGGAGCAGGCGCAACTTCGACAGGTTCCGGGATTGTTTCGACGGGTGACGGCTCGATTGTTGGTACTTCCGTTGGAGCTGGAACGACTGGAACGATCGGCGGTTGAGTGCGATTAAAGAATCCACCTGGCGCAGGGCTAGTCTTCACAGGCGGAACTTCAATTGGCGTTAAAACTTCCGGCTCTTCTGCCTTCACTTCTGGTTCTGTGATGACTTCCGGTGCAGGACTCGGTTCAGGCGGAACGGCTGGAGCTTCGGGGCGTTTAAAGCGATTAAAGAATCCACCTTTAGGTTTCTCTGGCACTTTAGGAGTCTCAGGGGCGACCATGACTGGTTCCTCGGGTTGAGACACTTCTGGCTCGATCACTTCCGGTTCGGAAACTTCGGGTTCTACAACGGCAGGAGCTTCAACGGCTGGTTCCGGTTTCGTAGGTTCAGACCGTTTGAATCGATTAAAGAATCCACCTGCGGGTTTTTCAGCTTCTTTCGGTTTTGGAGCTTCCTCAACAGGCTTGGGTTCTTCAATTGCCTTCGGTTCTTCAACAGGCTTGGAGAATTCTGGTTCAGGAACAGGGACAACAACAGGCGGAATTACGGGTGCAGGTTCTGGAGTTGGAGCAACTTCAGGCGCTTTGGCTGCGGGTTTAAAGGTTGGATCAACGATCGATGCCGCCTCTGCAAACGGAATTTCACCGCGAACCAATCTTGACAGCGGATCTTTCCCGTTCGGCTCATAGGTGAAGACGCGAGCCGTATTGTTATACACATTGGCAACGGGATTGCCTTTGTCGTCAACGTACTCCAGTTGTACCCAGTTTTTGCCAGGTTTAAAGCCTTGGAGATAGATCGGTTGCCAGCGATCGACGGTAAAACTATCGCCATTGACCGTTACTTTGACTTTCCAATCCGACACATCATCTTTATCGTCTTCCTGAGCGACCAGATGCAACGGAGCATTCGTTAAATAGAAATCTAATAAGATCGGCTCTGCGCCATAGGTCGCTTGCGGTCGGTTATAAGTTAAAAGCGGTAATTTTGGATCAGGATTATTGGTTGGCGTTTTCGTAAACACATGGAAAGTCGTCTGAGCAAATGCTCCGTCATTCTTAAAGCTTTCGTGCCAAGGACGACCCGCAAAGACTCGCAAAGTATGGGTTCCGGCCGCTAAATCCTTGAAAATGAGCGGCTGACTCGTATCGTAAACCGCTTGGTACGGCTGATCGTCAAGAAAGACGTGCAAATGCGACCCTAGCCCAAATTTCTCGTCTTTGCGCAGCGGCAAGTCTTTGACATTCAGCTTCACCGAAACGGTATTGTCTTGCAGCACCTCATTTTGACGAGGAGATACGATCGAGACTTGAGGCTGATATTGATCAGTCAGATCGTGCAACTGCTGAATTACATCAGGCGGCGACACTTCTGAAATCTTGCCTGCTAGCTTAGTTGAAGAGGCAGCAAACGCAGGGGCTGTCCCCCAATTCAACAACATTGCCAACACGAATGAGACTGAAAGAGTTTTAGCCGTCCCTCGCCAGCGCATGATCCCTAACACCAGTACTCTCCTAACATCAAATCACGCTTTCCCTTCGGCACTATAGCGGAAAATCTGGTAGATCAGAACGCGATCGTGATGAATCTCCACGGTGAGAGAAGTAGGGAGTAGGGAGTGGGGAGTGGGATCTCAACAAAAAACCGAGAAAACCTTTCAGTTTCCCCGGTTTCTTATGCTAAAAATTACAGAACTCTAGTACGTTTCAACGTGCCAGCGACCTGCTTTCTTCATCGCGCTGCGGAACTCTTTCCACTCCACGCCTTCTTTTGCAGCTTCAGCACCGAGAGCGGCATCAATGCCATCTTCCATGCCTTTCAGACCGCAAATGTAGGTATGAGTTTTCTCATCTTTCATCAGCTTGTACAACTCAGCCGCATTTTCAGCGACGCGGTCTTGAATGTACATTCTGCCGCCATCTTTATTCTGCTGCTCACGGCTGATTGCAGTCGTCAAGCGGAAGTTATTCGGATACTTCTGCGCCATCTCTTCAAGTTCGCCCTTGTAGAGAATATTTGCGCTGGTGGGAATCCCGAAGATCAACCAAGAGAAACCATTGAACTGATAGTTGGGGTTCGCTGCTCTCTCGTTATCTTTGAATTGCCGCCACAAGTATGCCCGCATCGGAGCAATCCCGGTTCCGGTTGCCATCATAATCACATTCGTATCGGTCTCTTCCGGTAAGAGCATTTCTTTTCCGGTCGGCCCTGTGATCTTCACATCTGCACCTGGCTCTAGGTTACAGAGATAGGTCGAACAAACCCCATAAACGGTTTCGCCTGTTTCAGGGTGCTTGTATTCGAGTTGGCGCACGCAAAGCGACACGGTTTTGTCATCCACATCATCGCCGTGGCGAGTCGATGCGATCGAATACAGTCTCAGCTTCTCTGGCTTACCATTCTTGTCAAGACCGGGAGGAATAATCCCAATACTTTGACCTTCTACATAAGTCAGATCGCCTGCTGAAATATCAAATTTGATATGACGTACAGTTCCAATTCCGCCTTCGCCTACTAATTCATCGTTAGAAATACATTTCCCGATAAACGGACTGTTCGGCTTGTAAATGTTGACTGGAACATCTGCGTGTTTTTTAGCCTTGGCTTGTGTCATCGGCTTAGATCCTGTTGAGCTGCTCGCAGAAGCATTTTCCTGCGCGATCGCAGGAGCTTTCTGTTCAACAGTAACGTTTCCAGTGCCACTGCCGTTTGCATCTAAAGGCTGAATGCTAACAATCGTGCCCCCCATTCGGGAGATCCGCTGCATAAACGAATTCATGCGGCTATAAGGGACATTAAAAAAAGTGCTCCCGCTTTTCCGAACCGTGGAACCTGAGGAACCGTCTGCGTCACTTTGACCCAAACCAATCACCTCATACCGAAAAACTCGGTTCCCCGATTGGGTGTTCGCAGCACCCGACGCGCTGGAATAATACATCGCTGTGTGTTTCTCCGACCTAATTTAGAATGAATTGTGCTGCAAGCTGCCCATGTAGATAAATATGCATGGTTTGGGGATCGATCGCAAACTTCCCCAACCTGCCAAGACCGTATCGGACGCGACAACTTCGCTACCGTCCCTACTTTACAGAGGCTTGGAACCGTTCGATCACTCTAAAATATAAAACTCAGATTAATCTTTTTAATTTCACAATAAAAAATAATTTCAAATTTTAAGTTCTTTTAAGCCTTGTCCGTGGGATCGCGATTTGGTAGAATCCCCTTAGCTGATAGTACTAAATACTTACGCTATGCCTTGAGCCTTTGCGGGGCTGCTTGCAGGGTGTTTTTTTGTGGCAATCGCTCTTGCCCAAAGACCCTTGTGCTGTGACTTGTGAGGGTAGAGTGCTATCGAGACAGTCCAGACTCTCCTGGCTGACCCAAAAAAACGTCGTTGACTTTTTGTTTTTAGAGGAAACTTATGACCAGTAAGCCAGACCGCGTGGTTCTGATTGGCGTTGCCGGAGACTCCGGGTGCGGTAAGTCCACGTTTCTGCGCCGAATCACAGATTTGTTTGGGGAAGATTTCGTCACCGTCATCTGCCTGGACGACTACCACAGTCTGGATCGGAAACAACGCAAGGAAACGGGCATCACTGCACTCAACCCAAAGGCAAATAATTTTGACCTGATGGCAGAGCAGATCAAAGCGCTCAAGAGTGGAGAAACCATCGATAAGCCGATTTACAACCATGAAACCGGGGAAATTGATCCACCTGAGAAGATCGAACCGAACCACATCGTTGTGATCGAAGGCTTGCATCCGCTGTATGACAAGCGCGTGCGCGACTTGATTGATTTCAGCGTCTATCTCGACATTAGCGATGAAGTCAAAATCGCTTGGAAGATTCAACGCGATATGGCTGAGCGTGGTCATAGCTACGAAGATGTGTTGGCACAAATTAACTCACGCAAACCGGACTTTGATGCGTACATCGATCCGCAGAAAGAGTTTGCAGATGTTGTGATTCAGGTGTTGCCGACCCAGTTGATCAAAGAGGACAAAGAACGGAAAGTTCTGCGTGTTCAAATGATTCAACGCGATGGCATTGAAGGCTACGACCCGGTTTATCTGTTTGATGAGGGTTCGACGATCGATTGGACTCCTTGTGGACGGAAGCTGACCTGTTCATATCCCGGCATCAGAATGCACTACGGACCGGATGTGTACTACAAGCACGGAGTTTCGGTGCTCGAAGTGGATGGTCAATTCGACAAGCTCGAAGAAGTCATCTACATCGAACAGCATTTGAGCAAGACTTCTGCGAAGTACAACGGGGAAGTAACCGAATTGTTGTTGCAACACCGTGAGTATCCTGGCTCTAACAATGGAACAGGCTTGTTCCAGGTGTTGACGGGTCTGAAGATGCGTGCAACGTACGAGCGTCTGACCAATCAAGCTGGTGCAACAAAAGTGCCTGCAAATGTCTAGAACCATTTGAAATGATGATGATGGGGCGCGAAATGCGTCCCTTTTTTGTCACTAAGATTTTCGGCGATCGTGCTCAAGCTGAGGTGACCGCACTCAATGTGTATAACGGATCAGTCTTGGTTAAGCATCCTGAAAAGTTAGGGCTTAAGTCTTGAGCGATTGCTTTGTTCTTGACTGAAGGGAAGCTGAAACGCGGCAATTCATTACGATCGACTAATCATTCTGATAAGTTCTGCTTCGGAATCTGATGCAATCTGAAGCAACGCTTTAATTTATAATGATCTCCTAAGAATCGTAATTTTCTAATTTACATACTGCGCCCTGGGTAAACTCTTCCGGTGGTTGGCACAGTGTAATTCTGTAAACAATATTGAGGTTATGGCGCGATGGCAACCAGCCGCAGAACTCAAACCAGTACTCGCAGGACCAGTAATCGACGCACTGCCGCGAAGGTCACAGAAACTCCTGAGAGTTCGGCTCCTGCTCCGGCTGAGACCCCAGAAGCGACTTCAGAATCTCCAAGTCCAGACGTTGGCGAATCGCTAGAAGTTAACGAACCGCCCATCGTCAGTGAACAACCCGAAGTCAGCGAACCGACTGACCCCATTTCAGAAACCGCTTTAGACAGCGATTTTCAAGAAGCATCCACAGAATCAACTCCAAAAGAATCAATCCCGGAGGAACCTCCTATGAGTAACGCAGACGTGATCGAAGCAACAGCAACTCCCGCTGAAGGAAACGGTAGCGCGATTGAAATTCGTAGCGATGTTCCCAGTCTCTCGATTTGGAATCGTCCCGTCATGCCCAGTGATATCGAAATTGTTGGCACCATTACTTCGTCCGGTGAACGCCCGATCGAAGCAAGCCATCTTGCAGTATTCGGCACGATTTTGAATGGTCGTCCCATTCTGGCAAGCAATTTGAAAGTCGCTGAAATGCTGCCTGGCAATCGTCCAATTTTTTACAGCGATTTCCATTCTGTCTCGGCATTGACCCTAGCGGGCGATCGTCCCGTGATGGCAAGCGCATCCGGCTTGATGCACGCTGAGAAGCTGCCGGGCGATCGACCGATTTTCACAAACGATGTTGACGATCCTTCGACGCTCATGGGCTTCATCGACTAGAGATTTCATTCAATCTGAATCGATGGGCGCTTCTGAAAAGGAGTGCCCATTTTTAACGCCTGCTCACGCTGAGAAGCGTTTATGATGGCTAAATGTCCCCGATTTTTTAAAACTTCTCATGATTGCCTCTCTCCCAACTCAATACAACGCAAGCACCACCGAAGCGAAATGGCAAAAGTTCTGGGAGGAAAATCAGGTCTTTAAGGCTGATCCGAGTCAACCTGGCGAGCCGTATTGTGTCGTGATTCCGCCACCAAATGTCACGGGTAGCTTACATATGGGTCACGCCTTTGAGAGTTCGCTGATCGATGTGTTAATTCGATATCAGCGGATGCTCGGTAAGAATACGCTGTGGCTACCTGGAACCGATCACGCGAGTATTGCGGTTCAAACGATTCTGGAGCGGCAATTAAAAGAAGAAGGTAAGACGCGCAATGATTTAGGGCGCGAGCAGTTTTTAGAACGTGCCTGGAAATGGAAAGCCGAATCCGGCGGCACGATCGTGAATCAACTTCGACGCTTAGGGGTGTCCGTCGATTGGTCGCGCGAACGATTCACGATGGATGAAGGGCTTTCGGCTGCGGTGTTAGATGCCTTCGTGAAGCTGCACGACGAAGGCTTGATTTATCGCGGTAATTATTTAGTCAACTGGTGTCCGTCCAGTCAGTCTGCTGTGTCGGATCTCGAAGTTGAAAATAAAGAAGTAGACGGGAATCTCTGGTACTTCAAATATCCGATCGTGGATGGAGACGGTTTTTTAGTTGTGGCAACGACTCGACCGGAAACGATGTTGGGAGATACAGCCGTTGCAGTGAATCCGAATGACGATCGCTATAAACATCTGATCGGTAAAACGCTGATCTTGCCGCTGGTGTATCGCGAAATCCCAATTATCGGAGATGATCACGTTGATCCAAGTTTTGGAACAGGTTGCGTAAAAGTGACACCTGCTCACGATCCAAACGATTTCGAGATGGGTCAGCGTCACAAATTGCCGTCAATCAACGTGATGAACAAAGACGGCACGATGAATGAGAACGCTGGAGAATTCCAGGGGCAGGATCGCTTCGTTGCTCGTAAAAATGTTGTCAAACGATTGGAAGAAGAAGGCTGTTTAGAGAAAATTGAGCCTTATAAGCACACGGTTCCGTACAGCGATCGCGGAAAAGTCCCGGTTGAACCGTTACTGTCAACGCAGTGGTTTGTCAAAATTGAACCGCTGGCGAGTCGAGCGTTATCGTTTTTAGATGATCAGACTTCTCCGAAATTTGTGCCCGATCGCTGGACGAAAGTGTATCGCGATTGGTTGGTGAGCTTGAAAGATTGGTGTATCTCGCGGCAGTTGTGGTGGGGACATCAGATTCCAGCCTGGTATGCAGTGAGTGAAACCAATGGCGAGATCACCGACTATACGCCGTTTATTGTGGCGAGATCTCAAGCCGAAGCGCAACAGAAAGCGATCGAGCAGTTTGGCGAATCGGTTCAGATTGAGCAAGATCCGGATGTGTTGGATACTTGGTTTTCTTCTGGATTGTGGCCTTTTTCGACGTTGGGCTGGTCGGATACCGATGCCGAGGATTACAAGCGCTACTATCCCACTGCCACGCTGGTGACAGGATTCGACATTATCTTTTTCTGGGTTGCCCGGATGACGATGATGGCAGGACATTTCACCGGACAAATGCCGTTTAAGGATGTCTACATTCACGGGTTAGTCCGGGATGAAAACAACAAAAAGATGTCGAAATCTGCCAACAACGGCATCGATCCTCTGATCTTGATCGATAAATATGGCACGGATGCGTTGAGATATACGCTCATTCGAGAAGTGACGGGGGCAGGTCAAGACATTCGCATTGCCTACGATCGCAAAACCGATGAATCCGAAACAGTTGAAGCCTCGCGCAATTTCACCAACAAACTTTGGAATGCGTCGCGGTTTGTCATGCTCAACTTGGACGGGAAGACTCCCGCTCAATTGGGTGCGCCTGATCAGTTGGAGTTGAGCGATCGCTGGATTTTGTCGCGATTTCATCAAGTGGCGCAGGATGTCCGAACCTCGCTCGATCGCTATGGGTTTGGAGAAGCTGCAAAGAGCCTTTATGAGTTCATTTGGGGCGATTTTTGCGACCAATATATCGAGCTTGTAAAATCGCGCTTACAAGGAGAGCCGACAACTTCGCGTTTGGCGGCTCAGCAAACTCTGGCGTATGTGTTGGAAGGAACGCTGAAACTCTTACATCCGTTTATGCCACACATTACCGAAGAGATTTGGCACACGCTGACTCAAGCGCCTGACACAGAATCGTTAGCGCTCCAACCTTATCCGAACCCAGACGTAAGTGCGATCGATGCCAACTTAGAGCGGCAGTTTGACCTGATTATCAACTCGATTCGCACAATTCGGAACTTGAGAGCCGGAGCGGAAATCAAGCCAGGAGCGAGAATCACGGTTGCGATGCAAACCGAAGATCCGCAAGAAAAGCAAACTCTGATTGCAGGACAGTCTTATATCAAAGACTTGGCAAGAGTTGAAACCTTGTCGATTACGAGTACGGCAGATCAGCCTGCTAGAACCGTATCTGCACCGAAAGCGAGTGCGATCGCGGACGATGCTCCAGTTTTAGTCATGGCTCTCGACATCGTTGGCTCCTTCATTGCTAAGAATCAGAACGTCTTGTTATCGCTGTTGCTGATTGGCTCGATTATTTTCGCCATTAAGATTGCTGCGACGGTCACAAGCGGAATTCACGAAATTCCATTGCTCGCACCATTCCTTGAAGTGGTTGGGATTATCTATACGATCTGGTTTACCAAAGCGCGACTCTGGAACAAAGACGATCGCCAAGTTTTCTTCAAGCAAGTGCAAACCTTTACTCGTGAAGTGATTGGAGAACCTGCGCCAATCGTCGCAGTTGCACCCGCTGAAGAACCGCAGATCTCGGAAGCAGCGGATAATGTCGAAACAGATGATGTTCAAACGATCGTCGGGGTTACTGGAACTGTGAAAATCTCGATCCCTCTGGCTGGACTGGTCGATTTTGAAGCGATGAAAGCTAAGATTGAGCGGGATTTGAAGAAAGTCGATGCCGAGATTCAATCTTTGAGGGGACGCTTGAGTAATCCGAAATTTGTGGATAAAGCACCGCCTGAAGTTGTGCAATCAAATCGCGATGCATTAGCCGAAGCAGAAAAGCAGGCAGAAATTCTCAAGTCGAAGCTCGATCGCCTATAAATTTATCAATTCTTAATTTTTCAACAAGAGACGCTGAAATCTAGCGTCTTTTTTTTTAATTCGATGAGGCAGGGAGAATGAGCATCGCCAGAGAAAACGGAAAAGTTATACTGTCATGTTAGGTACAGATAGTGGAAGCACCCGGGTTATAACGGAGGCAGTTCAATAACGGTACTTATCAGGTCAGTGCACCTACGGGCGATGAAACGGGGATACAGCGTAGTATGTTGTCGAATCAGCCCAGGCAGCATCTCCAGCGCCTTGTAGACACCCCTGACTTGCATCGTTCCCTTTGAGATGATATCGAGAGTAAATTAATGCTGCACTTGGCGCAAGTTCAAAAAAAAGGCTATCTAGGCAAGGCAGGATTGCGCTTATTGGCTGCTCAAAAGTCTGAGCATGTTTGGACGAGGCTCCCGGAAGAAGAAACGGTTCTTTCGGCTGAAGCCAATACGTATGCGGATGGCTTGCTAGTTTTGGTTGAGATTTCGAGTAGCAATCAGATTTTAGATATTCGCGAAGCGAAAGATTGGGTGCTGGAGTTGGTTCAGCGCTATCTAACGTATGGAATTACGCCTGCATTTTTGCAGCAGGAGACAGAGCGGGCGGAACAGTGGCGGCAGTCTTTGACGCTGGAAAGCCAGGAGTTGGCGAGACGAGCGATCGAGCTTGAGGCGAGACGCGAGCAGATTCAGGAGTTGGAAGAAGAACTGAAGAACGAGAAGAAACAGTTGGAGATGTTGATGTCACAGGTGAGGGCGCAGCAGGAGTAGAAAAAGTGGGGAGTAGGGGTAGGGAGTAGGCAGGTTTAAGACCCTCGCAATCTTACTCCCCACTCTCCACTCTCTTCCATCTTCCAAATCGCCGCAAGCAACACCCATCCCATCAAATTAATCCGCGCATCGAACAGGGCGATATCTAAGAAACTGAACAAGGTGCAGGCTAAAAAGGCAATCCAGAACGTGAAATAGATCGGGCGGTTTGTCGGGGAGAGTGCTTTCCAAATCCAAATACCCTGTGCCATGATCCAACCGACGAGTCCATACAACATTACAGCAGCAGGTAAACCGGATTCAGAAGAGAGCATGAGAAATAAATTATGCGGATGTCCTATCCAAAGCTGCATCTGTTCAGTGTAGAGACGAGCAAAGCTTCTCAAGCCCCAACCTGTTAGCGGTCGCTGTTCGGTCATGTTCCAGGCAAATTTCCACTGCGTCGATCTCAGTTGATTCACAGGTCGATCGCTGTACATTTGATCGTTGAGTCTTGCCCAGAAAAATCTGGGCACAATTTTGCGTAAGGGCAGTGCGATCGAGTCTGGAGCAAACGCGGCTCCTAGGATAATTCCTGTGATCGCTCCCACAGCGGCAACGATAGTTTTCCAGCCTTGATACAGGGCAAAGGCTAGACAGGCTAAAACTGCGATCGCCCAAACATTACGAGAATTGGTGAGAATGAGTCCGATTGCGTTGAGTAAAACAATTCCGATTAGGAGTTTTCTGCGCTCTTGCAGCCATAACCCCAAACTGAGAATAAAGACGATCGCATAGTAATTTGCCAAAATCGTCGCATATTCAAACACCGATGCCATTCGCCCAACAGGATTACCCCCGGCGAAAACTTTCCAAGAAATTAACCCCCACAGCAGCGAAGGCATACCACCGAAATTGAGCAGTTGCAAAATCCCGATCACAGTGACAGGGATAGAAGTGATTACCCAAATCCAAGCAATTTGCGTGAGTTGTTTTGGCGATCGAATCAGATCAGCTAGTGCTGCAAACGTGAAAAAGAACGGCAAAAAATTGAACAATCCAAGAAAAGCATTTGCGCGATCGTCTGCAAACCAAGCGGCTGCAATCATCACCAGTCCTAGAATCGCAAAGCCTCGATTGACAGGTTCACGACTTAAGCTCGAAAATTTTCTCACCCAGATTGCGATCGCAACCATCAAAATCGAAGTGCCGCCCAAAAAAGCACTAAAGGGCAGCAGAAATAATCCGATTTGCACGACATTCCAATGGCGTTGGAAATTCGGATCGGGGTGAGGCTGAAGTGCTTTCATCTCTAAACTAAATCGGTTCAAAACATTCCGATCGCGTTAAGCGAATCTGAGCCAGCGCAAAAATTGTTGGGATGACTCGTCCGTAATTCGTCGCGATCGCTCTCCATCCCAAATCCGCTAAAAACCAAGCCCAAAGCGCTGATCCGACAAAGGCAAATGCTGCACGAGATGCTGTATATCGCGCTGATGCCATCGTCATTCCGCGTCGAGCTAGCTGCATCGAAACCTGAGTTTGAATCTGAGTTGCCGCAGCAATTCCGCCTTGGGTGATCGCTTGTTGTGCCACTTGATAGCGGGCAAAATGCAGCGCAAACTGGCGGGCGATATGTTGCAGTAGGAGCGGCTGAAGAACAGTATTCACCGCTAAAGCGCTGCCACCTTTAACCACGAGTGACATCGGATTCTTTTGTAGAGACAGCGGCAAATCTGCAACAAAATCAGTTTTCGATAAAGTATTCTGAATACGGTTCGTTAAAGCCGTTTGTTCTGATGCAGGCAATTGCTTCCAAGCTCGGTTTAATAAACTGAGAAAAACTTCTGCTTCTAAGTCTGTCGTAGACATTGAGGCTGAATAAGGCAATTTCAAATATCGGCAGACCTGGATGAGTACTTGGCGATAGCTCACTTGCCCAGTTTTGCGGCGCAAGACCGTGATGCCATCGGCAGCGAGAAAGCGGAAACGATCGTCGATCGCATCAAGCCAGTCTTCTCGACACAGGCTTTGCAAATCGATCGGATCAGGAGCATTGACATAATCGAGAGGATTGAATTTGGGACGAAACAAGATTTCAGTCAGTTCGCGCAGTTCATCATCTGTTGCTAATTCCAATGCGGCTCTAAACTCATCCACTGGTTACTTTCCTCCCGATGCAGCGTCAAGATTCATTCTACCTAAGCAAGACGGTACTTCGGAATTTACGGTTTCATCAATATGTTAGATTCTCAATTTGAAATTGCGATCGTCGGTGCAGGTATGTCTGGTCTCACCTGTGCTCAAATGTTGCACCAAGCCGGGTATAAGGTTGTCGTGCTGGATAAATCGCGGGGTTTGGGCGGACGCATGGCAACGCGCCGTCTCCACGGAACTCATGCCGATCATGGCGTGTGTTATCTCAAGCCGAAGTCGGATGAGTTTCAGAATTTATTGGATCAGCTAGTCGATCGTCAAGTTAGCCGAGTTTGGACAGATCGAATTCACGAATGGGTAGACGGGCAGATCCGCGCTCCTGAATCTCAAGCAGCTTGTTATGTTTCGCCAACGGGAATTTCGGCGATCGCGAAGTTTCTCTCGGCTGGTTTAACGTTAAAGCTGAATCATCGCGTGACCGAGATCAAACCAGGTTGGCAATTGCACTGCGAATCAGGCGAAACAATTTCGGCTCAGGTCGTGGTGATCGCGATCCCGGCTCCACAGGCGGCACAGTTGTATGAATGGGACAAGTTAAATCAGGTTGAGTATTCGCCCTGTATTAGTGCGATCGCGGTTTATCCAGCAGAGCGACAGAGTGAAGTTGAGCAATTGCCGTGGAAAGCATTGATTTGTGCTGACTCGGAGTTGGGATGGATTGGATTAGATAGTACGAAGCAGATACATCCGGTGCAGCCGGCAGTTGTAGTTCAGAGTAATGCAGCATTTGCAACTCGGTACTTAGAAGATCTAGATCTTCAGAAAGTTGGGGAAAGGTTACTAGAACGAGCGTCTGAGGTCGGATTGCCTTGGTTAACGAGTCCTGAAGTGTTGCAGGTGCATCGGTGGCGGTATGCTTTTCCGATCCAACCGTTGCCGGAGTCGTTTCTGGTTGCAGATACCGAGCAACCGTTAATGTTTACGGGAGATTGGTGTGGGGGAAATCGGGTTGAGAATGCTTTTCAGGCGGGAATGGCGACGGCGCGTGAATTGAATCGGAGGTTGGAAAATCGATCGTTGGGAGAGCGATTTTGGTGGCAAATATAGGCTTGGCGTAGAACCTAAGTAGATGGGCGTAATTAATAATCAGTTCGGCAAGTTTTCTCGCTTCGTTGTTCACCCGCCCCGGAATGAATTCGGGGCTAACGGTGCGAAGTCCGCTCTGGGACTAACAGCCCATGAAAACGCCTTCTTCAGTGGGTTTCAACCCAGTTCGCACGGTTAACCCGAACTTCCAGTTCAGGGCGAGACGCAAACGAGAGCGACGATCTTTCAATTAATTGCATCTCCCTACTTAGTTGTCATTTTGCGGAGTGGGGAGAACCTAGATTCAGATTGCTCCCTATCTCCCCATCTCCCTATCAGAGAGAGCAGTCTCGCCTTAGAACGTGAAAGTCGTTCTAATCGTTCCAATCACAATGTCATCATTGCGATTGTCATGGTTTGGAGCTGTTAACCAGATGATCCCAGGCGTGATTGCAATGTTGTCAGTGAGTTGATACTGATAGAAGCCTTCGATGTGCAGAGAGGTATTGCGATCGCGTCCGATTGCTTGTCCAAATGTGCCGCTGCTACTCGACACTCTCGGCTCCATACCTACGATGATGCCAGCTAAGCTTCCCTTCTTGAGAAAATCTGGGAATGCGAGCCCTGCCGACCAGTTCCAAATGTCCAAATCGCCTCGATTTCCAGGCTGCAACGATTGAGCATTCGTATAGCCGACAGACCCATTGAAAACAACCTGCGGCGTAATTTGGAAAGAAGCTGAAATTCCGTACGCATTCGCAGATGTTGGAACTTCATCGGCAAGGAAACCATTCTCAGCGAGCGATCGGAAGTTTGCGCGGGTACTGCCGACTGCGCCATTGCCAGAAAAATCGACATTGTAAGCATGAATGTAAGTGAGTCCAATTCCTAATCGCTCACTGGGGCGGAAGGTCAATTGTGCTAGCGCGCCATAAGAGCCATTAAATAGACCATTTCCAGGCGCAGGAGAACTAGGTTCACCCGCAAGATAGCCCAAGCTTAGTTCTAGAGCATCGCTAAATTTGTGGCGTACTCCAACCCCAGTTCCAGCCGCTCCATTCCCTAGATAGTAGATCGAGTTCCGAGTCCCAAAGTGGCTGAGTGCGCCTGATCCCCCATCTCCATCCAGATACGGATTGAGCGTATCGGTAAAGTCATCGATCGCACCTGCATTCGCTTCGATGACAACGGTGGTCTTTTCACCGAGGGGAAACGTATAGTTCAGAGCATCGACTCCCAGTTCGTTGTTTTCTCCACCTGCAAAGCGCAGTGCGCCTTCATTGGTCAGGGTGTTGCCGTTGATGCCTGCGGGCAGAGCAGAAAGATTCGCAGCTTGGAGGCGAGTTCTCAAGATGTCGCGCCCAGTAAAGCTGGTATCGAAGTTGAGACGAACCCGATTGCCGACGATCGTATTGCGAGACACGCGATCGACAACTTCATTACTTGTTCCCGTGACTGGATCGAATTCTCTGCGAATAAAATCGCGCCCTGCTGCGACTCCAGTAATGCCAAGCACCACTTCTGCATTGAGTTTCGTGGTCGTTGAGAATTGCTGTTTCTCCAGCGTGGAAGTTCGAGCTTCGAGCGAATCGACGCGTCCGCGCAAGGTTGCCAGTTCTGCTGCAAATTCTTCTTGCAGCTTTTGTAACGTGGCTAAATCTTCTTTTTTCACGAGATCAGCGGTTGCTGCTGCGATCAGTTCGTTCACACGATCGAGACAAGCATTCAGTCCCGCTGCAAATTCATACCGCGTTAAAGCCCGATTGCCGCGATAGGTACGATCGGGATAGCCTGCAATACAGCCGTAGCGTTCGACTAAGGATTGCAAAGCTTGGAATGCCCAATCTGTCGGGCGCACGTCGGAAAGTTGGGAAACCGAAGTGACTTGATTGAAAGGTTCTTGGGCAGTCAATTCTGCCACTTCAGCAGCCGTTGCACTCGTTGCAATGCCTAAGCTTGCCGCAACCACCAGGGAATGAACGAATAAAGATTTTGTCATGGAGCTAAATCTCACACCACATCAGTAACTTTCTGATAATAAATCTCATTGTCAACAAGATTACGATCGATGTGATTAAATTTAAGCTTTTATTTAGGACGATGACAGCTTGTAAAACTTATCAGATGCTACTAAAACTTGAGAATATTCTCATCTATATTTTCTTGTTTTGAGAAGTTTTAGCTGGTTCATCGGCGGGCATGAGGTTGCCGAACGTCATCGCGTCCAGTTGGTTGATCATCTTGAGGGTTTGGGCACGGCGGGCGCTCGAATCGAGGGGTTGATTTTTCAGCCACGCGATCGCATTGGGTTTGCCCTGCTGAGTTGCCATTCTCAGTGCGCCCCACATCTGTACTTCGGATCGCGACGGATTAAATTGAAGCGCTGCATTAATTCGCTTTTGAACGCGTCCGGGATCGTATTTGAGCACATCTAGCACTTCAGGATGATCGATCGAGGATTTTTCCATCACCTGAGCGGCTCTGTCCCAGCGTCCATCCAGCAAGTTTGCTAGGATTTGCTGGCTGACATTTGCCCAAGGTTGATCGGCTTGAGTTTTGGTAATTTTCGCATGTCGATCGATCAAATCCATCTGAGCTTGAGCCGCAGGAGTCCAGGCTGACCCGACTCGACGTTTGACCGATTTCAAGTATTCCGAGGCATTTGACCACAATCCGCTGCGTGCGAGAAAGAGTGCATCGGTGAAAGCTCCATTGGCGATCGCAGGTTGGCTGAGCGAAATTGGCTGGAGTTGAAAGGGGATATTTTTACGTTTGACTGATCTCAGTTGATACACCTGAAAATCGGGTTCCAATCCTACCGTTTGATTCACCACAAATTCGGCGGGTCGCCCCTTCGGGACAGCTTGCCAAGTGGGGAGTTCGCCATCCGGGCTTGTCCAAGACAGCATCGCGCTCATTGCCGTGGTTATCGGGTTGTAGTAGATAACTTGACCATATGCGATCGAGCTATCCCCCTGTTGAAGTTTGCCATTAACATTCAGCCAAATGCCGTTCTGGGGGGCACGATCCTCAAGGCGCTGCACGTTGGTAAACGGCAATTCGCGATCGGAACTAGGATTCATCGCCCGTGCGCGCACCAGTGGCTCGGTGACAAAATCTTCTCGCATCTCGCGCACTTCGATTTGATTGACGAATTGTAGTGCTTCTGGCTTGCGGGCAGTGGAATTTTTGACAAGGCGGTAAGCCCGAAGTTCGACTAAGCGATCGTCTTGATCCGCTTGTGGTCGAAAAACAGGCATGAGTATATCGATTTGTTTTGGTTTGCCTTGCTTGACAGTTTCGACTCGAACGACCTCGCCTGCATATAATCCCGCTTTTCGCAGATCGGCTTGAACTTCTTTTAGAGATTTTGGATCGTCCCACGCGCTGATGGGGATTTGTGCATCATCGGGCAAATAGCGATTCATCCATGCAACCGATTTTGGATCCATGATGAATTCTGTACTCAGCCAAATGCTGGTGACAACGCATCCTGCTGCGCTGGCGATCGCTAAAAATGAGCCGACCGATTTCCAAGGAACTGCCCCGATTTTTTTCATAGCTTCTTAAAACTGATGCGTTGTAAAAAACTGCCCTTCTTTGAATGGTATATGCGTCTCTGAGTTTGCGCGCGATTTCCTTTCTAAGAGGATGCTCTAAAGATTCTTGCCTTAGGTCTGATCTGCCCTGAAATAGAATTTTGGGTCAAAATCACCCCGTAAGCCCAGAATCTTTTGATCTGTTTAGAATCTCCTCTAAGACTTGTAAATATTGATGTCCGGCGCGTTCCCAGGTGTACTCGGTTTCAATGAGCGATCGTGCATTTTCTGAAAGTTGCGATCGTAACGCTGCATCGTCAAATAACCGGGAAATTGCGGTGACATATTCAGGGGTCGTATTGGCGTGTAATGCGCGCATTGGATGGCTAAACTGCAATCCTTCTAGCCCTCGATCACTTGATACGATCGGTGTTCCGGCTGCCATTGCTTCTAATGTTTTATTTTTGATTCCGTATCCGGTTCGCATCGGAATCACACAGACTGTTGCACAGTGTAAATGTTCAGCGATCGATTCGACCCGTCCAGTGACAAATGCTCGATCTTGCAGTTGTAAAACTTCTGAAGTTGGTCGTGCGCCAACTAGAGATAAGGTGGTATCTGGATATTTTGCTTGTACTTGCGGCAGGATTTCCAACGTGAGATATTTTGCTGCATCAATATTGGCTAAGTTATCCATCGCACCAATAAAGATCAGGTGATGTCCGCCTGGATCGGCTGTGCGATAAGGAAATTCAGCAAAATCAACGCCATTCGGAATGACACGGATTGCAGCGTTTGGATGAAAACTTTGAAGCTGGGTGCGATCGTCTTCGGTCGTAACGACAATGTGTGAGAATTTGCTGCAAAAGCGTTTCTCATAGCGTTTGAGCAAGGGTAGATTGATGCGATCGCGCAGTTCATGCTCAGAAGTCCCGGTTTGCAATTGATTGCGACAAGAACCATAGACTGAACTATGCACATTGACGACTGCTTTATGCCGAAATTCAGGACGGATGTAAGCTTCGTTGACGCTGTGTTCGCAGGTGATGACATCAAATTTATCAATGTGTTGATCAATCCAGGCTTGCATCGCAGGGGAATAGTTCGATCGCACACTAGGCGGCGTGCCTTCCATGAGAAAATTCGCGAATCGTTGCAGTTTATTTGAGCGATCAATAGGTTTGTCAAAAACGACTAATTCACTGACATGTTCTCGCAGTGCAGCAATGTCCGCATCGCTCACATCAGCACTTCGTTGAGTGAGAACGGTAACGGAATGAAAGTGATGGAGATATCTCAGTAAATGGAAAGTTCGTACCTGAGTTCCGCCTTTGGTGGGGGGATAGGGGAACGTGGTCGAGAGCATGAGGATGTTCATGGGGCAAATGAAACGATCGCGACTTTCTCGGTATGCCCAAAAGTTGCGATCGGGTTTCTAGGTGGATCTGCGAAAAATGCGCTGCATAACTCGATCGAGCAAAGCGTAAAAGAGACGTGAGTTCGACACGCTAAAAGATGGCAGGAGGCAAAGCAGGCAACCCTTTCGGTTGCAAATCGAGCGACGGTAACTTGGGCTGATAGGTGTAAGCAATCAACCCGGCCATCAGGTTGACCAGAAAATTCCAATAACTGCGATGACGAGAATGCTCAATCTGACAAATGTTCTTCAATTGGTCATTCACTGACTCAATGAGGGAACGCTTTCGCAGCAGAATCTTATCCATCAGCGTGACGAGCTTCTGTTTCATATTGCGCTTGCGTTTGGTGATCAGTTTCAAGCCGCGCTCGTACAGTTCCTCAAACAACTTCTGTGAGATATAGCCCCGGTCTCCAAACAGCTTGCCGAAGATGCCTTCGGTCATTTCAGCCACAGGAGCACGGTCGTCAGTATTGGCAGGAGTCAGCTTGAACGCCAGGAGTTCTCCGTGTTCGTTGATGATCAGATGCAACTTGAAGCCGAACTTCCAGCCCGTTGAGCTTTTGCCCCAACCCACTTGATGTTTGAACACCTTGTGACTGTGGGCACGGGCGGGATGGCACACCTCAATTGGAGTGGAATCGACAAAGGCAATCCCCGTCATCTCGCCGCGTCGGGTCATCAGGAAGCAACACAACAGCATCAAGCACCAAGGCATCAGTTCCACAAATCGGGTGTAGCTCACCAAATTCGGAAACGCTTTGCGCCAATGCGGTAGAACGGTCAGGGTATAGAAATCCTTGAATGTCCTTGCACCAGAAGCATGAAAGGCAATCACGATGGTCATCACTTCACTCAAGCGCAACCGGGAACGACTGCGTTTCTCTCCAGGCATCGACGGCAGTTGGGGCTGGTGTGCCCATGCCCATTCAAAGGTCTGGCAGAAGTCGTCTACGTCGCAGAACAAAGCTGTCAGGTCGAGGCGCGATACGATAGGTTCCATAAGCTGAGACTCGAAAGATTTTGATTACTCTTTCAAACGTAGTCTCAGCTTTTCTTTTGCGCTACTTTCCCTCGTCGAACTCACGTTAAAAGAGAGTGGATGCCAGACCTAACGTGATCAACTCATGGAGGCAAGACAATGAAACTGCGATGGAAAACACTCTTTGTACAAGTTGCAATTTGGGCAGTCTCAGAAGTTGCGCTGACCTGTGTTGGAATTGATGACTTAGCTGACTACAGTGAATTTATTCTCGATCGCAAACAAGCCTTCATCGAAGCCATCTCAAACTCTACTCCCTTCGCAACTGCTCCTTTTCCTTTCTGTCCTAAAGTTTCTGTTCTGATCGCTTGACTGAGTAAAACCGTGAAACGTTTCGACACAAAGTCAGGAGTTTTAATGGTTTACGGTTCGCAAGATTGAAATGATTAATCCAGGCTAGATTGGACAGATGTAGCCGCTATGAGAGCTAGGTTATCTGTAGTTCACCTATCAGTGTCGATCCTTACTTCTACTTCTAGTAGGACAGCATTTGAGTTTGTAACGTTCTACATGCAAGAACTCAAAAATTGCCTCATCCCGTTAGAATCTATCGAGAGGAATAAATCTAGGTTATACCTTTAGGGGGCGGAAAGTTCTCGAAGTTCTTATCTAAAAGTCATTCTCCGGGCAGACAGAGATTCGCGCGCTCTTCCTCTAAACTTTTCTACAGATAGATCAATCAGCATTTTGAAATAACTTATTTTCTGAGGTCTACCCCTGTTTGTTGAATTCTTTGGAGATCAAGCGATGCCATCAATCCGTGTTGTTTTAGTAGAAGATCATGATCTGACTCGGTTTGGAGTCCGGGCAATGCTGCGCGAGCATGGCAACATTGAACTGGTTGGAGAAGCGCGAGATGCAAAATCGGGGTTAAAAGTAATTCAAGAGACTCATCCGGATGTCGCGATCGTCGATATCGGTCTGCCGGATATGAATGGAGTCGAACTGACGCAGCAGTTGAGAGCGATGCAAGCTGAAGCAGGTGTTTCTCCAACAAAAGTTTTGATCATGACGATGCAAGATGATCAAGAAGTTGTACTAGCAGCATTCGCAGCAGGTGCAGATTCTTACTGCATGAAGGATATTAGTGGTGATCGTTTAAGCGAAGCGGTGGCATTAACGGCAGAGGGACATGGATGGATTGATCCAGCGATCGCGAAGATTGTGCTAAAACAAGTCCAGACAAACAGCCCAACTTCAGCCCCGGCTTCAACCGTGACGATCAATCGATTGTCTGAAGAAGAAAGCCAAAGCATCTCGACTTATCCCATCACAGCTCGCGAACTTGATGTTTTGACTTTGATTGTAGATGGACGCAGTAATGCAGAAATCGCAGAGCGGCTCTACATTACCGTTGGAACCGTCAAGACTCATGTTCGCAATATTCTCAACAAGCTGTGTGTGAGCGATCGTACTCAAATTGCAGTTCGAGCATTACGCGCAGGATTAGTTCAGTAATTAATAGGAGTCGATTGAAGCTCTGAGATTGGAGCAGTGCAATGGAGACTGAGCAAATCGCATCACGCTTAGGGACAAGATACCATCGCTGATTCTATTTCTCTCTGAGATTTACTCTTCCCCCAAAGGATAGATCTGCTCCCCCATCAGACAATGCTAAATTGACCTCATCTTAAAGAAAACGCGGAAGCGAACTTAACCATTCTCTTTTAGCGATATGCCTAACCAATCCAACGGATACTCATTGTCTTTTGGATCTATATGAAACTAAACCCTTGAAAGCCCTGAGCGATTTTGCTGAGGGCTTTCAAGGGTTTGAAAGTAGATTTCAAAGTGGAGCGGATGAATGTGTATCAGTGATCACTTTTAATCTCCCCGCTTAACACAAATTATGAAGAACATTGAGCACAAAGTGCAACTCTAGAGCACCCGCTGTAAGCTGGATTTCAAAGCCACCTGACAAACCTGTAGAACCAAAACTTTTGGTCGCTACGATAATGGATTTAATTAGGTTGAGAAGGTAAACGAGGATGCGGAGATCGCGCTTGCTAGGAGCCTTAAGACGCTGGTTTTTCTCCAGCCACCACTTCCATCAACGGGTAGCACGGGCTGCTAGTCATATCACGATGTCAGTTGCCTGTCTCGTCCTCCTAGGCTGGAGCTTTGATATTCCGGTTTTGAAAGAATTCTTTCCCGGTATGAGCACGATGAAGGCAAATACCGCGATCGGGCTGCTCTTGGCTGGATTATCCCTCGGACTCCAAACTCGACAACGGTACAATTTGCGAACGATTCGAGCCGCGCAAGGCTGTGCGATCGTCGCTACCATCATTGCTTTTCTGACCCTCTGTCAGTATAGCTTCGGGTGGGATCTTGGTATTGATCAACTGCTCTTTCACGCACGACCCGATGCTGCTGAAACGTTATATCCGGGTCGGATGGGGGTGAATACAGCGATCGATCTCGCTCTGATCGGAATCGCACTTTGGCTATTGAGTCAGCCTGCCCAGATGACTGAGGAGCGCGGCAAAATAAATCGCTTGATTGTTGCTCAACTCCTTGCGATCGCGGTCGGTTTGATGTCCCTACAAGCTGTGATTGGGTATGCCTATCAGGTGCAAGTCTTTTATCAATCCCCAAGGTTGACGACCGGAATGGCGCTGCATACTGCACTTACCTTTGGCATTTTAACGATCGGAATGCTGGCACTCAAAAGCGAACAAGGAGTGATGCGATCGCTCACCAGTCCGCTCGTCGGGGGCGTTGTCGCACGACGGTTTATTCCGACTGCAATTGTGATTCTGGTCATCCTAGGCTGGCTAATTTTGCAGGGGCAAAAGGCAGGATGGTATGACTCAAATTTTGCGGTGTCGCTGATGGTGATGACGCTCATTGCTGCATCGTTGGGACTGGTGGGGCGAAATGCTGATACCCTCAACCGAATGGATCGCGATCGCAGACGATCGTTCGATCAGTTACGTTCGAGTGAAGAACGGCTGCAGCTTGCACAAATGGTGACGGAAACGGGCACTTGGGAGTGGAATGTTCAGACGGGAAAAATCGTTTGGTCACACCCTTGCTATCCTCTCTTTGGCGTTGCATCGACGGAGACAGATTTGCTGACAGCGTTTATGTCAAAAGTTCATGCCGAGGATCTGCCGACTATCCAAGCCGTTGTGCAGCAGCGAACGACACTGAATGCCGTTGAACTTGAGTACCGCTATCACCATCCAGAACGAGGATTGCGCTGGATGTTTAGCCGAGCCAGAGCCGCTTCTGATAATCCTGCACTGCTGCGCGGCATTTCGTTGGATATCACCGATCGTAAACAGGAGCAGCTAGAACGCGCCCAAACTCAGGAAACGATTTGCCGACAACTCGCCGAAATTGAGGCGATCTACGATACGGCTCCGGTTGGGCTAGGTCTTTTTGATCGGGATTTGCGCTTTACTCGGATCAATCAACGCTTAGCCGAAATCAATGGATTGTCGATCGCAGATCATCTCGGTCGGACAGTTCGAGAGATTGTCCCCGATCTTGCAGATGACGCAGAACCATTACTCTGCCGGGTGCTAGAGACGGGCGAACCATTGCTGAATCTAGAGATTATGGGTGAAACGGCTGCTCAACCTGGCGTTCAGCGAACCTGGCTCGAAGATTTGTATCCACTCCGAGATGCAGCAGGACGACCGATCGGCATCAATGTGGTAGTTCAAGAAATCACGCAGCGCAAGCAAGCAGAGATTGCGCTGCGTGACAAAGAGCAGCAGTTAGAGCAACTCAGCAACTCAATGCCGCAGTTTGTCTGGATATGCGGTGCTCACGGAGAACTTGAATATGTGAATCAGCAATGGTGCGACTATTCAGGATTGAGCCAAGAACAAAGTCATGATCAGACTCTCATTGTTAGCCATTATCATCCAGACGACCAAGCCTCTGCCTCCGCTCAATGGGAAACAGCGCTAGCAACACAGCAACTCTTTGAGTTTGAAGGACGATTACGATCGACAGAAGGCATGTATCGCTGGTTTTTAATGCGGGCAGTGCCCGTTTTCGATGATCGTCAACAATTGCAGCGATGGTATGGCACTTCGACTGATATTCACGATCGCAAACTGGCTGAACTCAACGATACCTTCCTCAATCATCTCGATGCTCAGTTGCGTCAGTGCTCTGAGCCAGAAGCGATGATGTGGGAAATTGTGAGTTGTTTAGGTCATTATCTCAACGTCGATCGCTGCCTGTTACATAGCGTTGATTTAGAAGCGGGAATCACGACGATTCGGCAAGATTGGCGGCAAGCAGATCTCGAAAGTATCGCAGGCGTTTATTCACTGTCGGAGTACATTCCGCCAGAGATTATCCAGTGCTATCAAGCGGGTCAGTCCCTTGTCGTTGACAATGTGGAAACGCACAGCAGCACGGTGCCCATTGCTCATCATTTGCTGGAGCGGCAGATTCGGGCTTTGATTGGAGTTCCCTGTATTGAGTCTGGGCGTTGGGTCGCATCGCTGACGGTGCATTCCCGCGCGATTCGAGAGTGGCGATCGGATGAGGTCAGACTCTTGCAATCTGTGGGAGCACGTTTTTGGGCGTTGATTCGGCAAACGCAAGCCATGCAAGCTCTGCGAGAAAGCGAAGCTCGATTTCGCACCTTGGCAGATAACATTGCTCAACTCGCCTGGATTGCAGACGCGAGTGGTTCAGTTTTTTGGTACAACCAGCGATGGTTTGAGTACACCGGGATTACGCTCGAAGAAATGCAGGACGGGGGGCGACAGGTTGTGCAACATCCCGATCACATCGAGCGGGTGACTCAGCGATTTCGCCACGCAATTAAAACGGGTGAAGTCTGGGAAGATACGTTTCCGTTGCGGGGTCAGGATGGACAATACCGATGGTTTCTCTCTAGAGCCATTCCGATTCGAGATGAGCAAGGCAATATCTTGCGTTGGTTTGGTACCAATACAGACATCACCGATCGTAAACAGCTCGAAGATGTCTTAGCGGCGCAAACTGAAGAACTCATGCACACCAATCGGCTCAAAGATGAATTCCTGGCTGCGCTGTCTCACGAACTCAGAACGCCACTGACTCCAATTTTGGGATGGACGCGGCTGATGCAAGATCACAAGCTCAACCCTGCGAAAACGGCTGAAGCACTCGACATTATTCAACGTAGCGTCAAACAGCAAATTGCTTTAGTCGATGATCTCCTCGATGTCTCTAGTGTGATTCAAGGCAAACTGCATCTGAAATTACAGCCATTAGATTTAGCAAATGTCGTGGCTCATGCGATCGAGACGGTGCAGTTTACCGCTCAAGCCAAACGCATCGAAATTGAAGTGGATAACACTGCGGCGTTGCCTGTGCTTGGAGACGGTGATCGCTTACAGCAAGTCTTCTGGAATCTGCTCAACAACGCTCTGAAGTTCACGCCCGAAGACGGACGCATCAAAGTCGAGTCATCGATTTTCATTCATCGAAATGGGATTCGTTCTGCTCAAGTTCGCGTCATTGATACGGGAATTGGGATCGCGCCTGAGTTTTTGCCGCATGTGTTTGACCATTTTCGACAAGCAGATAGTAGTTCATCCCGCCGATTTGGTGGGTTAGGATTGGGGCTGTCGATCGTCCGGCATTTGGTGGAACTGCACGGTGGTACAGTCAGTGTCGAAAGCCCTGGAATCGGACAAGGCACAACTTTTATGGTGCGATTTCCATACCACACGAACTGTTTGCAGTGCAGCGCACCGAATGATCTAGCAGATCTTGCCCCGATGCCTCTTAACGCATCTCCAGCGATCGCGCCTGTTATTTCAGCGCCAGCCGAAGTCCTCGCTTCAGAAGTTCAACCGAGTGCTAATCTCACAATCACTTTAAAGGGACTGCATATTCTGGTCGTGGATGACGATCAAGACAATCTAGAACTATTGCGCTTTTTGCTGGAAGAATATGGTGCGATCGTGACTGCTCAACTTTCAGCGATCGATGCGCTCGACTTCCTCTGCCAAAAACAACCCGACCTGATTATCAGTGATATTGGGATGCCTCAAGTGGATGGTTTTGAATTTATTCGCCGCGTGAGATCGCTGCCACAAGCCAGAGAAATTCCCGCCCTAGCACTCACGGCATATGCTCAGATAGAAGACGAGGCGCAAGCGATTTCATCCGGTTTCCAGGGGTTCATTACGAAGCCAATTGATCCGCTGGAATTACTCTCAAAGCTGATCCGCTTGCTCAAGCCTTAACTCTCTTGAAAATATTGCTCAGAATGAGCTAGCTCATAGAAACTTTTCTCAGCCTGCGGCATAGTAATAGTCAACCGCATTCATGTTGCGGAGTGGGACGTAGAGGAATGGGGGGAGCCTAGACTCGGATTGCTCCGTATTTCACCACTTCTCCACTTCCCTATCAGATTGATTGTAATGAACGAGTAGAGGAACATAGATCATGGTGACAACTTCAACCCATTCTCCATCCTTTAGCACTCAACTCAAAGAGTGGATTGATTACAGCAAACCCGGTGTGACTCGAAAAACGATTGTCAAAGATACCCAACCCGCGATCGCGCTCTTGTGTTTGACAGCAGGAACTGAGCTTGCCGAGCATACGGCTCCGCGCACGGTTTCGCTGGTGGTGATTGAAGGGCGGGGCACATTTACCCTAGAAGGACGCGAAATCGTCATGGAGCCTGGGGTATTGATTCACATGTTGCCGAATACCCGTCATGCAGTGCGAGCCGAAGAAAATCTGGCATTTTTGCACCTATAGCTCAACTTCGCCATGAGCAAGACTGTGTAAGGCTTGTTGATTGAGAATGGTAATTTTTCCGCCTCGACGGTAGGAGACAATCCCCTGCATCTGTTTAAATAACCGAACGCATTCTTCGTAAGTAATGCCAATTCTTCGAGCCATGTGATAGTGAGATTGCAGATTAACCTCAGTTTCCTGTGTAAGATTCATCTGCTGCTCGGTGGCAGCGTCTTGAATCAATCGAGCCAGCCGCACGATCGCTCGTTCAGACACTAAACCATGCACCGTTTCGTGGAGTTGTTGTAGACGTTGATTAAAAACTGCCATCATACTGAGGGCAATCTCTGGAGTCATCTGAATTGCTTTGAGTAAGGTTTCGCGTTTCACCGTTAGCACTTGCACTGAGCTTTCTGCAATCACCGTTGCAGGTGCAATAGCGTTACCGAACAGGGCAGGAGCCGCAAAAAAATCTCCAGTACTCAAAATCCGCAGTAGAGTTTCTTTCCCGGTCGTTGCTGTCTTTACAACTCGCAATTTGCCTTCTATCAGCGCATACAGGGTAGCAGAGAGACGATCGTTCTCCTGCATAATCATTTCACCAGCTTGATAATGCTGCACGTTTGCATCCGGTAGCAATTGAGCAGCTTGTTCTGGGTTGAGATGTGCAAATATCGCAACCTTGGCAAGTTGCTCGATCGTGGCTTTCATCGGCGAATATTCAGAGCTTGCAGCAGTTTGTCAGAATGAGCATAGCGCAACCGTTTCACATAGGAGATGATCCAGTGTCACTGTCATCTAACTTAACTTCGCCTCGATCGTCTTCGCAACAATGGTATCGTCCGACTTTTTCTCCAGAGCATGGAGTCTATGTTGTCTTGTTCGTCTCTTTTCTGACGGGCGCAGCCGCCGCACAAGCTTGGACAAACGAAACAACTTTGGCTCTCGTCTGTGCTTTTTGTGGATTTCAAGCAGAGCATCCTTGGGCGATGCAAATTAAACAGCGCAAGAGCTTGAAATTGCGCTTCTGTCTCTGGGGAAGTATTTACACGATCGCTGCAATGACGATCGCGGTTTTACTTTTGCTCAATTATTCGATGCTGCTCTGGATTTATCTGGGTGCGATCGCTGCATTTTTCATTGATGCAATTTCAGTCTGGCAGCGAGAACAAAAATCAATCTTCAACGAAGTGATCACCTTTGCGGCAGTGTGTTTATCGGCTCCGTTTGCCCTAATTGCTACGACTGGGACTCTTTCGATGACAGGCATAGGATTATGGCTCCTGAATACCCTGTTCTTTGCTGGCACAATTTTTACGGTTAAGTTTCGCAAGTCGAAAACACCGACAATTGTTCCAAGTAGTTTGTATTATGCGATCGCGACTGGAATCGTGCTTGGGCTGTGGGGGTTAGGTTGGCTTGCTCCGTTGACGGCTGCGGCATTTGTGATTGCTTTATGCAAATTTGCGATCTTGCTGGCTCAGCAAGATTGGTATCGCACTGCTCGAATTCAATCTATTGCTACACTTGAAACCATCACATCTCTTCTATTTTTGCTGATGACCTCCCTCTCGCTACTCCCGGCTCACTTGGGATAGTCGGCGCAATCGTTCCGTAAGAGAGACGCTATTTGCATCAAAGCTCCTTTTCCCGATGGATTGAGGATGCTGAGACGCGCCTTAATCTAGTAAGCATATTCCCTCAAAATGAGGTCCTCGCGCTGCTAGAGAACTTATGATATTTTCCCCGCTGCATCACACTGCTCATCTTAATTTGACGAAGCTCTTTCAGCGGGCTTCTGGGCTGAGTAGTGCGATCGTGCTCCTCATCGCTGTGCTTGTCTTACTCGGTTGGCAACTGCATCGCCCTTTGTTGACAGGAAGCTTTGCAAACGATCTTGCCCCTATGAGTATCAAAAGCGCGATCGCATTTATTGCAGCGGCGATATCTCTCGGATGCTTGCACTGGCGTTCTAAAGCTTCGCCTGCCCGTTGGATCTCGCCAGTACTGGCGATCGCTGTGATTCTGCTTGGTTTTTTGAGCTTCAGTGAAGCTGGATTGACCTGGCAGCTTGATCATATGGCGTTCTTTTTTCATCTTCAGGCATGGAGTGCACCTTATCCGATCGCGCTGAGTACTGGGCTGAACTTTGTCTTGATTGGAAACGCTCTTTTGTTATCTAGCCGACCTGAGCGAGGATTTCATCGCTTAGCTCAAGCGCTCACGCTGATCACCGCTCTCATTGCTGTCAATGCGTTACTCAACAATGTGCATCCGATTGGGTTGCCGCCTGCTCATCCTGTTTCGACGATGGCACTGGCAACCGCATTTACGTTTTTAGTGTTGAGTGCAGGAATTCAGGCGTTGCACTTAGATGAAGCAGTAATGCGGGTGATGCAGATTAGTGATGGGTCGAGTGAAGGCATGGTGTGCCAACTGCTGCTCGCCGCGATCGCGCTCTCGGTACTCGAAGCATTCGTGACCTTGTGGGGACAACCTCAAGCGCCAGGAGATACTCTGTTTCATTTGTCATTTCTGACGATTAAAACTGCCTTAATCTTTACGCTGCTCGTTGGCTGGAGCGTTTCACTGCTTACTCGTATTCGTCAAGATTATCAGCAGGCGGAAGCCGTGGTTGAAGATCATGAAACCTGGGTAGAGCTTGCACAGGAAGCGGCTCACTTGGGGCGATGGAATTGGGATATTGCACAGAATCAACTGCAATGGTGTGAGTACCAAAAGCAGCTATTTGGCATTGCCTCTGAGAGCTTTGAGGAAACTTATGAAGCATTTCTATGCTGTATTCATCCCGACGATCGAGCTTTGGTGCAGCACCATCTGAATGATGCGATCGAGATGCAACAAGACTACTACGACGAGTTTCGAGTCGTTTGGGGCGATCAAAGTGTGCATTGGATTGCGTCTAAGGGACGCTGTTTCTACACGGCAAAAGGGCGATCCGTCCGCATCAGTGGCGTGAGTTTTGAGATTACAGAACATCGGCAACTGCAAGAGGAGCGAGATCGCTTATTTCGCTTAGAACAAACTGCCCGTGTCCGCGCAGAATCTGCCAATCGCATGAAAGATGAATTTCTCGCGATTTTGTCACACGAAATTCGCACACCGCTCAATTCTGTACTCGGCTGGATTCACTTATTGCGATCGCGATCGCTCAAGCCTGATACGGTTGCGCAAGGCATTGATGCCCTCGAACGGAATGCCGAAGCCCAAGCCCAAATCCTTGAAGATCTACTGGATATGGCGCGACTGGCGCAAGGTCGGCTCCAGTTACAGCTTTCTCCAACTCGGTTAGCAAGCGTGATTGAAACAGTAATTCGCACGATTCGCCCGGCAGCCCAAGCGAAACGAATTCACATTCACACGGATTTTGATCCCCAAATCGATCAAGTCCTCTGCGACCCAAATCGAATGCGGCAGATTGTATGGAATCTGATCTCGAATGCCGTGAAATTCACGCCTGCTGAAGGGAGGGTAAACGTGACCTTAACCCGAGTGGATGACGGTATTCAAATTCAAGTCAGCGATACGGGTCAAGGCATTCATCCTGAGTTTCTGCCGTATGTTTTTGATCGATTTCGGCAGGAAGATAGTACACTCACGCGCAGTTATGGCGGTTTGGGATTGGGGTTAGCATTAGTTCGCTATCTCGTTGAACTGCATGGAGGGACTGTTGAAGCAGCAAGTCTAGGAGTCAATCAAGGGGCAACATTTACGGTGAAATTGCCTTTTAGAGACGGCATGAATCAGGGAGATTGCGATCGAGATGAGGGTTGATGTGTCAGATCTTGCAAGTTGGGGCTGTGATATGAACTGTGTCATCCCAAATTGATTTGTAGCATTGACCAATTGATTCGGTCTCAGGAGCAATGCCTCAAAGATCAAAAATTGATCGAATCCGTTTGCGAATCTGTTCAAACGTTGTTTCTTCTTTTGTTTCTTCTACGACCGCGACTCCTAAACTTCTGAGCGATTCTTGTCGCTGAGACAGCGCTTCAGCAATTTGGTCGGCTAACGTGCGATGCTGTCTCAATAAGCTATGTAGATTATCATGATCGACAACAAATAGAATCGTATCTTCGATCGTGCGGAGTGTAGCAGTCCGCGGCGTGCCGAGCAATAAAGACATCTCTCCAATAAATTCACCTGCTCGGCGGACAGCAACTTGCTGATCGATCGATTCGACGACCACTTCAACTGCACCGGACAGAATGAGATAAAATGCATCGCCTGGATCAGATTCGCGCGCAATGACCTGACCTGCTGCTAGCTTCTGACGATACCCTTTTTCAATCACCTGGCGAAGTTCTACGTCTGAACAGTTCTGAAAATAGCTCACTTTTTTGAGCAAATCTCGCAAAAGCCACCCGCCAATCGGTTGGTCAGAAGTTGTAATTTCTGGAACTGAGCCATTTTGATGCGTTTGATTGAGGAGTTGCACCAAAATTGGCAAATGGTTGAACACGATATCAGTTGGCGCTGCTTTCGTATCAATTCCGCGATCGCGAAACTCAGCTTCAATTAAAAATCGTAGTGCGCTCTGAACTGACTCCATCTCAATCGGTCTCTCGATCCAAACGAGCAGTTCAAACCGTAACATCGAATTCTCAGCATCTAACCCCTTAAAGTACACTTCGGGTAGAGGCGAGCTTAAAACGCGCGATTCTTGACGCGATGCTGCAAGTAGAGCTTCCATAACTGCTAAAGAATCGCTTTCATCCACAACAGACACGGGCAGAACAATGCGACATTCTGAGCTGCGATAGCTCCAGTTCACGACGTTATTGTCCAAAAATCGGCTATTCGGCACAATCACATATACCCCATTGATTGTCCGAATCGTGGTGCTGCGAATCGAAATTTCTTCGACAATGCCAGCTAAGTGATCGACTTCAATGTAGTCGCCAACTTTAACAGGTTGCTCAAGCAGAAGGGTAATGCCACTGACAAAGTTACTTGTTAGGTTTTGCAAGCCGAGTCCGAACCCAACCCCGATCGCACCTGCAAACACCGTCAGTGAACTCAGATTAATGCCTGTCGTTTCAATAACAATAAAAAAACCAATAATCGTGATCACATAACTCACGATCGTAGACAGCGATTCTCGGGTTCCAATATTTAAGCCAAATCCCGGAAAGACTCGCTGTTTTAGAAGCTGTTTAATTAAATTAGAAATGACCAGCACCAGAATCACTTGGACAAGCAATTCGATAACTGATCCCATCGAGAACTGCTTTCCCCCAAAAGTAAATAAATGAGTTGAGAAAAAGCTAGAAAACTCCTCAGGCAAGCCTTGCATGACGATTCTGTTGAGAAGTTCCTGAAATTCCATAAAGATTAGAGGGCTGTAGTACTGTACTTCAAAGAGAATAAATCATCTCTGCAAATGAAATATTACCGTCTTGGGGATGAATTGTGGTCGGTTCATCTTTCTGAGAGTATTTAACGTGAATTCGGGATAAGAGTTTTTGCCCCTGTGTCGATGCGAATTCCATTCGCCAGCCACCCAAACGTTAACCCGAACTGAGGTTATTTACAGTCAGGATTGCATCATTATGTTATTCGGAAAAATTGTGTTCTAACTTCAGAGGGTTACGTCTATTTCAATTGTTCTTTAAGCTCAGCACTATCTGAATCTACTACTTTAAGTAGCCGAATCCTATTATGTTCATGCCCCTCGACTTTTTACTACGTTTTTTGTCTAATTTGGTGACAGTCGCGATTCTGGGAAGTGGCGCTTATATTTTTTACGAATGGTATCAGGGTGAATTGATTAGCGATCGCTGGTTGTATCTGAGTATTGGGCTATTCGCCTGGTCATTTCTCGGCTTGCTGCCCATTTTACTTCTTCGCCGTCCTGGACGAGATGAGCCTAGTCCACTCCGAAGTGAGCGAGTTCAACGGTTACAACGACCCGATGGCAGTGAAATCAATGTTGAGTTTTATGGGTCTGAACATGCGCCTCCACTGATTTTGACACATGGTTGGGGTCCCGATAGCACGGTTTGGTATTACGCGAAAAAGCAACTTGCTGAGCAGTTTCGAGTCATCGTCTGGGATCTGCCAGGGCTTGGTAAATCTAAGAAGCCCCAGAATCGAGACTACTCGTTAGAAAAGTATGCGCGTGACTTGGAAGCAGTATTAACGTTAGTTGGGGATCAGCCTGCTATCTTACTCGGGCATAGTATGGGGGCGATGATTCTGCTAACGTTTTGCCGCCTGTTTTCTGAACATCTAGAGCAGCGAGTCGCAGGCTTAATTCTAGTCGATGGCACTTATACAAATCCTCTCAAAACAGCTTTATTGAATCGGCTATTAGTAGCACTGCAAAAGCCTTTACTAGAACCTTTGCTTTACCTTACGATCGCACTATCTCCAGTTCTCTGGGTGATGAGTTGGTTAAGCTATCTGAACGGAACAACGCTACTCACAACTGAACTTTCTGGATTTACAGGCAGAGAAACACGGGGACAGCTTAATTTTTCTAGTTTGATCGGAATCAAAGCATCTCCGGGTGTATTGGCGCGAGGAGTGCTTGCGATGCTGAGATTTGATGAAACTAATACTTTATCGACGATCGCAGTACCGACGCTCGTTGTCGTTGGTAAATCTGATATTGCGACACGCCCTTTTGCCAGTGAGCGTATGAGTACAGCTATTCCTCAAGCACAACTCAGCGTACTGTCTCCCGGAGGACATATGGTACTCATGGAGCGCAACTTACAATTTTCAGACCTGATTCGGGCATTTAGCGCATCTTGTTTAAGATTAACCACATAAGTTAAATCATTCTCTGCTCGTGTCAGAGACTATTCAGCCATGCTCAATCATGAACTCGCCTGGTTGATTCCGGCGCTTCTATCAGCCCTGTTCGCGGCATTAACTGCGATCTTCTCGAAACTTGGCGTGGCTGAAGTCAACTCAAATCTGGCAACAGCAATTCGGACGGTGATTATTCTCGCGATCGCTTGGGGCATTGTCATTCGTGAAGGCAACTTGCAACAAGTCTTGCATATTCCTCAGAAAGCCTTAATTTTCTTAGTGGGTTCGGGTATCGCAACCGGATTATCCTGGATTTTCTACTTTCGGGCGCTTCAGCTTGGCACGACTGGATCGGTTGTGGCGATCGACAAATCCAGTTTGGTTTGGGTGATTCTCTTCGCACATTTTTTTCTCGGAGAACCCCTGACGCTCAAAATATTTCTAGGAGTGCTGCTGATTATCGTCGGCACATTAGTTGTAGTCTTGTAGTAAATCATCTTTGATTCCTACTGGTTCAAAGACTCTCTTGATGTTAGGATAACAGGTCGCATTGCCCTAGCACGCTCTGTCGCTACACCTTGAAAAAAATAAAACAATTTAAATCTTATGATCACGCAAACAAGGACAGCAATTCCGCATCCGGTGAAAATCATCATTCTCTGGCTTGTTTTCTTGCTCGGGCTGCTCTTTCATACTGATCTTGGATTGATGCCACTTTTCCATGACCTGAGTGTTGCTGAATCTCAGGCGAAAGATATCGCAGAGGTTACACCAATTTTTTGGGCAATGTTAGGCTTTTTTGTCTTGCCTATGTTCGCGATCGTTGCGACTCTGTTTCTGGATTCAAAACGCTATCGGAAACTCCATTTTGGCTTCACCATTCTCTACACGGTATCGAATTTCTTGCATTTACTCGCAGATTTACTCGTGTCGCCAATTCTCTGGTATCAGATCTTCCTCATGCTGATTTTATTTGTGCTGGGATTGTTGATCAATTTAGTATCGTTTCAATGGATGAAAGAGCAAAATCACAGCCAGCCTTGGGAAAATCGAGCCGCGTAAGTGTCGTTCTCCAAAAACTGAGAACATCACATTTCAGTCATTTGGTAGTGTTCTAGATGTGTGGGCATAACGTTATACTGCTCGCCCGAACTCATGACGATTGATGAATAATCCAATCACAGTATCATGCATCTTCTCAGTCTTGGAAAAACAGATCGTCTTTCTGGCAAGCCGCTTGATCCGAGTTCTCAAAGTTAGATGTTTCCGCTCAATGCGCTGTGTGTTGGCTTTGCCAACCGTATGGTGCTGCTCATCTAGCAATCGCAAGTAAGCTCCCCAACTATCGGTGTAAAACCGTTGAATCGAAAAAGGAGCTAACAGTTGCTGAAGTTGCTTAAGAGCTGAGTCTTCATGGGTGGCTAGCACATAGGCAAGGACTTTTCCAGTTTGATGGTCAATCGCGTGCCACAACCATCGTTGATGCTGCTTTGACTCGACAAAACTCCACATCTCGTCCATCTCCGCCGCCTCGACTCTGACGACCATGACTGCAGTGTTATCCGGTTGGTGCTGTTCGAGCAGACTTATGTTTACTTGTTCAAGTTGACTTGACTTTTTTTCAGCGTTTCAATCACAGTCGTTGGGCTAATCTTCAACACTCTGGCGGTATCACGAATACCACTGCCGTTGATTGCCATGTCGCTGATTTGCGCTTTGACTTCAGGCAGTCGTCCTCGATAGCTAAAGTTCAAGATAAATGATCGTCTCGAACACTCTAAGTTACGGCAACAATACCGTTGTTTTCCAGCAGCACTGCGACCATGCTTAACGACATCCACACTCTGGCAATCGGGACATTGAACAGGTTCTAGGACCATCTCGACTCAGCCCTCTAACACATCGTTTTCATTCTGCCATATATCCACATATCTAGAACACTACCGTTGAATTAAACAAAAAGCCTTGCAATTTCCAATGATTCGATCGTTTCAACATCGCCCCTAAATTGTTCGGTTCCGTATCGCCTTTTATTCGGAGATCCCACTAATCGTGCAGAAATCGCCGATAGCAGACAGGGGAATCTTCGATACATAGAGTTGAAGCATACGTAATGTGTAACGCATGGAATCATCCGCCAGACTGTAGTTGTGGTTGGGGCGGTGACACAGGTGGTGGTAGCGGTGGATTCTCTCGATCGAACACTTCTTTTAATCTATCATCACCGCTTCCGCAGTCATCAACCTACAAAGCCACGCTTCAAAGAACACTCAGCCCGGAATTGAGATCCGCAGAGACTAAACGTACTTCTTGTTGGTGGTGCGGTGCATTGGTTTACTATCACACAAATGGCTATGGTGATTCGGTTTTGTTTGATGATTTGGGGCATCCCTGGCAAGTTCATCATTGCTGGCTAGAGCATCGCAAGAAGCAAAAACAAAAGTCTAATAGTCTCGATGATCATACACGGTTGAAGCTTGCCATCTTGGTCGGAGTCATTCAGCGCATGACTTTCCTACCCGATGAATACTCGGTCGCTCATGAGATGCGAATTTCGGTGTCAGAACTCAGAAATGGTTATGGCGATTTCTACTACGTTGATCGACAAACGCAAGCGATGATTATCTCTTGTAAGTTCACTGGGGAAAGCAGCTATGCAGCACCAAAAACCCGGCCGAAGCTTGAAATTCTCGAAATTAGAAGACCGATAACAAGAACCAAACCCGCGCCACCGAAGAAGAAAGGTAAACCTGCGCCACTAAACAAGAAAAACAAGAAAGGTAAACCTAAGAAGTCCGATTGATATCAGGATTAAACGACGAATGAAATCGGCAGCACTAGAGTTTGCGCTACCAATTTCATTCGTCATGTTCTATTCCCTCTTCCTCCTATCACTTGCGGGTAGTACGATCGGTACAGAGATGTCTACATCAACATTCACATTCTTCTGCAAATGATAGTCAGTGTAATAACTGACCGTAAGTGACACAAGAGACGGGAGCAGAAAGTATTTAATTGTTGAGAGCATGAAGTTGCCCAAATTCACAGGGCTTTCCGTCTAACGCGCAGACAATCGGTAGGCTTTAGGGAGCGCCTACAACAGTAATGTACCCACGACAAACTATGTGCTACCAACTTGAATCAGAAATATCCTAGATCGGCTTAATAAAGCGGCGATTGGCGCGAACAAAGCAATCAATGATTTCATTGCCACCTTGATATGGAACTCTGACCCCTAACCACGGCTTACCCCGATCGTCGAACTGGATATGCTGAGTCGTTACGTTGCCGGTGATCGCCCATAGTTTTTCACCAGGAGGAAATTGGTGGATCACTTCCCAACTGCTGACGTTCGGCGTATAGTCTCGCGACATCAGTTCGTCGGGCGTGTTCATTGCATCCAAGGCAAAGCCCTGAAATTGCTTTGCCATTCGACAATTCAACCCTGCTGGATCGGGGTCAACCACTTGCCAATTGATATGCCCCTGTCCTTTTCTTGTATTGGTGTAATCACCATTCTGATTGGGCACTGGTAGAGCAATCACTATGGTCGCGTTTGTGACCGATAGTGCTGCTATAACGAATCCAATTGTTACTTTTCTCTTCATCACACTCAACGTCTGCTAGGGAGAGATTTTGACTGAATTACAGCCTGTTTCTAGTACAGCCTGAATTGCCTTCGATGCTGGTTTCATGTTTCGTGTCACCAGCTTTCCGTCAACCCAAATTTCTGCAAAAACGCCTTGCTTACAATTTGGGATCGCGGCAACCTGATCGCGTCCGATCGTGTAACTGATCATTGGATTCTGCCAACACTGATGGTCGCGGGGTAAATCGCCACACTGCGCTTTTGCCCCGATGTAATAGACAGGTTCTCCAGTTGATGCTTTTCCCATGTATACGGGCATTTGAGCAATTGCACCACTCGGAGCCAGGACAGCAGCAACCGCTCCTGTAACGAAACTTGTATAAATCCAAGATTTGCTTGATGTCATCGTGCTTGTTACCTCGCCGGCTTAAAGTTGCGGGTGAAATTCATCCAACGATCGATCTTGCCCCCAGTGATATTCAGAATCGGAATGCCTTCTGTGCGTGGCTCACCTTCTGCTTCTTCGCCTGCGAAGTGAAGGATTGTAGTGCGTTCGGGATTTCCAAGTCCATAAGCAATAGCAATGTCGCTTGCTAAGTCGCAACTGATGTAGAAATTGCCCATATTAATCGAACCATTGCCAGCAAGGTAGGTCCAATTTGCGCCAGGGGAGAGACGACCTGTTGTGCAAACTCGATATGTCACTTCAAACATTTTGGCGATGTGGACATCGTAAACGCGCAAACCTCCCCCGTATGCAGATCTAGTCGTATCATTGTCTGAAACCTTCATCGTGTAGTACCCTTCACTGGTGGAAAGGGTCATCGGCAGTGCGGTTGATGCTTGGAGCGGTTTAGTGATCGTACAGATTGCCGCAGCTGTAAAGCAAAACGCAAGGAGAGATTGCCACTTGTTCATGTGATGCCGTAGGTGAACGATAATTTCAAGAATTCCCTACTTAGATTCGAGATTACAGACTTTTCCAATAGCATACTGATATTTTATTGACATCCAAAACGTACTACCAGCCTCCACAAAGCACTTGTCCCCATGCAACAGGAGTGGACTCAGTGCAAGAAAACTTCTTCACGGTTTCGTTTGGCATTAAACCGAAGGTTATGCCGTAACTACTGCCTTTCAGGGCAAAGGTGACGGCACCAACATTTTTGCAGCTCTCCATAATCGTCCTAGCACGAGTTTGCATAAATGCAGGCGAATTGAGAATTGCGTCAGTGCTAGATCCTTGCATTAGAAGCACTTGCTCGATCGGCCGCCCACTGGGAGCATCATCGTACATTCGTGTAACATCACGACGACTGTAATCAATGGTTAAATTACGCCCATACGACATTCTTGAAGCTACAGCTTCAATCATTCCAGCACAGCTATCTTCACTGTCATTGGCTTGTGCATTGAAGCTAAAGACATGGGTATTAATTGCAATTAGACTAACTGCCATTGTAGTACGTACAAGCAGTTTTCCAGCGTCAAGCGACATAGATACATCCAAAATCATTAAAGCTAGATTGCCCAAATCTTCACCAAATGAATTGTGCTTTCAATGGGCACACTAATCACGCTCGTTCCAATCTGAAAAAATATGCGTTCCAAACTTTTGTCAGCAATTGCACTGCCAACCCTCATCCTTGCCCTTTCTCTGAGTATTTCAACACTCACAATTCGTCCTGCGTCTGCTAATGTCGGACTGCCTATGAATCAAGTTGTTCAAGCTTTGCGACGGGTTCGTATTCCACTTCTCATACCAGAGATATTGCCGTTTCGTGGTGAGGGCAATATCTATTGGCGAACAAGCGTTAAACCGAAGGGTTATTCGATCGAATTCATCGCCAGCCCTGATTGTGATGGAACTTACTGCTACATCGGCTCATTTAGTGCAGAACAAGGTGGAAATTTTGATCAAGGAAGCAGTGGAGACATTGTTGAAGGAGTCACACTTGCGAAGGGTAAGAAAGCACAGTACAGACTCTTTCGAGGAGCCTACTACAACGCCTTTCTATCCTGGAAAGAGAGGGGTGTATTGTACACAGTAGTTGTCAAGAATGGGGACAAGGAAAAAGTGATGCAAATCGCTAACTCTGCCATCAACGGTGGTTTCCGCAATTGATCCTATAAATGACTGCAACGACATTGAGTGGAAAACTTGGCAGTATCTACCTCTAAATCAATGATCGCAACTCCTGTGCTGTTCAGGGAGCTATGTCGTTGCAGACACCAACGATTTCGCCTGATACATTAGGTCAGACAGAAAATTTGCAAACTTGTTGGGCGGGCAAAGTCATCATTGCTATCCGCAACTCATCCGATCAAATCGAAAGGTGAGTCATCAGATTTATTAGAAACTTTGTCCAAGTGATCAGCTAAACACTCAGAATCGGTATTATATCGAGTTTTTCGTTCCAGAATTGAACTGCTGTAAGGTCAAAACCTATGTATCTAAGCATACACTAAACAGTCACTTGATGCTCCTGAACTAAAACGCCTGCTTCAGGTTCTCAATCGTCAAGCCTTTGTTTTCGAGTATTTGCCCTCTACAGGGAAATACAACGACGAAGACGATACGCATCATATACTGGTTGCTAGCGGCAAAGCCAGCATTTTCAAGAGCATTTTCATGGCCATAAAATATCTTGCTCTCACCTTCTTCAGTTACCCTTAGTTACCTTGTGCTTCAAAAAACGTAACTTCTAAAACTTAGTAAGAGCAAGAACTTCAGCTATAAGTTACCTAAGTTGCCTAAGTTACTTTAAAATAATGAATGAACAGGTAACTTAGATAATGGTTGACGACCTCTACTTCGTTTCAGTAAGAGTCGTTAGCTGCAACTCAATAGCTGGCATGATTTCTGGCATACCAGCTATTGAGAATGCTAAAATGCTTATGGAATAAGCATTTTTAGGATTTACTGTCTACCTTGGGGTAGTAGGGGTCGTGGGTTCAAATCCCGCCGCTCCGATTAGATGAAAGCCTTGCAAGGTAACACTTGCAAGGCTTTTCTCATGCACAGGAGGCTTCGGCACTGCGGTAGAGTTAGTACAGAATCTAGTACGACTTACCTCGATTGGGAGCGTTAATTGGCACTAGATTGGAACTCAAATTGCCTCGAAATTACCCCCTAGTCAGCGAGCGCCAATATGCCCTAATCAAAATCCCAAGCCGGAAAAGTTAAAGTTCTGGTTCAAAGCGATCTCCTTCGATTGCGCTGGTCATGGATCAAATCATCAGGCGGTGATGGCAGGCGTTATGTTCTGCCTTTAGGACTACCGACACTCTTGTGAATTGAAAAGTGGCTCAGACAAAAGCCCAAATCATTGAGCAGGATTTAGCCACCAATCACTTCAACGAAACTAGAAAGTCGTCCTTGAAAAACACTATGCGAAATCGTAGAACCTAAGCAGGTTCTACCTCTAGAACCATCACAGCGCGAAACAATTTGCGAAGATTGAACCCGCACCCTGCGAGTAAAGCATTGAGACTATCGCCAAGCTGCCCTTTGAGATAGTTGCGCCCTAAACAGTGGTCGCTTTTGCTATGTCCAATCACAGGCTCAATGGCACTCCGCCGTTTGAACAATCGTCGCGCCTTCCCGGTGCGTTTGCGGGTGTCACAGACGAGAACTTCGACATCCTGCGGGTGATGGTCTTTGCCCCGAAATCCCTGATCCACGGTGGCATGGTTGGGACGAATGTCTGTGAGTCGCTCGACTTGCTCAATGGCGGGAGTGAGAGTGGAGCCATCATACGGGTTGCCATGCTGGGCAGCAATGCCCACAATCCAATTGCTGGCGTTCGTGGTCGTCAGCACGACTTTGCAGCCAAACTCGTAGGGTTTGTGCGCTTTGCCTTTGGCGATGCACTCGACTTCTGGAGCGTGAATGCTGTAGCACTTGCCTTTGTCCTGCTTCTGCTGTTGATAGATTCGCTTGGCAGATTTGAGCAAGACCGCAACGGCTTCGGGCATCGGCTTCAGTTTGCGTTCTAAATCTCGAATCACTCGTCCCAAGTAGGTGCGTAAGATGCGGGTTTGCTTCTGAGCGCGTCGTCCTTGTCGAGCAGCGGCATAGCGACTTTGTTTGAGCAATACTTGTTTGCCCACCCGCACGTAAGTTTGTCGCAACTTCACCTGATGTTTTCGGGCCATCCGCACCAGCGTTCGTCTGGCTTTGTCGTACAACCGCGCATCGGTAGGAAACGCGATGGCTTTCTCTTGCACGGTCGTATCGACAATCACTTGCTTCACATCCTGGGGTGACAATGCCTCGCATTGCATGGCGGTCTTGATCACTTGTGACAGCAGTTTTTCCAGTCCATCGACTCCGACTCGTCGTCGCCAGTTCCCTAAACTCGATGGATGACAAGGCAACTGATGCTGAAAGGTCTCTTCTCCGCAAAAGTACTGCCAGTATGGGTTTTCCACCCATTTTGCCACGACTGATTCATCGCTCTCGTTGTACAACGCCTTCAGGTAATGCAGTCCCACCATCAACCGTACAGGCAATGGCGGTCGCCCTCCGTCGGTGGTCATCGTTGTGCCAAAGTCTTGCTCCAAACTCTCCCAGTCCAGCAGATTTGCCAGTTTGAACAACGCATGCTGCGCGTTCAGTTGGGCTTTCAGTTTTGGAGCTTCTGAGCTTGATTTTCCGGATGGTGTTTTCGAGAATCCGGTCATGGGTTTTGCAAGATTTTGAACAGTTTGAGTGATTTTCTTGCAATATTATCATTGTTGCTCATTGCTTAGAAGCCTCATCCCGATTACGCTTCTAGGTTTTTCAAGGACGACTAGAAAGACTTCTGTGGGTAGCTTGCCTAGACCTATAGGCAGAAGCTTGCGAACCTGAGTCAGGGAGATATTTACTGGAGTAATGATGTACTATTTTTGGATTGTACTGTTCTTAGGTGTGCAATTATTTTGCTTAGGATTGCTTTGGGTCAGTTGCTTTCCTGGAGCATTAACGGATGTTGAATGGAGCCTCATTTTGCCATTGTATTGGTTGCTGACAACTCCTCTCGGGATTCTCATCCTGCTGCTGGCGTTTGGGTTTGTGATTTGGTCGCGACGGCGTTGGAACAGTCAGATTCGCCCTCCAGCAGAATCATTACCCAAAAGACAACCCAGGCGATTTCTGAAGCAGCTTGTTGTTGTGACCTGTCTTGTTCTGTTTCTTACGTCTATTTTGATCCGGATCAATCTGCCCCAAACGATCGCATTTTCATTGTCTCGTCCTGCCTTTGATGCTTTTATTGCGGATGAAGCGAAGCTAGTCAAACTGTGTCGAGACCTTCTCAAGCCGCAATTAGGGATCTATCAAATCAAAGACTGTGATATCGATTCTCAGGGTGGAATCTATTTACAAACAGGTTGGCATGGATTTCTGTTTAATTCTGCCGCTTATGGATTTGTGCATCGACCCAATCCGCATGGAAGCGAGCGTTTTGGAAAAGATATTTATGAGTATCATCCAGTTGTAGAAGATTGGTATTGGTTTAGGGCATCTCAGGATTGGTAATCATGATGAAATTTAAAGTTGCGATCGCTGTGAGTGTCGTTTTAGTCGGGAGTCAGCTTGCGATGGAGCCTATCAAAGCGACTCCTGTACCCAATGCTAAATCTGCTCCTCCTCTACAGCCTCCAGCGGTGGTACTAGGATTTGCTGGAATCGCTCAACTCGATTGTGTTCAACAACTTGAGGCGGGTGAATATCGCTGTGCGAGGTATTGGGCAGAAGTAACCCATTTGCTCAAATCATCAGTTCATCGGGATGTTGAATCACAATTTCCTCCACACCTTCAGCGTCAACTTGCGATCGCAGATCAATCCTGGGCGAAGTTTCAAACTCAACACTGTCAGCAAATGACCCAACGTTTACGCAATCAGCCAGATTTCCCGCTGGCAATGTCTGTGTGTTTGGCGAAACTGAACAACGATCGCATTTTAGAATTGCAATGGGGAGGGCAGATCATCACCCGCCAATCTCGTGATCCTCGATTTGAATCCTTACTCGATCAACTCAAGCTGAGAAATTCATCAGTGCAACGCCAGTGGGAGGACTATCGAACTCAGCACTGCCAAGTAGAAAAAGCGATATTTCCATTCAATAATCTTAGATTGGCGGAATGTCATCAGCGTCTCAGACAGGCTCGATTGGAGCAACTTGAAGACTTTTTTGCAGCGCCTTCTCGCGGGTTGGATCTTTTTAGAGGTGATGCACTGCCTGGAATTCGGGAGCTAAATTGTGTGGATGGTACGCAGATAGGGTTGAATCGATGCGCAGTCTATTGGTCACAAATGACTCAGTCGCTGCGATCGCGCATTTTACAAGATTGGCTCAGAAGACTCTCTTGGCAGCATGGGCGAGCATTTAAGAATGCTGAAATGTTCTGGCAAGACTATCATAGGGCGCACTGTAATGAGTTGGTTGAACCCGTTAAAGAGGGTTCTATGGCACCGATGGTCTATCATCGCTGTCTTGCAAAGCTGAATAACGATCGCATTGCTGACTTGAAGGGAATCGCTACTTACGAGCCAGACGAGGATGTGCGATCGCAGCTTACACCTCAGCAAGATAAGATTCAACAGCTTTGGGATCGTTACCAGGCTGAGTATTGTAAATTTGAATCACAGTTTTTTGGCAATCAAATGAGAACGAAACAATGTCCAACTCGTTTGAGTAAAGCGCGTTTGCGTCATCTCAAGGAAATGATGAATGTTCGATAGGATAACTGAAGAATGCGGCTTCTATTGTTATTTGCCCTTTTTACTTGCAGCTTGACGCTCGTATTGAGCATCTATCCTGGATTGCTCAATGGATTTGTTGTCTTTGTTGCGATCGCACTTCTCTGGCTGATTCTAATTGGTTGGGTTGCGATATCGACGCTTCAAGCATGGCGCAATCAAAGTTCAATGCGCCCAGTGATTGCAATCGCTCTCATGCTTGCTATTTCCTATGGTCTGCTGAAGTTCTACGTGCCTCGACGGGTTGCTTTTGCATTCTCCCGACCTGCCTTTGAACAGTGGCTTGCGGCGCATCCTGAAAAGCCCCCAGAAGGACGAGAACTGAATTCTAAACTCGGAATCTATCAGGTTGAGGATTACTTTGCTGGTGATGGGGATGACCACTATTTCCGAACGTATCATCATGGAGATGGCTTAGGGCCAGACACGGTTTCCTACGGCTTTGCGTATCAACCCAATCTAAAACAAAGCCCGTTGGGTGCGGCTGGATATAAGCTCCATCCATTAGAAGGAAAATGGTCCTGGTTTATAGCTTCAAACGATTGGTAGTGAGAAGAACGATCGCAATTCCAAGAGTGTAAGCGATCAAATCTCGCCAATCGAAGGTAGATCCGATTGTGAGATGAGCGAGTTCGGAGTTGCGCCACCCGAGAATATCAATGAGATTCAGGAACTGAAGAAACTCGATTAGGTAAGCAAAAATGAGCGTCCCGATTGCAATTTTCCGAAGTGGAACCGCAACAAAAGCATGAACAAAGTAAGCAATCACCATGACGATCAGAACATCTCCTAGCAGCGGTCGAATCCATTCATCTCGAAAGAAGAGGGCAATCATCACAACTATTGCAAATAGGATTGCAAACAGGGTGAAAGAACTTTGATTGAATCTCAACCAATTGAGCTTGAGGGATAGTTTTGGCATCAATGGTTCACTGGGCATAATTTGCTGAAATCATAACATCGTTTGTTGAAGATGATCTCAAAGTAGACTGATAGCAATATGGACAAAACTCGGGATTTCAATGCTGAATGACGATCGCATAACTCCTCTCTCAATTGCACTTACCCTTTGGGATATGGGTATTGTTTCCGAGCAATGCCTGATTGCTTGGGCAGACGCTCAGATTTTGGCTCAAGAGAAACCTGCCTATGATTTGCTAGAGATTGCGACTAAAGGTGCGGCAGTATGCCTCAAACAAGGTGTGATTGAAACGGCTCAAATTTCGCTGAACGACTCAGAGGAATTTTTTATTCGAGCTTATTTGTTGGCTCTGGAGTGCGATCGCTCAGCAGAATCTTTCATCATCTGGGCTTCTAGCAACTGCTTCGGGAGTGCAGAAATTCCTGAAGGCTTACTAGCATATCATTTGGAACATCTCTACTATGATTGTGAGGATGTTGATGCTGCGATCGCATTACTGCGGATTGAACTTCCAAAGCTCATGCCTCGCTGTGAATCCTTCGCGGCTCCACTTCTAGAGCAAGTTTCAGGGTTAGAGCTGTGTGTTTAATTTTTAGAGATAAGCATGGGAAAAACGTTTGTTGTAATCGATGGATACACATTAGCGATCGCACAGAACGATTCTGATGTGTTGTTTTCTGGTCGCCATAGTCGCAGAGCCTTGACTCGATATGACGATTCAGCGCTGATTGAGTTTTTGGCGCATCATGCACAGAATGAATCGTTTTGGCAGTGCTTTCAGGCGCATGAAATTTATGAAAATGAGTGCGATTTTTCAGAACTTAGCGGAGCCAATCACTTCTTGATCAGAGATAGCCAGCAACTGATTCGCGATCACAGTTGGAAATTACCGCAAACTTATCAAAATTGGGCGATTTGGGAACTGATTGATCAGCTTCAAGGTCAGTCTTGCAATGAACCGATTTGTTTGTGGCATCCGGGGAGTTTCTATCGGATGTACTGTATTCCCTATCGCACTGCGTTCAAGATAATGCAGGTTGCTCGAAATTGGGCATGTCTTCCAGCGGTTGAGGGAATTGAAGTTCTGGACGAAATTCAATGGAATGTGCGCTTTGCATCCTCTGCTAGTTCCGATCAACCCTTGCTTATTCCTCAGATTTTAGATGAGCTTGAGGAAACAGCTAGCCTCTATCTCCTGCTCTTTGAAGATCAGGCTCGTTTGTATACGCCGAATCAGGTGGAAGGAATTCGATATGAATTGTTGAATCAAATGTCGATCGCGAATCTACTCGATCGCGAACTCTTTACGGAAATTCTCGATTGCCTCGCTACTTATCCAAACCTGCAACGCTGTGTAATTCAAGCTGAGAAGCTATGGCGTTATTTAGATTGTGCTTCGGTCAGACAGGACAAAGACAGTTTGAGTTTAGATTGGATGTTTTTTGATCCGCCTTACCCTGAACCAGGATTTCACAAGCTCTGTTTACAGCAGTTGAAACAAGCAAAATTGCAGTATCCCCATACGATTCCTTTTGAGGCGTATGGCAAGCAATATCGACTTGTGACGGGTCGTGTGTATCATCATGCGATGACTTTATTGACTGTTTTAGAAATTGAAACGCCAGCAGATGCGATCGCGTTATTTGCTAATGTCAATGAACCTACTTACCTGGAGTTAGTCGCTTGGGCTGCGCTTGAATCTTGTTCGTCCCCGATAGAAGCTTGGGAAATGGTTGTCGATTGGAGGAATCGGGAAGATGAGCTAGCAACTTTGGCAACCGATCCCTCTTTACCAAAAGCTGAGTTTTTTCTGAATTGTTTATCCTCCCATTTAGCACGACTCTGGCAGAATGGCGATCGTTCTGCATTGAGAAAAGGATTGCAGAGTTTGCACTATCATTTTTCTAAAGAAATCTGTTTTCTTTACTGTCGAGGTCAGATGCTCCTCTCTGGAACACTGCCATTTCACTATGCAGAATGGTTTGACGGGGGCTTTCTTCGGCTTTATCAATCAGAGCATTGAGCGAAATCTAAACATCAAGGAGGGAAACCTGAGTAGATAACTTACATGGACTGACTCACGATGAAAAATCAACTTTTATGGGCTGCGCTTGCGATAGTAGTTACAACATCAATCCCCTCGGCTTCCATCTCACCCGTCTATTCTGCGATACCTCCTCTATCGGAGCAAAACCTAAAATCGCTCTCGCACTACATCGTGATTGGAATTGTAATGTCAGATCAAAGCAAAGAAATTCCAGCTAATTACGGAACCATCCATGCTCATACTGCAACGATTCAGGTAGAAAGCATAGAGAAAACGAGATCGAGACAAACCCCACTTAAACCTGGACAAACGATCGAAGTTCGTTATGAAAGGCGCGGCAAAACCGGGGGACGAACGGGTTCTCAGCGACAGTCCAAGCCCTTAGAAATAGGAATGAAGGTCAAACTCTTTCTCGTCGAAGGGCAACAAGGTTTCTTTCTTTTAGAACCCAATGGCTGGCAACCCTATTTGCCACAAGCAAAAACACCCGCAACTCAATCTCGATTAGATGAGCAGTTGAAACGTGCAGGCTGGAACCCCGCAGTAACGAGAGCGTTTATCCATCAAATTCGGCTAGCAGCAGAGCAAGCAGATGCAAAAGCCTTCGCGAACCTAGTAAGATTTCCAGTGACAATATCGCAAAAGGTCTATCATGAACCGGAAAGTTTGATCCGTGACTTTCCACAAGTCTTTACAGAAGATGTTTTACAAGAACTCAAACAAGTCGATGACTCCATGATTTCTGTACAACAGAAGCATGTCATGATTGGAGGTGGAACGATTTGGTTCGATCAAGAAGAAGGCAGTCTCAAAATTGTCTCGATCGCGAATTGGATTTCGTTTCAGCGTATTCTGGAATACGAATTCACAAAATTAAGACGTTGATGTCTGACTATTTTGCCATGATGTGAAACTAGCTTTAACTATAGAAATTTTTCCGGGACTGCTAGCAACAATCTGTAGGTATTCTAAATTAGGATTCACTGGCTCAAATGTTCTCAAGACTAAGATCGCGATCGCTTCTCTCTATTTTCCCCTTACTAGCCAGCGGAATTTACATCCTGCGTCCTGCTCCGCCTGAGCCTTGTGAGAGCTTGCGAAAATTTGGTGCGATTGAGCAAGCAGGACGCTGCATCATTAACCGTAGCGTCACCCTAGAAGGCAATCTCAAACGACTGCCTGATCGACTCACTATCAAAGGCAATTTAACCATTAGCGGCACGTACATTGAAGACCTTCCCAGTGCAATGATCGTTGAAGGAACCCTTTTCTTGTACAAAACTAGTATTGCCAAGCTTCCCCCAGACTTGCAGGTTCAAGGAAGCTTCGATCAATATAGCGGATTTGGTTCTCCAGGCGTTAAATGTAGTGCAATCCCTAAAACTGCTTTCATCAAGGGACATCGGAACTGTCACTAACGCGCGATCGCAGTAGATGACCTTCATCTTGGATAAAAGCCGCATAAGCTAGGTGAGAGCTTATGGCGTTGCTGACCCTTTAGAAGGTGGTGTCGCTGGATATATCTGGGCAGCAGGTGGGAGCGAAAGGGATTGAAGATAGGGTGTTGTCGGATCGAAGTCAGAGATCGGAATCAAAATCAACCCATCATTTGTGATTGCGATGACTCGAAGCCGGTCGGCATCATATTCGATCTCATGAATAATCGATTGGGTTTGATATTCTGCAATGACTCGCCCATCCGTGACATTAATTTGAACGATCGCGAAACCTGCGCCGAATAGTAAGGTATCTGCATCGGGAAATGCTAAACAACTTCGCCACAAACCCTGACTCCGAGGATGCTGGATATAGGGAAAATTGATGCCCCACTGCTGATCGAGATAGGGATCACAAGATGAAAAACCATACTCGACTTCTGGCGCAGCAGGCAGTTGTTCAGCCTGGAATGTATGATACTTGATCCGGCAATGATAGCCCGTCCAAACGATCGCATTTGTCCTCGGATGCAACTGCAATTCGCCCCGATGGCAGTCACTTACCTCCATAAATTGCCCAATCAGAGTCAACCGATTCTGCTCTAGATCATCAATGCGATAAATGCTATAAGCGAGATCGATATCCGCAGCTTCAACAACCATTAAGCGGAGTGCGCGATCGAAGATGATTTTGTGGCGACAAACAAAGCTAATGGCTGTTAAATGTAACCATCTATGTTGGATTAAATGGTAGAGGCAAACTTGTCCACCTTCTCCAACAAGATACAGATAAGTCCCACAAGCAGTAACACTCAGATGGGTTATCTCAGGGTTCTGATCGTTCCTAGAAAGGAATTCATCCTCTAAATCTGGAGAAGAGAGCGGCGGAATTACGATCGACTCGATCAACCGGAAATCTTCCCAAGCGTAGATCTCCAAGTAATTTTGTTCAAGGTGGCATTGAACCACTGCAATTCGTTCTAAATCTGGTAAAAGAACAGCGGATGGGCTTGCAGTCCAATGCTTTGAGATCGAAGAACTGAGTTGCATCTCTCCTATGATTTTAGGCTGAGCAGTAATATCCCACTTCACCAATTGTTTGAGACTGATTTGGGTGATAACTTCCTGCCGCCTGGGATGATGTAATAGGCTTCTTGTGTATTGCACTGCCTTACCCTGGGATTATGACATAGAACTAATAGGAGTTGATTGTATATCGTACGCGCACTCACTATCCTACATGCAATGCTATTTACCCTTCGCGGATTTGATTGTACCAAGTCAACGACACCACTGAGTGCGAACAATCCCTGACTGCCAAACCGATTGTTGTTTCATGGATCGACCCTTGAACCCTTCAATTAATGATACTTGGTAGGATGCATAGACGAAAAAATCTCCTGCTAGTGGTGAGCAGGAGATCACTTTATCTCAGAAAATTACTGAATTTTGATACAGCCGTTCTTGATTTCAATCTTAGAATCGTCTTTGATTTCGACTTTGCCACAAGCAGTTTCAATCGTTGCTTCTCGACCGCTGCCTTGAATCGTGGCTGCCCCCGTTGTTCTTGCTTCAAATGTGACTTCTTTGTTTGAGCCATCCATGCGAACTTTCATCACATGCTTTTGGGAGTCTTGATTGGAGTACTTGATGTAAACAGTAGCCACTGACGGCATCGCAAAGGCAACAGTTGGCATGAGCGCAAGTGCTGCAAGAATGAACGTTTTTTTCATGGTTTTAGCAAGAATTTTGAATCAGAAGAGATTGGAACAGACAGAGTAATAGGTCTGTGTTTCACTACTCTTCTTGCTTGACTATGGCAAAGCTTTGCTCTGAATTCGGATGAGCAAAACACGGGAATCATAAGGCTTAGCGTGCAATGTATTCTGCTTTAATTCAGTACATTTCCTGAAATCGCTAAAATGCATCTGGAATTGCGAGTCACGAACTGTAGCTAGTTCAAATATAGCTAGAGTAAAAATTGCAAACAATCACCGCGATCTCGAATTCCAAAGACTTTTTTCATCTTCTATGCTGAACGTAACCTTGACATAGAACCCAAGCGATCGCACTCAGGATCAATAACCCGCCAATCCAAAATGAAATCCGAATGGCAACAATTACCCCAATTGCGCAAGTTCAGGAATTGAAGCAGCTTCTACAGGCTTGCTTTCAGGTGTCGGCTCGTCCTCTTCGATGATTTGCCAAATTCCTTCAATATGTGCCACCCATCGGCAGGGTTGAAATTCGCCGAAACTGACCAGAATTAAATCCTTGACCTTGGCTTGATCCGTTTCGCGAATATAGTAGCGCAAAGGCAAATCGTCTTCGCCCCGATACGTAGAAAGTTCATTTTGAGGATGGACATACCCTTGCGTTTCTACGATCGTCTGAAAATTTGCGTCTCCCAATTGCTCCCTGAGTTGCTTGAAATCTTGGCGATCGATTTCAGCTAGCGTAAAATCCCACCGCGAAATTCCCATCGGCACTTTGACAGGACAATTCCAATCCTCACCATCAGGACTGTCATCATAGGCATCCATTCGTCGGGTGAGATCAAAGGGTTTCACAGCGAACGTTGGGCGACGAGAGACTTGCGGTGGATGCGATCGCGCTCCCACTTCAACCCGACAAAGAACTAACCGCAGACCATCCTCATAACCTGTAACAAATTTGACTTGATAATTAAAAATGCGCGTAAACAGCATTCCCTCGCCCGCAGGAGCCGAGTCAGTCCAAATTCGCTCACACCGACTGAGGAAATCGAACTGATTCAATTCTTCAGGCACGATCGATGCAATGAACCAATCCATACAAATCGGGACATTGGTTCGACCCGGTTGGGTATCTGGGTTCCATTGCAAACGCTCAGGCGAACTAGAATATTCACGAATCTGGTAAAACGCCTGAAGCAGTATGACGAGATTGGGATAGCCTTGGGCTTGGATAGCTGCAATTTGTTCAGGCGTGATGCTATCTGGGGAAAGCCCTGCGACATCGAGTTCGACTAGAAAGAAGCGACGCTTGGCAGATAGAGTAGCTTGACTATCGGAGTCATGCTGTCGTGCCAATTGCACAATGTCGCCCGATCGCTTTTCGAGGCTATCTAATGTCGCTTGCTCAGGAATTGTCACCATGAGATGAAATCCGGGATAGTAATAGGTAATAAATCATACTTCTTCTCAGACCTGCCCAACCTGCCAAGCCAAAGTTAACGCCAGTGTCCCCAGAGCCAGCGTTTGTTTGCAAGCACTCTTGATTGCTGAGGCTACAAATCTTGAAACACAATGCTAGTTTTGAGCGATTGACAGCCATCCCAAAGCAACTCCGATTTGCGAATACGGATGCGAAGACTCTCAAAGATCTCCCAGTCTCAATAAAAACCTCATAATTGTTTTTAGAGAGCAGGCGAAGATAGTCACGCTCGACAAATCAGATAAATTTTGAGAATGTTCCTCAGAATGGATTTTGCCCAACACTAAGCACCTTATGATGACGGGAACGCTTCACGAGCGAGTAACTTCAATCTCTTCATTGATGAACCTGAAGCAGCCCGATTAAGGTCTCTTTTGCTCCGAGATCATATAGATTGCGGAGATGATGCGTCACTGCCTCAACGAAACGCGAGGACTGCGGGAGATCGCCAAAAAGTTCAGAAAGCCCGAAGAGACTACTGGGATCGGAACCGCCTGCTTGGGCACATTGAGTGAGAGCATCTGCCATTGGATCATCAATTGAAATCGGCTTCTTCTGGTCATCCAGTCCATTTAAGTAGCGGAACCAAGAAGCGATCATCAAACTCAGATAGTCAATGGATTCACCTTGCTGTAGTTTCTCCCGCAGTGGACTGAGCACCCACTTAGGTAGCTTAGCTGAACTATTGAAACACAAGCGTGGAAGCTGATCTCGGATTTTGGGATTCGCAAACCGCTCAATCAATGTCTTTTTATAGGTGTCCAAGTCAATTCCAGGAACAGGCTGAAGCGTAGAAGTTACTTCCTCCATCAACTGTTCAACGGCTTGTCGAATTAACTGATCAGCCATTGCTTCATGAACATAGGAATAGCCCATCAATGTGCCGAGATAGCCGATCAGCAGATGGCTAGCATTGAGCAGGCGAATCTTCATCATCTCGTAAGGATGAACATCATTTGTAAATTGAACGCCCACTGCTTCGAGTTCCGGTCTACCTGCACAGAAGTTATCTTCGATGACCCACTGAAGAAAAGGTTCAGCAACGACTGGAAAAGCATCTTCAATGCCAAACTGATTCCGAACCATTTCAATATCCGCTGCAGTGGTCGCGGGAGTAATGCGATCGACCATACAGTTTGGAAAAGCAACATGGTCAGCAATCCAACGCCCCAACTCTGGATCGTGCAGTTCTGCAAAAGCTGTTAGCATTTTTTTAACAATATTGCCGTTCCCCTGCAAGTTATCGCAAGACAGGACAGTAAAGGGTGCTACTCCCTGTTGACGACGTTGATCTAATGCAGCTGTCAAAAAGCCATAGACCCCGATCGGTTGATCTGGATGTTGTAAATCATGCTGAATTGTTGGGTGATTGACATCAAATTCACCGCTGCCCTCAATGTAGTAGTAGCCTCCTTCTGTAATCGTGAGTGTCACAATGCGACATTGGGGATGGGCTAAGGTATCAATTACAGCTTGCCGATTTTCTGGCGCGAATAGGTACTGTGTAATCGAACCAATGACTCTAGCATTATCGCTTTCGGGCGATCGCTCTACTAAGGTGTATAAGCAATCTTGTGACTTCAATGCATCTCGCATCCGCTGATCGAATTCCAGCAAGCCAACTCCGCAAATGCCCCAATCGCTGTTGGGATGCTGGTGAAGGTAATCGTCAAGATAAAGGGCTTGATGGGCACGATGAAATCCGCCTACCCCAATGTGGATAATTCCATTCTTGATTTGATGGCGATCGTATTGAGGAATGCGAACATCACTCGCTAAACGAGCAAGAGAGGCTTCATTCAGCTTGATGGCTGATTCGGTTTTGATATTGGGGTTCATGGGATTCATCCATTGTTAAGTGGTGACGACGAGCTTTGGGAACAGATTCACCGTTTTGATTAAACAGATGGCAAAGATCGCCATCTACATGAATAAATGCGCGATCGTGCATCCGGCTAGGATTGTCACCATCGGTTTGCACAACCAATGTGTCACCCCCCGCAATTCTGACGTAGAGAAATGTTTCTCCACCTAGTTGTTCTACGACAAGCACTTCACCTGTCAGAGTTGGATCATTGTGATCCAGTCTTAAGTGTTCTGGTCGAATTCCTAAGGTTGCGCCATCTCCAGTAGAGAGGCTTCCAGGTCTAACGGGAATGGTCACGCGAGCACCACCCGGAAGTTGAACTGTTGTCCCGGAGTCATTGACGGCGGATACCGTGACGGGGAGAAAGTTCATTTTCGGTGAACCGATGAATCCAGCCACGAATAGATTTCGAGGATGATGGTAGAGTTCCAGCGGTGATCCTACTTGTTCCACAATCCCGCCCTGCAAGACCACAATCTTATCGGCAAGTGTCATTGCTTCGACCTGATCGTGCGTGACATAAATCATCGTGGATTGCAGGCTATCGTGTAGGCTTGCAAGTTCTAGCCGCATCTGTACTCGCAAAGCTGCATCTAAGTTTGACAAAGGTTCATCAAACAAAAATACCTTGGGATTCCGAACGAGTGCCCGACCGATCGCGACCCGCTGACGTTGCCCCCCCGATAGCTCTTTCGGTTTCCGGTTTAAGAGGGGTTCTAACTGGAGGATACGAGCCACATCTCGCGCCCGTTCCATTCGTCGCGCTTTTGGCATACCAGAAAGCCGTAGACTGAATGCCATATTTTCTGCCACAGTCATGTGAGGATAGAGCGCATAGGTTTGGAACACCATGGCTAATCCCCGTTTGTCGGGCGGCACATCATTCACCCGTTCTCCATCAATCAACAGATCCCCCGAGGAAATGTCCTCAAGTCCAGCAATCATGCGAAGTAATGTTGATTTCCCACAGCCCGATGGACCCACAAACACCACAAACTCACGATCGTTAATATCCAGATCAATGCCTTTGATGATTTCAACGTCAGTGTACCGTTTATGGATATTTCTTAAAGTAACTGTAGACATGAACTGCTCCTATCGATGATTAAAAACAAGCAGATGCTATTTCACGGCGCCAAAGGTCAGACCTCGAACTAATTGTCGTTGGCTTAACCAACCAAAGATGAGAATGGGTGCGATCGCTAACGTTGATGCAGCAGAAAGCTTTGCCCAGAACAATCCCTGCGGACTGGAGAATGAAGCAATAAACGCAGTGAGTGGAGCTGCATCAGACGTGGTGAGATTCAAGCTCCAGAAGGCTTCGTTCCACGACAGAATGATAGATAGTAGCGCAGTAGAAGCAATTCCCGGCAGTGCTAATGGCAGTAACACGTGGCGAAGTTCTTGTTGAGTACTAGCACCATCCATTCGATCGGCTTCTAGAATTTCTTTGGGGACATCTTTGAAGAAGCTATAGATCATCCAAACGACGATCGGTAAATTGGTCAGCGTGTAAATGATAATCAAAGCGAGACGAGTATCTAGCAGCCCCGCATTCCGACACAGGATGTAGATGGGAACCAAAACGCCAACAGACGGTAGCATTTTGGTGGACAACATCCAGGTCAAGGTTCCCTTGGTGCGTTTGGTGGGGAAGAATGCCATCGCATAGGCAGCAGGAATAGCAAGCAGTAGTGCAAGAATCGTTGAGCCGAGGGAAACGGCTACGCTGTTAAACGCATAATTGAAGTAACTTGCCCGATCCTGGATAGTCACATAATTTTCCACGGTTGGCTGGAAGAACAACTGAGGTGGAGTCGCAACCGCAGCAACTTCAGTTTTGAAACTGGTAATAAACATCCAGAAGATTGGGAAGAACAGGAGTAAAGCAGTTAACCAGCCCAGCACTGCCCACAGCCATGTACGAGAATTTTTACGTGCCATTTTAAGTGCCCCAATTAGGTATCCAAATTACGAGCAACACTCCGCAACAAGAAGATTGCTACGATATTTGCCAAAATTACGGCAATCAAACCACCGGCTGAAGCACCACCGACATCAAATTCTAGTAGCGCTTTCAGGAAGATGTAATAGGCTAGGTTTGTTGTTGCTAAACCAGGCCCACCACCCGTCGTTACGAAGATTTCCGCAAAGATGGTGAGGAAGAAAATTGTTTCAATCATTGCGACAACGGCGATCGCACGGCTGAGGTGCGGCAGCATCACGAATCGGAATAGCGCGATCGCATTTGCGCCATCCATCCGAGCAGCTTCTAACTGCTCATGATCAAGCGACTGAATTGCGGTCAATAAGATCAGCAACGCAAAAGGAAGCCACTCCCATGACACAATGATGATGATTGCTAGTAATGGGAAATTGGCAAACCAATCGATCGCGCCTAATCCTAAGCCTCGTGTAATTTGAGCAAACAACCCATTGACCGGATGCATCAGCATATTCTTCCAAATCAATGCACTAACTGTAGGCATGACAAAGAAAGGAGAAATCGCTAGCACCCGCGCAATTCCCTGTCCGGGAAAGTCTTGATCAAACAAGATGGCGAGTAATGTCCCAAGTCCGATCGTAATTGCCAAAACGGCAGCAACTAGCACGATCGTAGTCCCAAGCGAAATCCAAAAACCTGAATCACCGAGGATAAAGGTGAAATTCTCAATCCCAATGAACTTTTGTGCATCTGGATTCAACAGGTTATACCGCTGAAAAGAAAACCAGATGGTCATCACCAGCGGCACAATCATCCATAGCAGCAGCGCAATGACGGAAGGCGCAACAAGCGGTAAGGTTGATGCCTGACGACGAGTTCGTCGTCTGGGTGGCGGTGTTTCGGGGTGACGTTCTACAACAATTGAAGACATAGTTTTAACGATCGCAAATTGAATGGTCTTTGAACCGCATTGGTCAGAAAGTAGGAACAGATCTCAAGCGATTGAGTAACCTTGAAAACTGCTGCTCAATCTGTCCCTACTGGATATAGCCTGTATGTCTCATGAAGCGCTCCGTTGTACGTTGAGATTGCTGCAATGCTTGATCAACAGAGGTACTACCAGTCAGTGCAGCCGCGATCGTTTGTCCAGTCGATGATCCAATCGCTTGGAATTCTGGAATATCCACATACTGAATGCCTTTATAAGGTGTGGGTTGAGCCGCAGGTCGGGTGACATCAGCAGATTGGATAGAACGCAGCACGATCGAGGCAAAAGGAGCGGCTTTTTGATAGTTAGGATTCTGATAGGTGGAAGTGCGAGTACCCGGTGGTACGGCAACCCAACCATTTTGTTCAGCAACTAGCTGGATATACTCTTTCGAGGTTGCCCAAGCAATAAACCGTTCCGCTGCTTCTGGTGCTTTCGAGGTTTTAGGAACTGCTAAAGCCCAAGCCCAGAGCCAATTTGAACCATTGGGATATTTCTCGATCGGCGCACGAGCAAAGCCTAGCTTGTCATACACCTTAGATTCTTTCGGGTTCGAGAGGAGTCCCGCCGCAACGGTTGCATCAACCCACATTCCGCACTTGCCTGTTGAGAACAAGGCTAAATTTTCATTGAATCCATTAGAGCTTGCTCCAGGTGGACCGTAGTTCCGCATGAGATCTACATAGTAGGTGATTGCTTCTTTCCAAGCGGGTGTATTAATGGTTGGATTCCAGTTCGTGTCAAACCATTGACCTCCATAGGTATTCACGAGCGTTGAAATGAACCCCATATTTTCACCCCAACCCGGTTTCCCCCGTAAGCACACGCCATAAACCCCATTTTTGGGATCATGGATTTTACTTGCCCACTCTTTAATTTGAGGATAGGTGGGCTGTTCAGGAACCGTAATTCCTGCTTTTTCAAATAAATCCTTGCGATAATAAAGCATCGAACTTTCGCCATAGAACGGCACCGCATAGAGTTTGCCGTCATTAGAAAGTCCTTCTCGAATCGGTTTTAACAGGTCGTTGACATCATAGCTAGCAGGCAAATTTAGTGGTCTGAGCCAATCGCGTCTTGCCCAGATCGGAGTCTCATAAGATCCGATCGTCAAAACATCAAATTGCCCACCTTGGCTGGCAACATCAGTCGTGACCCGCTGGCGCAATACATTTTCTTCCAACACGACCCATCTCAGTTGAATGTCGGGGTTCGCTTTCTCAAACTGGCTGGAAAGCTCTTGCATGATCACCATATCGCCGTTATTGACGGTGGCGATCGTGAGTCTTGTTTTTTCTGCCGCTTGCGAACCTGAAGAACAAGCATGTAACAGTTGCGTCAACATCATGCCAATCAGGAACACAACGATGATCTTGGCGAAGCGAGGTGTACGCATCGCTAGCTCCTTATATTAAAGATCGAGCAAGTAATATTGAGTTTATGCTCTACTTTTGGGCAAAAGCTCAATAATAGAAATCATACTGATCTCAGTTCTAAAACTAAATCGTTCATTCGGATTTGAAACAATTCTTGATTAACAAGGAGATAAGACCGTGACGGCAAACGCAACTTATTCGTTTGAGGGAAAAACGATCTTAATCACAGGTGGTGCTGGAGATATTGGAAAAGCAACGGCACAACGCTTTGCAGCCAATGGTGCTGGAGTAGTTTTGCTGGATTTGAATGAAACCAAAATGGCAGAAATGGTGCAGGAATTAGAGGAGTACAATGTCCCTCTTGGTGCATTTCAGTGTGATGTGACGCTTGCAGACAGTGTGGCAAATGCATTTTCGGGTGCGATGGCGCAGGTTGGACAGATTGACTACATCTTTAACAATGCTGGCTATCAAGGAGTCTTTGCCAAAACGGATGAGTATCCAGCGGATGATTTTCAAAAGGTCATAGATATCAATGTCATTGGCGTTTTTCATGTGCTAAAAGCTGCGGCTCAACATCTCCGGGATTCAGGGGGTGGCGCTATCGTCAATATGGCGAGCCATGCAGGAGTGGATGGCCCTCCAAACATGCTGGCTTATGCAGCTTCCAAGTTTGCCGTGATTGGCATGACTCAAACGGCTGCAAAAGATTTAGCAGCTTACGGAATTCGAGTGAATTCTCTCTCACCTTCGCTCATTGGACCGGGCGTAATGTGGACACGGCAAACTGAATTGCAGGCAGCCGTGGGTTCTCAGTATTTTGATCTCGATCCCAAAGTTGTAGAACAACAAATGATCAACTCTGTGCCAATGCGCCGTTTAGGAAGTTTAGAAGAGGTTGCCAACGGAGTTTCTTTTCTCATGAGTGATGAAGCGAGTTACATTACAGGATTTAACCTGGACATTACGGGGGGACAATAGCGATCGCAGAATTTGAGTAGATTTTTGTGAGAGAAATGTGATAAACCTGACAAAGAGATTTGAGCAAATGCTCTAGCTTTAGATATAGGCTCAAAAATCTCTTTGGGTAGATGCTTTTTTCTGGATGGTGAGATATGGGAGAACCTTTTATTGAGCGACGCGATCGTAAACTGGATCTTGCGGCTCATGCAGCTTGGCTCTATTACATTGGTGGCAACACTCAAGAAGAAGTTGCCAGTAAGCTCAATGTCTCCCGCCAGGCTGCTCAACGCCTAGTTGCGTTGGCGGTTAGCGAAAAACTGATCAAGTTTCGCCTTGATCATCCGTTAAAGGAGTGTATCGAGCTAGCTGAATCATTACGGGACAAATTCCAATTGTCTTTGTGTGAAGTAGTCCCCAGTGATACGAGCAAAAATGACGACCTCAGCGGGATTGGTGTGTGTGCTGCTGGTTATCTAGAAACTTACTTGCTCGCAAAAGCTCCAACGATTCTGGCATTCTCTTCTGGGCGGACATTGCGTGCAATGGTGGAACAGATTCCAGCAATGGATCAACCTCAACACAAAATTATCTCTATTATTGGCAACCTGTCCCACTATGGGCGTGCGGGTCGTTATGAAGTTGTTATGCATCTCGCCGATCGCGTCGGTTCTCAAGCCTATCCTGTTCCGACTCCGGTTGTTGCGACCAGCGTTGAAGAACGGCAGCTATTACAGACACAGCGATCGTTTATCACCGTAAAAACCTTAGCAGAGCAGGCGAAAGTAACATTTGTTGGGATTGGTCATATTGTTTGGAATGCTCCACTTCATCAGGACGGCTTTATTAACGATGAAGAAGTTGCGAAATTGATTGAGCTAGGAGCAGTTGGAGAGATTGCAGGTTGGGCATATAACTACGAGGGAGTTTTGCTACAAGAAGGTATCAATAGTCGCGTCGCCAGCGTTCCTTTGCAGCAACCCGCTCAGCGTTTGGTCATTGGTGTTGCAGGGAGTGAAAAAAAGGCAGAAGCCATTCTAGCTGCGATGCGGGGTAAGCTCATTACAGGACTCGTCACTGATAAAGCCGTTGCTGAAGCAATTCTTGCCAAAGTGTAAGTGCGGTAGAACATCAACCCAGAATTGATCAAGAACGACTGTGTGAATTGAAGCCTTATACAGTCTTCTTAATCACTCTCAAGGCTGGAAATTAGTAGCCTATCCATCGATGTTCCATAAATTTGCCCGTGAGCGCCGATAGATTTGTCTATCTAACCACTCCATGACTGCTTGCTCATCCTCGAAGCGGATAGTGAGATGATGCAGAGGATCATAAGCCTGCCAGTATAGAGTGCCAGAGCTATCCATTTTCTGTCGAACCTTGGGTTCGCTAGAAGGTAATTGCCAGAGATTCGACAAAACCTCCCAAATCCAGCGGAAGCTTGAGGCAGTTAATTGATCAAGTTGTGGCGGAAGTTGTTCAAGCCGTTCGTAGTTTCGTTGCTGTTGAAACGTTCGCATCATTAAGACTCCTTAACACTACAATCCCACCTTAGATTGTTTGAATCGTGAACAAACACCCTTATGATTGTTTGTCATCTCAACAAACCTGAAGTTGGATAGTTTCTTATGAAAGCAAACCTCAGTAAGAAACCCCTGGCGACGGATGCGAGCTTGCTGAAGCAAATTAACTTTACGCGAATTCTCAGCCTATTACGGTATTTGCCCCATCTGACCCGTGCTCAGATTGCCCATCGAACTGGCTTGACTCGTTCAACGGTTACTCTCATTACGGCTGAATTAATTGAGGCTGGACTGGTACGTGAGGGAAAATCAACGGCATCTGGAACTGAAGGCGGGCGACCTGGCATCGAGCTAGAACTCAATCCAGAAGGTGCTTTTTTTATTGGAGTTGCGATCGAAGATGAAATCTTGCGAGTTGTCGAACTGAATTTTGCAGCTCAAGTGACCCGACGAGTCGAAATCCCGATTACCGACACGGCTCCAGACATTATTGCTCAGCAGTTAATTGAGTTAATTCAACAGGTCTGGGAAGCAAACCCAGAGAGTAAAGCGCGATCGCGGGGAATTGGTATCACGATTCCAGGGAGTTTAGATCGGCAAGGAATTGTCCTTCGTGCTCCCAGACTAGGCTGGAAGAATATCGACTTACGAACTTATTTGGATCTATATCTGGATGTGCCGCTCTATATTGAAAACGATGCTAATGCAGGTGCTCTCGCTGAGATGTACTTGAGTGGATCGATGCCCAGTCATAGTTTGCTTTACTTATTTCTCAATGTTGGTATTGGCGCTGGCATGGTCTTAAACAATCGCCTAGTCCGTGGAGCGGGAGGCACTGCTAGTGAAGTATCTGAACTGATGATTGACCCGCACGATTCTGATACTCCAGCCGATGTGCGTCCTGGAACCTTTGAAGCTTTGTGCAGCAAGCGAGGTCTATTACACGCTTATTACCGCCGCACGGGAGAAATCATCAATCTCGAAACTCTGCTGTGCTGTTTAGAAGGGGGTGACGCGATCGCTCAAGCTGTCGTGAACGAGTGGGGAAAATATCTGAGTTGGGGAGTTCGGGGATTAGTCGGAGTCTTGAATCCAGAACAGATTGTTTTTGGAGGACAACTCGCAGGATTAATCCCCTATGTGCGAGATCAGTTTGATGAAATGTTGCAAGGTTGCTTGCCGGATGGGAGCGGCTATGGTTTTGATCAGGCTGCTCGTTTTCGGCTCAAGATTTCTAGATTTGGAAAGGATTCTACAGCGATCGGGGGTGCAGTCCTGGTTTATCAATCACTGTTTCAAATGCCTGATTTATTACTGCTGCATCATATCGTGTGAATGGCTATTGAATAGTCGTGAATGATTCAACGCACTGCTTTAAGAGCTTCATATAATTGCTGATATTTTTGAAAAGCAGACTCATAAATTAGATTTTTCTGTGGTTGTACAACGTTTTCAGCTTGGGGAAGGATCTGAAATGCAGCTTCTAAATTGGAATACACCCCAACTCCTACCATCGCTAGAATTGCAGCTCCATAGGCAGCACCTTCTTCAGCTTTAGGTGCAATCAATTCTGTCTGCAAAATATCTGCTAGAATCTTGAGCCAAACACTCGATCGTGCTCCTCCTCCGGTTGCCAAGAGTTGCTTCATTGGAGTGATGTTGTGAATTATATCCAAGGCTTCTCGTAGACTGAATGCAACGCCTTCCAGTACAGCCCGGATGAGATCAGCTTGCGAATGGGCTAAAGCTAGATTGACCCAGGCACCCCGAGTTTCTGGATCAAGGTGAGGGCTGCGTTCTCCCGCAAGGTGAGGCAGAAATAAAACACCCCGAGCACCCGGCTGTGAACGTTCCGCCAACTGCATCAGATCCGCGAAGGCAATTTGGGGAGCGATCGTGTCTCGATACCAGCGCAACGAGCCACCTGCTGCGAGCGTCACACCTAGCAAGTGATAGCCGCCATCCGCGTGACAAAACAAATGCACTCGCCCTTCTGGATCAGGGATAGGATGCTCCAGAGGCGCAAAAATCACGCCCGACGTACCGATACTCAGACTGCCTCGATTCAGATTGCTAGCTGAAATTCCCAACCCAATTGCGGCGGCGGCATTATCACCCCCTCCAGCAATGACGGGTAATCCGGCTGGTAGCCCCACGTGTGCTGCGATCTCTGGTTTCAAGCGCCCGGCGATCGCTGTAGACTCCACGACAGGTGGAAACCAGGCTGGATTCATCTTAAGCGCATTTAGAATATCGCTGTCCCACTGTCGATTCGCGAGATTCAGACAGCCTGTTCCTGAAGCATCGGAGGGTTCTGTAACCGCGACTCCAGTTAGGACATAGCCCAAATAATCCTTAGGCAGCAAGATTTGCCGAACTTGGGCATAGGCTTGTGGCTCTTCTGTTCGCAACCAGACGAGCTTTGGAAGCTGAAACCCTGTAATTGCAGGATTGCCAGTTCGTTGAATCAATTCTTGACGAGAAATTGTCGATTCGATCGCTTCTACCGCTTTTCCAGTACGCTGGTCATTCCACAAAATCGCGGGTCTGATCACATGACCTTCTGCATCGAGCGGAACCATCCCGTGCATTTGCCCCGATAAACCGAGAGCGATCGCACAATTTTCACCAAGCTGTTGAGCAATGTCTGATAAAGCTTCCAGGCTAGCTTCTACCCAATCTGCCGGATTTTGCTCTGTCCAACCCGGATGTGGCGTGAACAGGGGATAACTTTTTGTGGTCTGAGCCATGAGTTGTCCATGCAGATCAACCGCGATCGCTCGCACCCCGCCTGTTCCTAGATCTAGACCGATTACTAAGTCAGCCAAGCTTCCCTCCTAGTTCTGAATGGTTTAATGGGTTTTCTTCCTGTGTAATCAGGCGAGAACCTCCTTTACGGCTGAAGTAATTCCAGGCCCACTGGATCATCACCACCAGCTTGTTATCAAACTCAATTAAGTAATAAATATGAGCAAACACCCAAATCAGCCAAGCCAGGAACCCAGACAGCTTTAACCAGCCCAAGTTCACCACAGCTGCATTCTGTCCAATCACCGCTAAACTTCCGACATCTGAATAATGGAAGGATGGCAATTCTCGTCCTTGTAGACGATATCGAATTAATTTAGCGATATAAGCGCCTTCCTGCATCGCAACGGGAGCAACTCCTGGCAGTGGTTGATCACCTTGATGCTTGTAATGAGCGAGATCTCCAACAACAAAAATGTCTGGTTGTCCTGGCACGCTTAAGTCAGGATTGACAATCACTCGTCCTACGCGATCGAGTGTTGCATCTGTCCGCTCAGCTAGCACTTTTCCCATTCCTGAAGCGCGAACGCCTGCTGCCCAAAGCACCGTTTTAGTCTGAATGGTTTCAGTTTGTTCTTCGTGACGAACCGTAACTGTATCCTCCGTAATCCCTGTCACAAAAGACTGTGTGTGTACTGTAACGCCTAAATTTTCGAGAGATTTTGCAGCAGCAGTTGAAAGCTCAGGAGGATAAGGTGGTAAAACGCGATCGAGTCCTTCTAATAACAAAATCTGAGTTTCTCTTGTATCAATGTTGCGAAAATCATGTTTCAACGCATAGTGAGCTAATTCGCCTAAAGCACCAGCTAGCTCTACTCCCGTGGGGCCAGCACCCACAACCACAAACGTCAACCAAGCTCGACGCTTTTCTGGATCAGTTTCTTTTTCAGCAACTTCAAACGCCCGAAAAATTCGTCGTCGTATTCTGATCGCATCTTCAACAGTTTTGAGTCCGGGTGCTATCTCTGCCCATTGATTCTGACCAAAGTAATCGTGACTTACACCAGTTGCTACAACCAAGGTGTCGTAGGGGAGAACTCCAGTGTTTAGAATGACTTGATGTTGCTCAGGGACAACATCGATCGCTTCATCCATCAGCACTTTGACGTTGCGATAGTGGCTGAGGATTGAGCGTAAAGGTGAAGAAATATCTCCAGGAGAAAGCTTTCCGGTTGCAACTTGGTAGAGCAAGGGTTGAAACAGATGAAAGTTACGTTTGTCGATTAACGTAATTTCGATCTGTTTAGAACGTCCCAGGGCTTTAGCTGCATATAAGCCACCAAACCCACCACCCACAATCACAACTCGGTGAGGAACGGGATGACCATCTGTATTTGCGATCGCAAACTGTTCCATTTTAGACATCCATGAATAGAATCCATTGAAAATAGACTTAGTTACCGATCACAGTTCACTTTTTACGCTGTAGCGATCGCGAAACAGAATCCTCAGATCCATGAGCAAACTGATATCAAATACCCTCAATAACGGCACCGATACAAGTTTTCTCTGTATCAGAACAAAGTCTTGAATGAATCACGCTTGCCTTAAGTGTATTAGAACTTCCGCAAAGCGTTCATACTCTCAGAGAATGACCCTGAAACAAAAAAAGACCCGTCAAATCTGACGAGTCTAGGCGAGATGATTGACCTTAAGATTTTAAAGAATCGGCAATCAATAGCTCTAGCGAAACTTAATTCGTGAATTCTAGATCGGGTTCGCTGCAAAAGTCGAACTCAGCAGCTTCAGAGGGGCCATCTGCATAAACTCCCCGGACTTGCCAAACGCAGTTCGAGTCATCTGTAGCAGGTGCCCACTGCATGGTTGCAGTTTCACCAGGGTCGATCGAGCTGCCCTTAAATTCTCCCCAAGTCTCGCCATCCTCGGATGCTTCCACCTTGAGCAAAGGAGTGCTGCCACTATTGGTGACTTGAAACGTCCAGCCGGATGCTTGAGCAAATGGCATATTCAGCACAAAAACAGAAACAGCGCTGACAAGACCAATCAGAGGTTTGCGATAGCTATAGTTCAGGTTCATTGGATCATATTCCTATTAGGAGATAACCCTACAGTTCCCGGTTCTTAGATTAGAACAATAAGCTTATTGAAAATTTTACAGTTACGAAATTCTACTAGGATACCATTTTGGTTGCTGTTCAGGGATTTTCTCAGCACCCTGTAAACATACGGAAAGTCTTCAACCAGACTTCTTTGCGTATGGAATAGCTACTGCCGACTTTCACATTAGATCTCAATGAATCACGCCTGCCTTTAAGTGTCTTGGAACTTCTAGAAAGCGTTCATACTTTGTCAAATGAAAGCTTTTCGCGTGCGGATCACTAAAAATGCTTTTATAAAATGTTATGTTTCAACGCGATGCCAGCAAGGCTGCTCTAAATCCAGAAAATAGGCTTCAGTGTGATCCACGAGGGTGGGTTTGTCCTGCTGGATTGCCCAAATTTTGCCACCGCTAATGTGAATTTGACCATGGCTCAACACGGCACGATGCTTATGAATCCAGCCTAGAGCTTCTCCACAAGTTGTCACTTTCTCGATCGCAAACGTGGAGCAGTTCAGGCGATAGACTGGGGTTTCGCCGATAGTGCGATCGCCCAGATATCCCAAGTTACCGATGATGTAGATCCAACCCGCAACCCAAGTCGCAGTGTGGAAATTAGTCGGTGGAAAAACGGTTGTCGGATAGCCATAAATTTGGAAATTGCCTTGTCCATCGTAGACGACGACATCGTTGTAAAAGCGGCTCAAACACCTTTACTGCTATCTTGAGCCACTGACTGAATTTGCAGGAGCTTAAGATGGCAGTAAAGGTTTTAGAAGGTTAAGTTCAGTCTGAAACTGAGAAGGCAAATTACCTGTTGCTGATCCAAGTCAGGTTAGGCAAGACTTATTGCTCACAATTTTAGGTAGACCTTAAGTAAAAGTCTGCACACCTACGAAATTGAGAAATTAAATTCAGATTATCGTGTAGAACGACGGCGCAATCGATCGATCACGACAGCTACAATAATCACTAAACCTTTGACAACAAGCTGCCAGAAGTAAGACATATTGAGGAGCGTTAGCCCATTGTTCAGGACTGCAATAATCAATGCACCAAGCAGCGTTCCTGGAATTGTACCAATCCCACCTGTAAAGCTTGTCCCGCCTAAAATCACAGCCGCGATCGCATCTAACTCATATCCATTTCCGAGCAAACCAGTCGCACTATACAGCCGACTAGAACTCATAATGCCAGCCAGCCCAGCTAACAATCCGCTGACGCCATAAACAAACAGCAAAACACGATTTACCTTAATCCCGGTCAGTCGTGCTGCTCGCTGATTTCCCCCAACCGCATAGATTTGTACCCCTAACACCGTTCGACGCAAGACAAACCAACTCGCTAAAACAGTAAGCAGTGCAATCACAACGAGCCACGGAAAAGGCCCTAAATAACTATTGCCAACCCAGGCAAAGTTGAGATTACGATTCAAAACCGTAGTGCCATTGGCAACGAGATAAGCCGTCCCTCGTAGCGCAGTCAAACCGCCTAATGTCACGATAAAAGGCGGGAGATCTAGAAACGCAATCAATGCACCGTTGATTAATCCGATGGCTAATCCAGTCAACAAAGCGGCTGGAATGGCAAGCCAGCTCACCGCAGACAATGAGACTAATACACCAACCACCGCTGACACACCTAAAATCGATCCAACAGACAGATCAATTCCTCCGGTCAGAATGACAAAGGTGAGTCCTGTTGCTAAGACAATGTTGATAGATGCTTGACGAAAGATATTGACAACGTTTCCAGCGGTAGGAAAGTTCGGAGTGAGAATCGAGAAGAGAATACAGATGATGACCAAGATTGGCAAAATTCCAGCAATCTGAAGCCAGTTGCCCGTGGATTTTCGCCGATTCGGGGGGCGATCGCTGGGTTCTTTTAAAGGTCGTAGTTCGGTTTGACTCATAGTGCGGCGACCTCCGATGCGCCAGTAGCATAATGCATAATGTTTTCTTGGGTAATTTCTCGATGAGTTGAGCCACCAAGCTCACCCACAATTTGTCCTTGGCGCATCACTAGAACGCGATCGCTCAGTCCGATCACTTCGGGCAGTTCACTCGATACCATCAAGACTGCAACGCCTTGTTGTGCTAAATCGCTAATAATCCGATAGATTTCGCTTTTCGCACCAATATCAACGCCGCGAGTCGGTTCATCAAGTAAGAGGACGCGCGGTTTGATCGCTAGCCAGCGCGCCAGTAAAAGCTTCTGTTGGTTGCCACCTGACAGATCCATGGCGCGAATTTCTAGATTGGCTAATCGAATGTTGAAGCTCTCGACCGCAGCATTCGCAATTCCGCCTAGAGTCTTCCAGTTAATGACGCCAGCTTTCGCATCTTGCTTGAGCATATTCAGCGTAATGTTCTGACCGGAACTCATTTCTAGGAATAAACCTTGATCTTTACGGTCTTCTGGAACATAGCCGATACCTGCCGCGATCGCATCTCCAGGCGTATGAATATCTAGCTTTTTCCCATTGAGAAATACTTCTCCACTGGTCTTCGGATCTGCCCCAAAAATCAAGCGCGATAGTTCGGTTCGTCCTGCTCCAACTAATCCGGCTAATCCGACAATCTCTCCGGCTCGAAGCACTAAATCAGTCGGTTGAACTTTATGACCGTCACTAATTTGTCTGACTTCTAGCACCACGTTGCCTGGAGTCGTTTGTGGGTGGTGTTCGTAGAAGCCTTCCATCGATCGCCCGACCATCATTTGCACCAGTCGTTCTGGCGAAATTTCAGACCGCTCTAAACTGCCAATGTACTGACCATCTCGCAGGACACTGACTCGATTTGCCAACGCATAGACTTCTTCCATGCGGTGACTAATATAGACGATTGCAATTCCATCCTGTCTCAGTTTGTGAATCACCTCGAATAGGCGCTCTGTTTCTCGCTCAGAGAGTGCAGCCGTTGGCTCATCCATCACGAGAATGCGGCTCTTGTCTTTGAGCGCACGAGCAATTTCGACTTGCTGCTGTTCTGCGATCGACAGACTTGAGACCAGATCATCTGGTGCAAAACTTGCCCCTAGATCTTGGAGGACTTTTGTAGCTTCTCGCAACATGCCTTCTCGATCTAGCAGTTGCCCATGACTGAGTTCACTGCCCATGAACATGTTTTCGGCAACGGTCAAGTTCGGTGCAACGTTTAGCTCTTGATAGATCAGATTAATTCCAGCTCGTTTCGCAACTCCTGGATCAGTAATATGGAGCCGTTGACCATTCACCCAAATCTCGCCTTCATCAGCAATGTAAGCTCCGGCAAGAATCTTCATGAGTGTGCTTTTTCCGGCTCCGTTTTCGCCCATCAGAGCATGGACTTCACCTGGATACAGCGTAAGATTGACGTTTTGTAGGGCTGGAACACCGTTAAAGCGTTTCGTAATGCCCCGCATCTCTAGCACTGGAGCTACGGTCGGAGCATGATCTGGCATCGTTTCTGGATTGGTTGTCATTACTGCCACCCTTTGTATTGGCTCACGTTGTCTCGCGTAATCAGCTTGACGGGAATCTGAATGTTGGGATCCGCAGGTTTTTTACCGTTTAGAATGTCATTGCCGACTTGCACCGCTTTCTGAGTCATGCCTAATGGATCTTGCGCGGCGGTTGCTACAAACAAGCTGCTTTTATCTTCGATCGCGCTTTTTGCTTCTGGTGCGCCATCGACTCCCACAATAAAGAACTCATTGCGCTTGGCTTGTCGGGACGCTAATTCTGCACCAACTCCACACGGATCATTAATAGCAAAGACTGCATCAATTTTCGGGAACGAGGTCAGTAAGTCCGTCATGACGCGCAACCCACCATCACGGCTCCCTTCAGCATTTTGGTCTTTTGAAAGTAGTTTGATGCCAGGATATTTTGCAAAAACCTTCTCGCAGCCTTCAACGCGATCAAAAACGGATTGCACAGGAGGGCCATTGATAATCACAACATTGCCTTTCCCTTTTAAGCGATCGGCAATGTACTGACAACTGAGTTGTCCCGCTTGCAAGTTGTTCGAGGTAATCGTTGCATCGACTCCTCCATCTGCTCCTGTATCCACTGCAATCACTGCAATGCCAGCTTGTTTTGCTTTTTCAACCGCAGGGGCAATACCTTTACTATCTCCCGCATTCAGAATAATCAAGTTAGTATTTGCAGCAATAAAGTTTTCGATTTGATTGAACTGTTGATTCAAGTCATATCCACTTGAAACCACAGTTGTCCGAACTGTATCGCCTCCAATTTTTCTAGCTTCTTCTTCTGCTCCTCGACCCATCAGCACAAAGAAAGGATTGCTCAAATCTCCCACTGTAACGGCTACCGATTTCAGCTTTGAATCACTCTGATTAGTCTGCTGTGTAGAGGAACAAGCTAGTAAAAGCCCCCCGATCAGACCCAATACGCCGATCGTGCTTAAACTACGACGTAGCGCAACTTTATTCACGCCTGTTTCACTCCCAAAAAGTAATTGAAGAGAATCAACTGAATCTAACTCTGCGGATTGGATGTAGCTTGCAGCGCTAGATTCAGTTGATTCTCTATGTTTCATCGTGCGCTGAAGCTGAAATATTCCACATCTATCGAATAGTTTATGCCTCAAGATAGAGCACTTAAGATGAACTGCTCAAATTATCTCCCTGTAAGGCTTTTCAGAAGTGCGCTGTTGAGGTTCGGCGTGAAGAGTTCATAAAATGTAACCTAACATACAAATAATCGTATACATTCAGGGTTAGCGTGATGGCTCAATCCGATTTGTTTAACAAGGGCGGGAATCTATTGGAAACCATTGCAGCTTGAGTGCGATCGCGAACATTCAACTGGCTCAGAATGTGAATAATAGGTTCTTCTATAGTTCACTTTGAGATATATGGTGCAGCTGCGATTTCATCATTGCTTGCTTTGCACACTAACCTCAACCTCTATCCGATTCGTTCGGTCTAACTCTATCAGTTTTACAAATTTTTTACTATGAACTATAAATTCGCTGTCGGAGCGATCGCACCTTCGATCAGCTTTACTATTTTGCTGAGCACATCTGTCTCAGCAGCAGGCACCGAGCGAGCCGCAAGCGCAAACATTTCTAACGAGTCGTCAGTCAATCTGAGTCAAAGTCGCCTGGGTAGGGAGAATTGATAGGAGAGAGAAGTAATCTGCACTGCTTAGTTCTGCTTTCGTTTACTGAATTCGATAGATGAAGAAAATTGAGGAATCGCCTATGCTAATGCGATCATCAATTCCGTTTGTTTTTTATCAAATTTTCATCCCTCAAAAGGCACATAACTTATCTACACGGAGGAAAGAGATTACAACCATGCTGACTCGATACTCACCCTATATTTATGCAATCTTGCGAATCATTGTAGGATTGTCCTTTCTGCTGCATGGAACGCAGAAAATATTCGGGATTCCAAGTGGTAAAGCTCCGGTTCCGATCACATCATTAATTGGCATAGCCGGAGTACTCGAAGTTCTTTGCGGTCTACTCGTTGCCTTGGGACTCTGGGGAAGCTATGCTGCATTTCTTGCGAGTGGTGAGATGGCAGCCGCTTACTTTATCGCACATGCTTCCAAAGGATTTCTCCCGATCGTCAATGGTGGTGAGCTTGCAGTTCTCTACTGTTTCATTTTCCTCTACATGGCAGCTCATGGTTCAGGAATCTGGAGTGTGGACGCATTTCTCAATAAAACAGGCAACCAATTATCATCTCCCACTCAGTTAAGAAACTAAGAGGTTTGTGTGCTGTCAGCACAATAGCAATCCAGTCACTTGTTCAACGACTGCAATTTCAGCCGCCGTTAAACAAGTGACTGGCGGGTTAATAAATTATTCAGATTTGAGTGATGCCATATCGATCGAGAAACGATACTTGACATCGGACTTGAGCAGTCGATCGTAAGCTTCATTGACTTTTTGAATCGGGATAACTTCAACATCGGCTGTGATGTTGTGTTCGCCGCAAAAGTCGAGCATCTCTTGAGTTTCGGCAATCCCACCGATGTTGGAGCCAGAAAGATTGCGCCGACCCATGATCAGGCTGAATGCTGCGACCTCCAGAGGCTTCGGAGGCGCACCAACTAGGGTAATATTGCCATCGAGCCGAAGTAGATTGAGATAGGCGTTAATGTCGTGATTGGCGGCGACCGTATCGAGAATGAAGTCGAAACTGTTCACATGCTGCTGCATCTCGTCCAAGTTGCGGGAGACGACCACTTCATCAGCACCAAGCCGGAGCGCATCTTCCTTTTTGTCAGGTGAAGTTGTGAAGACGACGACGTGCGCTCCAAGTGCATGAGCAAACTTCACGCCCATGTGTCCTAGTCCGCCAAGACCAACCACTCCTACTTTTTTGCCTTTAGTCACGCCATGGTGGCGCAGGGGCGAATAGGTAGTGATACCAGCACAAAGCAGGGGCGCAACTCCAGCAAGATCGAGATTCGAGGGGACACGCAGCACGAAGCGTTGATCGACGACGATGCTATCCGAATAGCCGCCGTAGGTGACACCATCAAGGTGCTTGTCCGGAGAGTTATACGTAAGAGTCATGTTCGGGCAGAACTGCTCTAAACCTGCTTTGCATTGGGGACAAGTGCCATCCGAATCGACCATACAGCCCACTCCTGCAAGATCGCCAGGTTTAAATTTGGTGACTGCTGAGCCGACTTGAGTGATACGACCAACGATCTCATGACCCGGAACGATCGGATAAACCGTAGGCGCGACGCTCCACTCATTGCGCACCATGTGCAGGTCAGAATGACAAACGCCACAGAAAAGAATTTCGATTTGTACGTCCTGTTCGGTTAGATCGCGACGCTCGATCGTATCGGAAGCCAGGGGCGAGGTTGCACTGGCGGCGGAGTACGCTTTCGCGTTGGACATGAATGATTCTCCTAGATTACAAAATCTTTATCGATGCGGTTTCGATTGCCCCCAATCGTAGAGATTTGACCCTGATCATTTGCTCTATCCGTAGAGATAAGAGTTTTTGAAACAAGGTTAAGCTGTATGCCGTTTGGGTGATCGATCGACAAGCGTTTAGTTCAGGAGAAACTGAGTTGGGAGTGCAAGGTATTCTGTGAGAATATACGAACCTAGCACATGACCGAACCTTCTCGTAGATTCCTAATCATCGCCCTTCCACGCTTCAATGATGTCATCGACGGTCTTCCCTAAAATCCGAGACAGGGGAATCAATTGATGACTTTCAATCTCTTCTCCACTATAAATCTCGCGCAGTTCTGCTCGCGATAATCGATAAGAATCACAGAACTTGGCAAACTCATCATCTGTCAGATCCAAATCGATCTGACGTTCTTTTAGCAAGACCGCAATCAATGCACTGCCTTGGAGTGGGCGCTCTGCTTTTGCAAGATAGCGCTTTACCAACTCACCTACGCTTTCTGAAGACCCACCCGATCGCGCAACCAACTCATAACACGCTAATTGCAATGCCTTTTGAAGCACCTCCGCCTCATTGAGTGATTTGGCAATCTCAGTTGCACAATCTGGGCGACAAAATCCTACCACTTCTCCCTCAAAAGAAAGCGGTACATAAGCAGATTTGGTAGAGCATTCCCACGGTAGGGGAGGTTTTACTTTTGGCATAGTGACACCGCAACGAAAATCTCTGCTTAAGATTCCCGTTCGCTCGTGACATCACTCAGGCAAATCAAACAAAACTGTCGTAATGTAGCGATCTGCCCAAGCTTCCCCGAATGCCTTCTCCAAAACTCGCCGAGTCTTGTCATTCTTTTGCTGCTGAGAACAGTAATAGTGCTGACCTGCCAAAATTTCTGCCTTTCGCTCCGGAGTGGGCGCAGTCGCGATCGCTCTTTGACAATGAATCTTCAAATATGCCTTCACCTGATCGAGAAACGCATTCTCCTCTTCCGCACTGCCCGGACGCACCAATAAACAAAAATCCGAGAAAATATCCCCCCACTCTGGAACTGCCCGACGTTGCACAAATTTCGTTTCGGGAACTGCTTTCAACTCGGTCTGATATTCAAGTGGCAACTGGCGATCGTGACTCAATGCCGAGAGATCCGCGATCGCCAAACTCACCTGCCCGGTCTTTCCACCGACTAAATCCGCACCAAACATTGGCAGCACATACTCTGGGCGAGGAAACATGACACAGTGCAAGATATCGAGCGAAGAACCCAATTTCGCTAGCTCTAAATGCAACTTCCGAAATTGAGGAGTCTGAAAACACTTATTTTCAATTACCAATTTCTCCCCTTCCATACGTCCCTCTACATACCCCAAATCTTCAGGGAGGTGATAAGGCGAAAGGTCTAAATGCTCATGCCAAATTTGCTCGATCGCATCCGCTAAATTTCGGATTAGGGGATGTTGCTGTTGACGCAGCGAAGGATTTGAAATTGAAGACATATTAAATCAGAGATAAAGGATAGGGGCAGAGCGATGAACTTTTGCTCAAATTCCTAGCTATATAAGGATATCAGCTTGCGGTTGGTAAATTATCAAAGCTATAACGGCTCTAGAATTCGGTGAAATTATGGCAGGGCAAATCCTGGGCGATCGTTATCAAGTTGAACGAGAATTAGGGAAACATGCAGGACGCTGGACGTTACTTGCACACGATCTCCATGCCAAAGAACGGGTTGTGGTGAAATTATTGTGTTCGGATGAAGACTTGCGTCCGGATGACCTGAAACTGTTCGATCGAGAAGTCGAAACTTTAAAGTCTCTTTCTCATCCTTGTATTCCAAAGTATTTGGGCTACTTCCAACATCGCCTCCCTGGAGGTCGAGCACTGGCACTCGTTCAAACTTACGTAGCCGGTAAATCTTTGGCAGATTGTCTCAAACGAGGTCGCACCTTTACCGAAGCAGAAGCTAGACAGATTGCGAAGTCAGTGCTCTATATCTTGATCTATTTGCAAGGTCGTAATCCCTCGATCGTGCATCGGGATATCAAACCGAGCAACATTTTACTTGGCGATCGCCGAGTGCACCTTGTCGATTTTGGCTCGGTGAAAACGATTTTGAATCGGCAAGACGGGACTTCAGCATTCACTTTGGTGAATACACACGACTTCACACCGCCAGAGCAATATACAGGTCGATCGGTAACGGCTTCTGATCTATATAGTTTGGGTTTGACGATTATGACAGCCCTGACAGGACTTCAACCCTCACAGCTTCCGCGTAAAGGTAGTCGCTTTGATTTGGAAGCGGTGGTTGATGTCAGCCCAGTCTTTGTCGATTGGTTGCAATGGATGACGGAAACTACACTGGAACGACGGCTTCAGTCGGCAATAGTGGCATTGCAGGCGTTGGATGCAGGTCAGGTCAGGAATGCGGTCGCGTTGTAGGAGTTTACGACGTTAGTTTTGCAGAGTGGTGAGATAGGGAGGGGTGAAATAGGGAGCGGCAACTATAATTTCAGATTTTTCTCGGTTCTTCTATCTCCCCGATGCTCAACCCGTTAAGCTGAAAATTTTGGGCATTGCGGCTCCGCTCAACGCAGCTTGCCTATTTCAGGTGAACACTCCAAGGTTTTCCATTCGCCTTGGAGGTTTGAAATTAACTCTCGACGAGAGATGGAGTGGATTGGAGTTGTTCCAATGCTTGCAATTCCTCTTCTTCTTGGGACTTCAATTCATCTAGCTCTTGCCAAACTCGTTGCATCAAGGAATCTAATCCCATATGCGCTGCCGCTGAGATTCGATAAACCGATGTGCCGCTGAGTTGTTCAAGTTGAGACGCGATCGCTTGAACTTCCTCACTCTCTGGATCAACGGTGTCTAATTTGTTAATCGCAAGAATTTGCAGGCGATCGCTTAATCCGCGACCATAGGCATCTAACTCACCTTGAATGGTTTGATAATCTGCGATGGGATCTTCTGCAGTCACATCGACGAGATGCAACAGCAATCGAGTCCGCTCCACATGGCGCAGAAAATCATGCCCTAATCCGATTCCCATATGTGCCCCTTCGATCAGCCCTGGAATATCGGCAAAAACAGTTCCATCCCCACTGGGTTTACGAACCACGCCTAAGTTTGGAACGAGCGTTGTGAAAGGATAATTTGCAATTTTGGGACGTGCAGCAGAGAGCGCTGAGATCAACGTCGATTTACCTGCATTGGGTAAGCCGATAATGCCAACTTCTGCTAAAAGTTTGAGTTCGAGTCGTAGCGATCGCAGTTCTCCGGGTTGTCCTGGAAACGCATTCTCTGGCGCACGGTTGCGATTACTGAGAAAACAATGATTTCCGAGTCCACCTTTTCCGCCTTCGGCAACTTTCAGCGTTTGACCATGCGTGGTTAGATCCCCGATCAGTTCGTCTGTTTCGAGGTCATAAATCATCGTGCCACACGGAACTTCAATAATGCGATCGCGTCCTGAAGCGCCAGTGCAATTACTCGTTCCGCCTTTTTGCCCGTTATCGGCTTTGAACAATCGCATATAGCGAAAGTCTAAAAGCGTTTGTAAATTCTCATCGGCTTGTAACACGATCGAGCCACCGCGTCCGCCGTTGCCGCCGTTTGGGCCTCCAGCCGGGACGTACTTCTCACGACGAAAAGACACCATTCCATCGCCGCCATCGCCTGCCTGAACTTGAATTTCTGCTTGATCAATAAACTGCATGGGTGGGTTGCGTCTGAATGTGAGTGAGGCTTGATTATATCAATTTGATTGCAACTCCTGCGCACCAAACGATTCTATAATCCGTCAAAATGGCAATAGGGAACACATCGCGCAAAAACTGGCATGGATATCAAACACGGATTCGTAGATACGATCGGCAACACTCCCTTAATTCGGCTCAATAGCTTCAGTGATGAAACAGGCTGTGAAATTCTAGGAAAAGCGGAATTCCTCAATCCAGGCGGCTCTGTGAAAGATCGCGCTGCACTCTACATTATTGAAGATGCGGAAAGACAAGGACTTCTAAAGCCTGGCGGAACGGTTGTTGAAGGAACCGCAGGTAATACAGGGATTGGACTTGCCCATATTTGCAACGCGAAAGGCTATAAGTGTTTGATCATTATTCCAGAGACGCAATCTCAGGAGAAAATCGATTTATTGCGAACCTTGGGCGCAGAAGTCCGAACGGTTCCGGCTGTGCCTTATAAAGATCCGAATAACTATGTGCGCCTGTCTGGCAGAATTGCGTCAGAAATGGAGAATGCGGTCTGGGCGAATCAGTTTGATAACCTGGCAAATCGTCGCGCTCATTATGAAACCACTGCGGCTGAGATCTGGGCACAGACAGATGGAAAAGTTGATGTCTGGACGACTGCGACCGGAACGGGTGGAACTTATGCCGGGGTAGCGCTCTATCTCAAAGAAAAGAATCCTCAAATTAAATGTGTGCTGGCTGACCCAATGGGAAGTGCGCTCTATAGCTATGTCAAAACGGGTGAGACGGTTTCTGAAGGCAGCTCAGTCACAGAAGGGATTGGCAATAGTCGCGTGACGGCAAATATGCAGGGTGCGCCTGCGGATGATGCAATTCAAATCGACGATCGAGAAGCGCTGCGAGTGCTGTATCAACTGCTCGAAAAAGATGGTTTATTCCTCGGTGGGTCTGTGGGGATCAATGTTGGGGCGGCAGTCGCACTCGCAAAACAAATGGGTCCCGGACATACGATCGTGACGATTCTCTGTGATGGAGGCAGTCGATATCAATCTAAGTTGTTCAATCGGGAGTGGTTAGCAACTAAAGGGCTTTTACCCGATTCTGAGTCATGCTGACGGTGCGAATTTGTCAGCATCAGTCTTGCCGAAAAAAGGGCGCAGCGAAGGTGATTCAAGCCTTTCGATCGCTTGCGCCTGCTGAAGTAACAATCGAGCCTTCTAGCTGTCTCGGTCAGTGTGGGAATGGTGTGATGGTACTCGTTTTGCCCGATCAGATTTGGTACGATCGCGTTCGACCGGAAGAAGTGGGAGCGATCGTCGATCGACATTTAATTCGAGGCGAACCGATCCGAGCTATGCTTTATCGCAAATTTCACCCCACGCAAACTTGATCAGGATTAATGCTCATCCGCAGGCCTGGCTAGAAGCACAGAGGAGTAGACCGATTCTTTTCGTCATTTAGGCTTGACTCTACGCTTTGGACAAATTAAGAATCGATCTACAACAATCGAACTTACAATCCCAACAAATCATCCAATTCGTCGATCGCATCACATGCAACTGCCTGACTATCTCGATCGACGATCGGTTGGGGTGCATGAATCATCGTTGTACCTTGCAATCGTCCGTATAGATAATCATCTGCATACTTGCGAAATACAGCCTCGATCGCAGCGCGAGAATTTTTCAATCCCCATTCTTCTGCAATCAATTCTGCTTTTTCAATCACATCTTTGCTCAGTCTTACTTTGTTGTCATACATAGCTGCCATCCTTCTGCGATCGGAAACAATCCACGAACATTTGCGAACTGCGGATCCGGCATCACCGCAAACAATTTTCGTCCTGCAAGCCGTTCTGCAATCAAATGAGAACTGCCACCTGTGACTAAAAATCGAGTCACGCGCGGCATATAAGGGGTGTACTGTGCCTTAATCGTTTGGAAAATCCCTTTAAACCAGGGATCTAAATACTCTTCTAACCACAATGACCAAGAGAGTCCTGTGTCGGCATAGACATGCCCGGACTTGAAGCCATCCATGACGATCGCCGGATCAACGGTTGTACCCAAGCCATCAATCAATCGGCGATCGAAGCTAATTGATGTGGCGAGTTCATAAGAACCTCCGCGATCCATCACGTTTTCATCAATTACATCGCCTTCTGCATCGACGAGCCGTGTTAACCAGGTTCCGCCACCGATGTCTACGACGATCGTATAGCCGTTGTCAGGAATGAGTCCTAACTGTTGCGCATAACGATATGATCCGATTCCTTCTCGTTCTACTTCAACGTGTTCAACTGTAACTTTAAATGGAATTCCATTGCGCTTGAATTCATGCACTCCCATCAATTGAGCTTTGATCTCTGCTGCATTGCGGTTTGGATCAGGAGTAGACGCATAGACATGCAGTGGAAACTGGCTCAGTTGTTCATCGCGTTCCGGTTCTAGGCAAGCATACAGATGCAACCGCGACAAATCGACCTTGTTTTCTACAACAGTTTGTTGCTGGCGGCGATACTTATACGCTTGTGTGCCAAAATGATATCGCGTTCCATCGGGTAACTCGATCAAGGGAGAGTGATCCGAGAAACGAACGGGATCGCGTCCTTGAGGGAGTTGAAACCTCACAGAGCGAATCGCTCTTGGATGTCCTGCACCGTTCCAAAACTTGAGATCATAGTTTCCAGCATCTAGAGCGATCGTGCGATGTGAAACTCCAATGGTCTCTTTGGGAGGTCTGCTGCGTGTACCTAATCCGTTCATGGCGTTTTCCTCAACGAGATTTGGGTAATACAAATGTTTTTAGTACTTAGGTACTATAGTCAGTTTGAATCTCTGTGTCAACCTGGGGACGGAAAGTTTTTTCAGATCAAAGTTGAAACCCTAGCTTGATATGCGTTCAAGCTAGGGTTTCAATCAGTTCAATTTTTCAATCAAGCATCGATTTCAAAACGTTGCGTTACACGTTCCCATCAGTTTGCTTTTTCAATCAAGGATTTCAAACTTGCGCGATCGCGATTTGCTGCCAATTGGGCGGGAACTGCTGAAACTGCTCCCCACTGATTTGCAAAAGTATTCACTAGCGACTCTTGCCCTGCCCGGAACCCTTCTAAGTTTGCGCCTCCGCCATTCATCACGACAAACCAAACCACTCCTTTCTGGCTCGTCGGCAATGCTCCTGCGAGCGCACTAACTTCATTCAAACTTCCGGATTTTGTAACTAATCCTTTGGGCAGCTTTCGCTGATCCAAAATTCCAGCATCCTCACCCACGATCGCAAAAATATCTCCCACGGTCATTTGACTCGGTTTGAGATATTGCTCGATCGCGAGAAACATCGCACATACTGCACGCGGCGAAATCCGATTTTCTGGAGAGAGTCCTGAACCGTTGACGAGAATCACTTCTTGTTGAGGGACACCTGCTGCCTGTGCAGACTTCAAAGCAACCACTTTTGCTCCACCAACCGCAAGTGCGACCATCTCTGCCATCGCATTGTTGCTATAGCGATTCATCTTTTTCAGCAGTTCCGGCAAAGGTAGAGAACGATGTCGAATTAAGGTTTGAGCGATTGAGGGATTGGCTGCAACTTTCACATTGCCCGCGATCGCAATCTGGGGTTTTGGAGTTCCAGCAGGTAAGGTAGCATACTGTTCAGCAACTTCGCCTGTCCAAGTACTCGCATTCAGGGCTTGCTTAAATAACTCACCTGACGCGTCTAATTCTGGATTGAAGTTCATAAAGAAGCGACCCGACACAATCAGGTTGCCCGTAACTTTTTTGATGCCCAGTTGTGAAAGCGCATTGGCAACTGCGATCGCTTCTTCCCAGACAAAGAGAGGATTACCATTGCCCTGAAGAATCAGATCGCCCTTGAGAACGCCGTCTTTGATCGTGCCATTGGTTCCAATGACCGTTTCAAACCGATGATCAATTCCGAAAGTCTGAAGGGCTGCAAGAGAGGTGGCAACTTTCGTTAAAGAGGCAGCAGACAGAGGGATAGTTCCTTGATTCTGCGCTAATAACGTATTGCCGGATTGCATCCAGATGCCTTGAACCGTTTGCGGATAGCC